>SVTR01000002.1 GCA_015063685.1 Oscillospiraceae bacterium | reverse complement strand
AAGACCAACGCAAGAACCCGTAAGGGTCCTGCAAAGACCATCGCAAACAAGAAGAAGTAAAGGAGTGGCATGAACAATGGCAAAGAATGATAAGGCCGCCAGAGGCATCAAGAAGCGCCGCGAGAGAAAAAATATCGAAAAGGGCGCAGTTCATATCCAGTCTACCTTCAATAACACGATCGTTACCATCACCGACGTGAACGGCAACGCAATTTCCTGGGCTTCTGCCGGTGAGCTCGGCTTCAAGGGCTCCCGTAAGTCTACCCCCTTCGCTGCTCAGTCCGCATCTGAGACTGCTGCTAAGATCGCTGTTGACCACGGTCTGAAGAGCGTTGAGGTTTACGTTAAGGGCCCCGGCGCAGGACGTGAGTCCGCTATCCGTGCACTGGAGACTGTGGGTCTGCAGATCACCCTGATCCGCGACGTTACCCCCATTCCCCACAACGGCTGCAGACCCCCCAAGCGCAGACGTGTTTAATTCATAGGAGGATAGAAACATGGCAAGATATACAGGACCTGCGTGCAAACTGTGCCGCAGAGAAGGTAAGAAGCTGTACCTCAAGGGCGATCGCTGCATCAGCGGCAAGTGCGCACTTGAGCGCAGAACGTCTCGTCCCGGTCAGCACGGCGCTGATGTCAAGAAGATGAGAGAATATGGTATGCAGCTCAGAGAGAAGCAGACCACCAAGAGATACTACGGTGTTCTCGAGAAGCAGTTTAGAAACCTCTATGAGGAGGCTGCCCGTAAGGAGGGTATGACCGGTGAAAACCTGCTGATCCTGCTGGAGAGAAGACTGGACAACGTCGTTTATCGCATGGGTATGGCCGAGTGCCGTCGTGATGCCCGTCAGCTGGTTCTGCACGGTCACTTCACCGTAAACGGTAAGAAGGTCAACATTCCTTCCTTCGTCGTGAAGCCCGGTGACGTGATCTCCGTTAAGGAGTCCAGCCGCGCATCCGTGAAGTTCAAGGGTCTGGCTGAGTCTGAGGGCGGCGCAAGAGTGCCCAAGTGGCTGGAGTCCGACAAGGCTAACTTCACCGCTAAGGTGATCGCTATGCCCGCTCGTGAGGATATCGACTTCGAATTCAACGAGCAGCTGATCGTCGAGCTCTATTCCAAGTAATACCCAAAGGATTTATGTGGGTACTGCTTGGGGTAGGCCCCAAATCAGCACCCCGAGCGCCTTCGGGCACCGCTGCGGCTTTATGAGCCACGGCATCGGAAACTTGTTTTTCCCAAATAGCAGAAGGAGGTTTTATTTGGAATGATCGAGATTGAAAAGCCTAATATCACGACTGCGAACCTCAGTAATGACGGTACCAGAGGTACCTTTATCGTAGAGCCCCTGGAAAGAGGCTACGGTATTACCCTGGGTAACTCCCTGCGCCGCGTTCTTTTGAGCTCTCTGCCCGGTGTGGCAGTCACCTCTATCAAGATCGATAACGTGCAGCATGAGTTCTCCACTGTTCCCGGGATCCTTGAGGATGTCACCGAGATCGTTTTGAATGTCAAGGGTATCACGGCAAAGCTGCTGACCCCCGGCCCCAAGACGGTTGTCATTGACGTCACCGGTGATCATGATATCACCGCCGGCGACATCAAGCAGGATGGCGACATCATCATCCTGAATCCTGACCACCACATCGCCACCCTGTCCGGCAACGATCGCTTCTACATGGAGCTGACCTTTGACAACGGCCGTGGCTATGTTCCTCAGGACAAGAACAAGCAGATCCACAACGAGCAGCCCGGTATGACAACCTCTGCGCCCATTGGCACCATCTTCACCGACTCCATCTACACCCCCGTGTACATGGTCAGCTACGATGTGGAGAACACCCGTGTGGGCAACATTACCGACTATGATAAACTGACGCTGGAGGTGGTAACCAACGGTACCATTTCCGCAAAGGAAGCGATTTCTCTCGCCGCCAAGATTCTCAACGAGCATCTCAACTTGTTTGTGGATTTGTCAGATGAAGCAAAGAAGGCAGAAATCATGATTGAGAGAGAAGAGACCAAGAAGGAAAAGGTCCTTGAGATGACCATTGAGGAGCTTGACATGTCTGTTCGTAGCTTCAACTGCTTGAAGCGTGCAGGCATCGACACTGTCGAGGATCTGACAAACAAGACCGAGGAAGAAATGATCAAGGTTCGCAACCTCGGTAAGAAATCGCTGGAGGAAGTTATCCAGAAGCTTCACTCCCTCGGCCTGGATCTCAAGAAGGTCGAAGAGTAAGCATCGTCGGGAGGGCCGGCACCTGTTGCGCCTATCCTTGACACATTCAGCATAAACGTTTTCGGTCTGAGAAGCTACGCGCTTCGGGACCTTTAGAAAAACAGCTACACAAACAATAGCAGAAGGAGGCAATGAAAATGCCCGGAACCAGAAAACTCGGCAGACCTACCGACCAGAGAAAAGCAATGCTCCGCGGTATGGTTACTCTGCTTCTTGAGAACGGCCAGGTCATCACTACTGTGACCAGAGCAAAAGAGGTTCGTTCCATTGCAGAGAAGATGATCACCCTTGGTAAGGAGAACTCCCTGGCAAGCTATCGTCAGGCCCTCGCTTACATCACCAAGGAGAGCGTTGCTAAGAAGGTGTTTACCGAATATGCCACTCTTTATGCCGACCGTAAGGGCGGTTACACCCAGATGTACAGACTGGGTGCTCGTAGAGGCGACGGTGCAGAGACCGCTGTCATCAAGATGGTGGACTATGTAAAGGCCGCTCCTGCAGAGGAGAGCGACAAGAAGGCAGCCAAGAAGGCTGACAAGGCAGACGCTGAGTAATTGATCAAAACCAGCCCTCCTCCGAGGAACTTCGGGGGAGGGCTTTGGACTTTGAAGCGTCGGCGTGGATTTTGAATGAATCAAGCGCCATTTTGTGAAAAAGTTTTTGAAATGGCGTTTGATTGACTCAAAATGAGGAGGTCTCTTATGCACATCACATATCAACCCGCATTGGACGCAGTAACGGATTTCTATAATCGAATGAGAAACACCTCGGAAGGCGGACTTTGCTTGCAGCCTATTGCTGAGGAGACTGCCGCTTGGTGGTTCTTTGGACAGGATCGTGTGACCCTTGCGGCCATGGAAGGGACGGATATGCTGGGCCTCGCGTCAGGTGTATACTTGCCTGATCGTAAAACGGGTTACCTGTCCTATCTTTGCGTCACACCCGCTGAGCGTGGCAAAGGGATCGCCCGTGCCTTGATGGACAGATTGGAGCAGGATTTAAGTGCTTTTCAAGATTGCGAAAAGCTGGATGTTGTGTTCCACAATCCCGTCAATCTTCCGTGGTATGTCAAGGAAGAGGGCTGTCATCATCACCCCTGTGTGCCCGGTGTGGATGTATCTTCGGGCTTGTTTGGGTTCCTTGAGCACCGCGGGTGGAGTGAGTTCGTCAGACAAAACGCTTACTATCGTTTGCTGAGGGACTATCAGGATCCGCCGTATATGGCAGAGGTCAGGGCAAGACTATTGTCTGAGGGGATCGAGGTGACCCTGTATGATTCCCAAAAGCATCACGGCCTGGCGGAGTTATTCGATAATATTGGCAATCTCGGTTGGAAGGCGCAGGTCATGGCCAATACGGACAAGCCCATTGTAGTGGCGGTGGATCACAAGGCCGACGATTTGGTGGTCGCGTATACCGGGCCGCTGTCTGTCTATGAAGGCCGCGGTAATTTCTGCGGCATCGGTACCCGCAAGGAGTATCGCGGACGGGGCATCGGCAAGGTGGTTTTCTGCGAGATGTGTTCCCGACACGCGCAAAACGGCGGTGAGTTTATGTCGCTTTACACGGGGACGACCAATCCTGCCCGCAATATTTACGAGGCGGCCGGGTTTGAGATCGTTCGGAGCTTTGCCAATATGAGAAAAATAAAATAAATTGTTGCTTGCCGGCCACCTGCGGTGGGGCTTTGGCTCGGGGGAATGTATCCCATGCGAGCTGCATACCGCGATGGGGAGTACAACGGTAAATTGTTGTTTATCACCTGCGGTGGGGCTCTGGCTCGGGGGAATGTATCCCATGCGAGCTGCATACCGCGATGGGGAGTACAACGGTAAATTGTTGTTTATCACCTGCGGTGGGGCTTTGGCTCGGGGGAGTGTATCCCGTGCGAGCTGCATACCGCGATGGGGAGTTGGTTAGATAAATTGTTGCTTAGCGGATCAACCACCGAACGCTGTCATCCAGAGGAGGGCCGATGCCCGACGAAGGATCTTTGCCCGTAGGGCAACCAAAAACCGTTGATGGATAAGGGTTTCCCTTCGGGAAAAGATTCTTCGGTCGGCGAGCGCTTGCGCGGCCTCCCTCTGAATGACAGTTGCAGGGAAAGCTCCCTTACACCTGTAAATAACAATTTATCTAACCAACTGCCCATCGCGGTATGCGGCTTGCATGAGTTGAACATCCCCGAGCGTTGGCCGCGGGCACTGCCCGCTAAACAACAATTTTCATGGATGAGCACGAACCTGTAGGGGCGGATTCCATATCCGCCCGTCCTCCCTAAAGGTCTATGAATATCAATGCTTTTTTATATCGGGCGGATATGGAATCCGTCCCTACGGGTTTTCATTAAACCTCCGCTAAGCAACAATTTATATGCCTAATCACCCATCGCGTGATGCAGTAGGCACAGGATGTACTGCCTCGAGCTTTGGCCGCGGCACGGCCGCCAAACAACAATTTACCTTCCGAAAGGAGACATAATATGAAAAGAATATTGATCAGCGGCGGTTCCCGCGGTATTGGCCGAGGCTTGGTTGAAGCCTTCCGGCAAAACGGTGACAAGGTCGTGTTTATCTATAAGAGTAATCACGAGGCCGCTCGGGAGGTGGCCAAGGCTACGGGGGCTGTGGCGATCCAAGCCGATGTGGCTGATCCCCATCAGGTGCGCCGCGCCGTCGAGGAAGCCGAGAATGCCTTGGGTGGGCACGTTGACGTGCTGGTCAACAACGCGGGTGTTTCCCTCATTTCGGTTATGCAAGACGTGACCGACATCCAATGGCGGGAGGTGTTGGATACCAATCTTTCGGGGGCGTTTTATCTCTCCCGTGAGGTGCTGTCAGGCATGATATCTGCCAAAAACGGACGTATTATCCATATCGGCTCCATGTGGGGCAAGGTGGGCGCTTCCTGTGAGGTGGCTTACTCTGCCGCCAAGGCAGGCCTGCGCGGTCTGACTTTGTCCATGGCCAAGGAGCTGGCGCCTTCGGGTATCACGGTCAACTGCGTGGAGCCCGGCGTCATCAACACCGCCATGAACGCCAAGCTGGGTGCTGAAACCCTGGCCGCCCTGGTGGAGGATACCCCTGTAGGTCGCCTTGGCACCCCCGCCGACGTCAGCGCCGCCGTGTTGTTTTTGGCGTCTGAAGCAGCCTCTTTCATCACAGGTCAATGTCTTTCCGTAGACGGCGGTTTTGCCTTATGAGGAGAATACGAGAGGGGAAACATATTTCAAGAGGCGTCATGCGGCCTCATGTTAAGAACTTTATACAAAAGGAGGGCAACTCGTGAATACGATCAAGTTTGACAAAGCCGATAATCCCGTAAAAATGGTCGGACACCAAGGGCTTTACGGCTTGGAGACCGGTAACACCTGCGCAGGCTTCGTGGCGGCAGGTAATCGCTCCTACTGGGGCATTGAGTGCGATATCCATGTCACCGCTGACGGACAGTTCGCAGTTATCCATGACGATAACACCATGGGTGTCAGTGGCGAGGACTTTGAGGTGGAGAAGACCGATCTGGCAACCCTCCGTAGTATCACTCTTTTTGACCGCGACGGCTGGCAAAAGACCCGTGAGGACTTGAAGATCCCTACCCTCCGTGAGTACATTCGTATCTGCCGCAAATACGAAAAGTATGCCGTGTGCGAGATCAAGAACCCCATGACCCCTAAGAACATTGCCCGCGCAGTGAACGAGGTGCAGGACGAGGGCTGGCTGGAGAAGACGGTTTTCATTTCTTTCTCTCATCATAACATGGTGGAGCTTCGCCGTCTACTTCCCTCGGCTAAGCTCATGTATCTTACCACAGAAAGCCCCACAGAGGCACTTCTTGAAAAACTATTACCGTGGCATCTTGATCTGGATATTGCCTGGACGGTGCTGACCCGGGAGGGTGTGGAGCTCATGCACAAACACGGTCTGGAGGTCAACGTCTGGAACGTGGATGATAAGGAACTGGCTACCCGCCTTTGCGAGTGGGGCGTTGACTATATCACCAGCAATATCCTGGAATGATGGATCACGCGAAAACAACAAAAATTTGCTTTCGACGAAAAATACCCTTGACAAAAGCGGTGAAATGGTATATAATAATTCCGTTGTTCAGCCGTGCGGGTATAGTCTAATGGTAAAACTCCAGCTTCCCAAGCTGGCTATGCGGGTTCGATTCCCGTTACCCGCTCCAATAAAAAAGAGAGCCTCGTGCTCTCTTTTTTATTGGAGCTGATGACGGGCGCGAGAAACCGCCGCAAACGACAAGATACATCAAAGCGTTTTGATCTTTGTACGGAGTTTGCTGAACTCACAAATTTGTGAGTTCGGGGTTCAGATTTCCGTTACCCGCGTGAGTAAAAAGAGAGCCTCGTGCTCTCTTTTTTATTGGAGCTGATGACGAGCGCGAGAAACCGCCGCAAACGACAAGATACATCAAAGCGTTTTGATCTTTGTACGGAGTTTGCTGAACTCACTTTTGTGAGTTCGGGGTTCAGATTCCCGTTACCCGCGTGAGTAAAAAAGAGAGCCTCGTGCTCTCTTTTTTATTGGAGCTGATGACGGGCGCGAGAAACCGCCGCAAACGACAAGATACATCAAAGCGTTTTGATCTTTGTACGGAGTTTGCTGAACTCACTTTTGTGAGTTCGGGGTTCAGATTCCCGTTACCCGCCTGAGTAAAAAGAGAGCCTCGTGCTCTCTTTTTTATTGGAGCTGATGACGGGTGCGAGAAGCCGCCGCAAACGACAAGAGATATCAAAGCATTTGGATTTTTGTGCGGAGTTTGCTGAACTCACAAATTTGTGAGCTCGGGGTTCAGATTCCCGTTACCCGTGTGAGTAAAAAAAGAGAGCCTTGGCGTACCTACGATAAAGTAGGTCAATAAAATGAATAACAATACTGCCGAAAGTGGCGGAACAGTTTCTCTCGGCGGTATTGTTAATTTTTTTTGTGCTTGTTTTTCCAACCAAACGGTGATTTTTGTTGGAAATATAATCGCAAAGTCTCTGATGAGTCGCTTTACCTTTTTACATAAACATGCTATAATATAATCATCCAAGAAAAGGAGGAAAATTGCATGTCAATGGGAAAGAACATTGCTTATTTTAGGAAGAGCAAAGGATATACACAAGAAGAGTTAGGACAGAAGATCGGAGTGACCAATCAAGCAGTATCAAAATGGGAGTCAGAAACCTCTATGCCTGACATCATGCTCCTTCCTCAAATCGCAAATGCACTTGATGTTACCTTGGATGATTTGTTTGCAGAACGCATCATTAAGACATCAACACAGGAATCCAAATTTTTCAACGAGGAAGCTGTTCACAATTTCCCAAAGGGCGCACAAGCCATGATCATTGATTCCTTGTGTCATCAAACAAATTTTGTGAATTGCAATTCTTGGGACTTTTTGAAAGCGGAGCAGAACCCCTCTACGAAAAAGTACGACCAAATACGACAGCTTTACACGATGTGTTGCTTGTCTGATACTGTAGGTGCTGCATTCGTGTCTAATACTCTCACGATGATCGACTCCGGGATTAAACCAACAGATATCGGTTCAATATTTGATAAGCCCGAAGTAGCCTCCGGCATTAAAAAGCTATCGGATCCAAATGTAAGGCAGTTGCTTTCTCATATTTGTAATGAATATTTTCAGAGTACTGCGCCGTTTGACCATAAGAATTCTGAATATTTTACGATAGAAATCCGACCGAATGAGCTTTCTCGTCACCTTGGAATCTCCATAGATGATATGCTGGAAGTTTTGGAAAAACTGATATCCCTGCACATCGTAGAATTAGAAACAAATGATGGTACGCGCTATCTGCTTCATAAAATCAAAGCAATCGAGGCGGCGGTAACTTTCCGATTGATTGAGAGACTCATTCATAACGAAGTCGGATTTGGTTGTGGTGAGTTTTTTGCCCTGATACAATATTAAAGCGTCAGCTGAAATTGGCTTCGCTTTTGTGTCTACAAAAGCAGTACAGTCAGGAAAAGTGGCAAGACTTTTCACCGCCCGACAGAACGCAAAAGGTGTAACACACTATATCCCTTGCAGAGCAAGGGATGTGAAAAAGAGTACGAGCAAATGCTCGTACCCTTTTTTGTAGGGTGGGGGTTTATCTCCCGCCGCTTTATGATGCTATATTGTTTGTTTTGGACGGCACCAAGGCACCGTCCTACGATATTTTCGGAAGGTATCGACCTGCTTTATGGCAGATGTTCCTTGAGGCTCTCTTCTTGCAAAACAAACGGGCCTCCTCCTGCTTGACGATAGGAGACCCGTTTGCTGATAAAAAGATTATCCAAGCGCCTGTAGCGCCTGATCAATCTTTTGGATGAGCGCTTCGTAACCGTTGACGTCGACAGGGGTCTCATTTCCCTCGATCACGTCAACGACGGTTTTCAGCGTCTCGTATTTGACAGAACCCACGGCCTTGTAAACAATGACGCCGTTTTCGTCCAGGATCACGGTTACGGGCCAAGCATCAACACCGGGGAAAAGAAGATGGTAATACCCATCGTTTTCATCGTAGGTGAAGAGCATTTTGGAATCGGGATAATTCGTGTCGATATACGCTTGGGCATCCTCAAAACCATACACGGAATGTATGGTCACCACCTGTACGCTGTCGGCATACTCACGGGCGATCTCGTCAAAGTGAGGCAGCTCAGCCTTGCAAGGACCACACCAGGTGCCCCAGAAATTCAGCACGGTGATCTTACCCGTATGGCCGCTGACGTTGAAGCTGCCCTCCTCTCCAATGTAGGGCAGGGGCATACCGTAGCAGGTATTGCCGACACCGGCGCCCTTCTTGGGGAGCACGGGCGCGTTTTCAGCAAGGGTCTCGTGCTCGGTTTCTACCGTTTCCTCGGGAGGAAGGCTGGGCGTCTCCACCTGATCAATGAAGTTATAATAAATCAGCGCGCCTGCCAGGACGGCGAGCATCACAATGGGAGCCACAATCTTGATGACCTTGTTGCGCTTGGCGATTTTTTCGTTCCGCTTGCTTTGCTGACGCGCCTCGTAAACTGCCTCCTCGGGACTCATGTCCGTGGTGTCGGGGACCTCGTTGTCGGGCAATACCCATCCGGAGCCCTTCCATTGGATGGCCTTGGTGGGACAAGCGGAAATACACTCGCCGCAGTTGATACATTCGTGATCGCCTACGCGGTGGATGTCCATCTGACACTTGCTGACGCAAATGCCGCAATCGGTGCACCGCTCTTTTTCAACCTTGATACCCACGAGAGCGAATTTGTTGAAGAGTCCGTACAACGCGCCCAAGGGACAGATAAAGCGGCAGAAGCAACGGAAGATGAACACGCAGGTCACAAGGAAGCTGACCATGAGCAGGAATTTCCAGGTAAAAAGGGGACCCAGCATACCGAACATGCTGTCGTTGACCTTGTTGGACAGCAGTCCCATGGCGCCCTCTAGGGTGCCGGCGGGGCAAATGTATTTGCAGAAAGCGGGCAGGGGGAAGTCACGGAACATATACATGATGGGCAGGATGAAAACAAACACCGCCAGGATCACGTATTTGAACCAGGAAAGCACACGGGTGACCTTGTTCTTTTTTAGCTTGGGGGTAGGGATCTTATGTAATAGCTCCTGGATCAGTCCAAAGGGACAGAGGAATCCGCAGATCCAGCGGCCAAAGAGGAGTCCGTACAGGGCGATGACGCCGAAAATGTAAAAGGGAAGCGTTTTGCCGCTGTCATACAAGGCGTTCTGAAGAGAGCCAAGGGGGCATGCGCCCGAAGCGCCGGGGCAGGAATAGCAGTTGAGACCGGGGGTGCAGATGTTTTTCAAGGGACCCTTGTAGATCTGTCCGTTGCCGAAGCCCTTCAGATTGGCATTGAACAGGAGGGCGGCGTAAAGCTGGATCCAACGGCGCTTGGTGGGCAGGTGGTTTTTGAACCATGCAGTTGTCTTTTTCATGCTCTCCCCTCCTTAACCCAGACCGATGCACTCGGTGCAGATGCGAATGGCCTTTTGCAGTACGTCGTTCATACCGCCGTTGACGATGCCCAGGATGATAAACACAATGGCAACCGCCAGAACGGCCAGGCGGATGATCCACACAGCGTGACCGCTTTTTTTCGCGGAAGAAGCAACCTCGGCGTTTTGAGCGGGCGCTACCTTGAGTGCTTCCTTGACAATGCCCAGCTCTCGCTTGAGGCTATAGTGACAAGCCAGGGTCACCACGACCCAGGCGGAAAGACCTACGGCGGAGGCGGGCAGAACCAGCGCCATGGCGGCTACGATATCCTCGGTCAGCCCCTCGGCAATGTTGTCAAAGTTGGTAAGATCAAAGAGATAGACCAGGGCGGGGATCGCCACCGCGATACAGACGGTGGCAGCCATCAGCCGAAGCACCAGACGCAAGGTCTGCTCCTTCTTGCGGGCGGCGGTCAGCTCGGCGGGACAGGCGACCGGATCTATACGGAGGGACAAACGCCGAATGGCATCGGCAGGTGCCATCTGTCCTTTGGGCTTTTGCGCCTTTCGGGGGGAAACGAGGGACAGGACTATGCCCGCAACCACACCTGTAAGGCAAAGCAGAACGGGGATGAGGATCTTTTCAAATTGGGTTGCCACGGCCTCCCTGGAATAAGCGCCGTTGCCTCCATCATAGATGGCAAGGCTGGCCATGATCAGGCAAACGCCGCAGGCCACCGTCAGCACCGACTGGATGATGCCGTAGACCAGATATATGATACGTTGTTTTTTATCAGACATCCATAGGCTCCTTTCTCCCGGAGGGGAGTTGCTCGTCTGCCGAACGGTGATATCCGGCAGGTACTGCACCCTTTATTGTATCACAAAACAGGGATTTCGTCAAGTTCTGCATGACTGTATTTTAAAAGAAGATGCCTTTCGGGCATCTCTAAATACTCAGCGTGCGGCGAGAGGCGAGGGATTTTTTCGTCAGACTAAACAAAAATCTGCACGCATAGTTGACCCTATGCGAAAGAATTTTGTGACGTATGACGGAAAAAGCACCGCCATATCGGCGTGCGATGAGTTTTTAGAGATGCCCTTTTGATCCTTTCTTTTGTTTCTTGCATGAATTTTTGCTGATTTTTTAACCAAAGGACTTGACCCGATGTGAAAAATGGGCTATAATGAAAGAAAAATATGTACTCGGAAAGGAGATAAGATATGCCAGGACCAGGAGGTGGCTCCCGTGGAGGAGGCTTTGGAGGTGGATCCCGAGGCGGTGGCTTCGGAGGAGGATCCCGAGGCGGCGGATTCGGCGGCGGCTCTCGCGGCGGCGGATTTGGTTACGGCCCCCGCGGACCCCATTTTTACGGAGGCTACGGCCCCCGCAGAAGATACGGCTACGGCTACGGAGGCGGATGCCTGAGCGGACTCATCGGCGCCCTGATGGCGCCCATCATTCTGCTGCTTTTGGTAGGTGTTTTCTTCGTTTCCTATATCGGCACGGCCTTGACCAACGTGGCCAACGGCGGTATCGTCTCGTATAATGAAGAAACCTTCCAAGCATACGCAGACGCCCGATATCTTGAGGAGTTCGGACCCAAAACTGAACCGTCCTATGAGGACAATCTGCTCATCGTCTTTTTGACCAACGAGGAATCCGACGGATATTATGCCATCGCGTGGCCTGGTGATAATCTTCACACTAATATCAATCAGATGTTCGGTGACGAATATACCGCCTTCGGGCGTGCTATGCGAGGATCCGTCAATGCGGAATATCACGCATATTCCCTGAGCGCCAATCTGGCGGCGGTGATGGAGACCATGGCGGATGAGGTTGAACGGCTGGGTCTGCCGTCCTCCTTTAAGACGGAACGGGATCACAGTAAAATGGTGGAATCCCATCTGACCAATCGCTCCCATCTGACCATGAACCCCGAGACCGTGAACACCGCGCTTCAGCAGTTTACAGAGGAGACGGGGATCTCTGCCGTCATTGTGGTGGACACCATGGAGAACGTGTTCGGCAAGAATATTCCTCTGTCGGATATCGTCATGCTGCTCATCATGGTGGGCTTGATCGTGCTGGCCATTTACCTCATCGTTCGCGCGGTGAAGAACAACCGCAACAAGCAGAATAATGGCAACAATCAGGGAAATCAGTACAACCAAAACGGATACAACCAAAACGGATATAACCAGCAAAACGACGGCAATTACAGCGGCCCGGGCTGGTGACGTCTGTTCCGACTCGGAAAGGATAGGATATGGCAAAGAATAAGCCCTTGAAATTTATGACCTTCAATCTCCGCGTGGACAATATCGGAGATGGGATCAACGCCTTCAGCCGCCGCTTTGACAGAGTGGTTGACGTTCTGAACCGTGAGTGTCCCTGTGTTATCGGCTTCCAGGAGGTGACTGACGGTATGCGTGCCCGCCTGCGTGACCATTTGCCGGGCTATACGGTGCAGGGCTGCGGGCGAGAGAAGAATTACCACGGCGAGTCCATGCTCATTGCCTACCGCACCGACGAGGTGGAGCTTTTATCTCTGGACAATCTGTGGCTATCCCCCACGCCCCGCGTGGCAGGCTCCACCTTCGGCGGCGACCAGAGCGGTTGTCCCCGTATGCTGACCACGGCGCTGCTCAAGCACGATGCCTGGGATCAGCCCTTCCGTTTTATTAACACCCATCTTGACCACCAGGGGGCCAGCGCCCGCTATTTGGGGGCCATGATGCTGGTGCAGCTGATCTCCCAATATCCGGAAAAATTCGTGCTCACCGGTGATTTCAACGCGATTCCCCACACTCCCGAGATCACGCTCATCACCGAGGGGCTGCAAAAACGGGGCACGGTGGATTGCACGGCGGGACTGGGCGGTACCTTCCATGGCTTTGGGCGCTTGCCTGAGGATCGGAGGGAAAAGATCGACTATATTTTCACCGACGGCCTGTGCCTGAATGCCTACGTGGTGCCGGATACTCCGGTGAACGGACAGTATTATTCGGATCACAACGCCGTGTGTGCCGAGATTTCCCCGGAATAAGGGGTGAGTCATTCCAAAAAATCAACCCGAGCTGACACAAGTCAGCTCGGGTTCTTTTATTATGGCGTCAGCCTTTGAGCTTTTTCGTAAAGGCTTCCATCCGCTCCAGCGCTTGGTCGATGTGCTTCACGGAATAGGCGTAGGAGATACGGGCAAAGCCCTCGCCGCCCGCGCCGAAGGCGGTACCGGGGACGATGGCGCATTTCTGCTCGTAGAGCAAGCGCTCGCAAAACGCCTCGCTGGACAGTCCGAATTTGCCGATCTCGGGGTAGATGTAGAAGGCACCCTCAGGCTCAAAGGAGTCAATGCCGATGCTTTTGAGACCGCTGTAGATGTGATGTCGGCGGCGGTCATATTCGGCGGTCATCATAGCCACGTCCTCGTCACCGTTTTTGAGCGCCTCAATGGCGGCCAGTTGGGCGGTGGTGGGGGCGCACATGATGGCGTACTGGTGAATTTTCAGCATTTGCTTGGCCAGAGGCTCGGGGGCGCAGAGATAACCCAGACGCCAGCCCGTCATAGCGTAGGCCTTGGAAAAGCCGCTGGCGATGATGGTGCGCTCCCGCATTCCGGGCAGGGAGGCGATGGATACGTGACGCTTTCCGTAGGTCAACTCGCCGTAGATCTCGTCGGAGAGAACGATGATCTGCTTCTCCCGCAGGATCCGGGCGATCTTTTCAAGGTCCTCGGCATCCATGATGGCGCCCGTGGGGTTGTTGGGGTAGGCCAGCACCAGCATCTTGGTCTTTTCGGTGATGGCGGCCTCCAGTAGTTCAGGGGTCAGCTTGAATTTGTCCTCGTTGCGGGTCTCTACAATGACGGGAACGCCGCCCGCCATGCGAGCCAGGGGCTCGTAGCAGACGAAGCAGGGGGTGGGGATGATGACCTCGTCTCCGGGGGCAAGGAGGGTTCGCATGGCGATGTCAATGGCCTCGGAGCCGCCCACCGTGACGATAACCTCGTGGACGGGATCGTAGGACAGCCCGAAGCGACGGGTCATGTAGGCGTCGATCTCTTGACGAAGCTCCAGGGTACCCGCGTTGGAGGTGTAGTAGGTCTTGCCCTTTTCCAGGCTTTCGATGCCGGCCTCTCGGATATGCCAGGGGGTTACGAAGTCGGGCTGACCTACCGTGAGACCGATAACGTCGTGCATGGTCTCCAGTATATCAAAGAATTTCCGTATGCCCGAGGGTGGCATATCCACCACGTGTCGGGGCAGTACGCGATCGTAATCTATCTGTGCCATCAGTTGCAGTTTCCTCTCTCGTCGATCTCGTCGGCACCGTAGATGACGCCCTTGTCCTTGTATTTGCGCAGAACGAAATGGGTGGCGGTGGAGATGACCGCCTCAATGGGGGCCAGCTTTTGCGCTACGAAATAGGCGACCTCCTTCATGGTGCGTCCCTCGATGAGCAGGCACAGGTCGAAGCCGCCCGACATGAGGTAAACGCTCTGCACCTCGGGGTAGTTGTAGATCTTCTCCGCAATGCGATCAAAGCCGCGATCCCGCTGGGGGGTCATCTTGACCTCGATCATGGCGGTGACGTACTCACGGTCGGTCTTGTCCCAGTCCACGAGGGTCTTGTAGCCCACGATGACACCGTCGGATTCGTACTTCTGAATGAGGGCGCGGATGTCTCCCTCCTCCTTGTTCAGCATGACAGAAAGCTCAGCGGGGGTCAGGGTGGCGTTGTCTTCTAACAGCTTTAAAAGCTTATCCATGGTTTATTCCTCCATCTATGCGCCGAGGCGCGTGAAATGTTTTTTATGGTAATTATCTTTTATTGAATTTTTTTCATAATACTTTCATAAGTCAGGCCGTATCTTTCAGCGATATCCCGTGCGTAGGACTTGCCGTCGGGCTTGGCGCGGACGATCTTGAAGGATCGCTTGCCTTCGCCCATGATGCCGGCCACCAGGGTGTCGATGCGGACGCCGCCTTCAGCCAAGGCTTGCTCGTTGATGCGCTCCAGCTCACCCGACAGCTCGTGCAGGTGGGTGGAGAACAGGCAACGACATCCTACGTGCGAAAGACCTGTGAGCACCTCTGCGGCGATGTAGGAGGCCTCGTAGGAGCCGGTGGAGGACAGGGATTCGTCCAGGAGCACCAGACTTTGGGCGGTCACCACGTCAAAGATTTCGCCGAGACGGGCGCATTCCTCGCCCAGACGACCCTTGTCGATGGTGTCGTCAGCACCTGTGGGGAAGTGGGTGTAAATGCCGTCTGCGGGACTGATCTCGCAGACCTTGGCGGGCAGATACATACCCAACTGAAGCATGACCTGGCAAAGGCCGATGGCGCAGGTGATGACGGATTTGCCGCCGCGGTTGGGGCCTGTCAGTACATAGATCAGGGCGTTCTCGGGGGTGGTGTCCATGTATACGTCGTTGGGGACTACGGTTTCGTCGGCGGCCAGCTTGAGGGCAACGGCGGGATTATAAAGCTCTGTTGCTTTGAAAACACGATCCGTTGCGGGGCAAAGCTTGGGGGCACACAGGGGACAGCCACGATCGAGAAGGCTCTGTTGGAGCTGGGTGCCCTTGACGATGAACTCGATCTCGGGCATCAGGGACAGCAAAAATTCGGTATTGTCAAGGACGTAGCTCTGTACGATCTTCTTCCAGGAGCGCAGGGAAGAGCGATACACGTCGTTGATGGCGGAGTTGAAGGCCAGGGACAGGGCGGTCTTTTGATTGTCCGATTGCTTTTTGCCGAAGGGGACCAATTGAGCGATGCAGGTGTACTCGTCGTCCTTGAAGTTGAGACGCAGGATTTTGTCCAGGGTCTCGCCGGAGCGGAAGGGCTTGGCGTTGACAGACAGCACGCCTGCCTGGGCAGGACGAAGCTGGGCATCCAGATTGACACCAATGGTCACGCTGCGGATCTCGCGGACTCTTTGGGTCAGCTCAGAGAGCTTCTTGTTCAGCTCGGCGTAGTATTCGGATTCCGCCAGCTCAATGACGCAATCGCACAGGCGGCGGAAAGCGGCGCCCTTGATGCCGTCGCGGGCTTCGGTCATACCCTTGTGGAGGATATCCACGCAGGTGATGTAAAGCTCGATCTCCGTCATACTGGACAGGTAGGAGGCGGTGTCCTCGCCGCCGTTGTCCTGCTCCAGACGGCGCAGCTCGGTGATGTCCTGCAGAACGGGAACCAAACGGCGCAGGGTGTCGGTCAGTACAGGGTTGTTCAGCATATCCGAGAATGTCTCGTTACGGTAAGCGATGACCGCGGGATCGGTGGTAAAAAACTCCGACAGGGGGGCGGACTTAGGATCAAAGATCTCCAGCATGCCCAGCTCCTGCAGGGTATACATATCAATGTCGGGAACATTTTTCCCAGCCAGGTGGGCTCGTTGCGCCTCGGCGTCGGGATAAAGCAGACTGAAATTTTCCAGTTTCATTTCATGATGGTTTCCTTTCCTTGAAGATCAGAGGATTGAGGCCATGGTACGCTGTCCGTCTTCCATGACCATCACCTCGGAAAAGCCGGCGGTGCGGAGCAGGGCATAGCCTTTACGGACACTTTTACCCAGATTTTCGGGACTGTGAGCGTCGGAGCCCACGGTGATGAGCTTGCCGCCTGCGTCCCTATAGAGCTTCAAAAGCTCCAGGGTGGGCATGGATACACCCAGACCCTTCCAAAGGGTGGATACGTTTATCTCCAGCGCCATATCTTTGTCGATCAGCTTTTGATAGATCGCGGTGATCTTTTCGTAATGAGGTTTGAAATCAAAAGGCTTTTTGGCCAGGGTGATGTACCGGTGCATGTAGGTCAGGTGGCCCAGGGTGTGAAGCCCGTCAAAGGACAGCATTTCCAGGGTTTCGTCCAGCATTCTCCCAAAAAGATGGTGGATGTGAGCGTCGGTCATCATATCGTATCGGAGCATACAAAAGTCGGGGACATTTGTGAGATTGTGCAGAGAGCCGATGACAAACTCGTAGGGATACCGTGCCAGCACGGCGGCAGCCTCGGCGGGGTATTGGTGAGCGTTGCCCAGCTCGATACCCAAGGACAGATGCAGGCGGCCCTTGTATTTCTCCTTGGCGGCGGTCATGGCCTCCCACGCTTCATCGGCGGCGTAGGGGGTGTAAATCCCTTCCACCTCGCCGTTGATATCGCAATGATCCGTGATGGCCAGGTGGGTGACCCCTACCTCCAAGGCACGGCGGCACAGGGCATCGGGGGTAGATTCGGGGGCGCCGTCGAAGGAAAAACGGGTGTGGGTATGTAAATCGCAGATGATCATCATAAAAACCTCGCGGTAAAAACACATATTCCATTATATTATAGCACACTCCGGCGGATTTGTATAGAGGGGTGAGAGAAAATTTTGAAATTTCTTCGGTAAATTGTTGTTGCCCCTGCGGGGCGGCTCTGGCTCGGGGGAGTGCATCCTATGCCATGGATATCACGCGATGGACAGTTGGTTAGATAAATTGTTGTTTAGCATCCTTTCCACTTTTCTCTCCGCGGCGAGAGAAAAGTTCCAAAAGAGCGCCGCCAAAGACAGAACCTACGGTTCTCCTCTGGACTCCAACTCCCTCGTGACGCTAGCCGTTTGGCAAAGGCCAAACGGACAACAGCGTGTTTTTTGTCAGCCACCGGCGAAAATCCGCCCCCACGGCGGAGCGCCTCGGGGCTCATCAAAAAGCCGATTAACATGTTCCTGTTAGTCGAACCAGGGAATGTTCAGGGGTACGTAGTGAAGCTACAGTTCTGATGGCGAATGGACAAATATAGTTGTTCTTCAATCAAACAATCACCTCTCGCCGTGAGAACTATGGATTCAATGCTATTTTTCAATATTGAATTTTTTCAAACCAACTAACGCTTTCTAAACAGCGAGGTATGAGCCTCAAGGCGTTCCGCCGCAGAGGCGGGTTATCGGCGTTGGCTGACACGTGACACGCGATAGCCGCTCCACTCCCCCATTGGGGAGCGGCGTGCGTCACGAGGGAGTTGGGTTCTTAGGGAGAACCGTAGGTTCTGCACTAAGCGGCGCTCTTTACTCCACTTTCTTTCGCCGAGGAAAGAAAGTGGAAAAGAACATAAACAACAATTTATCTGACCAACTGTTCATCGCGGTATGCGTCCTGCATGGGTTGAACATCCCCGAGCGTTGGCAGGCGGCACGGCCGCCAAACAACAATTTAGCTGACCACCGTCCTCGTGTGCTACTCATAACACAGTCACCCCGCCTCGCTTTGCGTCCACAAACAATTTTTTCTCCCCCTATTGACAAAATCCCAACGCCCAGTTATAATAATAAATGGCAAATTACCCCAAATACATCAAAAGAGAGGTTACAATATGAGTCACAACATCCCCCGCCCCGAATATCCCCGCCCTCAATTTGTCAGAGACCAATGGATCAACCTGAACGGTGCCTGGGAATATCAGACCGACCACGGCGAAAGCGGTGATCAGAGAGACTATCAGAACGGCGCAGAATTTACCGAGACCATCATTGTGCCCTTTTGCCGCGAGAGCGTGCTTTCCGGGATCAACGATAAGGACTTTTGCGACTGCGTATGGTACCGCAAGAAGCTGACCCTCCCTGAGGGCTGGCAGAACGGCCGCCGCACTATCCTGCACATTGGTGCCTGCGACTATATCACTCACGTTTGGGTCAATGGCAAGTTTATGGGTGACCATATCGGCGGTTACGTGGCTTTTTCCTTTGATATCACCGAGGCTCTGACTGATGGCGAGAACGTCATCACCATCCGCGCCATCGACCACACCCGTACGGGAGATCAGCCCGTGGGCAAGCAGTGCGTGCATTATCATTCCGCCGGTTGTTCCTACACCCGCACCACGGGTATCTGGCAGACCGTTTGGCTGGAGAACGTGGCTAAGGACTATATCGCAAGCACCAAGTATTACCCCGATATCGACAACAAGAAGCTGGTCATTGAAGCGCATGTCGTTGGTGGCGAGGGCATGACTCTGTCTGCGGACGCTTCCTTTGTCGGGGTTTCCCAGGGACACGGCGAGGCCGTTGTTCATGGCGGTAAGGCAACCCTGGAGGTTCCTCTGGAGGAGCTGTATCTGTGGGAGACCGGCAAGGGCAGACTTTATGATCTGACGCTTACCATGGGTGAGGACACCGTGGCATCCTACTTCGGTATGCGCCGCGTGGAAGCCCGCGACGGCATCCTCTACATCAACCATAAGCCCGTGTTCCAGCGCCTCATTCTGGATCAGGGCTTCTATCCCGACGGTATCTACACCGCCTCTTGCGAGGACGAGCTGATCGCCGACATTGACCGCTCCATGGCCATGGGCTTTAACGGCGCTCGCCTCCATCAGAAGGTTTTTGAGCCTCGCTTCCTCTACTGGTGTGACGTGAAGGGCTACATCGTCTGGGGTGAGCACGCTAACTGGGGTCTGGATATTTCCCGTCAGACTGCCTATGAAAACTTCCTCCCTGAGTGGTGTGAGATTATGGCCCGTGACTTCAACCATCCCGCCATTGTGGGTTGGTGCCCTCTCAACGAGACCCAGCCCAACCAGAATCCTCGCTTCTTCCGTCTGCTGGCCACCATCACCCGCCAGTACGACAATACCCGAGCCTACATCGATTCTTCCGGATGGGTGCATATCAAGGGCGTGACCGATATCATGGATATCCATGACTATGAGCAGAATCCTGAGGTCTTTGCCAAGAAGCTGGCGCCCTTGGCTGAGGGCGGTACCTATGACGTCCACTGGCATTGTCCTTCTTTGTCCATGCCCGATCATCCTACCTTCGTCTCCGAGTACGGCGGCATCCGCTGGGCTTCCAAGGAAGACAAGGGCTGGGGCTACGGTGTGGCTCCCATGTCTGAGGAGGAGTTCCTGAATCGCTTCAAGGGACTTACCGAGGCCATTTTGTTCCATCCTACCATGGGCGGTCTCTGCTATACTCAGCTGACCGACGTGGAGCAGGAGGTCAACGGTCTGTATACCTACGAAAGACAGGCCAAATTTGACCCCGAATTCTTCCGCCGCGTGCTGGAACAGCCTGCTGCCATTGAAATGGAGCATTAATTTTCCAATATGTCCAAGGGGCACCGTGCGGTGCCCCTTTCTGCTTCTTAGGGTTGCCTCGGAAGACAAAAAAGTAAAAAATGAATTTTTTTGTGGATTTGTTTACATACGGTTTACAAAATGGTGGTATAGTTATTCGTATATGTTTGAAGCGCAAAATCGTTGCGCAGGAGGAATTCATGCTTCGCTTGATCTACGTCGTCATTATGCGCATAGGGTCCATCATCCACTTTGTGCCTAAGATGAGAAAATATGCGCGTCATCCCGAAAAATATACCGAAGAGGATTGCCACGCCCTAGCCAAGGTTATGATCCGCAAGGTGGCCAAAACCTCAAGGATCACCACCTCTGTATACGGTACGGAAAATCTGCCCCCGGAAGGCGGCTTCCTGCTGCTTTCGAATCACCAGAGCAAGTTTGACGCGCTGGGTATTATGGATGCGCTACCCCGTCCCTGCCGAGTTCTTATGGATCTGAAACGCTCCAAGATGCCCATTGCCAATGAGTACGTTTCCCTGGTGCGCGGTAAGCGCTTGGACCGCCAAAATATCCGCCAGCAGGTCAATTGCTTCCGTGAGATCTCGGCAGAGCTTGCGGACGGTAAGGTGTATCTGATCTTCCCCGAGGGAGGCTACGTCAAGGGGCAAACTAACCTGATGGGTGAATTTCATAGCGGATGCTTCCGCGCCGCTTTGAATTCCCACACGCAGATCGTGCCTGTGGTTTTGGTGGATTTTTGGAAGACCTTCGGGCGAAATTCTCTAAAAAAAGTGCATACGCAGGTGCATTTTTTGCCCCCTATTCCCTATGAGACCTACGAGCATATGACCACCATGGCGGTGGCGCGAATGGTGCAGGCACAGATCGCTGCCAAGCTACAGGAGATCACGGGAGAGGACGTTATGCCTGCGATCCCTGCTCATTAATCACGCTATGCACCGAGTCTTGACGGCTCGGTGTTTTTTGTCATGCCACGGTAGAGACTGCATAAAATAATGACATAAAGACGATGCTGACACCGAACGGGGGATTTATGAGACGAGAAAAGCGAAGGGCTACGGTACCGATGGAGAGACGGATCCAAATGTGTTCGTCTGAGAAGTGTCTCCGCCGAGGCGGGCGCTCTGTGCTGCTGGTGCGGGTTTGCTATCCCGTAATGCTGCCGGCGAATGGGGGAGAACAGCTTTTGACTGCTACCGATGATGGGGCGGAACGGTTTAACCGTTGTTATGCTGAGGCGGCTGAATTGTTTCTGCAAAAGGGGCTGGAGCTATTGGAGCCTGAAGTATTGACAGGAGACAACGGATCCTCGTGCTTGCGACGTTTGCTGATCTGTGAAATGACGCCTGTGTGGAAGTCCTTGGAAGCTTCAGCGGTCGGAGAGTCGGAGAAACTCGACAGAAAAGGGAAAAAGCAGGGATTTTTTAAGCGGAGCAAAGAACTTTCAAATACCAAAGACTATTTTTTGCAGGTCACGGTAACAAGACGCTATGGGTACAGAAGAGAAGTGCTTCAACCCTCGGCGCCCTTGGAGACGCACCAATGGAGATTTCCCGAAGGTACTATGAAAGTTTTTTCGGCGAATCCTTCAAAATAATAAAAAAGTTATGAAAAACTATTGAAAAATGCAGTGAAATGTGTTAAAATAAAAAACAAGAATTTTTCGCCATATTCATCATTCCGCATCTTGCGGTCGAACGACGGCGAACGATCGAGAAACGGCGTATTATTTGTCGGAATTTCTCTGATTTCCCGACAAGTCAAGCGTCGGATCTGTTTCTTGCTTGGATGTTTCAAAACGAGAGATACTCTCGGAGCTGAAAAATGAAAGAAGGTGAAATCCTTGTCAAAAGAAGCTATCATGCGTGTCCGTGAAGCAGAGGCAGAGGCTGCGTCCATTCGCGGAGCGGCTGAGCAGGAGGCCAGGTCGCGGGTGGAGCAGAACGAAAAGGACTGCGCCGCAAAGGCGGAGAAGGCCATCGCCGCTGTTGACGAATCCCTGAAGGTCAAGCTGGCCTCGGTGAGAAAGCGTGCTGATGCTCTGATTGAGCAGAGCCGCAAGGAAGCCGGAGAGGATGTTTTGACCATGGAAACCGAGGCTCGCAGTCACATGCGGGAGGCGGTCAAGCTTATCGTATGGGAGATGTATGACTCATGTCAATAAGTACAATGAAACGGCTGACCGTGCTGACCCCCAAGGGGGAGGCTGATGCTTTGGTACGCCGCCTCATGAAGCTACGTTGCGTGGAGATCCGCTCCGTGCCTCTCGACGAGGATGGAGAGCTTCTGCGTCACGATTGTGACACCGCGCGGGTCGAAGCTGAACGGCGGGTGAACAGCATTGCCGAGGCCATTCCGGTCTTGGATAAGTACACGGTCGATAAAAGTTCCCGACGGGGAAAGCCCATCAACACCAGCACGGGGCTTTTCCGCAAAACGGGCAGCTATCACGCCGCGTGGGCGGTGGCTGACGAGGTGCTGGAGCTTCGTGATACCATGACCGAATGCTATCACGAGGACAACCGTATGGCGGCGCGAATCGCTATGCTGTGTCCCTGGTTGTCTCACGACCTGCCTCTGGAGGTGGAGACCACCGATACTGCATGCCTCTGGCTGGGTGTTTTCCCCGCCGCCGTCCGTCTCTCCGCCGTGGAGGGAGCGCTGGCTGATCTGCACGCGGGTGTGGAGGAGGTCTATCGGGATCAGGCCGGATTTTATGCCGCCGTCATGTTCCACAAGGCTGACGAGGAGGCGGTGAACCGAGGGCTGGTGTCCCTGGGCTTTGTCAAAAGCAATTTCAAGGATATCACGGGTACGGCCAAGCAGGCCATCCGTGCCGCTGAGAAAAAAATGGACGAGCTCGATAACCGCCTGCAGGGGTGTATCGACCGCCTGTGTGAGCTGTCTCCCATGTTGGAGGATCTGCAGGTGCTCTACGACGTGGAGAAAACCACGTTGCTTGCCGCTCAGCATAAGCAAAAGCTGGCAGAAACCGAATCCTGCGTGATCCTGGAGGGTTGGGTGCCCACCGAAGCCTGTGACAAGGTAAAGCACGCCCTCAGACATTTGTATTGCGCCTACGATCTTGTGGAGCCGGAGGAAGGGGAGGAGCCGCCCGTTCTTTTGAAGAACAACGGGTACGCCTCCAATTTCGAGTGGGTGCTGGGCATGTACGCCTATCCCAAGTACGGCTCCTACGATCCCACCTTTATCATGAGTATTTACTACTTCGTGATCTTTGGTCTTATGTTCGCCGACGTGGGCTATGGACTTTTGCTTACTCTGGGCGGCTTCCTGGCGCCCAAGCTTCTGAACGTAAGCCCCGGCATGAAGCGAATGCTTACCATGTTCGGCTACTGCGGTATTGCCTGTACCATCCTTGGTGCCGTGTTTGGCGGATGGTTTGGCGACCTGCCCTATGCGATTATGACCAATTATATGGGCTATGAGAGCGTGGAGGCGGCCCAGGCGGCTGCACCCATCTTCAACGGTGTGACCCTCACCCTGAACGGTGAACCCTTGTCCCTGAACCCCCTGGTCAATCCCGTC
Source organism: Oscillospiraceae bacterium (assembly GCA_015063685.1). GTDB lineage: Bacteria > Bacillota > Clostridia > Oscillospirales > CAG-272 > CAMEON01. The sequence goes on along the minus strand of SVTR01000002.1, from coordinate 111,716 downwards.
CCCTTCCTGATTATCTCCCTTGCCATGGGTCTGATCCATATCGTGGGCGGTATGGCTGTAAAGTTCTATATGCTTTGCAGAGAAGGGAAGATCTTCTCCGCTATCTTCGATATCGGTTCCTACTGGATCCTTTTCGGCGGATTGGGTCTGCTCTTCGTGGATTCCACCGTTGGCTTGGCGGTGACCGTCATGGGCGTGCTCATGATCGTTCTTACCCAAGGTCGCGAGAAGAAAAATATCTTCGCAAAGCTCGTTTTTGGTCTCAAGGGCCTGTACGATCTTATCAACTACGCCTCTGACCTTCTGTCCTACAGCCGTATTCTGGCACTGGGTCTGGCGGCGGGTGTCATGGCGCAGGTGTTCAACCTGCTGGGCACCTTGGGCGGCGTGAGCGTCCCTGGATTTATCCTGCTCATTTTCGTCATGCTGATCGGTCACGGTCTGAACATGGCCATCAACCTGCTGGGTGCCTTTGTGCACACCTGCCGGTTGCAATATCTTGAATTCTTCAGTAAATTTTACGAGGACGGCGGCACACCCTTCGATCCCGCCCTCCCCAGCGAAAAATATTCCACCGCAGAGTCGGAATCCAATCAAAAATAATTTTTGAAAAAGTAAAGGAGTCATCTCATGAAAATCGCATCTGTTAAGAAAATTATGGCCGTTATCCTGTCTGTTGTTGCGCTTATGACCCTCGCTGTTGTTGCCGTTGCCGCAGAGGACGGTGCTGCCGCCCCCGCTATGGGTGAAACCGTGGCCGAAATGATCAAGGGCCTGTTCTCGGGTACTAACCTGGCACTTTTGGGTGTGGCTCTGGCCGTTGCCCTGCCTTGTATGGGCTCTGCTAAGGGTGTCGGCATCGTTGGTGAGGCCGCTACCGGTCTTCTCTCCGAGCAGCCCGGTATGTTTGGTAAGGCATTTCCTATGATGGCTCTGCCTATGACCCAGGGTGTGTACGGTCTCGTAGCATCCTTCCTCATGCTGATGGCATTGGGTCTTTTCGGTGACACCGAGCACCTTATGAACCTTACCTTTGCCCAAGGCGGTTATTTCCTGATGTCCTCTCTGCCCATCGCTCTGGCCGGCTATCTGTCCGCTATCCGTCAGGGCCGCGTGGCAGCCGCAGGTATCAACCTGATCGGCAAGCGCCCCGGCTCTCTGGGTCAGGCCATCACCACCGCCGCGCTGGTAGAGACCTACGCCATCTTCTCCCTGCTGATCACCATTATGCTGGTCTTCCTCTGCCCCTTCTCCGCGCTTTGATCGGTCGAGGGAATCTAAAGGAAGGAAGCTGAAACTGTTATGACCGGAATTGAAAAGGTTACCGGCAAGATCCTTGCCGACGCGCGTGCCGATGCCGAGGCCATCCTTCAAAAGGCTGACGATACCTGTGCCGCCGTGAAGGCTGAGTATGACGCCCGCACCAAGGCCGAGCAGGACAAGCTGGAGGAGCAGGCCAACCGCGAGTGTGAAGCGCTCATCACTCGTGCCAAATCCTCCGCGGCTATGGCCAAGCGAAACGTAGTGCTGGAAAGCCGCGCCGCTCTGATCGCTGAGGCTTATGCCACGGCGGAAAAGGAGATCCGCGAGCTCCCCGTGGACGAATACGTGGATCTGCTGGTGAAAATGCTCAAGGGCGCGTTGCTCCGTCAGCTGGAAAGCGAGCGGGAGAGCCTCGAGCTTTATGGCGAGGACATCCGTCCCGAAAAATATGAGGTACTTCTCAACCGCAACGACCGTGAGATGTTCGGCGCTCGCCTGATGGAGGCCATCAAGCATACCCAGGTGGGTAAGATCAGCATGTCTGTGCTGGATCGGGTGGTGCTCTCTTCCAAGGACGCCAAGATCGACGGCGGTCTGGTGCTTCGCTGCGGCGATATGGAGGCCAACTGCTCCGTCGGCATGATGATGGCACAGGTGCGCCGCGCCACCGAGGCCAAGGTGAACCGCACCCTGTTCGGTGAAAACTGATCCAATGATCCATACCAAAAAGGAAGGGTCTGTTGAATGAAAAAATTACAAGCCACAGAATACATGTATGCCTCTGCCCGCATCCGTGCCATGGAAAATCGCCTGGTGGGAAGAGAGCGTATAGACGTACTGGTTGAGGCCAGATCCTCCGAGGACGTCATGAACAAGCTGGCGGAATACGGGATCTCTCCCACGGAAGAGGAGGGAAGTGCCCGTGTCTTGGGCGAGGCGGTGAGCCGCAAACGGGAAGAGATGCTATTGTCTCTTTTGAAAACGGCATACGATGAGGTGTCTGCCTCGGTGCCCGAGCCCGCGGTTTACGCCTGGTTCCGCTACCCCTATGACTGTAACAATATCAAAGCCGTGATCAAGTGTCAGATCCGTGGGATTGATCCCTCAGAGCTGCTCTTTGATTTTGGTGCCGTGTCTGCCAAAGCCACGGTAGAAGCCCTGACCACGGACAAATACGGCGTGTTCCCCTCGGCCATGGCCAAGGCCGCTGCTGAGGCGCGAGAAGCCTACGCCAAGTCGGGTGATCCCCAGCAGATCGATGCCATTCTGGATAAGGCCTGCTATGAGGATATGCTGGCTGCCGTCACGGCCTCCGGATGCGAGACCATGATCGGCTGGGTGAAGGCCAAGGTGGATCTGGTCAATATCATGATCGCCCTTCGGATCATTCGCATGAACCGGGGCGAGATGGGAAAGATCTTCATGAACACCTCGCTTCTGCCCGGAGGCAGCGTGCCCCACAGCTTTTTCGAAGAGGTGTACGACGGTGGGGAGGAGGCTCTTTGGAGCGGCCTTGCCATGGGCAAATACAGCCGTTTCGTCAGCGCCGCTGAGGGGACGAATAACTCCCTTGCGTCTATCGAAAAGTGCGCGGACGATCATTGGACGAGCCTTGTCCGCGAGGGCGCTAAGGTGTCCTTCGGTGCTGAGGTGGCAGGCGGATATCTGGTGGGCGTTGAAGTGTCGGTGAAGAATATCCGCATCATTCTGGCTGCCAAGGACGCAGGTCTGTCCTCGGACGTGCTGCGAGAAAGGATCAGGGAAAGCTATGTATAAGATCGGTATTATCGGTGAGCGCGACAGTGTGCTTGGGTTTATGGCCATCGGTTTTGCCGTTCATGAAGCACCCGACGCCGAAAGCGCCAGAGATATTTTGCATACCCTCGCCAAGGAGGGCAGTTACGCGATCATCTTTATCGTTGAAAATTATGCTGAGGCCATTGCTGAGGACATCGCCCGCTATAAGGACGTGCCCATGCCTGCCGTGATCACCATCCCCGGTCGCGCAGGCTCTACGGGATATGGCATGGCCGCTATCAAGAGCGCCGTGGAGCGAGCCGTTGGCGCGGATATTATTTTTAAGGAGTAAGGAACAACTACCATGGTAGAAGGAAAGATTTTAAAGGTATCCGGCCCTCTGGTCATTGCCGAGGGTATGAGAAATGCCAATATGTTTGACGTGGTGCGTGTGGGTGAGAACCGCCTCATCGGTGAGATCATCGAAATGCACGGCGACCGCGCTTCCATCGAGGTTTATGAGGAGACAGCAGGTCTCGGCCGCGGCGACAAGGTTGTGTCTACGGGCGCTCCCCTGTCCGTGGAGCTGGGTCCCGGCCTTATCACCTCCATTTACGACGGCATCCAGCGTCCTCTGGAGGCCATGAGAATCAAATACGGCTCAAATATTCAGAAGGGTATCGACGAGGCTGCGCTGGACAGAGACAAGCGCTGGCACTTTGAGCCTGCTCTGTCTGTTGGTGATACGGTCTGCGGCGGTGACGTGTACGGTACTGTACAGGAGACCGAGATCATCACCCACAAGATCATGTGTCCCCCCAAGAAGAAGGGAACCATTGTGGAGCTGATCCCCGGTGAATACCGCGTGACCGATCGCATTGGACGCATCCGCCTGGAGGATGGCACCCTGGAGGATATTACCCTCATGCAGAAGTGGCCCGTCCGCGTGGCGCGTCCCTATGCCGAGAAGCTGCCTCCCGTGGAGCCCATGATCACGGGTCAGCGCCCCATTGACGCCCTGTTCCCCATTGCCAAGGGCGGTACCGCCTGCGTTCCCGGCCCCTTCGGCTCGGGTAAAACCGTGGTTCAGCACCAGCTGGCCAAGTGGAGCGACGTGGATCTGGTGGTCTACATCGGTTGCGGCGAGCGCGGCAACGAAATGACCGACGTGCTTCGTGAATTCCCCGAGCTGACCGACCCCCGCACGGGTAAGTCCCTCATGGAGCGTACCGTGCTCATCGCCAACACCTCGGATATGCCCGTAGCCGCCCGTGAGGCGTCTATCTATACGGGTATTACCATCGCTGAATATTTCCGTGATATGGGCTACTCCGTGGCCGTTATTGCTGACTCCACCTCCCGTTGGGCAGAGGCTCTCCGCGAGATGTCGGGACGCCTCGAGGAAATGCCCGGTGAGGAAGGCTATCCTGCCTACTTGACCTCCCGTCTGGCTCAGTTCTATGAGCGCGCCGGTAAGGTGGTCTGCATCGGCTCCGACAAGCGTGAAGGCGCTCTGTCTGCCATTGGTGCCGTTTCCCCTCAGGGCGGTGATATCTCCGAGCCCGTGACCCAGGCAACCCTGCGTATCGTTAAGGTGTTCTGGGGTCTGGACGCATCTTTGGCTTACCGCCGTCATTTTCCCGCTATTAACTGGCTCAATTCCTACTCTCTCTACCGTGATCGACTGGACGGTTGGTTCGGTGAGCACGTGTCCCGCAAGTGGACAGAATATACCGGCCGTTGCCTGAAGACCCTCCAGCTGGAGTCCAACCTGGATGAGATCGTCAAGCTGGTAGGTATGGATGCCCTCTCTGCCGATGACAGACTCATCATGGAGTCTGCCCGTTCCATCCGTGAGGACTTCCTCCAGCAGAACGCTTTTGAGGACGAGGACTGCTACACCGCCTTGGACAAGCAGTTTGCCATGATGGATCTGGTGTTCTTCTTTGAGGACAAGGCCAGAGCTGCTGTGGGCGAGGGCGTGGACGTAGAGGATATCTCCAATCTGCCCGTCCGTGAGCGCATCGGTCGCTTCAAGGCTGTGCCTTATGCATCTTATAAGTCTGAGCTTGACTCCGTCAAGGAGCAGGTCAACGCCGAGTTGAATCAACTGATCTCGGATGTCCGTGCCTGACCGTCATCTGAAAGGAGTATTGTCACATGATCAGAGAATACAAAACCATCGAAGAGGTGGCCGGTCCCTTGATGCTTGTCAAGCAGGTAGAGGGCGTCAAATACGACGAGCTGGGCGAGATCCAGCTTCCCAACGGCGAGGTGCGCCGTTGCCGTGTCCTGGAGGTCAACGGCAGAAACGTGCTGGTTCAGCTTTTTGAGTCCTCCGCGGGACTGAACCTGGCTGAATCCAAGGTGAGATTTACGGGTCACGGCGTAGAGCTGCCCGTGTCTGAAAATATGCTTGGCCGTGTGTTCAACGGTATGGGCGAGGCCATCGACGGCGGTGCGGATATCATCCCCGTCAAGTCGCTTGACATCAACGGCTCCCCCATCAACCCCGCTGCTCGTTACTATCCCTCCGAGTTCATTCAGACGGGTGTTTCCACCATCGACGGACTGAATACCCTGGTGCGCGGTCAGAAGCTGCCCATCTTCTCGGGCTCGGGTCTCCCTCATGCCAATCTGGCGGCACAGATTGCCCGTCAGGCCAAGGTGCGCGGCTCGGATTCCAAATTTGCCGTGGTCTTCGCCGCCATCGGTATTACCTTCGAGGAGGCCGACTTCTTTATTTCCGACTTCAAGAAGACGGGGGCTATCGACCGTACCGTTCTGTTCATCAACCTGGCATCCGACGCTGCCATCGAGCGTATCTCCACCCCCCGTATGGCTCTGACCGCCGCCGAGTACCTGGCCTTTGAGTGCGATATGCACGTGTTGGTTATCATGACCGATATCACCAACTACGCCGAGGCACTCCGAGAGGTCTCCGCCGCCCGTAAGGAGGTTCCCGGCCGTCGCGGCTATCCCGGTTACCTGTACACCGACCTTGCCACCATGTACGAGAGAGCGGGCCGTAAGATGGGCTCCGAGGGCTCTATCACCATGATCCCTATCCTCTCTATGCCCGAGGACGACAAGACCCACCCCATCCCCGACCTGACCGGTTACATTACCGAGGGACAGATCATCCTTTCCCGCGAGATGTACCGCAAGGGCTATATGCCCCCCGTAGACGTGCTCCCCTCCCTGTCCCGTCTGAAGGACAAGGGTATCGGTGTGGGCAAGACCCGTGAGGATCACGCGGGTACCATGAACCAGCTCTTCTCCTCCTACGCGAGAGGTAAGGAAGCCAAGGAGCTGATGGTGGTGCTGGGTGAAGCCGCGCTGACCCCCATCGACAGACTTTATGCCAAGTTTGCCGATGCCTTTGAGGAAAGATATATCAACCAAGGCTTCAACGAGAACCGCACCATTGAGGAGACTCTTGACCTCGGTTGGGAGCTGCTCTCCATCCTGCCCAGATCCGAAATGAAGCGCATCAAGCCCGAATTCGTGGAGAAATATTGGCCTAAAAAAGACTAAATATTAAAGGTGATGTATATGAAAAATAGTAGATTTTTGGCTCTGCTCTGCGGGATGCTGATCATCCTTACAGTGCTGGTGAGTTGTAACGGCAGCGAGTCTGCGGAGACCACCCCTGAGACCGAAACCATCCTTGAGACAACGCCCGGCGCGGTGGAAGAGACCGAAACTCCCGCGACCGAGACGGAAACGGCGGCTCCCGTGGAAACCAAGCCTTCCGTGGAAACCACTCCTGACATGATCGAAACCAACAATGCAGAGGATACCGTGGCTGAAGAGCCTGTAACCGATGCTCCCGCTGAGACCGTGGCTGAAACCATGGCCGAGACTGAGGCGGTCACCGAGGCTGAGACCGACTATTTTGAAGCCAACCGCATTGAGACCGTCACCCCCGATGAGCTGAAGTCTTCCGACGTGACGATCACCGGTGACGGCTATGACATTTTCCAAATGAAGGAAGACACCGATTGGGGCTACCGCTACGGTTGCACATATCTCTACAACGACGACGGTACCATCGACGCATATTTTGCTTGCCCCGGTGCTGACGGTGAGTGGGACTGGATCGCTTACCGCCATTCTCCCGACGGCGGCGAAACCTGGACTCCCGAGAAGATGGTGCTGAATCCCACCCAGGATTCCATGGATTTCTATTCCAACTGCGACCCCGGTGTGGTCTACTTCAACGGCTATTACTATTTGGGTTATACCTCTACCCTCAACGCTAAGGGCGCTTGCAATAATGTGTTCGTAGCCCGCTCTGTCAATCCCGACGGTCCCTTTGAAAAGTGGAACGGAGAAGGATGGGGCGGTGAGCATCCCCAGCCCATTTGCTATTACACCACCGATTATAGCAAATTCGGTATGGGTGAGCCCAGCTTCGTGGAGCTGAATGGTACGTTGTATATCTATTACACCAACGCTACGCCCTCGGGCGAATATACCATGGTGGCTACCGCTGATGCCACCAATGAAAACTGGCCTGCCACCATGCAGTTCCACGGTGTGGCTGTGGAGAAGAATACCGACTCCCTGGACATCAAGTACGTGGAGGATTGGGGCAAGTTCGTGGGCGTGGGCACCGGCGACCGTATGGGTGCCGCCAGCTGGCTGGGCTTCTATGAGTCCAATGACGGTATTCATTTTGAACTGGTGGAGATCGTGAGAAAGGATACCTACTCTCACCTCCATAACGCAGGTATTTCCTCCCGCAGAAACGGCCATATAAATCTGGCTGAGGATGCGGACAAGCTCCGTGTGATTTACGCCTACGGCTCCGGCTGGGGTACCTGGAATACCCGTGTTCAGCCCATCTCCCTGGCCTTGACTGACAAGGAGGGTTACCTGGAGCGTATGGCCGCGGAGAAGAAGGAAGCCAATATCCCCGATCCTGTCAACCGTGCTCCTGCTGTGCCCGAGGGCGAGCGCAATTACATCATGGTGCGTGCCCAGCGCGACGTATACGAGTACGGCTTCCAAAAGAAGAGCTTTATTATCCTCGTACACGTTTACGATGAGTACTTCAATAAGATCCAGCTTGACCGTAAGGATGAAAACGTCAGCTTCAAGGTCTACGATGAGAGTGTTATCACCATTGATGGCATCAAGGCCACCATTCAGGGCGTGGGCTCTACCGTGGTTGAGGTGCATTACGGCGACGAGCTGCTCAACGTGTTCTACGTAAACATCACCGAGACGGAAAAGGAAGCGGTACCCGGCAATCCTCCCGTAGCCTTTGAGCCTGTCTTTGATAGCTACACCATCTATATGGGGGAGAGAGGCAACTACCGTCCTCAGATACGAGGCAGACTTTGGATGAGTGACGATACCTTCAAGGAGTATTACGTTGAGGATTCCGACGTCAAGCTGACCTTTGCCGGCTATGACGAAAGCATCATTGACGTCAGTGCCACGGGTATCGTAACCGCCAAGGCAGTTGGTGAGACTACGGTTACGGTGTCTTGTCAAGAGCTGTCCTTCCAAGTTAAGATCATTGTTTCGGATAACTCGGAGGACGCCTACTATAAGATGGGCGACGCTCCCGTGATTGATTATACCGACATTGATTTCACACGTCCCGAATCCATGGATGCCATCAGTACTGCCAACAGATCTTCCGCAGATCTTGTCTCTGATGGCGTACAGTTGACCGTTTTGGACACAGGCGCTACCCATGACATGACCGATCCCAGCATTCACATTGGCTATGGCAATTCCTTGACGGTTCTGAATGCCGAGGATTATGATTACCTGGAGATCACCTACAAGGTGTCCGCGGATAATTCCAATTATGCGACCCGCCTTCAGGTCTTCGCGTGTGCGGGCACTGTGACCAGTCCCACCGCCGATTGTCAGATCATGAATAATCTGAACACCGACGGCGAGTTCCACACCTTGAAGATCAAGCTGTCCGGCTACTCCTGGTGGACGGGCACCATCAACATGCTGCGCATTGACTTCTTCGACTACGCCCTTGGCGGCGATAGCATGGTGGTCTCTTCCATCAAGCTGACCAAATAAGTTTCTAACAAAATTACGTTCTCAAAACAGAAAGGACTGTTCCCATGGCTGAACTCAGAGTAAATCCTACCAGAATGGAACTGAAAAAGGTGCAGGCTCGCTACGTCACCGCCCGCCGCGGCCACAAGCTGCTGAAGGATAAGCGCGACGAGCTGATGAAGCGCTTTCTTGAGGTGGTGCGTGAGGACAAGGAGCTTCGCATCCGCGTGGAGGCGGCTTTGGGTACCGTGCACAACAGCTTCAGCATTGCCAGCGCTGTGAGCAGTCCTCACATGCTCAAGGAGGCTATGCTCCTTCCCAAAAGAGAAGGGCGGTTGGATGTGACCTACAAGAATCTCATGAGCGTCACCGTTCCCGTGTATACCCTGGAGGTGACGGGGGAGGGTGGCTCCGACAGCTATAATTACGGCATGGCCTTTACCTCAGGTGAGTTGGATGCCTCCTTGAGGGAGCTGAACGGGATCCTCACGGATCTGATCCGTATGGCAGAGCTGGAAAAAACGGCGCAAATGCTGGCGGAAGAGATCGAAAAGACCCGCCGTCGTGTCAATGCTCTGGAGTATATCATGATGCCGCGTTACCTTGAGACCATCAAGACCATCAAGATGAAGCTTGAGGAGAATGAGCGCGGGAATACCACGAGACTCATGAAGGTCAAGGACATGATGCTGGAGGCTCAGACGAAGTCCCAGGCAGTCAACGAGGACGAATAATTTCATATGAATCACAAGGGGCTGATCATTCATGTCAGCCCTTTGTGTTTTACCCCAAATTTTGCTTGATTTTTATCGTATTCTATGGTATACTGAAGGTGGCGCTTTGGACGCCGCTGAGTCCTATACCCAAGGAGTGTTTATGCGATATCATATATATAGAAAAAACAAAAACCATGCGAACCTGCGTCTCGGGCAATTTTTCTCCGTCCTGGCGCTTGTTTTGCTGCTTTGCGTGGCAGGCGGTTACGGATTGGAGGTGCCTGCTTTCGCAGGTGACGCCGATGTGCCTGTTTCCGTATACTTTACCGATCCCGACGGCACAGACCTTTTGATGCCCCAGGGCGAGGTGGTGGCCGGTCTCTTGGGCGACACCGCTCTTCTGTATCCCGGAGAGGCGGATTATTTGAACGAGGGCAGCCGGTATAAGTTCTACGTTTCCGAAATTCCCGCAGACAGCATCTATGCCCACGTATATAGTGACGGCGTGATCGTTCGGGCCGATGAATACACCTATACGACCAATGATATCACCGTAACCTGGGTACCGCTCTTTGCGAGAAACAAGAACGATCTCTCGGAGACGCTGGCCTATATGGATTACGATATGGATCTGAATCTCTACAGCTGCGCCTTACCCGGTGCCAGATCAGATACCATTGAGGTGTATTATGCCGCTTCCTTCACCCTGCCCTCGGACATGGCATTGTCCATGGTCAACGAGGCCTACGAGATCGGTATGGAGCTGAAAGCGGTCATGGATGCCTGGACCGAAAAGCATCATGCCTATGAAGTCTATCTCAGCGCCCACGAGGCTTGGAAAGCAGACGTGAAGGCTTACGAAACGTATCTTCTTGAGCAAGAGGCGTATGACACTTGGTGGGATGGGTACTATGAGGAGAGACTGGCGCAGTATCAGCGCGATATGGAGGCATATGAAGCATACATGGCTTTGGTCAATGCCACCCCCGAGCTGAAGGCCGAGTACGAGGCCAAAATGACCGTGGCGCTCTACCATTTGTCCTTGATGGATCGGATGTATCTCAAAACATTCAAATCAGGAACCTCGGAATATAGCCTGTGGGACGTCATTGACAGCGGCCCTGCGGAATACGTCATCCAAAACAAGGATCTGATCCTGAATGTTTCCGGAGTTGATCCCGACGATGTGAATACGGCCGTGGCCGCAACCCGCGCGCTACAGAGGCTGATAGGGGAGTATGAGGCCTTGACCACCGGAGAAGCTCAGTACGACTACTATGTGACCTACGGGGCTGAAATTACGGAACACATCAACAAGCTATATGACAGTATGACTTCTTTGGGCGAGGTCGAGTATGTGTATCATCAGATCAAGGACAGAAACGGTGAGGACGTCTATCTGAAATTCCTGGGTCAGCTCTACGTACAGGGCAGGATCATGGACGATGAGGCTACCCTTGACCCGGAGCAGACCGTGTTTGGTCTCTCTCTGCCTGATCTGATGATGCCTGAGATGATATATGAGGACACGGATCAGACGGTGCCGCTTGAGGCCTATCCTCAGCCGCCCAAGACCTCTGACGACGTGCCCGCGGTGCCTTATCCGGGAGACCCGCCGAATCCCGACGGTCCTCATCCCGAGGTTGAAGGCGCTCCCAAAAAGCCTGAACCGGTTCAGCCTGCAGGCGAAGAGCCTTCAGCTGTGGCGGATCCGGGCGCGGCTCCTACCGAAAGCATGACTGATGCTGAGCTCGCGTTGCACGAAACAGCACAAAAGGGTGAATTGATCCGGCGTACCGAGGCCGATATGATGGTCGGAGGGAGCTTTTCCTTGGTCACCGCGGGACAGACATCCGTAAAGTCGGGCAAGCTTGTGAAGGTCACGGTGAAGGATCATACGGGGATGGTGCTGAAGACCAGCAATTTGCCTTTTGGCACATCCTTGACTACCGCATTGACTCCGCCCATGGTCTCCTCTCCCGGAGGAGAGATCCTGACTTTTGTCGGTTGGTCCTTGTATCCCACGCCCTTGCCTCAAACCAAGGAGGAGCGCTATCCCACTTTGGCAGTAAAGGAAGCTATTGCGGATATGGTTCTTTATCCCGTGTATGTGATGTGCCATCATCCGGGTGACGAGGCCACCTGCACCGAGCCTCAGATCTGCACGGTTTGCGGAGAAATTCTTACGAAAGCAACCGGGCATACTCCGGGAGAGAAGATTTCCTGTACCCAAGATCAACTGTGCGTTGATTGTGGCGTGGTGTTGGATCCTGCAAGAGACCACACCCCCGGTGACGAGGCTACCTGTACCACCGCACAAACCTGTACGGTCTGTGGAGAAACGCTGACTGACGCCTTGGGTCACACCCCCGGCGATGAGGCTACCTGTACCACCGCACAAACCTGTACGGTCTGTGGAGAAACGCTGACTGACGCCTTGGGTCATACCCCCGGGGACGAAGCCACCTGTACCACCCCGCAGACCTGCACGGTCTGCGGAGAAACGCTGACTGACGCCTTGGGTCACACCCCCGGCGATGAGGCCACCTGCACCACCGCACAAACCTGCACGGTATGTGGAGAAACGCTGACTGACGCCTTGGGTCATACCCCCGGCGATGAGGCTACCTGTACCACCGCACAAACCTGCACGGTATGTGGAGAAACGCTGACTGACGCCTTGGGTCACACCCCCGGCGACGAGGCTACCTGTACCACGGCGCAGACCTGCACCGTCTGTGGAGAAACGCTGACTGACGCCTTGGGTCATACCCCCGGCGATGAGGCCACCTGTACCACCGCACAAACCTGCACGGTATGTGGAGAAACGCTGACTGACGCCTTGGGACATACCCCCGGCGACGAAGCCACCTGCACCACGGCGCAGACCTGCACCGTCTGTGGAGAAGAGCTGAAGCCCGCCGCGGGACATAGCTACACTCCTGTTGTGACCCCTCCCGACTGTACGACGGGCGGATACACAACTTATACATGCTCGGTCTGCCAAGATAGCTACAAAGATGATGAAACCCAGCCCAACGGGCATTCGTGGGGAGATTGGGAGACTGTCACGGAAGCAACCGAAACCCAGGATGGCCTGAAGCAACGAACGTGTTCTGTGTGCCAAGCGGTGGATGAAGCCGTCATACCCTCGGTCGAACATGTGCACGACTATGTCCCTCTCGTGATTCCTCCTACGTGTACTGAAAACGGCTATACCCTCCATACTTGCAAATGCGGAGAAAGCTACCGCGATACGCCCGTTATTTCAGAAGGCCACACCCCCGGCGAGAAGGCCACCTGTACCACCGCCCAGACCTGCACGGTCTGTGGAGAAACGCTGGCTGACGCTTTGGGACATACCCCCGGCGACGAAGCCACCTGTACCACTGCACAAACCTGCACGGTCTGTGGAGAAACGCTGGCTGACGCTTTGGGACACACCCCCGGCGAGAAGGCCACCTGTACCACGGCGCAAACCTGCACGGTCTGTGGTGAGAAGTTGGCCGACGCCTTGGGACATACCCCCGGCGAGAAGGCCACCTGCACCACGGCACAGACCTGCACGGTCTGTGGTGAGAAGTTGGCCGACGCCTTGGGACATACCCCCGGTGACCAGGCCACCTGTACCACCGCCCAGACCTGCACGGTCTGTGGAGAAACGCTGGCCGACGCCTTGGGACATACCCCCGGCGACGAAGCCACCTGCACCACGGCACAGACCTGCACGGTCTGTGGTGAGAAGTTGGCCGACGCCTTGGGACATACCTCCGGCGACGAAGCCACCTGTACCACGGCACAAACCTGCACGGTCTGTGGTGAAAAGCTGGCCGACGCCTTGGGACATACCCCCGGTGACCCGGCCACCTGTACCACCGCCCAGACCTGCACCGTCTGTGGTGAAAAGTTGGCCGACGCTTTAGGTCACACCCCCGGTGACGAAGCCACCTGCACCACGGCACAGACCTGCACGGTCTGTGGTGAGAAGTTGGCTGACGCTTTGGGACACACCCCCGGCGAGAAGGCTACCTGTACCACGGCGCAGACCTGCACGGTCTGTGGTGAAAAGTTGGCCGACGCCTTAGGACATACCCCCGGTGACCAGGCCACCTGTACCACTGCACAAACCTGCACGGTCTGTGGTGAGAAGTTGGCCGACGCCTTGGGACACACCCCCGGCGAGAAGGCTACCTGTACCACCGCCCAGACCTGCACGGTCTGTGGTGAAGAGCTGAATCCTGCTACGGGTCACACGTATGGCGATTGGGTGGTGGATCAGGAGGCTAAGCCCGGAGCGGAAGGCCACCAATATGCCGTCTGCGACCTTTGCGGACATCGGATAGAGGAGATCATCGAAGCGTTGCCTCCCGTTGAAACGGATACAGAGGAGGAGAGCGAATCTTCTACCGAACCGGAGGAGGGAACCGAGACGGAGCCCGAAACGGAATCCGAAGAAACCGAAACCGTGTTTGAAGCTGAGTCAGGATCCGACACCGAGGCGGTGACCGAGTCCGACACCGAGGCAGACCGTGAGCCTGTCACAGAGGACGTGACCGAGCCGGAAACCGAGCTCGATACGATGTCAAGCACAGATCATCAAACCGAAGCGTCCACAGAAGCAAAGGAAAACGCTACAGAAGCACCTTCCGCCGAGGAGGAGACGAAAGCAGAGGCCTCCACCCTGCCGACCGTGGATCTGCCGGAGGTTAAGTGGTACGCCAAGCTTTTGGGGGCCATAGGCTTGCCGGGTCTTGCCACCATCGCCGGTATCCTGCTTGGCGGCGGTGCCGCAGGCGGAGCCATTCTCATTGTAAGGGCCATACGCAAGCGGCGCCTCAAAAAATGACCAAGGGGGCTGCCCCATAAGTAAAAGGCCACTTCTAAAAACGCTCTCGCTGACGAATCGGCGGCACTTTCTTCGGCACTTTTTCACAAAATTCCTTCTCGTAGCTCCTGCTACCCGTGCGGATTTTTGCTCAAATTGCCAAACAAATTGCTCGCCGCTCGTTCAGCGATAGCATTTTTAGAGATGCCCAAAACACCCAAGTACAATAAAAAGACAAGCACTCAACCGTAGGTTAGGGGCTTGCCCCTCCCGGAAATTCCGCTTTTGTGGGCTTTCATGGGAGGCGCAAGCCCCTCTCTTTCGGAATGTACCTTTCTACTGTATGCGCCCCGTTCTTCCCATCGAAACCATCCCAAAATTTCCCACTCCCTCTTGACATCCCGCCCCCTTCGTGGTATCATATAAATTGATAAACTTTCTACAAATGAAAGGACCTTGACCATGAACGAATTCATCAAAAACGCCAATTATCATCAGGATCCTGCCACCCTTCACGTGGGTTGTGAGGCTCCGAGAGCTTATTTTATCCCCTACCATACTGAGGCGGTGGCTATGGGGGGCAACCGCGCCGATAGCCGTTTTGTGAAGACCCTCTGCGGTACTTGGGATTTTACTTTCTATCCTTCGGTGGACGCGGTCCCGGACTTTTGCGCGGACGGCTTTGAACCTCACCGTGTGGATCAGATGCCCGTCCCCCGCTCCTGGCAGACCTTCCTTGGGCGTGGTTATGATACCCCCAACTACGTCAACGTGGTTTATCCCATCCCCGTAAACCCGCCTTTCGTCCCCGACGATACCCCCTGCGGTCTTTACCACCGCACCTTCCGCATCCATCCCGAAATGCTGAAAAAGCAGATTTACCTCAATTTTGAAGGTGTGGATTCCTGCTTCTATCTCTATGTCAACAACCAATTCGTGGGCTACAGTCAGGTCAGCCACATGACCAGCGAATTTGACGTGACAAAGTATCTTATTGCGGGCGATAATGATATCAAGGTGCTGGTGATCAAATGGTGCGACGGTACTTATCTGGAGGATCAGGACAAGTACCGCTGGTCGGGTATCTTCCGTGAGGTCTACCTCCTGCTCCGCGATCCCGTGCACATCAAAGACATCCATGCCCGCCCCCTGCTGAATGAAAAGAGGAACACGGGTACCTGTCTTGTGGATCTTAAAGCCACGGGCAAGGCAGAGCTGTCCTATAGATTTCTTGATCCTTACGATCTTCAGGTGTTCTCCGGCCATGTGACCATCGACGGCGAGGGTACCCTGGAGATCCTGGTGGCTGATCCTCTCCTGTGGAGCGACGAGACCCCTGAGCTTTACACCCTGCTCATTGAGTGCGGCGAGGAGATCATCCCCCTGCGCCTGGGCTTCCGCGACTACCGCGTGGAGAAGGGAGTGCTGTACGTCAACGGTGAGAAGGTCAAGCTGAAGGGCGTCAACCGTCACGACAGCCATCCCTACCTGGGCTCAACCACCCCCCTTGACCATATGACCGAGGATCTCATGATCATGAAGCGTCATAACGTCAACACCGTCCGTACCAGTCATTATCCCAACGACCCCAGATTCACCGCCCTGTGCGACGAGTACGGCTTCTACGTCATTGATGAGGCTGATCTGGAGACCCACGGCATGGCCGTGGTGGGCAACTGGGATGAATTCACCGACAGCGACGCGTGGACGGCCGCCTACCTTGATCGCATGGAGAGAATGTACGAGCGGGATAAGAACCATCCTTGCGTACTCATGTGGTCTGTGGGTAACGAGTCGGGCTGCGGTAAAAATCACCGCCTCATGAGTGAGTACATCCACGCTCGCGACCCCAAAAACCTCGTTCACGGCGAGGATGCCTCCCGCCGTCACAACAATCGGCTGCACGGCGAAGAGTTCAGGGGCAAGACCGATGAGGAGATCGGTGACGCTCTGGAGTGCGACTACATTGACGTGGAGAGCCGTATGTACCCCGCTCCCGAGGAGATCATGGCTGACTACTTCAACAGAAAGGTCTATTCCAAGCCCTTGTTCCTTTGCGAATACTCCCACGCCATGGGTAACGGTCCCGGATGCCTCAAGGAGTATTGGGATATCATCTACGCCCAGGACGGATTTATGGGCGGTTGCGTTTGGGAATTCATCGACCACTCCTTCGTCATCGGAGACAATATCTATGCCGAGCCCCACTTCACCTACGGCGGTGACTTCGGTGACTACCCCCACGACGGTAACTTCTGTGTGGACGGTCTTGTCTACCCCGATCGCCGTCCCCACACGGGTCTGATGGAGTACAAGCAGGTCATCAAGCCCTTCCGTGTGGAGTCCTTTGATCCTGCCACCGGCGAGGCAGTGATCCGTAACCTGCGTTATTTTACCGATCTGGGAGATTTGAACTTCACCTGGATTCTGGAGCAGGACGGCACCCCCGTGGTCAGCGGTCAGGCGCAGCTTTTTGTGGATCCGCAGGAGGTCGCCACTCTCCATATTCCCGCCGAGATCATCCCTGCCGAGGGCGACGTATATCTGACCATCACCGCTACCCAAAATACTCCCACGCCTTGGGCGGCCGCAGGGTATGAGGTTGGCTTTGAGCAGATCAAAATTGAGGCGACCGAAGCGGTTACCCCTCTTGCGGAGACCATCTCTCCCTACGCGGAGATTTCCTATACCGATACCCCCCAGGCGGTCACCGTGACCACCGCTGGTACCGTCTATGTCATTGATAAGCACACGGGTCTGCTCACCTCCATTTGTGACGAGGGCCAAGAGCTGTTGACCACCCCTGTGAAGCCCACTATCTGGCGCGCGCCTACGGACAATGACAGAAATATCCGCAACGCATGGCAGCATATGGGCTATCACCGTATGACTACCAAGTGCTATGATGTGGCCGTGGCTACCGCTGATGACAAGACTGTGACCGTCACCGCTCACTTGTCCATGGGTTGCTCCGTCCAGCGTCCCCTCATGAAGCTGACGGTGACTTATACCGTGTACGCTGAGGGCGGCATCAAGCTGGATTATGATGCCGAGGTGCTGGATAAAAACGCGCCCTTCCTGCCCCGATTTGGTGTGGAATTCCTCATGCCCGAGGGTGCCGAAAACCTGACCTATTACGGCCGCGGCCCCGTGGAGTCCTACCGCGACAAGCGCCACGCCTCCAAGCAGGGGGTTTACAAGACCAAGGTCAGCGATCACTTTGAGCACTATGTCAAACCCCAAGAGAACATGGCCCACGCCGATACCCGTTGGGTGGCTGTCGCGGGGCTGGAGGGTCACGGACTTATGGCTGTCACCGCAGGCAATGATTTCAGCTTCAACTGTGCTCATTATACCCCCCTGCAGCTCACCGAAACCGCCCATGATTATGAGCTCGTGCCCATGAAGGAGACCTGCGTCAATCTGGATATGATCCAGTCGGGTATTGGTTCCAACTCCTGCGGCCCGGGCCTGAATCCTCGCTGGCAGCTCTCCGAGAAGCAGTTCAGCTTCTCCATCCGCCTCCTGCCTGCCCGTGTCAATGATGTGGACGGCTTCGCCGAGATGAGAAAGAGGTAAGCGGATGACCACTCTGACCTTGTCCGCGCCTGCTAAGATCAATCTGTTTTTGGATATCACGGGCCGCCGATCTGACGGCTACCATACCATCAGCGGCGTCATGCAATCGGTTAGCCTGGGGGATACCGTCACGCTGACACTGACGCCTGTCACGGAAGGAGAAACGCCCCGACACACCCTGACCTGTACCCATCCCGATCTCCCCACCGACGGAAAAAATCTTGCCCTCCGTGCCGCCAAGGCTTTCTTCGAGACTGCGGGGACGGGGGACACCCACCTGCATATTCACATAGAAAAGCATATCCCTGCCGCCGCCGGCATGGCCGGAGGAAGCACGGATGCCGCCGCCGTATTGAAGGGACTCAACGAGCTTATGGGTCATCCCTTGACCCACGGCGAGCTGTGCCGTGTCGGACTTTCTCTCGGTGCGGACGTTCCTTTCTGTGTCACGGGCGGTGCACAGATCACCGAGGGGGTAGGGGAGATCCTCACCCCCTGCGCCCCGCTCCCCCCTTGTCATCTGGTTGTCGCTTGTGCGGGTGAGGGCGTATCCACCCCCGCCGCCTACAAAAAACTGGATGAGATGTACGGCCATTTTGACGGTACTGCCTATCTGCCCAAAATGGATGCGCTTTCCGCTCAACTGGAAGCATTGAAAAAGGGCGATCTCTGCGAAGCAGGGAAGAACGCCTATAATATCTTTGAATCCGCCGTTCTTCCCACCCACAGCAAGGCGGGTTATATCAAAAACTCCCTTGCCTCGTCGGGTGCTGTCTTCGCTATGATGAGCGGCAGCGGCCCTTCGGTGTTTGGGGTATTTGAAAACGAAAAAGATGCTCAGGCCGCCGCGGAAGTGTTACTGAGTCGGGATATTCCCGCATGGGTATGTAAACCGATAGGAAGGTAAATTGTTGTTTGCCGGCCGTGCCGGCGGCCATTGCTCGGGGCAGTGCATCCTGTGCCTACTGCATCACGCGATGGGTATGTAAATTGTTGTTTAGCGGAGCAACCACTGAACGCTGTCATCCAGAGGAGGGCCGATGCCCGACGAAGGATCTTTGCCCATAGGGCAACCAAAAACCGTTGATGGGTAAGGGTTTCCCTTCGGGAAAAGATTCTTCGGTCGGCGAGCGCTTACGCTGGCCTCCCTCTGAATGACAGTTGCAGGGAAAGCGTCCTTACACCTGTAAATAACAATTTATCTAACCAACTGCCCATCGCGGTATGCGGCTTGCATGGGTTGAACATCCCCGAGCGTTGGCCGCGGGCACTGCCCGCTAAACAACAATTTTCATGGATGAGCACGAACCTGTAGGGGCGGATTCTATATCCGCCCGTTCCCCTGAAGGTCTATAGAGAGCAATTTTTTTGCTTCGGGCGGATATGGAATCCGCCCCTACAGAATCACAATAACCCTGTAAACAACAATTTATCTCTTTTCTTCATTTAAACAAAAAAATAAAACATAAAGGAAGGTGCCCTTATGTCCACTCCCTTTACCCGCGCCGCCTGGATCTGGCGCAAGGAAACTCCCGGCATTGACGAATTTGCCGATTTTATTTCCGCCTTTGACACGGTCAAGACCGAGGACAGGCGTTACTACCTCTCCATCGCCTCGGATTCCAACTATACTGTCTGGCTGGGCGGTGAGTTGGCCGCCTTCGGCCAGTATGCAGACTATCCTACCTACAAAGTCTATGACCGCGTGGACATCACCGAGTATGTAAAGGACGGTCACAACCACGTGGCTGTTACGGTCTGGTATTACGGCATTGACTCTCAAACCTACCAAAAGGGCGAGGCAGGGTTGATCTACGAGATCACCGACGAGACAGGCGCCGTCCTTGACTATACAAGTGAAAAAACTCTCTCCCGCAAGTCCCTCGATTATATTTCGGGCAAAGGCGCCCTCATCTCGGGTCAGCTCGGCCCTACCTATCATTACGATATCAAGGGCTACGACGGCTTCCGCGACCCCGGTTATACCCCTGCGGGCTTTGATGATAGCCGTGAGGTTTCCGACATCTCCACCTACTTCCACATCCGACCCAACAAAAAGCTGGTGCTGGAGCCTAGGATGCAGGGCCAGTTCTTCGGCACGGGCGCCTTTACCTATACCGATCCCACCCCCCATCCCCACGTCAATATGCAGTACGCCCCCCTGTTTTACCGCTTTTTCGGTGAGCTTCGCAAGGAGGGGGATATCAAGATGACCACCCCCACCCGCCTTGCTCTCGGCGAAAAAGACAAGGACCAGACGGGCATCTATTTCATCATCGATCTTTACGAGGAGACCGCGGGCTTCCTTGACATCGATTTTGAAGTGCCCCACGATTGTCAGGTGGACGTGGGCTTTGGCGAGCATCTTTACGATGGCCGCTGCCGTACCTCTATCCGCGGATTTTTCTGCGACCTCCATTTGAAGAAGGGAAGAAATCAGTATCTCCACACCTTCCGCCGCTTTGGTTGCCGTTATCTCCAGTTCTTTGTCCACGCCCATGAGGTCACGGTGCATTACGCGGGTATCCGGCCCACGATCTATCCCTTCAATGTCAAAAACTATCAATCGGGTAACCTGCTGCGGGATACCATCTACAAGGTCTGTGAGAATACCCTCATCCATTGTCATCACGAGCATTACGAGGATTGCCCCTGGCGTGAGCAGGCGCTCTATACCATGGACTCCCGCAATCAGATGCTTTGCGGTTATTACGCCTTTGGCGAGTTTGAGGCGCCTCGCGCCTCCCTGGAGCTGATCTCCCACGGTGTGCGAGAGGACGGTCTGCTCATGCTTTGCTACCCTGCGGGGCTGGACTTCCCCATTCCTGCCTTCTCCTGTATGTACTTTGTGCAGATGGATGAGTATATCCGCTATTCGGGGGATACTACCCTGGCCGCCGAGGTTTTTGACAAGCTGGAGACCATCATCAGCACCTTCCACAAGAAGCTACAGCCCGAGGGTGTCATTGAGAACTTCTATGGGAAGGCTCCCAGCGGCAGAAACGACTACTGGAATTTCTACGAATGGTCAGCGACCATGAACGGCCACTTTGCTACGGTTGAAAGACAGTTGGAATGTCCCATCAACTGCTTCTATTCTTTGGCCATGCAGGCCTTTGCCAACATCTGTGACGCTTTGGGTAAGACTGAATATGCCGCCGATCTGCGAGCGCGTGTCAAGAAGCTCAACGCCGCCATCGCGGATTTCTTCTATAATCCCGATACCAAGCTGTTCGAGTCCTTTGACACCATCCATCGGGGATGGTATACCGTGCTGACTCAGTCCTTGGCCATGCTTTGCGGTGCTGCCGAGGGCGTGGATACCACGGTAATGCTTCAGGCTATGGCCACCAACGGCAAGACAGAGGTGGGCATTGATCTGGTACCCAACACCTTGTCCATGAACGCCTTCCGCTTCGATGCCCTCTTGGCGGTTGATAAGGAAAAGTATGCGCCCGTCATTCTGGACGAGCTGGATCGAGATTACCTCTATATGCTTCGGGGCGGTGCTACCACCTTCTGGGAGACCATCATCGGTGCTTCCGATTTTGCGGACGCGGGCAGCCTCTGCCACGGCTGGAGCGCTCTTCCCGTGTATTATTACGAGCTGCTGCATGGAGATGGCATCCAAAAATAACGGTCATAGGCATATTGTTCGTCATGTTGACTATTTTGTTCGGATCAATTTTTGTCAAAATCACCATTTTCATTTTGAACCGCTTATGGTATAATGTTACTATGGGTCGGATTTGGCTATCTGCCACCTGACACGAAAGGAGAAAATGATATGAAAATGAGAAAAATCCTGGCAGTCCTTGTGGCTGCTGTCATGGTGCTTTCTATGGTGCCTGTGATGGCGTTGTCTGCCTCTGCTGTGGACCTTCCCGGCGACTGGGACACCTTCCGTAACGGTGAGGAATACACCGAGGTGCATGAGGTCGAGGGCTATAAGCCTGCCCCCGGCTATCACTATACTGACGATGGCTTCCAGACCATCAGACCTGACTATACTGATACATCCCCCTATTTTAACGTGCTTACCAAGGAAAAGCAGTCCGTGAAGGACGGCATTTACCTTGAGATGCGTGTGGATGAATATTCCTATTCCGGCGACCACTGGATTGGCTTTTCGGTCTGGAGCTCTACTGAGCTGGCTCCCGGTAACACCAACTATGGCTCCGGCTGGCTGGGCATGGTGCGTGCGCCCGGTAACGGCGGTTCCTCCAATGTGCAAAGCTCCGTCACCCTGAAGAAGGAAGAGGATACTGCGGGCTACTTCAGAGTCGTAGGCGAAACCCCCGTTACGCCCACTCTGGACAGCGAGGGCCATGAGATCTATACCATGGAGATCACCTATGACAACGGCCTCTATAACATTTCCGTTTGCGGTGTTCCCGTGGCCGGTGCTTCTGATATTACCACCTTGCTGGATCAGCTGGACGAAAACGGCGATTTCCACGTTGGCGTAACGCTGTATTCCACCGAGAAGGACGGTAACGCCACCCTTACCATCCTCAAGTACGGTGCCTCCGCAGAGAGTGCGGAAAAGCCTGTGGGATCCGATAGCAAGGAGCCTGAGGAAAATATCAATAAGGTGGCCGATATGATGGATGAATCCACTGTCGGTGAAAATCAGCCTGCGTTGCTGTTTAACGCTGCCGAGTACAGCGCACCTATGGGCTTTGGATGCGATATAACCGCCCAGGGCGACGATTCCTTCCACGTGGCCGCGTCCGGCGATAGTGCCTACATCATTTGGAATGTCAAAAAATCCATGTCCTATGACGCCGCGGATTTCCCCGTGGTTGCTCTGATGTTCCGCAGCTTTGACGGAATGGGCGGAACCTGCTATTTCAGCGCAGGTGACGTCATGTCCGCAGACGCAGAGCACATGATCTCCTTTGGCCTTTGGGACGATGGATCCCTTGAATATGAGGACGAGGAAGGCGTATATTACAACATGGTTACCATTGATCTTACGGGTCTGTGGGAGGGCCGTATCAACGCCCTGCGCTTTGATTTTTCCGAAATTGATGTTTCCGACGAGGATTTGGCTTCTTGGGATTTCTGCTGGAGCGGTGTGTTCCGCTCTGTAGATGAGGCTCAGGCCTATTCTGAGGCCTGGTATTCCGGAGATGAAGCAACCAATCCCGGTGAGCAGGATACCGCTGAGGCTGATACCGATGCATCTGAGGAACAGGGCACCGTTGCTGATGAGCAGGAAACCAATGCTTCTGCGGATCAAGAGACCGATGCATCCGAGGAGCAGGTAACTGCCGCAGACGAGCAGGAGACCAAAGCCCCTGCTGAGCAGGCAACCGTGGCAGAGAAGGAAACTGAGGCCGAGGCTAAGACCCAGGCCGAGGTCGGCACCAATGCCGCAGTCGAAGGTACCGACACGACGGCCGTTACCTCCGCCGCCGAAGAAGGCGGTTGCGCTTCCGTCATAGGCGCTGTGGCCGTTTTGCTGACCACTGCTGCCGCTGCAGTTGTTCTGCGCAAGAAGGACTGAGTTTAACTATGAGCCCCCATGGATCGAGTGGGGGCTCACTTTTCGAATGGCGTATTAACAATAAGTAGTAAAATAAACAAATTGTGTAATTCAGAGAAGATAATGAAAAAACGGCATGATCAGGCACCACATTGGCTGAATAGCCATATGATATGGTGGAGAAGTGAGATCGGGACGACGTGTGAGGCCGGCATTCGAAACTGTGACCGAGAGCTTGGATGATAAGTGATCTCTTTCCGTTTGTATGCTCCGAGATTGCCATAGCCAATTGGAATCCGGTTTGGGAAATTTGTCAATATGGCACATTTTTTGCCCGAAGGTTTGTGCAAATGGACAGTTTACAATCGTGCGAAAATATGCTATAATACTGATACGAATGACCACAAAAAGGTGGTCTGCGATTTTATCGCAAATTTGAAAGGAGAGAAAAACTATGAAAAAAGTGCTTGCACTTCTGATCGCCGCTATGATGATCGTTTCCATGATCCCCGTAATGGCAATCACCGCGTCTGCAGCTGACGTTGAGGGTTATTGGACCACTTACCGTTCTGCAACCGACTACGAAGAGCCCGATGAAGACGAAGAGCCCGCTTACAAGCCCGCTCCCGGCTTCGAGTACACCAGCGAAGGTTTCCACATGATCTCCGCAGACTACACCAGTACCACTCCCTTCGGTACTATCCAGTCCAAGGACACCGTGAACATCAAGGACGGCGTCTACATGGAACTCCGTGTTGACCAGTATCCCTATGGCGGTGACAATTCTGCCGACCACTGGATCTCTTTCCACATCTGGGATAGAGAGGGTATCGCTCCCGGTTCCGGTGACTACGGCCAGGGTTGGCTGAGCCTTAACCGTACCCCCGGTGAGGGCGGTGCCGGTGCAGCTCAGAGCTTTAACTCCACCGAGGGTGGTCTGACCGGTCACCATGGTGACGTCACCATCACTCCCGAGCTGGATGAGAACGGCAAGGAAATCTACACCTTCGAGGTTGCCTACGATGGCACTAACTACACCATTTCTATCTGTGGTGTTGCTGTAGCAGGTTCTGCTGCTATCACCTCTCACCTCAACGGCCTGAACGCTGACGGTGACTTCTACGTTGGTGTTACCTTCCACTCCGGCGTTCCGGATGCTAACATCGAGGCTACCATGCTGAAGTTCGGTACTTCCGCTGGCGATGCCGAGACTCCTACCGGTTCCGACTCCAAGGAGGCTGAGGAGAACATTTTGAAGATGGCTGATATCGCTGATCCCAGCACCATTCCCGCTAACCAGCCCTGCCTGCTCTTCGATGCAAACGAGACCTCTTGGTCCGGCAAGATCAGCACCCAGCACGTGACCGTGAACCCCCAGGGTAACGGTTCCTTCAAGATTGAGCCTGCAGGTGCTAACCTGGCTAGCTTCTATCAGTGGTCCATCAGCAGAAAGTACTCTTTCGATGCTGCTGATTTCCCTGTAGTAGCTATTCTGGTCGAAGACCCCAACCAGATCTTCGATAGCGCTACCCTCCGCTACTGCGCAGGTCAGAACATGGCTCCCAATGATACTTATATGCTCAACTACTCCGCATACGATGAGGATGCTGTGTATTATGGCGACAATGAGGAGTACTACCTCATGTTCGTAGATTTCGCTGCTCTGCTGGACGAGGCAGCTCTTGAGGCTGGCTGGAACGGTCGTATCCATGCTCTTCGTTTCGACTACTCCACTCTCTATGTCAACGATCCCGTTGATCCCGAGACCGACTATTTCTTCCATCACTACACCGGTATCTTCCGTTCTGTTGAGGAGGCTACCGTTTACACCGAGAACTATCTGAAGACCATTGGCGTTCTTGAGGGCGATCCTGTTAATCCTCCCGTTGTTGATCCCGGTGAGGACGAGACCACCGCTGACGGTCCCGTTGTTGATCCCGGCGATGACACCGCTGCTGAGGACGCAACCGTAGCTGAGGATGCTACCGTAGCTGAGGACGCAACTGTAGCTGAGGATGCTACCGCTGCTCCTTCCGAGGATGGCACCAAGGCTGAGGCTGGCACTAAGGCTGAGGCTGACACTAAGGCTGAGGCTGGTACCAAGGCTGAGGCTGGTACCAAGGCTGAGGCCGGCACCGGCGCTGAGGCTGGCACCACTGCCGGCACTACCGCTGGCACCGACGCTGCTACTGAGGGCGGTTGCGCTTCCGTGATCGGCTCCGTTGCAGTTCTGATGGCTGCCGCTGCTGCTGCTGTTGTTCTGAAGAAGAGAGACTAATCTCGTTCAGTTCATAGCTTAAAAACATCGTTTTTTACCCCCGACGCTGATGCGTCGGGGGTGTTTTTGCTTGATACGGTAACCGGTGATTGCGCTTGACAATCACAATGGCATGTGCTATAATATAATCGATTGGTAATGTTTGTTGCTTTGGATCCAATCAGACAGTTAAAAATGACGATCATAGAGGTGTCAAGATGAAAAAAACAATAGTGCTTTTACTTGCAGTCATCCTGTGTATGTCGTTGCTTCCGATGAGCAGTATGTCTGTTCTGGCGGTTGATGTGGAAGGCGACTGGACCACTTATCGCCACGCCGGAGACTACGGTAAACCTGATTCGTATAAGCCCGCTCCCGGTTATGAGTACACCGGCGAAGGCTTCCACATGATCTCCGCGGATTACAGCGATACTTACCCATTCGGAACTATCCAGTCTAAGGAAACCGTCTCTATCAAGGATGGCGTATATATGGAGCTCCGTGTTGATGATTATGCTTATGGCGGCGTGGATGATTTGCACGACCATTGGATTTCCTTCCATATTTGGGATAGCCAGGGCATTGCTCCCGGCAATATGCTGGACTACGGTCAAGGGTGGTTGAGCTTATGCCGTAGAAGCTGGACAAGGCCGGGAATTACAGCTCAGAGCATCAACTCAAGCAGCTCAGGACAAGGCTCATTCCAAAATTTGGGGATTACTGCGGTTACCCCCAGAACTGACCTGAACGGTAAGCAAATCTATACTTTTGAGATCAAATATGAGAAAGGAAATTATATCATTTCCCTTTGCGGTGTCCCTGTAGCAGGTTCTGAGGAGATTACAAAGCATCTCAACCAAATAAATTCCACAGGTGAGTTTTATATTGGTGTTACCTTATATTCAAGCGTTGCTGGAAGTAATATCGAGGCTACCATGCTGAAGTTTGGCACATCTGCCTATGATGCCACCACGCCTGTAGGCTTTGATTTCAAGGAGCCCGAAGTGAACGTCCTGAAAATTGCCGATATTGCTGATCCCGATACCATTCCTGTCAATCAGCCTTGCCTGCTTTACGATGCAAACAAGACATCTTGGTCGGGTGAGATCAACGCCCAGCATGTGACCCTGACTCCTCAGGATAATGGCGCCTTTAAGATCCAGCCCACCATTGCCGGCGGGGCCGGTTTCCATCAGTGGTCTATCAGCAACAGGTACTCGTTCGATGCTTCTGATTTCCCTGTTATTTCCATTCTGGTGGAAGATCCCTACCTGATATTTGACTCCGGTTATCTTCGTTACTTCGCAGGCGACAACGTATATCCCGACGGTGTACATCTCGTCCAATATTCTCTATATGATGAAAACTGCTTGTATTTCGGCGACGACGAGGAATACTATCTGATGTTTGTCGACTTGAAGGATCTACTGAGCCAAGAGGATTTTGAGGAAGGCTGGAATGGCCGCATCAACGGTCTCCGTTTCGACTATTCCTACTTCTACGTCAACGATCCCATTGATCCCGAGGTTGATTTCTTCTTCTTCCATTATGCGGGCATCTTCCGCTCTATCGAAGAGGCGCAGGTGTATGGTGAAAACTATTTGACCGATCTCGGTGTCATCAAGGAAGAAGGTCCCCTTGTGCCTCCTCCTGTGGTCGAAACCATGCCCCCCGAGGCTGAAACCATGCCTCCCGAAGCTGAAACCATGCCCCCCGAGGCTGAAACCATGCCTCCCGAAGCTGAAACCATGCTTCCTGAGGCTGAAACTATGCCTCCCGAGGCTGAAACCATGCCTCCCGAAGCTGAAACTATGCCCCCTGAGGTCGAAACTATGCCTCCTGTCGAGATTCCTACCGAAGCACCCACCGAGGCTCCTATGGAAGCACCCACCGAGCCCGAGGCAGAAACTGTTGTTGAGCCTGCTACAGATGCGGTGACAAAGGAAGATACTACTGACACTCCGGAAACGGATACCGAAGGCAAGGTGACCGAGGTCGAAACCCAAAAGCCCACCGTGAAGCCCTCCTATGATGAAGAAACGGAGAAGGATGACGATAAGGACGATGACGATGATAAGTATATTCGTTGTAACCTGGTGAGTGTCTCCATGCCGGTTTCCCTGCTGGCGGCATCCGGACTTATGGCAATGTTGCTGAAAAAGAAAAAAGAAGATTGACCGAAAGGAGGGCGAGTGATGGAAAAGGTTAACGCCGCTACACAGAAAACAGTTCCGATGCGGTCGGCTGTCCAAATGAAAAATCTGCGCTGTATAGCGCTCGGACGGGATTTTTTAGACGCTCGCCCGCTCTCCAATCTGTGCGAGGTGTTGGGCATCGGGAACCACGAGGGCATCAACCGCATGATGCGGATGTCAGGTGTGGAGGAGGCCTATATTACGGGCGGCGCCTCCGACTATGACAAGACCGGGGCCTTGTGCCGTGTGTTGCCCCTTTGGGCAGGGCATCCCTATAGCTTTGCCCTGGGAGAGCTGCTGATACGAGGCTTTGGTATTGAGGTGTTTCCCGATGATAAGTCCCTGCCGGAGATATGGCGCAAGGTGGCCGAGGTTCTTTTTAAAAAAAACTTGACCTTGAGAGATCTCGCATACTCCATGGGTCTGGGGCATATGACCGTCCTCTTGACCCCGGAGGAGCTGATGAGCTTGGCGCCGAATCGCGTGATCCCCGAAAACACCGAGGTCTGGCTTACTTTGACCGATCTGACGGGTGCCCTGTGGTCCTCCTCCTTGCTTCCTTCCCTGAATCAGGAGACTGCGGCTACGGACATGAGCCAACGGCTGATCGGGCTTCTCAATGATTGTCGGGCAAGAGGATGCCGCGGCGTTGCGGTGGATCTTTCGAACTGTACAATCTTCCTGCGTCCCAATCCCTATACACCTGCCCGGGCGGTCATAAAGCTTCAGCATGGAGAGACGCTGACCGAGGATGAGCGCGCGCTGATCGTGTGGCAAAGCTTGCGCCTTTTTGGGGGAGAATGTGTTCGCCGTGGTTGGAGATTGATGATGACAGGCCTTTCATCCCACTTGATAGCACCGATCTGCGATTATTTACGAGGATGCGGATGCCTACCTGAGACGTGGGTGGTTACGTCAGAGGGAGACGTGGCGTTGTCCTGCGGTGTTATACCGTACTTGCCTCTGGAAACACAGACATCCTATGGCGCTTTGTCTCGTAAGCTGGAGGATATGGCCGCACGCATGCCTCTTGGAAGACTGGGCGGGATCTATATGCCCTTGAGAGGGGCGATTGATTTTCCCATGGTGATGCAATCGGCTCAGGTTTTATGCCGCTGTGTGACCTGTTTGGGGATGTCCGGATGGGGAACTGATCGGGTTGATGAGCAAAAAGCCCTGCTCGAAAAAATTCTGACATGAATATTGGCACAAAAAAACGCCGTTTGCAAACGGCGTTTTTGTTTTGCAATTTTACGCGCCGGCCTTGTATGCCTTCAGCGCTTTGGCTACCTGGTCGGGGCAGGAGGTGGGGCGAGGACCGCAATGAATGCCTTCCAGACGAGTGATCGCCTCGTCAACGGTCATGCCGACGAGCAGGGAAGCGACGCCCTGGGTGTTGCCGGAGCAACCTCCGGTGAAGGTTACCTTGCGGATGACACCGTCCTCAATCTCAAAATCAAATTTTCGGGAGCAAACGCCCTGGGGATTGTAAGAAAAATGTTCCATAAAGTAATTTGTCCTTTCTCATGATAAGTGTGGATAGAGCCCCAAAATGGGGTCGTCGGATGCTTCAAGGGAGAGATAGCATAAAAAAGCAGAGAGCGCAGATTTTTCAGTTTCCCAAACGGTGGATATGAGGGGGGCTACAGGTTCTTTGTCCGCGCTGAAGCTGTTGCCTGACAGAAGGGGGTAGAGCTCTTCTGCGGGGAGTGTGTCGGCACGAGCAAGGGAGAGCCCGCAGAATTCAGCCGCGGCGACGATCTCGCTGAAACCGGGGCTGGCTGTTGTATGCAGTAATTCTATATGAGTCACGGGGTGGTCACGGGTGGCCAAGGGAGAAATCTCGGCTGCACGATCCTCGTCGGCCAAACGAAGCAGGGCAAAGCGGGTGGTTTCCTCGCCGCGTCCGCCTGTACCCGTTACGTCGCACACCGCGATGATATGGAGTCTGTATTTGACCATCAGCTTAGCAAAGCCGGGGAGCTTGCCCTCCACCGAATTTTCCAGAGGAAGAATACAGTATTCGCACAACCCACCCCACACCTCCTCACAGGCATCAATGAAGCTGTGAAAGCCTGCGGCGCGGCAATGGGGGAGCTCTTCGGCGAATCGAATGTAGGCTTTATCCACGAAAGAGCCGGTCATATAAGCGATCCTGCCTTTGGCGGCGGCCGGCAGTAGGGTATCGTCTCGATGTGTCAGAATGGGGAGACGCGGCATTTTCTCGGTTATGAGCTGATATAGAGTTAATCGTTCATAGAGTCCGAGGTGGCGGTTTATCCCTTCCAATATGGGAACGTTTTCCCACAAAAGATGGCGAGACTTCAGCGGGGAGGCGGTGTCTCTGTCCGGTTGTCCCCGCAGAGACAGCAGAATACTGAAAACGGTGTCGGGATCTCCCCCCGCGTCCTGTAGGATGGCGTCTGAAAGCTCGAAAAGCTCGGCGACGGTAGCCTCACAGAGATGCTCCATACGGATTTCCAACGTCTCCAGATTGCTGAGGACGGTGCCCGTATCGTAGCCCTTGAGCTCGGGAACGTCTGTGTTGAGATAACTCATGGCAGATTACAGCAGGGATAGCAGGTTAAAGCTCTCGGTAAGGAAGGTGTTCAGCTCCTCCGCTGTGAGCTTGCGCTGCGCCAAAACAGAGAGACGGTAGATCATGCCCGCGATGATCTCGGCCTTCGCCCCATCCTCCGCGGTCAGCGCCGATAGACGGCTGACAAGAGGAGATCCATGGTTGACCAGCAGGGAGTAGGATACGGGAAGGCTCGGCACCTCTCCACCGGCCTGCATAGCGTACATCCGCATCATTTCCTCCATGCGGCGGGATTCCTCGGATACGGTAAGCATGGCGGGCAGGGATGTGTCCTTGAGTGTCTGATATTTAACCTCCAGATCCTCCTTGCCGCTGACCTTGCGGAACAGGGCGGTGAGGGCTTCGTTGTCGGTGGTATCTCCGTTTTCCTCGGTAAGCGCGGCTGCGACGTCAGCGTCGATGCGGAGATACTTGACCGAGCTGTCGTAGCTTTCCAGCATTTGCACAAACTGGGTGTCAATGAGCTGCTCCATGACGGCAACAGAGATTCCTTGACTTTCAAAAAGGGCGATATAGCGCGCCTGGAGCTCCTTGTCGGTGGTGTAATAGACGGTGTTTTCATGCTTTTCCTTGGCGGCTTCAAGATATTGGGGCAGGGTTACATAGGTGCCGTCGGTGAGATGCAAAAGAATGGCGTCCTTGGCTCGGTCGTAGAATTTGCGTTCGCGCATGCAGGCGTACTCCACAAAGGGACGGATGCTGTCCCACACGCCCTCATAGGTCTCGCGCTCGTTTTCGCAGAGGGAGTTGAGCTTGTCGGCCACCTTTTTGACGATATGGGCGGCTACCTTACTGACGTAGGTGTTGTTTTGCAGATAAGAGCGAGACACGTTCAGAGGAAGCTGAGGGCAGTCCAAAACGCCTCTCAGCATGAGCAGATACTCGGGAATGACCTCCTTGATGTTGTCAGCCACGAAGACCTGGTTGTAGTAAAGCTTGACCTGTCCTTCCATGGATTCGTACTGATTGTTGAGTCGGGGGAAATACAGAATACCCTTGAAGTTCAAAGGATAGTCTGCGTTGATGTGGATCCAGAACAGGGGCTCGCGGTAGTCGCGGAACACCTTGCGGTAAAATTCCTTATACTCCTCGGGAGTGCATTCCGAAGAAGCCTTTTGCCACAGGGGAACGGTGTCGTTGATGGGCTGGGGAGCTTCGGGCTCCTTGTCCTCGGTGTCGGAGGTATCGGCGGTCTCATCCACAAAATAGATCTCGGTGGGCATGAAGGAGCAGTATCTGTCCAACATATCCGTGATCTTGTAGCCTTCGAGATAGGCAGACTCCTCCTCGGTGACGTGCAGGATGATGTCGGTTCCTCTGTGGAGGCTGTAAGGCGCCTCGGTGAAGGCGTAGGAGCCCTCGGCGGAGCAGACCCAACGGACGGTCTCGCCTCCTGTGTGGGAGCGGGTGATGACCTCTACCGTATCGGCCACCATGAAGGCGGAGTAGAAGCCCAGGCCAAAGTGACCGATGATGCCGTTTTTGTTGTCCTCAGGATTGTCGCCCTCGTATTTCTGGATGAATTCCAAAGCACCAGACAAGGCGATGTTGCCCAGGTAGCGGGCAACCTCCTCCTCGGTCATGCCGATACCGTTGTCGGAAACGGTCAGGGTTTTGGCGGACTTGTCCAAGGTGACTGTGATGCGGTAGGCTGTTTCGTCGTCCTCAATCTGACCGAGGGATACCAGCCGCTTATGCTTGGTGATGGCGTCCTGGGCGTTGGATACGAGCTCCCGGAGGAAAATATCCTTCTCAGAGTACAGCCATTTTTTGATGATGGGGAAAATGTGGGCGGTCTCAACCGAAATATCGCCCTTTTTCTGAAAAACTTCTGACATAATGTTAGCTCCGTAATTTGATGATGAAAAATAGATTTATGGGCATCTCTCAATACTCAGCGTGCGGCGAGATGTGAGGGATTTTTTCGTTAGACTAAAGGTCACCTCTAAAAGCTCTCTTGACGGCCAACCTGCGTCGATTTACCGTCAAGAGAGCCTTAGGTGTGCTTATTCCTTATTCATCCGATCACCGTTGCTATTAGCTTCGGTATCAGAAGATTGGGTATCGGTGGATGCTTTGGAAGCATCGGTCTCGGAAGCGTTATCCTTACCGGAACCCGACTTCTTATCGGATTTACCCTTATAACCCAAAATTCGGAAGAACTTGGCCTTGAATTTTTCAAATTTGGGCTTAAAGCTACTGTGCTCGTAGCGATAGAGGAGTCCTGCATGCTCGTAGTGCACATCCTTTTCCGCGTTGCCCAACGCGTCCTTGGGATAGTAGGCAACAGTATCCGTGGGCTCGCCCATGGCCTCCAGCTTGTTGTCCAGGAAGCGCTTGACCAGCTCGATGATGACAGCACAAATGGGTACGCCCACCACCATGCCGAGAACGCCCCACTGTCCGCCTGCTATGGTAATGGCTACCAGCACGGCTAGGGAACTGATACCGGTATTATCACCTTGGATTTTGGGGAGCAACAGGTTGCCGTCCACCTGCTGGATGATCAGGATAAGCAGGATGAACATGAAAAATTTAGACAGGTCGTTGGGGTTGGAGATAAGTACGATAAAGGCAGAGGGGATGGCGCCGATGAAGGGGCCGAAGACGGGGATGATATTGGTGACGGCGCAGAGTGCCGCAATGAGCAGGTTATACTTGGAGATTTCAAAAATGCTGAGCAGGACAAAGACCATGACACCCACTACCAACGCGTCGATGAGGACACCGAACACATAGCCGCTGAAGGTATGGCTGACAAGCTTTGTGATCTCGGTGATCTTACCGTTTTGCTTATCGCTGAACATAGCCTTGCGGAATTTGCGGATCTGAGCAATACGCTTTTCCTTGGAGGAGAGGATATAGAGGGCAATGAAGATACCCAAAATGATGTCGAAAACCGTGCTGACCACCGCGCCAACGACGTTGATGGCACCGCCGACTACGTTCTTTTCGTTGATAAAATTGATGATCTTATCCATCAGATCATCACCTTCACCAAGGAAACTGAAGAGCATATTTTTCAGCTGCTCCGCATCCTGGATCACATCGTTTTCCAACTCAAATTTTTGGGCGATATCGTTGATCATACCGGTCACGGCATTCAACAATCCATCCAAAAGGGTTTCGTAATTGGTGGCCAGATCCATGATACTGTTGATCAGCTCAGGGATGATCATGACGAGCAGGAGAGCAATGACGCCCACCATGGTCATGATGGCCAAAAACAGAGACAAACCTCGACGGATTCCCGTTTTGCTCATTCTTCGGAGCACGCGGTATTCATAAAACTCCAAGAAGGGATTACATAGATACGCGATTACGCAACCGATGATGACGGGAGAGAGGAGATTGCCCAAGCCGTTTATAAAGGAGGAAACACTGGGCAGGTTGATAAGAACGAAGATTCCGACGAAGATAATTGCCAGGATGCCAAAAAACAAGGCTCTTTTATAAGGGTGGGCCAGATGCTTTTTGGGATGCTCGTCATTTACAGCTTCGTTTTCGTGGTTGGGGTGCTCGTTCATGAGATGATTTCCTTTCGCATGAGAAGATGGTAACACCGGAGTGAGGAGGCGCAAATGTGAGCGGATCCCCTTGAAGAAAGTGCAGGGTAACAATATACATAATTATATAACATTTGCCCCAAACCGTCAAGAGCCTGGGGCAAATTTTTTCAATGGTTATTGTTGCAGGCCGACGGCCGCACCCTTCTTTTGAGGATGAAGTGGCAGGCGATAGATCAGGATATAGGCGGGCAAGCATACCAGAAGCCCTGCGAAAACGTCCAGGATGGAGTGTTGCTTCAAAAATACGGTAGACAGGCTGATCAGAATAGCGGTAACGGTGAATGCGATCCGCCAAGGAGTGGTACCTAGTCGTTTGGAGTGCCATGCCGCTGTCTGAACCGCGAAGGCGCCGATGACGTGCAAAGAGGGGAGCACGTTGGTGTTGGTGTCCATTTCATAGTAGCCTGCCATAAAGCGGGTCAGGAAATTGTCGCGGGGGAATTCGGTTGGGCGGAGCTCCTGCATGTTGGGAAATAGCAGATAGACAATAACGGTGAAGGTGTAGGTGGCGATGGTGAAGTACATCAGCTTTTTGAAAAGATCCACCTCGAAAAAGACGGTATATGCATACATCCCCACGAGGAAGATAAACCAAAAGAGATAGGGGAACAGGAACCACTCGCAGAAGGGGATGTAATCGTCCAAGGGACACCAGATAGAGGTGAGATCGGTTCGTAGACCCGAGGCATCCAACCCCTCTACCGCGTAAAAGGCCAGACCGAAAAGCGGCCAGAAGATAAGGAGCCAGAAAAAGCCAAATCGCTTATCAAAGAGGAACAAGGGATGGACGTGCTGCCAACGGGGATCAAAGGCTGATAGAAAGCGTGAAAACTTTCCGTTTTTTTTCATGAGGAAGATCCTTTCGGTAATGTTACTGCTTCGGTCTCATCAGAAACAGAAGCCTTTTGTTTGAGAAGATGGGCCCGCAGACGGATCAGCCTGGGGCGGTTGTAGCGCTGGATCATGACATAGGGCAGATTGCCCAAAGCCCAGACCATCACCCAGAAAAGTGTGCGCTTGGTTCTTCTGATCAGATAGCACAGGAAGCCCAGGAGCATGAGCAGCTCATGGATCAGCTCGGCCACGCAGGTCTCTCTGATAAGGCCCAGAAGAGAATCGGGAGTGGGCTTTTCGGAGATGCTTTTCTTGGTCAAACGGCGGGAGATACGGCTCATGTCGGGCACCTTGTCTTTCCATTGACGGATACCGACCCGCTCGTATAGCTTCCCCCCTTTTTCACGGGGAAAGCAGGAAAACCAGCCCTTATCTCCGTCTCCAAACCAATGGCGCGGCAGAAAGAGCCCGATGAGATACATGAAAACGCCTAAAAAGGCGAGCAAGCGAAAGCAAAAAAGGAAATCAGAAAGCATGGGATTCCTCCGAGGGATCACGCCTTCCGTAATGCGTTGATGCGAGCCAGCATTGCTTCGGCGTCCAATCCCGCAGTCTTGTAAATGGATTCGGGTTGAGTCTGGATTACGAAGCTGTCGTCAACGGCCAGGATGCCGTAGGGGGTGTTTTTGAAATCGGAGATCCTGCACAGGGTGTCCGAGAGTATCATACCAAAGCCGCCCGCCCGGATCTCCTCCTCCACAAAGAGTACGGGAACCGGATTTTGGGGAAGGAGTGCCAGTATTTCGTTTGCCAGCTTGTGGTATGGCTTGATGTATTCACATAGGATCACACCTACGCGCAAGCCCTGCGTGGCGGCCAAGGCACGAGCCTTGAGGGCTTCAGCGGTGATGCGGCCGTGGGTAATGATCACGGCGTCAACGGTCTCGTCGGGGGCATAGCTTGTCCGCACGCGGATGTCAGTAGGCGCACCGGTGCTGTAGAACGCAGATAAAACGTCTTTGTTTTCTCCACCGTTGGGATAGCGGATCGCGGCGGGGGTGCCTTTGGTGAGGGCAGCCTTCACAGACAGGGAAAGTCCATCAAAGGTGATGGGGGTGTAGAGATCCACCCCGGGGATCTGTGACAGAAACGCCACGTCGAAAATGCCGTGGTGGGTAGGGCCGTCAGCGGCGTTGAGACCCGCGCGGTCAATACACATAAGCACGGGGAGTTGCTGAAGGGCGACGTCGTGAATGATCTGGTCATAGGCTCGTTGCATAAAGCTGGAATAGATCGCCGTCACGGGCTTGAAGCCGTCGGCGGCCAGGCCTGCGGCAAAGGTCAGGGCGTGCTCCTCCGCAATACCCACGTCAAAGAACTGCTTGGGGCAGGCGGCGTGGAAGGATTCCAAACCTGTGCCTTCGCTCATGCTGGCGGTGATGGCACAGATGCGCTCGTCCTTTTGCCCAAGCTCGGTAAGGATCTGTCCCAGATGAACCGAGAAATTCTCCTTGGGCGGCGCGCCGCCGGGTGCCATGCCGTGATAAAAGCCGGGATCGGCCTCGGCAGGTGCATACCCACAGCCCTTTCGCGTTTTGATATGGACAACACAGCTTTCGGTCTGATTTTTAGCCTCAGTCAAAAGCCTTTCGATGGCTTCGTAATCGTTGCCGTCGGCAGGGCCGAGATAATACAGACCCATATCCTCAAAATAGTTACTGCCGTAAAGGGCATTCTTGAAGGCCTTTTTCAGATTCACAAGGCCTCGGAACAGGGGCTTACCTACCAGGGGGATTTTGGTAAGGATGCGCGCGGTGGTCTTTTTGGCCTTGAAATATCCGGCCTTGCGGCGCATCTTGGACATATGGGTGGCGAAACGTCCCACGTTTTTGGAAATGGACATTTCGTTTTCGTTGATGATGATGATGAGCTTCAGATGACGGGACACGTTGTTCAGCGCCTCATGGATCATACCGCCGGTAAAAGCGCCGTCACCGATGACGGCTACGGTATAGGCATCCGAGCCGTGCAGACGGTCTCCCTTGGCGAAGCCCAAGGCGGCTGACAGGGAGGTGGAGCTATGGCCCGCGCCAAAGCAGTCATATTCGCTTTCGCTCCGCTTGGTAAAGCCGGAAATACCGCCGCCCTGCCGCAGGGTGGAGAAGGCCTCGTACCGACCGGTGAGAAGCTTGTGCACGTAGCTTTGATGGCCTACGTCAAAAATAAAGTGGTCGCGGGGGCAGTCAAATACCCGATGCATGGCCACGGACAACTCTACAACACCCAGGTTGGATGCCAGATGGCCGCCGTTTTTGGTGACGGTGTCCACCAGGGTTGCTCTGATCTCCTCGCAAAGACGGGGAATTTCTACGGAGGGAATACTTTTGAGATCGGAGGGGGCGTGAATGGTGGGGAGCAGAGGCGCGGATGCAGACAGATCGACTGTCTGACGGTTGTTTTTTTGTTTCATACACGGCCTCCTTTCGCCTTTGATTTACACACTATCCCATATTGTATCATAGAAATGTGAACTGTTCTTGTCTTTTAATAATTTTTCATAAAATATCGACAGTAAAATTCAGGATATTTTCAAATGCCTGATAAATTTTACAAAATCCCCGGTACTCCGAAAACCGACTGTCGGATATGAATGTTGGGCCGAAATCTGTTGGGAGGGCCACAAAAAATGTGCTGAAATTTTCATTCACCACTTGCATATCCTCATAAAATAGTATATAATATTATGGGATTGTATAAAGTGGCAGAGTCTGTCACTTGGCTTTTTGAGAAAGGAGTGATGAGATGCAACAACCAATCTCCCCGTCTATTGCGGAGCGGATCAACGGCGCGCATTGCGTTATCCTTGGGTATGGTGTGTCGGGAAAGCCCCTTCTGCCGTATCTTGTTGCCAGCGGGGCAGGAAAGATCACGGTCAGGGACAAACGTACCCTTGAAAATATGAGGGCCTCGGGAGAGGCACAGGTCATTCTGTCCTCGGGGGCCGAGTTGATCTGCGGCGAGGACTACCTCAGGGATCTGACGGGGGATATCATCTTCCGCTCTCCCGGATTCCGTCCCGATCTCCCCGAGATCAAGGCCGCCGTGGAAAAGGGCGCCATCCTCTCCTCGGAGATGGAGCTGTTTTTGTCAGTGACCCCCTCGACGGTCATAGGCATCACAGGCTCCGACGGCAAGACCACCACCACCACCCTCGTCTCCAAATTTCTCGCCGCCGAGGCTGAGATCACGGGACGTGGTAAGGTCTATCTGGGGGGCAACATCGGCACGCCCCTGCTACCCGTGGTTGAAGGTATGACCGAGGACGACTTTGCTGTGGTGGAGCTGTCCAGCTTCCAACTCATGACGATGCAAAACGCCGCCCATCGCGCGGTCATTACCAATATCACCCTCAACCACCTGAACTGGCATACCGACATGGACGAATACGTGGCCGCCAAGGCCCGCATTACGGAAGGGAAGCGCATCACCCGCGCCGTCCTCAACGCCAAAAACGAATATACGAGAAGCATCGGTGAGGACTTGAGCTGCCCCGTCTCCTGGTTTTCTGTCTACGATTGCGACTGCCCCCCCCTCAAAGAGGGCGACCGCCGCTTGTACCTCAAGGACGGATATATTTGTATCACAGACGGTAAGACCGAGACACCCCTCCTGGCCATCCGTAAGATCCGCTTGCTCGGCAAGCATAATATTGAGAATTACATGACCGCCCTGGGGGCTGTCTGCGATCTTGTGTCCCCTGCCGCCGTGGAAAAGGTGGCAGACGAGTTCACGGGGGTACCGCACCGCTTGGAGCCGGTGCGTGAGGTCAAGGGCGTGTCTTATTATAACAGCTCCATTGACTCCAGCCCTACCCGCACCTGTGCCGCTCTGTCTGCTATCCGTGAGCTGCGGGAGCTTCAAGGAACCAACCCTGACGGCACTCCCCGAGGGCGAGACCCCGTGGTCATCTGCGGAGGACAGGATAAGCACGTTGCCTTTGACCCTCTGGCTGAGGGACTGTGCCGAATGGCATCCCGCGTTATCCTTACGGGGGAGGCTCGGGATCAGATCATGGATGCCCTTTCGCGGTGTCCCTTGTATGACCCCGAAAAGCTCCCCGTTACTGTCATCCCCGACTACCGCGAGGCCATGAAGACCGCCTGCGACATTGCCCGTGAGGGGGACATCGTCCTCCTGTCGCCCGCCTGCACCAGCTTCGACGCCTTCAAGAATTTTGAGGAGCGGGGCGAGGTGTTCCGGGAGATTGTAAAGGCGCTTTAATTTTATATAAATTGTTGTTTGCGGGCAGTGCCCGCGGCCATCGCTCGGGGTAGTGCATCCTGTGCGTACCACATACCACGATGGAAAGTTGGTCAGATAAATTGTTGTTTACGGTTTTCTGAGCAACATGGTCGTAGGGGCGAACTGTGTTCGCCCGTAATAAAAAGTATATTGATAAGCAAAGGCTTTTGGGGAACGGCGGGCGAACGCAGTTCGCCCCTACGGGTTCATAGTAAGCCCACGCAAACAACAATTTATCTGCCTAACTACCCATCGTGTGATGTCCATGGCATAGGATACACTACCCTGAGCCAAAGCCCCACCGCAGGTGGCAAACAACAATTTACATGCCTAACTACCTATCGTGTGATGCAGTAGGCAAGGGATACACACCCCCGAGCCAAAGCCCTACCGCAGGTGGTAAACAACAATTTACCGTTATTTATATAACTTCAAAACGAAAAAACTCCAGAAAGGAAACAAATACATGAATCTCAAAGAAACCATTCTGTCGCTGTGCGGTCTCATGTCCGTCAGCGGCAACGAAAAGGTAGCTTCCACCGAACTGGAAGCCATCGTGGGCTCGGTGTTTGACGAGCACAAGGTTGACCCCATGGGTAACCACCTGTTCGTCAAGAAATGCGGCCGAGAGAATGCTCCCAAGATCCTCATCGACACGCACTTTGACGAGATCGGCATGATGGTCACCGACATCAAGGAAGGTGGCTTTGTCACCGTCACCAATGTGGGCGGCGTAGATACCCGCATCCTCCAGGCAGGAGAGGTGATCATTTACGGCAAGGAGCCCGTCTACGGTGTCTTTACATCCACCCCTCCCCACTTCAGAAAGCCGGGAGACAGCGATAAGCTCTCCCCCATGGATCAGCTTTACATTGATACAGGCTACACCAAGGAGGCCTTGGAGGAGATGATCTCCCTGGGTACTCCCGTGGGCTTCAAGCCTGTCTACGGCGAGCTGATGAATGACCGCATATACGGCAAGGCCTTCGACGACAAGGCCTGTGGTGCCTGCGTTGTCTGGGCGCTGTCCAATATCCCTGCTGACAAGCTGGCGGGTGACGTTTACTTCCTGTTCTCCGCCGAGGAGGAGGTAGGTTGCCGCGGTGCCGCCACCGCCGCCTTTGGCGTCAAGCCCGATTATGCCCTCATCATGGACGTGACCCACGCCGCCGTTCCTGAGGTTAAGGAAAGAAATCTGTCTCCCTTCGACAGCGGTGTGGTGGTGGAGATCGCCGCCGCTACCGACCGCAAACTGACCCTGATGACCAAGGATTTGTGCGACAAGGGGGAGATCCCCTACACGGTACAGGCCTGCCCCGGCAGTACGGGCACCAACGCCAACGTGCTGGGCATGAGCATTGACGGCATTCCTTCGGTGCTGTGCAGTCTCCCCCTCAAGAGTATGCACTCCGCCGCTGAGGTTATCAGCCTCAAGGACGCTGAAGCTCTGGGCAACCTGACCAAGGCGTTTGTTACGTCAAATGAGATCGCGGAGGTGTATGCAAGATGAAATACAGTGGTATTGAACTGATCAAACACTTGTCCCTGGCCTTTGGCCCCACGGGACGCGAGGACGTGGTTCGCGAGCTGATCGTTGAACAGATCGAAGGAGATTGCGACGGCTACTGCGAGGACAGAGTTGGCAACCTCATCGCCAAGGTCTGCGGTCGCGGCCTGGACTATCATCCCGAAAATCCCCAAAGACTTATGCTCTCCGCCCATATGGATGAGGTGGGCTTCATGATTCGCCAGATCACGGATGAGGGTTATCTGAAATTCGGTACCCTGGGCGGTATCGATCCCCGTGTGCTCTGCGGCCGCGGCGTGACCATCTACGGCAAGGATGACGAGGTCATTCAAGGTGTCATCGCTTCCAAGGCTATCCATATGCAGACCGCCGAGGAGCGCACCAAGATCACCCCCGCGGACAAGCTCTATATCGACATCGGCGCGCTGGACAAGGCAGATGCCGAGACCAAGGTCTCCATCGGCGACTGCGCCACCTTCACCTCCGACTTTGTTACCTACGGCGAGGACGGGAAGTATATGAAGGGCAAGGCGTTGGACGACCGTTGCGGTTGCGCCGCCCTCATTGAGACCATGCGCTATCTCCACGGCGGAGCCTTTGACTTGCCCTTTGACGTCTATTTTGCCTTCACCCGTTGCGAGGAGATCGGCATTTCGGGCGCGGTGGTAGCCGCCAACACGGTAGCCCCCGACTATGCCATCATCATGGAAGCTACCGCTATCAACGATCTGCCCGGTGTCAGCGGCCCTGCACGCGTGTCCGCCCTGGGCGGAGGCGGTGTCATCTCCCTGGTGGACGGCGGTACCATCTATGACCGCGCCTTCGTTAATTACGCCCTGCAAACGGGTGAGGACAAGGGCATCAAGTGCCAGATCAAGCAGTACGCCTCGGGCGCCAACGATGCCCGTGTCATCCAGCGGAGCCTTTCGGGTGTCCGCGTGCTGGGTCTGTCCCTGCCCACCAGATATATTCACTCCGCCTCCAACGTCAGCACCTACGAGGATTACGAGGCCTATCGTGATTTGGTGATGGCCATGCTCCGCGAGTGGAAGTTGAACTAAGACCACACCTGTAAATTGTTGTTTAGCGTTGTTGTGCCCCGCCTTGAAACAGTCATCCTGAGCGAGGGCGATGCCCGAGTCGAAGGATCCCACAGGAAGCAAAACCTTTTTATGACAATGGTTTTTTACAGGTATAAAGAGATCCTTCGGCGCGGCCAGCGGCCTTGCTCAGGATGACCGCGTTGGTCAGTAAACGCCCATAAACAACAATTTATCTAACCAACTGCCCATCGCGGTATGCGGCCTGCATGGGTTGAACATCCCCGAGCGTTGGCCGCGGGCACTGCCCGCTAAACAACAATTTATCTGCCTAACTCCCCATCGTGTGATGCCCATGGCATGGGATGCCCTACCCCGAGCCAGAGCCCCACCGCAGGTGGTAAACAACAATTTACCTCCCGTATCATAAAAAATAATCAAAACGAAAGGTAACAAAACCATGCTGAACTTAATGAAAGCTCTCACCGCGCCCCGCGCCATCTCCGGCTATGAAAAGGCCGTTTCCGATAAGATCCTCCCCCTCATCGCCCCCTACACCGACAAGGTTTGGTCGGATGCCATGGGCAACCTCATTGCCTACAAGAAGGGTACGTCCGAGGAAGCCAAGAAGATCATGCTCTGCGCCCACATGGACGAGATCGGCTTCCTGGTGACCTGCGTCACCGATAACGGTTTCATTCGTGTCGCGCCCATTGGCGGCATCAATCCCGTGGCCGCCGCCTACACAAACGTCACCTTCGGCAACGGTGTCAAGGGCATCATGGTGCCTGAAGCAGGCGTTGCTCCCGCCGATCTGAAGGTGGATAAGCTCCTCATCGACATCGGTGCCAAGGACAAGAAGGAAGCCGAAAAGAAGGTCAAGATCGGTGACTACTGCGCCCTGGAGGGTGGCTTTACCCGTCTCCTCGGCCGCCGCATTGCAGGCAGACCCTTGGACGATCGCGTGGGCTGTGCCGTGCTCATCAAAATCGCAGAGAAGCTGGCCGAGACTCCCTGTGCCGACGACGTGTACTTCGTCTTCTCGGTACAGGAGGAAGTGGGTGTTCGCGGTGCCAAGACCGCAACCTTTGGCATCATGCCCGACATCGGCCTTGCCTATGACGTGACGGGTACGGGCGACGCCGTGGGTGCCAAGCCCATGGCCTGCTCCGTGGGTGGCGGTGCCGCCATCAAGATCAAGGATTCCTCCGTCCTCTGTGACCGTGAGCTGGTGGACGAGCTGGCCGCCGTCGCCAAGGAGAAGGACATCAAGCACCAGTTTGAGATCCTCCTGGCAGGCGGTACCGATACCTCCTCCATGCAGATGACGGGCGCAGGCTGCCGTGCCGCCGCCCTGTCCATCCCCACCCGCTACATCCACTCGGGCGTGGAAATGCTGGACCTCAACGACGCCGAGGCCTGCGTGGAGCTGACCGTGGCGTGGCTGAAGAAATAACCGAATCAAAAACCGT
This sequence comes from Oscillospiraceae bacterium, assembly GCA_015063685.1. Taxonomy (GTDB): domain Bacteria; phylum Bacillota; class Clostridia; order Oscillospirales; family CAG-272; genus CAMEON01. The sequence continues at coordinate 68,273 of SVTR01000002.1, read as the reverse complement.
AAAGAAACTGTGAGATACAAGATACGCGCCGAGCAAGCTCGGCCGATACAAAGATACAAGATACGGTACCCCCGATATATCTCGTATCTCGTATCTTGTATCTGCCGAGCTTGCTCGGCGTGTATCTTTTTCCACAGAAAGGAGCCTCCCATGACCCCCACCCTCATCCAAAAGATTTTCACCGACTTAGCCTTTGTCCGCACCGGCGGCTCCCCCGAGGAGCTTCGCGCCGCCGAGTACATCCGCGACGTTTGCGCCTCCTTCGGCGCAACCGCCACCATTGAGGAGTTCGACGTCCAGATGGCCACCATGCACACCGACACCCTCACCGTGGACGGCGTCTCCATCCCCTGCAAGGGCTACCTCAACGCAGGTTCTCATGAGATCGAAGCTCCCCTCTACTATCTGGCGGGGAAGGACAAGTATGCGCTCGAGGGCTGCCGCGGCAAGATCGTGCTGTTCGACGGCTACATGGGCTACTGGCGCTACCGCGACCTGTTGGAGAACGGTGCCGTGGGCATCATCACCTACGATGGAAGCGTGAATTACGCCGACCGCAACATCGACCGCCGCGAGCTCCGCGCCATGGTCTCCGAGGGCGTGGACAAGCTCCCCTGCGTCAACATCAACGCCAAGGACGCGGTGGCTCTGATCAAGCAGAACGCCAGGACCGCCAAGATCACCCTGAAGCAGGACGAGTACGTGGGCAAGTCCCGCAATGTGGTCCTCGATCTCCCCGGCGAGTCCGACGAAACGTCCGATGAGGTGGTGATTTTCACCGCCCATTACGACTCCACCTCCCTCTCCGAGGGCGCCTATGACAATATGTCTGGCTCGGTGGGACTGCTGGCTCTGGCGGAGTACTTCACCACCCATGCCCATAAGCGCACCCTGCGCTTCGTCTGGTGCGGCAGTGAGGAGCGGGGACTGCTCGGCTCCAAGGCCTACTGTGCTACCCATGAGGACGCCCTCCCCGCCATCAAGCTCTGCATCAATCTGGACATGATCGGCTGTACCATGGGCCACCTCATCGCCTGCTGTACCTCCGAGGAGGCCGCCGTCTCCTACATCAGCTACCTCGGCCGCGAGCTGGGCACCCTCATCGACCCCTACCAGGAGGTCTACTCCAGCGACTCCACTCCCTTCGCCGACCGTGGCATCCCCGCCATCTCCTTCGCCCGCGTCTCCCCCCGTGAGGCGGCCACCATCCACAACAGCTACGATACCGCCGAGATCATCAAGGTGGAGAACATGGAGACGGATATTGAGTTAATTACCGTTTTCGCCGAGCGGATGGCCAACGCCGTGTTCTGCCCCATCCGCAGAGAGATCCCTGATAATATCAAGGAGAAGATCGACGAGTATCTTTGCAGGAAGAGAAAGAAGTAAATTGGGGTTTATCGAACAGATACCCCACTCCGTAGGGGCGACCTGTGGTCGCCCGCAAATACAAAAAATGTTGGTGAATATCCATTTTTATGTTATCGGGCGACCACAGGTCGCCCCTACGGTATGGTGGAAACCCACCGACAAACCCAAATTTGAAAACAACTACCACTACATAAAAAGGACTACATATCATGCAATTTTCAGATAAAATTCTCACCCTCGCCTCCGAGGCCGAGATGGCCCTTGCCCCTCACTTTGCCCACATTGACCGCGTGTCCTTTGAGAACACCCAAAAGGTCATGGACGCCTTCCGCGAGCACCGCGTGGCCATGACCATGTTCGACGGCACCAGCGGCTATGGCTACGACGACAGAGGACGGGACGTACTGGACGAGATCTGGGCAGAGGTCATGGGGGCAGAAGCCGCCATCGTGCGCCATCAGATCGTTAGCGGCACCCACGCCCTGTGCATCGGTCTTTTCGGCATTCTTCGTCCCGGAGACGTGATGCTTTCTGTGGCAGGCAAGCCCTACGACACCCTCGAGGAGGTCATCGGCATCTCGGGGGAGGCGGGCAACGGCTCCCTCAAGGACTTCGGCATCGACTACGACGTGGTGGATCTGAAGCCCGACGGTCAGTTCGACTTCGACACCGTGAAGGATAAGATGAATACCTACGGCAGCCGCCTCAAGATGGTCTTCATCCAGCGCTCCAAGGGCTATCTCAACCGCAAGACCCTGTCGGTGGCTGAGATCGGCGAGATGGTGAAGTTCGTCAAAGAAAATTCCCCCGACACCTACGTGGTGGTGGACAACTGCTACGGCGAGTTCGTGGAGACGGTGGAGCCCACCGCCGTGGGTGCTGACCTCATCATCGGATCCCTCATCAAGAACCCGGGCGGCGGCATGGCCGAGACGGGCGGCTATCTCGCAGGCACCAAGCGCGCCGTGGAGCTTTGCTCCTACCGTCTCACCTCCGTGGGTGTGGGCGGCGAGGTGGGTGCCACCTTCGGTCACAACAAGAGCTTTTACAAGGGTCTGTTTTATGCCCCTCACACCACCGCCCAGGCGCTCAAGACCGCCCATCTGGCCGCCTATATGTTTGAGGCCTTGGGCTACACCGTGGAGCCTCGCTGGAACGAGGAGAGACACGACATCATCCAGTCGGTGATCACAGGGAAGGGCGAGCTTCTCTGCGCCTTCTGCCGCGGCATCCAATCCGCATCCCCTGTGGATTCCCACGTGACCCCCGAGCCCTGGGCCATGCCCGGCTACGGCGATCCCGTTATCATGGCGGCAGGGGCTTTCACCCAAGGCTCCTCCATCGAGCTGTCTGCCGACGGCCCCATGCGTCCCCCCTACACCGTATTCTTCCAAGGCGGGCTGACCTACGAAAGCGGTAAATTGGGGATTTTGGCGGCGGCGGAGGCGATGCTGAAGGTTTGATACCCTCAACCGGTATTTGGTGGCCGTAAGGAGCGGCACATAATATTTAAAATGAATGGAAGTGCTTATGATGAGAAAGATTACTTGGAAGTTCACGATCTGTTTATTGATTGCCTCAATTGTCTTCATGCCGGTTTTAGCAGGATGTGACAAGCCCGAGAACAAGCCCGAGGACGAGCCCGAAGACGAGCCCGTGACAACGGTGGGTGAGGATGAGAAGGAGACGGTGATGGTGACGGATTCGCTCACTGAAGAGCCTACTGAGCCCGAAACTACATTGGACGACGTGAACGAAGAAACTACCGAAAACGCAACCGACGAACCCGAAATTACGCTTGAACCCTCTGTGGGCTTGGATTTTATCTCCAACGGTGACGGTACTTGTTTTGTGAGCGGTATTGGGAAATGTACGGATAGTGACGTGGTCATTCCATCTGAATCCCCCGAGGGTGAAAAAGTGACGAGTATTGGCTTTGGGGCGTTCAAGGAGTGCGAAGAACTGTCAAGCCTTACCATTGCGGACGGTGTTGAGAGTATTGACGCATTTGCGTTCAGTGACTGCGCAAACCTTACGAGTGTCAAAATACCCGATAGCGTGACGAGCATTGGGACTTCTGCGTTCAGTGGCTGCCGCGGTCTCACGAGCATCACGGTTGCACAGGGAAATTCTGTTTTTCACAGCGTTGGCAACTGTTTAATCGAAACCCGAAGTAAGATGTTGGTCGTCGGTTGTCAGAATAGCGTTATTCCCACCGACGGAAGTGTGACAAGTATTGATGATGGCGCGTTTTCTGGTTGCACAGGACTGTCAAGCATCAATATACCCGATAGCGTAACGAAAATTGATATTAATGCCTTCTCCGGTTGCACAGGTCTTTCAAGTGTTACCATCCCAAATAGCGTGACGAAAATCGGTTCGGGGGCATTCTCCGGTTGTACGGGACTTTCAAACATTACTATTCCGGGTAGTGTGGTACAAATCGATGAGGGAGCGTTTTCTCATTGCACAGGACTTGTGAGCATCACTGTGGATGAGTCGAATCGTTTTTATCATAGCGCAAACCACTGCTTGATCGAAACTCGAAGCGCGTCGTTGATCGTTGGTTGTCAGAATAGCGATATTCCCACCGACGGAAGTGTGATAAGAATTGATGATTACGCGTTTTCCGGTTGCACAGGCCTTTCAAGCATCAATATACCCGATAGTGTGACGAAAATTTGTAATAATGCTTTCTCCGGCTGCACAGGTCTTGTGGACATTACCATACCCAATAGTGTGACGGACATCTTTACCGGGGCGTTCTCCGGTTGCACAGGACTTGTGAGCATCAACATACCCGACGGCGTGACGAGCATCGGCGCGAGGGCGTTCTATCATTGCCCCGGTTTGACAAGCATCACGGTAGATGAGGGGAATTCAGTTTATCATAGTGCCCAAAACTGCTTGATTGAAACCAATAACAAGATGCTGGTTGCCGGTTGTCAAAATAGCGAGATTCCCACAGACGGAAGTGTGATAAGTATTGATAATTATGTGTTTTACGGTTGCACAGGACTTGTGAGCATCAACATACCCGACAGCGTGACGAGCATCGGTATTCAGGCGTTTCTTGATTGTCAGGGGCTCACGGATGTCCACTATTCCGGCACCCAAGCGCAGTGGAGGGAAATGAATATTGGAAGAAGCAATGATTCCCTGACCTCCGCCACCATCCATTGCGCCGACGGCGACATTACTCCCGAGCAGTAAATCTATATCCCCAAGAGGATGCTCCCATCAATGAGCATCCTCTTTTTTGTATTTTGCAAGAGAAAATTCCCGTTTTCTCTTGCAGAATTCATGTTTTTATGGTATACTAAAATGGAATATAACCCTTGGGTTTATATCCGCTTAACGCTAATCATGTATCATAGGGTATCTCTACATACTCAGCGTGCGGCGAGATGCGAGGGATTCTTTCGTCAAACAAAAATCTGCACGCATAGTTGACCCTATGCGAAAGAATTTGTGACGTATGACAGAAAAAGCATCGTCATATCGGCGTGCGATGAGTTTTTAGAGATGTCCCATCATACATACTATTTGAAAAATCAGGAGATTTACCATGAAAATCACCCCACTTTCCCGTCTTCTGTGTGCCCTGCTCGCACTTTGTCTGCTGGCCGGCGGCCTTGTTTCCTGCGCCTCCACCTCGGAGGTACCCGACGGCTATCAGTACGCCACCTGTGACGGTGAATATTTCCGCTTCTTCGTGCCCACCCAATGGACGGTCAACACCGAAAGCGGTATTTCCAGCGCCTATATCGTATCCTCTCAAAACGCCGCGGTCTCTATGGTGCAGATACCCTTTACCGTGGATGAATCCAAGGAGACCTCTCCCATACAGCAGTTCAAGGAGGCTCACGTGGCTGAGATCTCCAAGCTGGATGGCTATGAGCAGGAAAAATATTTTGAGGAGGGTCTGGAGGATCAGCGGTCGGTGGATATGACCTATAAGGCCACGGTGGTGATCGACTCGGAAGGGGAGAACAAGCCTGAGAGCCGACGTTATCGTCAAGTGCTGATATACCGTGTCAGGGAGCAACGCTTCTTCCTCTTTACTTATTCCGCCCCCGCAGATAAGTTTGATACCTGGCTGGATATTGTGGACGGTATTTTGGCGTGCATTACCTACGAGACCTTCCCCTACGAGGGTGAGCATGAGCGCAAGGTGCCCGATAATGTGACGGCCCCCGAAGGCATGAAGCTGGTCTCCGACAACGAGGTGGCTTATCGCTTCTTCGCCCCTGAGTCCTGGATCCGCGATGTGAATAACGGCCAAAACCTGGTGTATGCTTCGGAAGAGGATCGTTCGAACGTCAGCATGCTTTCCTATGACATCGGTGAGGACGCTACCTATACGGTGGAAAAATACTGGGAGCTTTGCAGACAACAGTATGAAGCGTCTCTGGAGAATTTTACGCTGATCAGCGAAACCGACCTCAAGCTGCATAACGGAGGCAAGGGAGAGAAGGATGCCAAGGTATATGAATATACGTATACCCTGGGCGGCACGAGCTACCACGTGCGGCAGACGATTTGCCTGGTGGGCATGATCTATACCATGACCTACACCGCGCTTCCCGAGCAGTATGAAGCGCACCTGGACGACGTGAAAGCCATGGAGCAGGCCCTCTATTTCCGCACCTTCTTTGACTGATAATGAAATGATGAAACAATGGATCTATTTTGACAACAGCGCAACGACCGAGCTGTGTGATGAAGCGAAGGCGGCCATGACCGAGGCTATGGAGATCTACGGTAATCCGTCCTCTCTTCACGGGGCAGGCCAGGCGTCTCACCTTCTGCTGGAAAAAGCCAGAGGACAGGTAGCCGCCGCTTTGGGGGTTCGTTTGACCCGACCCTCGGAGCTGATCTTCACCGCTTCCGGCACGGAGGCCAACAACCAGGCTATTTTCGGCAGCGTTTACGCGAAGCCTCGTCGTATCGGCAACCGCATCGTCACCACCGATTGCGAGCATCCCTCGGTGGCGGCTTCCTTGGAGCGGTTGGAAAAAGAGGGGTTTGAGGTGGTTCGGATTCCCACCAAAGGGGGAATCTTAGATACCGAAGCCGCCATCCAAGCCTTGGAAACGCCTACGGTTCTTGTGACCATGATGCTGGTCAACAATGAAACCGGCGCAAGATTCGAGGTGGAAAAGGTCTTTGACGCCGCTAAGAAAAAGCATCCCGAAACCGTTACCCATTGTGATTGCGTACAGGGCTTTTTGAAGGTTCCCTTTACACCGACGGCTCTGAAAGCTGATCTTGTGACGGTGAGCGCCCACAAGATCCACGGGCCCAAGGGCGTGGGGGCTTTGTATGTGTCTCCCGCCATTCATAAGACCAAGCAGTTGGCTCCTCATTTGTACGGAGGCGGCCAGGAAAGCGGCTTTCGCGCCGGAACGGAAAATCTCATGGGCATTGTGGGCTTTGGCGCCGCCTGTGCTCACGTCTCGACTGCTTATCAGGCCAATATTGATCAAATGGCTCGGCTCAGAGCCCTGTTGGAGGAAAAGCTGTCGGGAGAAAATGTGACCCTCAACGTGCCGGGAGGTCAACGTGCTCCCCACGTGCTCAGCATCACCTTGCCTCGAATCAAGTCACAGACCATGCTCAACCACTTGTCCGGCAGGGGGATCTGTGTGTCCAGTGGCTCCGCCTGTTCCGCCCGGGCAACCCATCCCAGCGCCGCTCTCCTGGCCTTTGGTCTGACGGCCGCCGACGCGGATTGTACCATCCGTGTCAGCTTGTGCGAGACCAACACCGAGGAAGAAGTGATCATCTTTTGCGAAGCCATTCACGAGGGCTTGGAAAATCTGGTCAGAATCAAGCGCTAAGATAAACGGTAAGGGTAGTTGACTTATAAAAAACAACCGAGCTTTGCATGGCTCGGTTGTTTTTGTTATGTTGGGAAATGGTTATTTGCCTGTTTGAAACCTTGGGAGGGGGGTGTGCCCATTAAAAATTTTGCAGGGTGAACACCACGTTTTCCAGCTTGCTCAGCTTTGTGAGCTTGGCTTCAATATCTACCTTCGGGGGCATACGGATCAATGCCTCAATGCCTACATGGGGGGAAGTGCCGCTGCGGGGGGGCGTGACCTGACACTCAATGGCACCATAGTCCTGCTTCAGGGTGGCAACGGTTGTCTGCACAGCATTCACGCTTGTGATCTCCAGATAGACCGACATCCGCTGACGCTGGCGATTCATGCGAAACTCCACACGGGAAATGATGGAGAGGATGAGGGTCACCGCCAAGGTGGCAACCAGAGCACCCTCGTAAAAGCCGATGCCCATGGCGATGCCGATGGCCGCTACCGTCCAAAGGCCTGCCGCGGTGGTCAGACCCTGGATTTGGGAGCCGCCCCGACGGAGCAGGATGGTGCCCGCGCCCAAAAATCCCAGACCGCTGACCACCTGGGCGGCCACGCGGAGGGGGTCAGAGTCAAAGCCCAGAACCTGTACGGCGTAAAGACCTACCATAGCGGTCATAGCCGCGCCGAGGGCAACCGTCATATGGGTGCGCAGACCCGCCGCCCGACCATGGGCAGCACGCTCCACACCGATAGCGGCACCTGCCATGGCTGACAGAACCAGTCGCAGGATGACGGAGAGCAGATTGAAATCTTTGATGTAGAGCCAAAAGGCTTGGAGTGCGTTCATAAAGGCTCCTTTCTTAAAGTGGTGACCTCGAAAAACTCCCTTGCGGCTCGCTCGTCAATAGAGTTTTTTAGAGGTTCCCAGATCTTTTCAGTCTATGCGGTGGGCGGCTTTACCGTCCCACCAAAGTCAGATATTCGTCGTAAGTATACAGTAATTTCAGCGCCGCCAATAAGGCGTTGGCGTTCATGCCCGCAGGCAGTCCGATGCTGCGGCATAGCTCGTCCCGCTTGGCCTGACTTCCGGAGCCGCCTGTCAGACCGTCTCTCATGAGATCGGCGGTGGACAGGGGATTTTCCTGTGCCCGTTCCAAGGTGTCGGAGCCTTGGGCATAGGGGAGAAACAGATCGTAAAGCAGGTCATCCTCCATGCCCTCCACACCCAGCGTCCCTGCGGCAGAGGGGGCGGTCTTGCGCTTTTCCTTACCCTTGATCTGAGGGATATAGAGCTGGATCAGCTTGTCCTTGGGGATCATTCCCGATAGGTGAGAGCGGATGATCTTGCCGCCACCGTCGCTGTCGGTGAGGACGATCAAGGGGGACTTTTCCGCCAGCCGACGGAGAAGCATCCGCTTTTCCTCCCCCTTGAACACCCCAAAGCCGTCGGTGGTGACGATGTGGGCGCAGATGATATTGGACAGTCGGATCTTATCGTATTTGCCCTCCACCACCACGGGATAGGGAATATTTAATTTCTCTTTGTGGGGCATGGTGAGACCTCCCGTGTGTGTCAGTTCGTAGGGGAGGGGTTTCCCCTCCCGAAATAGGACTTTTCTTCTGTAGAGCGTTGCGGGAGGCGAAACGCCTCCCCTACAGTTCATTGATAGGTGCGAACCTTGTTTGCCTGATTATATCATCTTCCAACGAACAAAAAGTATCCCAGCACCAGCACGCCGAGGACAATGCGATACACGCCGAATACCGAGAAGGAGTGCTTCTTGACGAAGTCCATGAGGAATTTGATGGTGCACAGAGACACCGCGAAGGCCGAAACGCAACCAACGGCTAAAACGCCCCATTCGGTGCCCGTGAGGACCACGCCCTCCAGCACCAGCTTGACAACCTTGAGCAGGGAAGCACCCAGCATGGTGGGAATAGCCATGAAGAAGGAAAATTCCGCCGCCGCTCCTCGGGACAGCGAGAGCAGCATGCCGCCCAAAATGGTGGAGCCCGAGCGGGACGTGCCGGGAATCAAGGCGAGCATTTGGAAAGCGCCCATAAGAAAGGCAGTTTTGTAGCTGATGCCGTCTACCGTCTGAATGGTGGCCTTGCTTGCGGGCCTCAACTTTTCAATGACAATGAACAGAATACCGTAGAGGATCAGGGTAATCGCCACGGTGATGTAGTTGTAAAGGTGCTCGTCCAGCCAGTCGTCCAACAGCAGGCCAATAACAGCCGAGGGAATGACCGCCACGCAGACTCGTGCCCACAAGGACCAGGTCCCCTTTTTTTCAACGGAGCTCTTGGAGGCGGCGAAGGGGTTGAGCTTATGAAAAAACAGTACGATGACGGCGAGGATGGCACCCAATTGGATGACCACGTCGTACATCTCGGAGAAGTTGTCAGACACATCCATGGGCAGAAATTCACCCATCAGGATCAGATGCCCCGTGGAGGACACGGGTAGCCACTCGGTGATGCCCTCCACGATGCCGTAGAGGAGGGATTTTAATAGTTCAATGATCAGCATAATGTCTCCCTTTTATTAAAGGTCACCTCTAAAAACTCTCTTGACGGAGAATCCGTGGTAACTTTCCCGTCATATTTCACACGTTTTTCTTCGCGTAGCGCCACTACGCGTTCGAAAAATTGCATCATCTGACGAAAAATTTCCTCACGGCTCTCTCATCAATAGAGTTTTTAGAGGTTCCCTAAAGTTTTTTGGGGTCAAGGAGGCTTTTTTCAAAAAGTGCCCTTGCGTACTCCTCGTCCCCCTCGCACTCTTATAGCCCGATTCTCAATATATCCCCCGGGGTGACCTTGTAGGGGACTCTTGCCCAAAAAGTCATATGGGGGTGGGGAATGTTGGCTCGGATGCAACCGGTGGTATCGTACAGCTCGCCCACATAAAAGAATTTGCCCGTCTGGCCGGGTGAGAGCAGCTCGGCGCGGTCGGCGGCACGGAGCTTGTTCTTTTCCTTAAAACGATAGAGGCGACCCGAGGCATTCTCGAGCGGCACGCCCCGCGCCATGATGTTGGATAGCTCTTCCTTGGCCTCATCCGTATCGTATGCCAGCGCGGTGCCGTAATATGCCTTCTCGCCGATATAGTGACCGCCCTGCACCAGCTGAGGCTCCTTCATGGGATCGTCCAAATAGAAGCCCGTGGCGTACTCGCGGTGGGACACGCTCTCCAGTTCTCGCATCCAAGCTGGGTCGAATTGATAATTCTCGGGATCGCGCGTATAAGCGTCCATAGCCATGCGATAGGTGTTGGTGACCACGGCGGTGTAGTAGGCGGACTTCATGCGTCCCTCGATTTTGAAGGAGTCGATGCCGCTTTCCATGAGCTCAGGGATATGCTGAATCATGCACATATCGCGGGAGGACATGAAAAAGGTGCCCAGCTCGGTTTGCTCAATGGGAATGGGGAAATCGGGACGCTTTTCCTCGTAAAGTGTGTAGTGCCAGCGGCAGGGCTGGGAGCAGGTGCCGCGGTTGCCGTCGCGGCCGTTCATCATGTTGGCCAGGAGGCATCGGCCGCTGTAGGACACGCACATGGAGCCGTGGATGAACGCCTCCAGCTCCACATCCTGGGGCAGAGCGGCCTTGATGGCTTTGATCTCATGGAATTGAAGCTCCCGCGCCAGCACCAGACGCTTGGCACCCAGGGCGGCGTAAGCGCAGGCGGCGGCAGGGGAGATGATGCTGGCCTGGGTGGAGATATGGATCTCCATGTGGGGCAGCATCTCCTTAACCACCGATAAGACTCCCAAGTCGGCAACGATCACGGCGTCGATGGCGCAGCCTTGCAGGTCGGCCAGAAATTTATAGAGGTCGGGATATTCGTCGGTCCTCGGCATGGTGTTGAGGGTCAGGTAGAGCTTCTTGCCGAGGCTGTGGGTCAGTTCGACGGCTTTATATAATTCTTCTGTTGTAAAGTTTCCCGCCTGGGAGCGCATACCAAAGCTCTGACCCGCCAGGTAGACGGCGTCGGCGCCGTAGCGCAGAGCAGATTCCAGTTTTTCAAAATTCCCCGCAGGGGACAAAAGTTCGGGCATATATCACACCTCGTATGTAAGTCTTCTTTTTATTATAATATATTTGGGGCGTTTTGTCAACTGGTTGCCGGGAGAATAGGAACTTACGGAAGAAATGTAAATTGTTGTTTAGCGGGCAGTGCCCGCGGCCATCGCTCGGGGGAGTGCATCCTCTGCCTAATGCGTCACGCGATGGGTAGGTAAATTGTTGTTTGCGTGGGCTTACTATGAACCCGTAGGGGCGAACTGCGTTCGCCCGCCGTTCCCCAAAAGCCTTTGCTTATCAATATACTTTTTATTACGGGCGAACACAGTTCGCCCCTACGACCATGTTGCTCAGAAAACCGTAAACAACAATTTTGTTGACCAACTCTCCATCGTGGTATGTGGTACGCATAGGATGCACTACCCCGAGCGGTGGCAGGCGGCACGGCCGCCAAACAACAATTTATCTGCATTGTCAATTGTGCTATTATAATTTACTCTTAGAGCTTGACAACGCAGTCAATGCATGATAAAATATAATAAAAAGAGCAGGAATGAACCAAAATAGAATCGTGAGGAGAATCGGATATGGATACTCGGAATACCTGTTATACATATTTTAAGATTGTTGGGCAGTTTGATCCCGAGACCATAACGGCTTTGTTGAAGCTGGAGCCTGAAAAGTCTTGGAAAATTGGTGATACACGGCGTAATGGTACCCAATATGACTTTGCACTGTGGGAAATCGGAAGATGCAGTGAATATCATGTCATCGTCGCAGAACAAATGAGAAAAACCATAGCACCGCTTCTTGAAAAGATCCCGTTGCTCAACAAGATACGCGAAGAAAATGACGTCAGCTTTTATCTGCAGATCGTACCCACCGTTTATCCTGATGATATCAGTCCGTGCCTTGCGCCAACGCTTGACATCATTGACTTTTGCCATGCCACAAGAACCGAGGTGGATGTAGATTTGTACGTCATGCCTTCAGAGGCAGAATCATTTGAATAAGGGAGAAAATCATGCAATATTCACCCGACCTCATCCGCATCACCGACGAGATCACCGTCAGCAGCACCATGTTCGCTTTGTATCTTGTCAATGCAGAGGCCTTGTCCCTCAACCTGTCGGGGGTGCGATGCTACCTGAACGGCTGCCATCTCCTATGCCTCAATACTACCGACACAGTCACCATCCACGGAGGCCAATACGAAGCCAGAGGACTTTGCTTTCGTCCCGATTTCTATAACATCGGTCTCAACCACCTGGTTATCGAGGATGACGGCTATGAAGATCTCCGCGCCCGTTGCAGCTTCCCGGATTTCCACCTGTTTTTGAAAAGAGACGATACCTATTGCGGCATCCTCCCCCTGTCCGCGGATATTTACACCTCCTTGCGCAACCGCTATACCCTGGCGGAGCGGTTTGTGGATGCCCACGACGTTGATCCCATGTGGTCCTGTCACGCCCGTTCTCAGCTCATCTCGGTGATGTGCTTGGCGGAAAGCGCTTTCGCGGGACAAAAGGAGGGAAGCGCCGGCGCTGTGATCCAGTACATCCGCGAGCACGTAGAGCGCCCCATGTCGGTGGAATCCCTCTGTCAGATGTTCAAAACCAACCGCACGACCCTGACCAAAATGATCCGCGCGTCCACAGGCATGGCTCCCATGGAATACGTCATGGAGGAACGCTTGAACCAAAGCTGTCCCGACCTTCTGTTTACCGCTCTTCCCATCGGGGACGTGGCTCTCAAATATGGCTTTTCGGGGGCGAATTATTACATCCGCGCCTTCAAGCGTCGCTTCGGAAAGTCCCCCCTGCAGTATCGGAACGACGGACTTGAAAGACTCAGACAACACGACAAGGAGATGCAATGATGAGCATGAACTTTTACTTTACCTGTAAAGCGCAAGCCGAGGATCCCTTCGTCTGCCCCAACTGCGGGTATATCTTTTACGTCAAGTGGCACAAGCTGTATTTTACTTGGGGCACTATCATGACAAGCAACAAGGCACGGTTAAAATGCCCCAAATGCAAGCAGAAGGATATGTGCGGGCGGCCTCATGAAGCTATGTGATTCTACCTTGCGTGGAATTTTGCTTGCTAAACCGTTGCTTTACATCAGCTTTGCTTTATGATATAATGTAGGCCACCCCTGAAAATAATTACAAGGAGATCACCCTATGTCACAGACCACCTTAGGCCAAAGCATCCGCCGCTATCGTAAGGAAAAGAATATGACCCAAAGTGAGCTGGCTGAGCGGTTGGGTGTGTCGGTCCAGGCCGTGTCCAAGTGGGAGACCGACAAAGGGATGCCTGACGTCAACCAGCTGCTCCCCCTGTCGCGGCTGCTGGGCATGAGCGTTGATCTGCTTTTGGGCGGTGACCGCCGTAAAGAACTGGAGGAAAGATTTCAAAAAGCGCTTCCTTGGGGCGAAGAATTTACGTTGCTTGTCTCCCTGGACGCCCTGAAGGAATTTCCCGAAGATGCCACCTTCCGCTATCGCCTTGCGTGCGATGAGAAATTCCTCGGGGAGCGTGAAGCCTCCCGCTCCCTCCGCGATTTGTATCTCAACCGCGCCGCCATCCATTTTCGTGAGCTTCATAATGAATACCCCGAAGACGAGGTCTATACCTCTATGCTGGCGGAGACCCTTTTTGCCATGAACCAACGCGAGGAAGCCATGAATTTGGCGAGCGCTTGCAAGGATCCTCAAAGAGCATTTGAAAGATTTTTTGGCGAAGGTGAAGAAAAACGCCGTTTGGGACAGGAAAAGCTACTACAGGACATGATGTCCCTTTACGGCCGGTTGTACGCCTCCCATAGCCGTGAGGCCTTTGACATAGCGAGAACGCTTGTGCATTCTATGTTGGGAGAGGATCTCATCTACGCTATCAACCATGATCTCGATGTGTGGGAGGCCGAGCTTTGCCATGAGGAAGGGAACATCGAGGGCTTTGTCTCTGCCATGACCAAGGCTTATGAGGCCGTCGAGGCTTACGACAGGATCCCCTTCGGCACCTACCCATACCAGGGACCCCTCTTTGATCTTTTGAACCACGAGGTGAAGCTTCACGGTGCTCTTCAAAGCTTTCTCTGCGAGCCCCTGCTGTCAGATCCCGCCTTGGAGCCGTTGCAACGGCGTATCATGGAGGAAGAGATCACCTGCCATAAGCTGTGGCGTCATGAATTTATCGAATTTTTCGATTTCTGCAGGCGTCTGACCGAGGGAACGAATTGCTTGAATTTCAGCATTTCCTTTGATAAGCCCTACCACGAGGAGGTCATGAAGGACTGGATGAACCGCTATCCCGGCTATGCCCATGAAGCCTTGCTGGGAAGTTATCAAGCCGCGGTGACCGAGCTGGTGGGCGGCGGTATCATGGGCGGTTTTGCCGCCTATATCGGCAATCGCATTTATGCTTACTGCAACTGCGGCGCAAAGGGAAAGTACAAGTGTCTCCCTATCTCCGAGGAGGAACGCGCCATCCCCACCGCCCCCGAGGGCTCCAAGATCCTTTCTATCGTGGAGATCATGACGGATCCTGTTTTTGAGCGTGTAGGTCTGATGGACAAGCTCCTTGCCGCCACCCTTGCCGCAGCCAAGAAAAAGGGCTACACCCACGCCGAGGCCTATCCCCTGGAGCGCATGGCCATGAGCTCCGAAGCTTTTGAGTCTCTCCTTTCCTGCTATGAGCGGGCGGGATTTGTCGTTGTCCGTGATCTGTCGAACAAGCAGGATGGACGGTATTTCATCATGCAAAAGGAATTACGATAAGGAGAATGGACCATGCTGTTATCCCTCTTTAACTTTTTAGCCTTCTGTCTTGAAATCGTGATCATTTTCTGCGATTTTCCCCATATCGTGGATGTGATCGTGCTTTGTGTTATTCTGCTTCCTGCCATCATCGACGCGCTCATCCGCAGCTTGGTCTACAGAAAGAGGGTTTTCACATGTAAAAATTGCGGGAAAGAATTTCAGCAGAAATGGAGCTTCCTGCTTGGTAAATTCACGCCGTGGAAATTGCCTCGCCGAACCAAAAACGGGGCAGAGGTGGAGTCCCACATGTACGGCAAGGCTTGGATCACCTGCCCTTGCTGTGATTCTTGGGATTGCTTTGTGGAAATTCCTATAAAGCTATTTTGAGATGCCCTAAAATAAAATCCCGATGGACAAAAAGTCTGTCGGGATTTTTTCGCCAAAGACGGCCGCTCCCCTTTACAAGAAAGGTAAAGTATGCTATAATCAAACCAAGGTTCTTTTTTGATAATTTTTCCTGAGCCTTCAAAAGAAATATGCAGGCAGGAGCTGTCTTTTTCTGCCAAATCATGAAAGGGATATGCAAATGAACGAAAAACAAATAGCACTCCCCGTCACCGAAATCCAACGGTTTTGCATGCACGACGGGCCCGGCGTAAGAACCGTGGTATTTCTCAAGGGATGCCCTCTGAGCTGTGCCTGGTGCCATAACCCCGAGACGCAAAAGGGCGGCGGAGAGATGCTGTATTATGAAAATAAATGTATCTCCTGCGGCGCTTGCGTGGAGGTGTGCCCTCACAAGGCCCATACAATGGCGGAGATACACCGCTACGACCGTGACCGCTGCGCCGTATGCGGAAAATGCGCCGAGGTTTGCTGTACCTCTGCCATGGCTCCTGCGGCTAAAGGTATGACGGTTGCCGATATTTTGGAGATCATCCTGCGTGACCGCTCCTTTTACGGAGAGGCGGGAGGGATTACCCTGTCGGGCGGGGAGCCCATGGTTCATCCTGCGGGCACACTTTCTTTGTTGGCTGCCTGCAAGGATGTAGGGCTGAATACCGCTTTGGAGACCTGCGGGGAGTTTTCCCGTATGTTCATTCCCACCCTGGTGAAGCTGACTGACCTGTTCTTGTGGGACGTGAAGGACACGGACGAGGAGCGCCACAAGCAATACACAGGGGCATCCAACGTCCGTATTTTAGAGAATCTTCGGCTGGCAGACCGCTTGGGCGGACGCACCCGTCTCAGGTGCATCATGGTGAACGGTATCAATACCGGTGAGGATCATTTGAACGGACTTGCGGAGCTGTACCTCGATCTCCACCATTGCGAAGGGGTGGAGCTGATCCCATATCATGCCTATGGCGGCTCAAAAATGCTGCCTTTGGGTCTTGCGGACAATGGGCGAAAGGAATGGATCCCTTCGGACGAGATGATGGAAAGCATTAAAAAACACCTCTCAGAGAGAGGCGTGAAGGTCATATAAAAGGCGCAGAGCAACACAAAATTTAGAAAACAAAAACACCCGACGACGTCGGGTGTTTTCGTATGGGGTGAGTAGTGGGAGTCGAACCCATGACCTCCAGGGCCACAACCTGGCGCTCTAACCAACTGAGCTATACCCACCATGGTGATAAATTTTGCCCCCGCCGGGAAGCATGTTGCCTCCGGCAGGTAGGCACTGGCGTGCCTTGAGGGGCTCGAACCCCCGACCTACTGCTTAGAAGGCAGTTGCTCTATCCAACTGAGCTAAAGGCACATATTCCGGACAAGCCGGATGGAGCGAGTGATGGGAATCGAACCCACGCGACCAGCTTGGAAGGCTGGGATTCTACCATTGAACTACACTCGCAGAAGCCCTTTTTCAAACCGCTTGGATATTATATCATAAAGCAAGCGGTTTGTCAAGGGCTTTTTATAAAAAAGTTAAACCGTTTTTGAGGAATTTGACACTCCCTTAAAGTGACATAAAGGTTTGAGGCTCTACAATTTCGTAAAATCCATTATAGCTTAATCCGCATAGAAGGAACAACACCAACAGAATTAGTGTTTGTTGTATAACCGGAGTTAAAGGTAGAACCTACGACGCAAAGTGCGATGTTAGAATATTCATCATCAGGAGAACGCAAGCGCCAAAGAGCCTGGTCCTTTATGATTCGTACACCTTGGCATTTTGCATAATCGCTGGAAACTCTATCAAGATTTATTTTTTGATTGCTATAGGCGCATAGTTCTTGATAGCTGGGTAAAAAGATTTGATCACTCGTATTGGGACAAGCGTAATAATTATCCTTGCTGGCAGTAGAAGCCGCACTGTTATCTACGACAGTTGACAGAATGGCACTTTTTTGAATCTCATTGAATGCAAAAGAGTAAAAATCATCATTGAGCCAGGTTCTCACGGTGCTGTGAGCATAATTGTTATCGCAAATATCGTCACTCTTGTGAGCGGGATAGAGATAGCTTTGTCCTTCCAATACCGTATTACACAAAAGTGTTGCCACACCGTCTTCTTCCGCAACGACCGTCCAGGCAATCGGCTCGTATTTGAACCAGTATAGCGTTTGGGTAAAATAACCGTTATCATACTGATAAACGGGAGACGAAGTTATTCTTGGGAACGGCTCTTTGGCGTTGGGCTCATAAGGTCTGTATTTGGTAAAATAAACACCTCTGTAGGAATTACCGTTATACTCGACGTCAATATACCACATATATTCACATATTTCACCTTCTATATAATAGTTGTACGACGTCCACGCTCCTGAATTCCCTTCTGCGGGAAGTGCACCTGCCAGAGTGGATAATTCATCGGTTATGCTTTTATCGGTTACTTTGCTTTGGGGGTAGGAACCAATGTAGATAGTATTGCCTTTGCGTGTGTAGGTGTCGGTGATGATCTCACTTTCTGCCTCGGTTTCGGATTCTGCTTCCATCGTTTCTTGCGATGATCCGTCCTGACAGGAGACGGCACAGAATGCCAACAAAAAAACGACAAGAACAGCTAACAGTGTCTTTTTCATAGTTGATACTCCTTTGAATTCGGTAAGTATCATAATTATAGCATACAATTGTAGAAAATGCAATATGATTCGCTACAAAGCATCCAAAAAAGCCAAAACCGTATCCGCGATATATAACGGTATCACGGATACGGTTTTCTCATTCGATCATCAGAGCTCCGAAGTATTCCGGTCTGTGGAAGTCGGCGTTCTCCGTACCTACGGGATTCCACATACCGTAATGGGGGACAGAGGTCTCGTCGCCGCACTTGTAGAAGTTGCCGCGGAAGGTGTAGCCGCTGGCAAGCTTTTGGGTGAGCGCCGCTGCGTCTGTGGCGTAAAGATCCGCCAGCATGGACAGGGAAACGGTGGCGGTTACCGTCCAGCGAGTTTCCTCAATATGACCCTCGGTGGGGAAGATGGCGCCGTGGCAGATATCCTTGATAGGGGTACGATTGCCGCGCCCCTCTCCGATGCAGGAGAGCAGGGTGCCGTTCGCGTTCATTTCCATATTGACGTAAGCGCCCGAGCCGACATAATCTGCAAAGAATTCCAGGCAGGAATCGGTATATACAGGCTCGTTGTATTCACGATAGCGGCACAGGGGATCTTTTTCGGCGCAGGTCATGTGGAGGATAAATTTTTCTCCCTCCACGTAAACCAGCTGTGCGGCGGCCTCGGGGGTGTAGCCGTCCAGCCACTTATAGGTGTCGATGCGGGCGACGGGAATCACGTTCCAATCAATTTGTCCCTCGGTCGTGCCCCCGGGAAACCTTTTGACAATGTATTTTTTCATGGTAGCTTAGTCAAAATAGCCCTGACGGTAGAGCAGCTCGGCGATCAGCACGGCACCGCCTGCTGCACCGCGGAGGGTGTTGTGAGACAGACCCACGAACTTGTAGTCGAAGTAGCTGTCCTCACGGAGACGTCCGATGGTCACGCCCATACCGCCGTAGATGTCGCGGTCCAGAGCGGCCTGAGGACGGTTATCCTCCTCAAAGTAAGTGACGAACTGGGCGGGAGCGTGGGGCAGCTCCAGCTCCTGGGGCAGGCCCTTGAAGTCAGCCCATGCCTGCAGGATTTCCTCCTTGGTGGGCTTGTTTTCAAACTTCACGAACACAGCGGCGGTGTGACCGTTGGTGACGGGGACGCGGATGCACTGGGTGGTGATGAGGGGGGCTTCGGCCTTGACGATGACGCCGTTCTCCACCTTACCCCAAACGCGCAGAGGCTCCTGCTCGGACTTCTCCTCCTCGCCGCCGATGTAGGGGATCACGTTGTCGATCATCTCGGGCCACTCCTTGAAGGTCTTGCCCGCGCCCGAGATGGCCTGGTAGGTGGTGGCCACCACGAGGGTGGGCTTGAACTTGAGCAGAGGAGTCAGCGCGGGGACGTAGGACTGAATGGAGCAGTTGGGCTTGACGGCGATGAAGCCGCGCTTGGTACCCAGGCGAGCCTTCTGTGCCTCGATGACGGCCAGATGCTCGGGATTGATCTCGGGGATCACCATGGGGACATCGGGCGTCCAGCGGTGAGCCGAGTTGTTGGAGACCACGGGGATCTCGGCCTTGGCATACTTTTCCTCCAGCGCCTTGACCTCGTCCTTTTTCATATCTACGGCGCAGAACACGAAGGAACACTTTTCCTTCATGATCTCAATATCGTTTTCGGCATCCACCACGATCATGTCCTTGTATTCCTCGGGCATGGGGATGTCCAGCTTCCAGCGGTTGCCCACAGCCTCGGCGTAGGTCTTGCCGGCGGAGCGGGGAGAGGCGGCCAGAGCGGCAACCTCAAAATAGGGGTGTTCATGGAGCAGGGTCAGAAAACGCTGACCGACCATACCGGTGGCGCCTACAACGCCCACCTTCATCTTGCATACATTGCTCATGTTTTATACCTCGCTTGAATGAAAAATACTGATTGTCTTGCATTATATCATACTTTTTATAAAAATGCAAGGGGTTTTCAGAAGAAAAATGAAGGAAAAGAAGATTTATTCTTTCAAAATCATCTTGATACCTGCACCGTCGTCACCTGGATCTCCACGGGTGAGTCCGCCTGGGATTTCTCCACAGCGGCGAATACGTACCAGTATCGCAGGTCGCGGGTGGCCATGGCGGCAAGAAGCTCCAATACCTCGACTTTGACAGTACCGTTTTCAAGGGTCACGCTTTCCACGGCGTAGCGGGTAGAGCTACTGGATTGAGCGGTATGGACGAGCTTGAGATCATGGGTCTCGAAGAAGGTCTCATCAATGCCCTCGGCGGCGCCGTAAAGTTCTTGAAAATCCTTGTAATTTTTGATGATGCCGTTGCCGGGCGCTTTGTAGGAGGATGCCGCACCAAGAATCTTGCCGTCCTTGAGGGACAGAATGATTTTATCGGATTCCTTCAGATCAGGTATCATCACAAGGTCATCGGGATCGGCGGTGATTATGGTGGAGAGCTCGTCTGCCTCATCGGTCTCGGGAGCGGAATTGTCGGATGCGCCTTCCGAGGAAGACACGGCATTAGTCTGCGCCCCTGCAGGGCCACTATCGGCCGAAGAGGGCGCTTGTGTAGAATCGGAGGAGATTTCGGCGTCGGTTGGCAGAGCCGTTTGATTGCCTTCGAGGGTGTTGTCCTCTGCATGGCTACAGGCCGCGAGGGTCAAAAGCAGTCCTGCCAGGAGGAGGAAAAGGATGTGATGAATTTTTTTCATTATATGCTCCATTCTGCCGCCATGCGGCAGGCGAATAAATTTTATCGTTCGGTCATTTTTCTATGAGGACGATTTTGGGAGTCACGCTAAGTGCATTCCAAAAGGTGATTGCCCATGCGTCTCGTTTGGCGCATGGGCTATGGGTTTTTCTCAGAAGCTTTCTGCAACAGGCTTATGGATAAAGATTTCGTAGCGATCGAGGATATTGCTGATTGTCTATTTTGATCCGAAAAGATTGGCTTTGCGTCATCCTTATAAGCTCATGGGAAGCAAGCACTTGGTGACACGGGTCACGTCTCCCGCGCCCATAACCACAATGACGTCACCGGGTTGAGCCTCCCGGAGGATGATGTCGGCGGCGGCAGGAGGGGTAGGCGCGTATACGGCCGTATCTCCGATGGAGGCAGCTAACAAGCGAGAGGAAACGCCGCAGGTGTCCGTTTCGCGGGCGGCGTATATATCAATGAGCACCAAGCGGTCGGCCGCGTCAAAAGCGGTGAGAAACTGATCGTAGAGCTGAGCCGTGCGGCTGTATGTATGGGGCTGGAAGGCGCAGATGAGGCGACCGGGGGTACCGTCCTCGTGGGGGGTACAGAGATGCTTGGCACCCTCCAGGGTGGCCTTGACCTCGGTGGGATGATGGCCGTAGTCGTCATAGACCATGACGCCGTTGACCTTGCCCTTGGGTTGCATACGACGGTCGGCACCCACGTAGTTTTCAAGCCCCTCGATCACCGACAAACGGTCGATGCCGCAGGCATCCGCGGCGGCGGCGGCGGCCAGACAGTTATAGATCTGGAAGCGTCCGGGCACCGAGAGCTGCACCTTGCCCCAAACGCGGCCGAAGGCTACCATGGTAAAGCAGGGATAACCATCCACCATGGAAACGTTTTTGGCGTGGAAATCAGCCTTGGGGTCGTCGATGGAGAAGGTGACGAGATGTCCCGTTTGCTTGGCCTTGATGGCTCGGCGGGCGGACTCCATGACCTCGGGATCATCCAGGTTGACTACGGTGACACCGCGAGGTCCCGTAAGAGACGCGAATTTGGCAAAGGAGGTGCGGATCTGCTCCATATCCTTGAAATAGTCCACGTGCTCCAGCTCGGCGCCTAAAAGGATAGCCACGGTAGGGTGGAAATCCAGGAAGGAATCCATGTATTCACAGGCTTCGAAGATGAAGTGCTCTTCGCCGCCCAGGTGGTAAGCCCCACCCATGGGACCGTAGACCGCACCGCTGAGAATGGTGGGGTCGGCATCGGCGTCCATGAAGATCTGGGCGCACATGGAGGTACAGGTGGACTTGCCGTGCATACCGGCCACACCCACGCGGCGGCGGTAGCGGGTCATCAGAAAGCCTAAATAGTCCGAGCGGGAAACGCAGGGGATCCCGCGCTGGTGGGCGGCCACGAATTCGGGGTTGTCGGGGGAGATGGCCACGGTGTAGACCACCAGGCCGCAATCGTCGCCGAGATTATCGGCGCTGTGTTCGTAATATATGTCGATACCTTCTGCGCGAAGCTCCTCGGTCACGTCTGTACGGGAGCGGTCTGATCCTGCCACGGCATAGCCTGCCCTGGCCGTCAAAAGGGCCAAGGAGGACATCATGACACCGCCCACGCCGATGAAGAACACCGACCTGGCGTCGCTCATATATTCACTTATACGCAGAGGACCGTCGTGTGTGTTGTTGACTGACATAAAAACTTCTCCGTGCCTTCAAAGGGGCGTGTACATTGTTGGTCACCTTTAACTGAAGGTGAACTTTTCGTGGACAAAATTCACAAAAAAATACTTTTTCCATTGAATAGCCATCACAATGGGGGATTATAATAGTATCATCCAAAAAAGTCAAATAAAAGATCTTATCAAATAAAATTACCTATGGAGGAAACAAGTATGCAGATCACCGATATCAAAGTCAGAAAGCTTTTTGAAGAAGGCCCCATGAAGGCCGTGGTTTCCGTAACCTTTGATGCTCAGTTGGCCGTTCACGACATCAAGGTCATCAACGCCCGTGACAAGTATTTCATTGTCATGCCCAGCCGCAAGAACCCCGACGAAACCTACCGTGACATCGTACATCCCATCAACGCGCAGTTCCGTAACGTTCTTGAGAATGCGGTTATCGAGGCTTACCGTGTGGCCCTGGAGCAGGCTGCCGCAGAGGAAACCGCAGAGACTGCCGACGGCGATTACGAATTCAACAGCGTTATTTGATCAAACAAAACCACCAGGTCGGGAAACCGACCTTTTTTATTTTCTCCGAAAAGTTACTTCCGATCTTTTCGTTAAAAAACGAGGAAGCTTACCCCAACTGGCCGTGCCCGAAAAGGGGAACGCCCCGTCGGATGGTCAGGGTGCCGAAGCTGTGGGGGGCATATCCGATACTGCCGGGGTTGAACAGATGCAAGGGTCTGTTCAAGTGTATGCCAAAGCGCTCGTTTGCGTGCTGAGGTGAAAGGGTCAGCTCCAAAGGCTCGTGGGTGTGGCCGAAGATCACGGCGTCCACATCCTCCCAGAGCGCTTTGCCGAGGATCGTCCCCATCCCTCCCTTGACACCGTAGCGATGGCCGTGGCAGAGCAGCAGGCGAAGGCCGTCAAGATTCATGACGGTCTCCTCCTCCACATCTCCCAAAGCGGGGACGTGAAAGACGTCGCAGTTTCCGCGAACGGCATACAGAGGACAGGGGAGATCAAGCTCTGTAAAATCTCTGAGTCCGTCTCCGCAAAAGAGGATCAGATGGGGGCGCGCCAGGCTGACGGCCTGAGCGATGGCATTACTTTTTCCGTGAGAATCCGACAGGATCAATACCTCTGTATTTGCCATTTGTACCTCCGTACAGTTTCCTATTTTATAGTATACCACGAAATTTCGATTTTGTCCATTGTTTTTTGAGAAATCACACATTTTTTCTGAAAGACATATACTTGGGTGAGCCGCGCCCTTGGGCAGACGGCTGAAGGGGGTGTTTTTCATGCAATTGGACAAAAAGAGCCTGGATCGTCTGCTCGCTTTGAATGACGATCAACTGCGTATGGTGCTTCGGGGACTTTTGAAGGAATACGGCGTGGATCCCACGGGGATCCCTTTGGAGAAATTTGACATGAGCAAGCTGAGAGCCGCGTTGTCGGGCGCCACGGACGAGGACATACAAAGATTTATGACCATGCTGTCTGCCCCGGGCGGCTCTGCGGGCGGGAGGTGAGGTCATGGATGACCGCCAAGTCCGTCCCTTGGGGGAAGTGTTGGAGCGGTTGATAGACGACGCGGAGCAAGGCACACCGCCATTAGACGCTATGGTGGGAAAGGTACTGCCGCCGCAAGTGCCATCTTCCGCCGCCGCAGGCCTTCTGGGCGGACTTCTGTCCAACCCCGCATTGCTTTCAGGACTGCCTCAGCTACTCAGTGGTTTGGGTAGTCTGTCCGGGGGCACTTCTCCCAACGGAGAAAATGAGAATCGGGATGACGCGTCTGCCATCGAAGCAGATCCCAAGAAAGGGGAGAGCCAAGGGGTCAGCGCCCCCGTCAGGACCATGCCACCCGATCGGCATACGGCCTTGCTTTGCGCATTAAAGCCCTACTTGGGGGCAGAGCGGCGGCAGGCGGCAGATTATCTCATCAGCCTTTGCCGGGTTTGGGGAACACTGCAATCCATGGGGATCAATCTGCCTGCGCTTTTGCTTCCGGGGCAGGGAAGCGTGAAATCGGATGATCTGAGGGAGGTGTGATCATGTATAGCCGATCTATGGGGAAAATATCTTATCCTACCGGCAGCCGCCGTGAGCCCAGCTACCGTCGGGATCTTCGAGTGCCCCCCAATTATCACGGTACAGCCATCGGCTCTCCACCTCCCGACGGAGTGCCGCCCGCTCCGGGGGGCTTGTCCCTCGACCCATCGGAGAGGGACGCAGGGCTTGACCGACGGGGCGTGGGGGAGGCATTGCCCACGGAAAGGAAGCCTCTACCGTCTGAGACAACGGCTGCGGCGAACACGTCTGCCGAACCTTCCTCTGATCCTCCAACGGAATCGACAGGTTCATTTGGCGGGCTCTTTTCGGGACAGCATTTCCCCTTTGGTCATGGATTGGGCTACGAGGAGCTTCTGATCCTTGGCTTGATTTTGTTCCTTCTCAAGGAGGACGAAGGGGGAAAGGGGGACAGCGACCTTTCCATGACGTTGCTGCTTTTGGGAGCGCTTTTGTTTTTCGGATGATGAGCTCCGTCTTGACAGGCAGCCAAAATTTATGTATAATGATATGGAATGGGGGAGAGGACTCCCCCACAAAAAACAGGAGGACATGATATGCATTTTTGGTGTAAACATAGTGCCGCCGAGGTGCGGAGCAATACTCATAAGGGGGAGAAGGACGGCAGTGCTTTGACCCTTCATGCTGCCCGCGATATGCGCGTTGCGGGTCAGGTGTGTCTCAGACACGTAGAAAAGCCCTTTACCATTACGGGCGTATCCCTGGACATGCCTGCCGCGTGTACCGACGTCACCTGGACGTATCGCCATGTCGAGAACGTCATTTATAACGACGGCGTGCCGTATCCCGACCGTTTGGTTATCAAAGACACGGTGGCGGTGAAAATGAACGTGACACACGTGATCTGGGTTTTGTTTGACGTGGGTGAGAGGGCGGTTCCCGGATGCTTCGATATACCCGTGACAGTGCATACGGATCTGGGCGATTTCCAAGCCACCCTGACCCTTCAGATCTTTGCCGTGACCCTGCCGGGGCCCGCAGACGAGGGTGCCTTTGGACACGAGTATTTCATGAACACGTTGGACTATTTCCCCAAGGAGGGAGCAATGAAGCGCAAGCCCTGCGAGCCCTTTTACGAATGCAACCGTTATTCTCCCGCTTGGTGGGAGCTTATGACTGCCTTTGCGCGCACCCTGAAATATCTCCGTGTCAATAGTCTTTACATTGCGGTGATGACCCTGCTCTCGGACAGCGGATCCAAAAAGCTGCCCGATGGCGGATGGCATTTGGATTTCACCCTTTTGGATAAGTACGTCGAACACTTTTTCAAGCACGGCGCTTTCAAGTACATTGCCATTTGCGCCATCATCGGAGCGGTGAACGGCAAGACCATACAGAGCTTGAACGAACAGGGCGGCATTGAGTGGATCGAAATCGGTACTTCTGAGGCCGAGGCCTGGGCTGAAGCTTTTTACGGTGGCATTTACCGCCACTTTGAGGAAAAAGGCTGGCTGGATCTTCTGCTGATGCGGCTTCAGGATGAGCCTCATTCCAAGGACTATTGGTTATGGGCCAGAGAAAAATGCCGTCGGTATATGCCCGGCGTGATCTGTGGCGAGCCCATTGATACTCACGCCGTAGGCCGGGAGCTGGCCGGTGCGTGTGACCAGTATATTCCCCGCCTGGAGGTCTACCACGCGGGCATGGACTTTTACAATGAACGCCGTGAAATGGGCGACGAGATCTGGTGTTATTCCTGTTGCTTCCCCCAGGAGCCCTGGTGGCTGAACAAATTTATTGATCTTCCTCACCGCTATAGCCGCCTTATTAAATGGGGCTGCTTCAGCCAAGGGATCACCGGCTTTTTGCATTGGGGCTTCAATCATTGGGGAATCTCCCTGTACGGACTCCATCCCGATGCCCGCTTCAAGGGAGACGGTTTCATTGTTTATCCCGATGCCGAGCGAAATGATCTGGGGCTGTCTGCCCGCGCCATTGCTACAGTGGATGGTATCCAGGAGTATGAGCTGTTGAAAATGCTCAGCAGATACGATCCCGAAGCCGCAAAAGCGATTTCCCAGCGGGTAATTCGTTCCTTCCGTGATTTTGATATGAACGAGGACACGGTGAACGATGCCCGCCGTGAAGTTCTTGAAGGATTGGCCGCTTATATGGCGTAAAGCCATCAACGACAAAAAAGCAAGCATCCCATCTGAAAAAGAGGGGTGCTTGCTTTTTCATTGAAGGATAGATCGGCGGGCGTTTCAAGGCTCAGGAATGCCCTCTTTACAGATGCCGCGAAGGTTAGTGGCAATCAGCCCCAGACAATCATACATGATTCTTCTGTCTTCCTCGGACATACCCTTGGTGGCCGTGTCCACGGCTATTCCCGCGGCGCGGTCCACACGCTCAGCGATGGTGCGACCCTGATCTGTCAGCTTCAGCTTGGCACGGTAAAAGGTATCGCCTATGCTGACACGGGTCACAAGTCCCTTTTGCTCCAGCTCGGAGATCACACGGGAAATGGCCGCCTTGTCCTTATCACAGACTTCGCATAGCTGGGTGGCGGTGAGTCCCTCAGGATTGTGGTGCAGAACCGTGAGATAGAGAGCATAGGATCCCCTGAGATTGTGCTTGATCATTTCATCGCGCTGAATCTTGAGGATATCGCGGTAAATGCCGTATATGGAAGAAGAAAAAAGCTCAAAGCGAGAGGTCATATTGAACTCCTTTACACATGGATATTTTTTTATATTATACACGATTTACGTTGACTTGTCAACGATAAAATGACAAAAAAGGAAAATATTTTACCAAAAATGGGTCGGCTCAAGAAAGAGAGCCGACCCATGGGCGTCAAATGAGAAATTACTGCTTTCTATCGGTCTTGTCGGAGATCATTTTAATGACAAACAAAGTACTTACCATCAGCACAATGGCGATGGGCAGACAAATGAGCCAGTTCTGGATAAAGCCCGCGATGATGAAGGAAACGAAGGAGACGGCGGCTACCGTGATGGCGTAAGGGAGCTGGGTGGACACATGGTTGACGTGGTTGCATTGGGCACCCGCGGAGGCCATGATGGTGGTGTCCGAGATGGGGGAGCAGTGGTCACCGCAGACGGCACCTGCCAGGCAGGCAGAGATACCGATGACCATGAGCTCGGGCATGGAGCCGTCGGTACCCACCTGGAAGAGGGCGGTGACGATGGGGATTAGGATACCGAAGGTGCCCCAGGAGGTACCCGTGGCGAAGGCCAGGAAGCAGGCCACCAAGAAGATGATAGCGGGCAGCAGCATGGTGAGCCCCTCGGCGGCACCTGCCATGAGGTCATGGACGTAGACTGCGGCACCCAAGGAGCTTGTGACACCGTTCAGCGTCCAGGCAAAGCAGAGGATGAGGATGGCAGGCACCATGGCGCAAAATCCCTTGGGCAGCGCGGACATGGCGTCCTTAAAGGAAATGACGCGGCGGGCAATGAGGTAGATTACGGTGACCACGATGGCCACGGCAGAGCCCAGAGCCAGTCCCACCGAGGCGTCGCAATTGGCGAAGGCATCCACGAAGGAGGTGCCGTCGAAGAAGCCGCCGGTGTAGATCATGCCCAAAATACAGGAGGCGATCAGCACCAGCACGGGGAGGAGCAGGTCGATGACGCGGCCGCGCTCGTTGTATTCGGCTTCCTCGCCGTCACCCTCGTGCTTTTCCCCCTCCGAGAAAATGTCGCCGTTGACGGCGTTCAGCTCATGACGCTTCATGGGGCCGTAGTCAAATTTCATGAGGGTGATGAACAGAATCATGACGATAGTGAGCAGGGAATAGAAGTTATAGGGGATGGCTTTGATGAACAGGGACAGGCCGTTGACCGACACCACCACACCGGCCACGGCGGCGGCCCAGGAGGAGATAGGAGCGATCATGCAGACGGGCGCGGCGGTGGCGTCGATGATGTAGGCCAGCTTGGCGCGGGAGATGTTCTTGCTGTCGGCTACGGGACGCATGACGCTGCCCACGGTGAGGCAGTTGAAATAGTCATCCACGAAGATGAGTACGCCCAGGGCGAAGGTGGCCAGCTGAGCGCCCACGCGGGTCTTGACGTGGGACTTGGCCCATGCGCCGAAGGCACGGGAGCCGCCCGCCTTATTGATGAGGGCAACCATCATACCCAGAAGTACGAGGAACATGAGGATACCTGCGTTCCAGGCGTCGGCGGTGGAGGCGATGAAGCCGTCGCTGACAATGGTGGTGAGGGTGCCAACAGGATTAAAATTGGTGGCCAGCAGAGCGCCCGACAGGACACCCAAGAACAGGGAGGAGAAGACCTCCTTGGTGATGAGTGCCAGCACGATGGCGATGACGGGGGGCAGAAGAGCCAGGTAGGTGGCATAGTAGGGGGTGTCCACGGTGGAGAGGTCTGCATACAGATCTTCACCCAAAGTCTCTTTGGCATTGGCGGGCACGAATTCGGCAACCAGCGCAGCGCGGATGGCCTCGCGTTCCTCATCCATGCGGATCTGATCGGCCTCGGACATCTCGCTTTCCAGGTCGATGCCCAGTTCGGCGGCCTTTTCGGTTACTCGTTGGTCCTCCAGGGCAGAAGGAACGTAAATTTCGTACAGCTTTTCGTCGGCGTATGCCGCCAGTTCCTCGTCTGTCATCATAAACCCGTCATCGTTGAGGTATTTCCCAACGTTTCCGTTATCCACGACGAGGGACAGTACGACAAACAGCACCAGCATGATGGCGATGACGACCGAATTGAGGATGATCTTGCGTTTCATGTTTGTTTTTCCTTTCATAATTTATGGCCACCTCTAAAAACCCTCTCACTGACGAATCGGCGGCACTTTCTTTGGCACTTCTTCACAAATATTCTTCGCGTAGCTCCTGCTACGCGTGCGAATTTTTGCTCGAATTGCCTAACAAATTGCTCGCCGCTCGTTCAGCGATAGAGTTTTTAGAGATGCCCTTATATTTGGGGTCGTGGGCAAGGAGAAACAAAACGGGAGCCGCAAAACGCACGGCTCCCATAAATATCTCAAGAGATTTATGTCCCGATAGCGCTCCACAGAACTCTGTGACAGTGTGCAGGATCTTCTCCTACACCCCAACACGCCCCGCCCACGGCGGCGGGACCCATTTCGGCGATCATCCCTTTCGGACAGCGGTACCGCACCGTTTGGCCTGTCTTACTCTTGAGGATCGCGCCTCTACCTTGTATGATGACAATATTATATATAATGTGACATGATTTGTCAATAGCTTTTTGGAAAATATTGTTGCTTTATGAGGATTCTCGGGGATGGTTGGGTCACACCGGGAAAGTATCTCCCGCTGCCCTTACCGCCCCTCGAATATAGGCCAGATCGGGACGGATGGCGTCGGCAAAGGCCTCGGGCATCCAGTCCACGGTGGCGGGGTCCACCCCGCAGAGGGTCTGGGCCCAGGTGAGGGCGGCGGTATAACGGCCATGACTTTCGCTCAGGTGGAAGCCGTCACGGGTGACGGTATCGCTCACGGGGGTGGCGCGGAGGTTCTGTATGGCAATGCCCGAAGGGATTACCCCCACATAGGCAGGACGAGTCAGTATCTCGGTTTGCACCGCGTTCAAAATGGCCTGGTACATGGCGGCCTGGTCACAGCCGTAGCGGGGAAACGCGGGGTGAGTGCTGTCCTTTTGGTACGCCCAGGTCATGTGCCAATAGATGCGGGCATGGGGGCGATGGGCCTTGATATAATCCAGTACCTCGTCTTGGGGGGCGTAGGTCTCGGGAAGGCCGCTGTCATGGCTGGCCTGCTGGAGGGTGACGATATCCCAATCCTCGTCAAGCAGCCCGTCCGTCAGGGACGCTTCGGGGGTCTGATGCCACACCCCGTCGGTGTTTTTCAGATAGATGTAGGTGCGGGCATTATCCTTGATGTTTTGCGCGTGGAGATCGACGGGACAGCCGCCGATGAACAGGTCACCGAGGACGACTTCTTCCACACCGCCCGCGCGGAGGATGTGCCACAGATATTCCATGGCGTCGATGGAGAAGCTGTTGCCGATGGCAAGGATTTTGATAGATCTTTTCATGTCGTTGCTCCTTTCTTATGAAAACGGATGCGATCAAATTGTTGTTTACAGGGGTTACCGCGAACCCAAGCCTTCCCTTGCGAGGGAAGGTGGCACGACCGAAGGGAGTGACGGATGAGTAGCCTGATAAAAGAACATTTTCCGAAGGAAAATGCTCCAATTTCTTTATACAGAAAAGCTTTTTTAGATCAAAAACCTTTTGTGTGACTACTCATTCACCGCTAACGCGGTCCCCCTTCCCTCACAAGGGAAGGCTTACTATGTGCAACCTCGCCCAAAGTTATCATACCGACATTAGTAAGATAAACAACAATTTACACGCCTGCCAACCGATCCAGCCGCTTGTTGCGGAAATAAAGAACGACGTCGGCGGCCACCATAGAAAAATTGAGGCAATAGAAGAACAAAACGTACCACTTCTCCCCGATGGCGGCCATATACACAGGGTTGGTAAATTTGGCGGCAATACCCGCGATATACCCCACCTCAATGAGGATGAGGAACAAAAGGCTCTTGCCCTTGGCGGTTCGGGCGTGATAGGACTTGTAGACGTTGAAGGGCCAGGACGCGCCAAAGCAAAGGATCATGATGATCTCAAGAATTTCGGACATGATGTGCCTCCCGTATGGTGGTTTGTTGGGGATATTATAGCATAGTTGGGCGGGGGATGTAAAGTCCAAATTTACAACTTCGCGGTTATTGCATAGAAAATCATTCTGTGATATAATGTGGGTACAGAAGGGAGGAATGCACGTGTATCATCTGAATCAGTTCTGTAACATTATTACAGCCCTCCGCAAGGAACGTGGGTGGACACAGACCAATTTGGCCGATAAGATCGGGATCGCGCCACAGTCGGTGTCCAAATGGGAGTGCGGCGTGGGATACCCCGACGTCACCCTGTTTCCCGTCATTGCCGATCTCTTTGGCGTACCCATCGGCGTCCTGTTCGGGGAGGAAACGACCTCTGAAAAGGAGAACAAAGCTATGAACGACCCTATCGTGAGCAACCCGCACGTTTCCGGAAAAACCTACTGCTATGAACCCCTGAACCACATTGATTTCAGCATCAACAACTGCTGCCGCATCCGCGTCATCGACGGCGTGCGGGAGCAAGCCCGTGTCATCGCGCGGGGCGACCCTACCTTCCTGGAATATTTCCTGATCGAAAAGGACGAGGATCGCCTCCGCATCACCGTCAAGAACCCCAGTGGCTCTGCCTTCCATTGGACCCCCTACGACCGCGGCGGGTATGAGGAGGAAAACACCATCACCGTGTACACGGGAGTTGAGGATTCCAACTGCTATGCCCAAAACTATCTGGATCTGTCCATGTCCCAATGGAAGACCGAGGAAGGGTACGACGAGTGGGTGGTATGCACCGTGGAGGAGGCGGAGAAACTGATCCCCGGGCTCCGTGAGGCGCGTAAGGATCCTATCGCCGTGTATGCCACCATGCATCCCATGAAGCTTGACCCCAAGGTTCCGGAGGAGATCAAGAGATCGGAAAAGAACTAAAAGAAAAATCCCGCCGGGCCTTGATGGTCGGGCGGGATTTCTTCGTAAAGCGTTGACATTCCACTCCCGCCGTGCTATAATAAAAGCAACGAAACAGAAAAGGCGGTACCCCATGAAAAAGCTCCTTGTTACCGGCTTCGACCCCTTCGGCGGCCAGCCCGTCAACCCCGCCCGCGAGGCGGTTTTGCGCCTGCCCGATACCGTGGGCGGCTACGAGATCACCAAGCTGGAGATCCCTACCGTCTTCGGTCTGGCGGCCGAGACCGTCCTGCAAGCGGCGGAGGAACTGCGCCCCCACGCCATCCTCTGCGTTGGTCAGGCGGGAGGTAGATCGGCGGTGACTCCTGAGGTGGTGGCCATCAATCTCCGCGAGGCAACCATCCCCGACAACGCGGGCAACGTTCCCGTGAATACCTCCGTGATCGAGAACGCCCCCGCCGCTTATTTCGCCTCTTTACCTGTGCGGGACATGGTGCAGGCGGTGAAGGAGCGGGGCATCCCCTGCGCTCTCTCCTACACGGCGGGCACCTTCGTCTGTAACGACCTGCTCTATACCCTCCTGCACCACTACCGCGACAGCGACGTGCGTGTGGGCTTCGTGCATATCCCCTACCTGCCCGAGCAGGCGGGAGAAGGCGTGCCGTCCATGGAGCTGAGTACCGTGGTGGAGGCGCTGACGGCTATGATTGGGGCGATGGATTGAATAGATAACTAAAACCCGATGAGACGTCATCGGGTTTATATTATTCAATTAAGTCTCGCTTCATATATCCGCAAGTGAAAGGAAAGAAATCGTATTTAATTGCCTTGGTATGCACAAAACCGAAAGATTCATACCACTTTTTCAGCAGTTGATTTTCTTCAACTATACCGATATTCATTTGAGAAAAGCCTAATTTTTTGGCTGTCTCAAATGAATGTAATAATAGTTTTTCCCCTATGCCGTGGTGTCTGAATTGAGGTAACACACACAGATTATTGAGTTCACATTCCGTATCTCCTTGGGGTGCCAATGAATAATACCCGACGATTTTTCCATCCAAAATGTAGACGTACATAGGCCGCCCTTCGTTATTTAATTGCCAAGATAAGCGTTCTTCAGTTGTGGCAAAGGCCGTGAAGCGAGGCGCATTTTCGACGGTAAATCCAAACTCTATTGCTACGGTTAAAAAACTCTGTTTAATGACATTAACGCACTCGTTAATATCGTTGCGACTTGCGGCTTGTATCATGTATCGTTCCTCCTTTTTACGAACTTGACTTTGATGCAAATATCTTGCATCTATTCTTCCGCGTAAAATTTATCATATTTCCAGCGCATGGGGTTTTCGTAGATATATTTATATATCTCATGATAATCGTCTCGGTTTCGGATAATGTGGTCGTAAAACGATCTTTGCCAAATGCGGCCTTCAAACGGTGGCAATATGCCGTCTTTTACCATTTTTGTGTATTCAATGGTCGAATACCTTTTGAATGATTGAACGATTTCCGAAACCGTAGGGGCGGATTCCATATCCGCCCGTGTTATCGTGATAATCGCATGAAAGTGATTCGGCATGACAACATATATAGGAGATTCTACGCCGTGATAATGTTCGATCGTTTTAATAAAGGTTCTTTCAATCATTCGGGCGGATATGGAATCCGCCCCTACGGGCGAAAATAACATTTTCCTGTTTTGGGTACATATCGTTATAAAATACGCTCCCGTTGTGCTGTAATCAAAATCTTTTAACCGGGGAGATTTCCTCTTCGGCAACTGCTTCTCCATCCTTAAATCCTCGCCACCCCCGTCTCCCTCGCCGCTTGAATCACCGCATCCGCCACCACTCTTGCCACCCGCTTGTCCAGGGCGGAGGGAATGATGTTGGTCTCGGAAAGCTCGCCCTCGGGAATGAGGGAAGCCAAAGCGTAGGAGGTGGCCACCTTCATCTCCTCATTGATGCAGGAGGCGCGGCAGTCCAGAGCCCCGCGGAAGATGCCGGGGAAGGCCAGCACGTTATTGATCTGGTTGGGGAAATCCGACCGACCCGTGCCTACCACACGGGCACCCGCTCGGAGGGCCAGATCGGGCATGATCTCGGGAGTGGGATTGGCCATGGGGAATACGATGGCATCCTGCGCCATGCCCGCCACCATCTCGGGGGTTACGATCCCCGGGGCGGAAACGCCGATGAACACGTCCGCCCCCGCCATGACGGATGCAAGGTCGCCCGTCAGCCCGTCGGGGTTGGTGATCTTCGCCATCTCCTCCTGGGCGGGATTGTTCTCGGGCTTGCCCCCGTAGATGGCGCCGAAGCGATCCACCATGGTCAGGTTCTTCACCCCCATATTCAGCAGATGCCGCCCGATGGAGATCCCCGCCGCACCCGCGCCGTTGATGACCACGCGGACTTGGCCGATCTCCTTGCCTACCACTTTCAAGGCGTTGAGCAGAGCTGCTGCTACCACGATGGCGGTGCCGTGCTGATCGTCGTGGAACACAGGAATATCGCAGATCTCCTTGAGCCTGCGCTCGATCTCAAAGCAACGGGGTGCGGAGATGTCCTCTAAATTGATGCCCCCAAAGCTCCCCGACAGGAGGTAGACGGTGCGGACGATCTCCTCCACGTCCTTGGAGCGGATGCAGAGGGGGAAGGCGTCCACGTCGGCGAAGGTCTTGAACAGGGCGCACTTGCCCTCCATGACGGGCATCCCCGCCTCGGGGCCAATGTCCCCCAGACCCAAAACCGCCGTGCCGTCGGTGACCACCGCCACTAAATTGGATCGGCGGGTCAGCTCGTAGGATTTATTGATATCTTTCTGTATTTCCAGGCAGGGAGCCGCCACCCCGGGGGTGTAGGCCAGGGACAGATCCTCGCGGCTCTCGATGGGACAGCGGGTCACCACCTCGATCTTGCCTTGCCAGTCGTAGTGCTTTTTAAGGGATTGTTCGGAGATATTCATAGGAATGCCTTTCTCGGTGATTTGATAGACAAATGATACTCCTTTTCGGAGAGATTGTCAAGGGGGAAGATGAAAAATCCCCAAGGGACGAGCCCTTGGGGATAGTTTAACCAAACGGATACGCCGGCCGCCAGCCTGAAAACCTGACGAGCACAGCACCGTCCTCCATGTCCGAAATAAAAAGATGGGTAAAGGCTTTTTCGCCGTATATGAATTGACCGATGAAAGCATCAGCCTCGGACACCGACGTATCGGTCACCTGCGTCATGAGTCCCCAATTCTCGTTCAAAAGGCGGCCTTGAATATGCGCGCCGAGCTCACTTGTATTATCGTAATCCTCGGAAACAGGGAGCTTGAAGGTGATGACCAACTGCGGCTCTTGCACGCTGCCTGTGATCTCGCCCTCCACAAAGACGGCGTCGGAGGGAATGGTAACACCGTAATCCCGTGAGAGCTGTGTGACCAGTTCATCGGAAAAGCCCTCGACGGTGATCTGATAAGGCTCGTAAAAGGGTTTTGCGAAATTTTCGATAAGAAAGAACACGGCGATACATAACAGGATGATCAAAATAAGAGAGACGGCTACGATGATCAAAACATGCGGAAAAGAAAGTTTTTTCATTGTGGTTCTCCTATGTGGTAAGCGTTGGTTCTTGACCGATTTCGGTACCATCAAATTCTAAATATCCTTTTAACCTTTACTGCGATATTATTTTCAAAAGAAATGATCAACGTATAATCACCGCCCAACTCACTTCTTTCAAGAATGATATAGGATGCACTGAAGCTTTCTTGACCGACAGTTTGGTTGCCGGAATCGAATGTCCCATATTCATCTTGAATTTCATCGGCTGTTTTACCAATGATCCACTCATCATCGTATTTCCAATAGAACTCATAAATTTCCTCCACCGACCAATCAAGAAAAGCTGTATAAGTCGCATATTCCGAAAAGAGGGTTTCAAAGCTTGCAATGAAACCGATAATGAGAATAGAT
The DNA here is from genome assembly GCA_015063685.1 of Oscillospiraceae bacterium. Taxonomy (GTDB): domain Bacteria; phylum Bacillota; class Clostridia; order Oscillospirales; family CAG-272; genus CAMEON01. The sequence goes on along the minus strand of SVTR01000002.1, from coordinate 32,331 downwards.
AGACAAAGAAGCACAATCATCAATACTTTTTGATATTTTTTCATGGGATCTTCCTCGATTAGTGATTATGAGAGCAATTTTCATGGGCGGCAGCTTGTCGGCATACAAACGGGCAGGGTCGTGTCGATGGCGGGGAGGTACCCCAAGGGACGAGCCCTTGGGGATTACAAACGAGATGTATACGTTTGACGAAAACATTATTCCCATGCGATAACGACCTCTCCCCAATCATCTGCGGAAAATTTTGTGAAATAATCGTGAGAGGGACCGTCGCTTGTTGCGGGAGAGGTAAATTCGCTGTCTTTAGATGTACATTTGAACCAGACGTCTAAAATGCGATCCTCTAAAAATGTATCTCTCGGTGCATCGGGATCACTTGATTCATAGCTTAGCGTTTTGGAGGCCAAATCGTATGTGTACGTTGATTCGAAAATACTGTTTCCGGAGTTATCCACAAAATAGTGGTGAAATTCCAAACGCTCCAATTCACCGTAATGGATTTGGAAAGAAATATATTCGTTTTCGTCCAGCTTTTCCTCGCCTAATGCATCAGCTTGCGGGCCGTCTGTGTAGGAAAAAGGTGTGTGATCATAGACGCCCGTGTGCATAAATTCACCCGGATAAAATTCTTCACCCGATCTGAATATGGGTACGTTCGATAAAAGCTCGCTGCCGTTCTTTGTATAATCATTATAGATCTCCTCAAATACGTTGCTCGCCTGACGGTGTGAAAAATCAACCGTATGTACAATACCTACGGCCAAAAGGGAAACGACCAGGGTGATGATGAGCATGTTTCTGATCAGCGTAGAAGGGCGTGCCCTGGGCACTCGTCGGCGGCAGATCAAGTAACATACAAGCAACGCGATTGCCAAAACGATCAAGACGAGCAGTGCATATATGATCTTTTGCGTGATTTGCGCGGTTTTAGGGTAGGGCTTGAAAAAACGCATGAGTATCATGAATATGTCCCCCTTGTGTTTAGGCCATCCTCCAGGCTTTTAATGAAGTTATATGTGTCGAAGTATTGGCTTTTTAGCGTAGCTATAGGATCGGGATCATCTTTTGGTTTTAATGTTTTCCATGTCGTGAAGGATTTCTTCTAATACCCCGTTCCAATTATCCCCCAGGGGATATAAATATTTAATATCATAGTAGGGGTCTTCATCTACGTTAATATATCCAAGATAATAGCCATCCTCCGTAACGAAAAGAGGAGCCATCCAAACGAGATTTGGATTTTCCTCGAAATGAACACACACAATGTTCTTAAGTCTGGTATTATTTTTGGCTTCGCTCCTGTAGAAAGCCTTTCCGGAGCGTTCTATCAAGTCGGAGCTTAAGGTTTGCTTCATCTCTTGAGTCAACGTAGGATCTGAACCTTGTTCCGACCACGAATAAATAATTGTGCGGGTTTCCAGTACTGTTTGATAATGGGAAGTATAATCAGAGTTATAAAGGGTGTGGAGGTTAGGGACATTTCCTTCAAAGATTTGAATATCGGATATTGTCCAGTCTTTCCTTGGCACAGGCGCTTCGTAACTTTGATAAATAACAAAATTACAATGATCAGGACCCACTAAGGTCTCTTCGAGTCGGATACCGACGAGAAATTGTTTTTCGTCTGTATCCGGAATGGTGGCGTAATATAACTTATCCCAGTCAATTGTTGGATCGCCGCGACACCGAAAAACGGTCTTTTCTCGTTCGTTGCATTTCAAAAAGAATAAGTTGAAATCCTCAACATGATAAGTTTCCAAAAAGGTGGATTCTTGTATATCTTGGTATGTGTTGCCAGAAAAGCAGGAGGTGAATAGCAGAGATAGGCATATGAGGCAAATCAAGAGGAGACAACATTTGCTTTGGGTTCTTGTCAATTTCATGTCAGGTATCTCCTTTGTAGTTGAAAATTTCTTCCCATCCTGATGTGTTAATTAATTCGGAATGAGAAAGATTTGTTTCTTCGATAAAATATTTGCGGGATGAATCTCCGATAGTTGCGCTCATTTCATTTATGATGTAGAAAATTGAATGGAGGGTAAATTGTTGGGCATCTCTAAATACTCAGCGTGCGGCGAGATGCGAGGGATTTTTCGTCAGACTAAACAAAAATCTGCGCGCATAGTTGACCCTATGCGAAAGAATTTTGTGACGTATGACGGAAAAAGCACCGTCATTTCGTCGTGCGATGAGTTTTTAGAGATGCCCGATAGTAAAAGCCCAGTGCCATGATACCGAGAAAGGGAAGAAAACAGAATATTGCCCATGGAGCACTGCTTTTGATGAGAAAACACGCTAACAGAAGGAGAACAAAGCCCACAATGGTCACGGCGAAGCATACTTTGGCTTTTTGAGCGTATTTCGCGGCTAATCGCTGATTGCGAGGGGTGTTCTTGAACTTTGTGGAGTCTTTCGGTTCAAACATTGCTCACACCATCCTCTCGAAATCAAACACCCTGTCAAATTCCTCTGCCGTCAGATACCCCAGCCGCACGCAGGCTTCCTTTAACGTGATCCCCTCGGCGTGTGCCAGCTTGGCCACTCTGGCGGCGTTCTCGTAGCCGATGTGGGGGTTCAAAGCCGTCACCGTCATCAGCGAGCGATTCAGATTCTCGGCCATCTTCTCGCGGTTGACGCGAAGCCCCGATACACAGCGGTCATTGAAGGAATCCATGGCGTCGGTGAGCAGATGGACGGATTGCAGGAAATTGTGGATCAGGACGGGCATGAACACGTTGAGCTGGAAATTGCCCTGGGAGGCGGCCGTGCCCACCGCCACATCGTTGGCCATAACCTGCACCGCCACCATGGTGACGGCCTCGCATTGGGTGGGGTTGACCTTCCCGGGCATGATGGAGGAGCCCGGCTCGTTTTCGGGAATAAAGACCTCACCCAAGCCGCAGCGAGGGCCACTGGCCAGCCAGCGGATATCGTTGGCGATCTTCATAAGATTGGCCGCCAATGCCTTCAGCGCGCCGTGGGCGAACACCAGCTCGTCCTTGGCGGTGAGGGCGTGGAACTTGTTGGGATCGGTGTAAAAGGTCTCCCCCGTCAGCTTCGACAGGATCCCCGCCACGGTGACGTCAAAGCCCTTGGGAGTGTTGATGCCCGTCCCCACGGCGGTGCCACCTAAAGCCAAAGAGCGCAGACCGTTCACCGCCGCCTCAAGCTGGTTGCGGTTCACCGTCAGCATCCCCCGCCAGCCCGAGATCTCCTGGGAGAAGCGGATGGGGGTGGCGTCCTGCAGATGGGTGCGGCCGCTCTTGATAATATCGGCGTTCTCGGCCTCCAACCGTTCCATGGTGTCAATGAGCCGCCCCAAGGCGGGGATCAGCTGGCGGCGAATGGACAGCACCCCCGCCACGTGCATGGCGGTGGGGAAGGTGTCGTTGGAGGATTGGGACATATTCACGTGATCGTTGGGATGGCATAGCTTGTCCGCCTTCTCAATGTCTTCGGCAGAGTCCAGCCCTGCCGCGATCACGTTGGCGCGGTTGGCGATGACCTCGTTGACGTTCATGTTGGTCTGCGTTCCGCTCCCCGTCTGCCACACGGCGAGAGGGAAGTGACTGTCCAGCTTGCCCTCGATTACCTCGTCGCAGGCGGCGGCGATGGCGGCGTAACGGGCATCGGTCATGCGGTCAGGGCAGAGCTGTGCGTTGGCCTGCGCGGCGGCCTTTTTCAGGTAGCCGAAGGCGCGGATGATGGCCACGGGCATCTTTTCGGTGCCGATGGGGAAGTTTTCAAGGCTCCGTTGGGTCTGCGCCCCCCAGTAGCGGTCAGAGGGGACGAGAACGACGCCCATGGAGTCGTGTTCTTGGCGGTATGTCATAACTTTTCCTTTTTGATTAAAAATGTTTGCCTGTAGGGGCGGATTCTATATCCGCCCGCTTTTTAGGGGACACGGGCGCATATGGAATGCGCCCCTACGGGGGTGGCGGGCGTGCCTTACCTTACCTGCCCATCCCCATCGATCAAATACTTATCCGTGGTCAACGCCATCAGCCCCATGGGCCCGCGCGCGTGGAGCTTCTGCGTGGAAATGCCGATCTCGGCACCGAAGCCGAACTCGCCGCCGTCGGTAAAGCGAGTGGAGGCGTTGACGTACACCGCCGCCGAGTCAATGAGGGCGCGGAACTTGTCGGCATGCTCAATAGAGCGGGTCATGATGGCCTCGCTGTGACCCGTGGAGTAAGTGTTGATGTGATCAATGGCCGTATCTACACCGTCCACCACGCGGACGGCAAGGATGTAATCGTTGTATTCCGTCTCGTAATCCTCCTCGGTGGCGGGGACAGCCTCGGGGAGAATGGCACGGGTGGCCTCGTCGCCTCGGATCTCCACGCTCCAGGGCTTCATGGCCTCGGCCATCATGGGCAGATACTCGGCGGCTACGGACTCATGCACCAAGAGGGTTTCAATGGCGTTGCACACCGAAGGACGGGAGCATTTGGCGTTGACAGCCACGGTCACGGCCTTGGCAAGATCCGCCGTCTCGTCCACGTACAGATGGCAGTTGCCTGCCCCCGTCTCGATGACGGGTACCTTGGCGTTCTCCACCACGGCACGGATCAGACCCTTGCCCCCGCGGGGGATCAGCACGTCCACGAGGCCCCGCATATTCATGAGGGCGGTGGAGCCCGCGCGGTCGGTGGAGGTGATGAAGCCGATCAGATCGGGGGAGAAGCCCTTGGCGGCCAAAGCCTTGCGCATGGACGCCACCAGAGCCGTACCCGATTGGATGGCCTCTTTGCCTCCGCGAAGCACCACGGCGTTGCCCGTCTTCAGACACAGAGCGGCGGCATCCACCGTCACGTTGGGTCTTGCCTCGTAGATCATGGCTACGCAGCCCATGGGGGCGCGTACCTTCTGAATCACCAAGCCGTTGGGACGGACAGTTCTTTCACCCGAGCCGATGGGGTCGGGGAGAGCCGCCACCTCGCGGAGCGCGTCGCAGATGCCCTTCATGCGCTTCTCGTCCAGCTTCAGACGATCCAGCATGGTCTTGGGTACGCCGTTCTCTGCGGCGTTTGCCAGATCCCTCTCGTTGGCGGTCAAAATTTCGTCCAGATCGGCCATGAGCTGATCCGCCATGGCGCAAAGCAGGGCGTTCTTCTCGGCAGTGCCCGTGGAGCCGTAGGCGCGGGAGGCGGCCTTGGCGGCGCGGCAGATATTTTCAACTTGCAGGTAAATTTCGTTCTTTTCCATGGTTATGTACCCTTTCTGTTAAATCTTTGGACGTGCGATGTACGAAATTCATACGATATTTTCCGGTTCCTCGTAGGGGCAACCTTGGGTCGCCCGATTCGGAGGCGTGATGTCGGCTTTAGCCCTCCTGCATCCGCCTCAGCAGTTCCTTCATTTCATTAAGATCGTGCGCCTCGATCATCACGTGTCCCGTGTCGTATGTGGACACCTTGGCAGGGTCAAGCGCGTTGATAAACTTGGCGTAATCCACCGTTCCGAGGTGGGTCCCCAGGCTGGTGGAGTAGAGATACAGCTCGTACTTGTCGCATTCCAACGCCCGTCCCGTATGGGGATCGACCAACCCGAAGGGCACCGAGGGCTTCACGGGGAAGATGCTCCTGCACCCCTCGGTGAAGGCCAAACGGCCGTAAATCCCCTTGGGATCGTCGAAATATCCTGCTACGGCGTAGTAGGCATCCACGGATTGCATCTCATGGAGCCAACGAGCAAAGCGGGCGGATGCGCCCTCGGGAGCCTCGGATACCATTTTGGCTTCCTTGGCGCCGAAGTCCATCGGCCAAAGAGCGGAATACAGCGCGATCGAGCCGTATTCGTCTTTTTTGAGTGCCTCGGAAATGAAAAGGTTCAGAAAACTGTCGTTGGCACGGAGCATATCGTCTAGCCCCTGCTGAAATTTTTCGGGGGTGGTGCGGTTGCCGTCCACCGTGAGAGAACACTTCCAATGCTTCGTGATGCGGGCCACCACAGCGTAAAAATCCCGCAGCTCGTCGGCGCAGGTGGGGTTCAGGGCGCGGAGGATCACCTGATTTTTCTCATCGGGCGTCCAGGTGACCGAGAAGCCGCGGCCAATGTGGTCGGGATGGAACAGCATGATCTCCTCCCCCTCGATCTTGCCCACGCTTAAACGGTAGCCGTTCTCATAGGTGCCGTAGGCCAGCTCGCCGCCCGTCAGAACGGACAGAGGCAGAGGCTTTTTGGAAAAACCTTTTTGTTTGATGATGATATCAATGGACATGGTTTTGTCTCCTTTGTTTTGAAAATGCTATATCGCAGGGGCGGATTCCATATCCGCCCGCAGGGAAAATATCTTCTGTGGGCGGGGTGTCATTCCGCCACCATCACGTCGGTAATCTCGCAGATATAGAATCTGTGATAATCCTTGGCCGGGTAATGCTTCAGCATTTCGGGGTCAATAAAGCAATTTTCCTTCAAGTCGTCCGCGTACAGCTTGCGGCAGACCAGTATCAAACGAGCCTCGGCGGGGAAGGGAGTGCCTTCGTCGGTCTTTGCCACCGTCAGCCCCGTGGCGGCGAACTTGTCGCCGTCCCGCCCCGACTTGGTGCCGCAGTACTTCAAAGCGGCGCGGTAGGTCTCGCCGTCGGGCAAGAAGGACAGAGACATGGTGTCGGATTTCTCGGTAAACCCGTAGGTGTACCGCTGGGGACGGATGAAGGCGATGGCCACGGGCTTGTTCCAGAGAATGCCCGCACAGCCCCAGGATGCGGTCATGGTGTTGACGGCTCCCGTGTCGGGATCGGCGGCGGTGATCAGCATCCAGTCCTTGCCAATGGCGGAAAACAGATTGTCGGTGATGGCTTCGGGATTGATATGGGTGAAGCGGTTCATGTTGTGCCTCCTGGAAGAAACATTTATTCATTATATCATATTATAGCACAACGGACACGGATGTGCAACAGGGCAGGGGAAAATTTGCAATTTTTTGCACCAAAATCGCGAAGGAAAATTTTTTGAATTATTTTCAAAAAACCTATTGACAAATCCCAAAGCCTGTGATATAATACACACCGTTGCGAACAAAGCTACCCACGCGGCGAACGCAAACGAGAGGTTCGAATTTTTTTTGAAAAAGTTTTCAAAAACCTCTTGACAAACGAATCGGCTTGTGATATAATAAGCGAGTCGTCAAGGGAGCATAGCTCAGCTGGGAGAGCATCTGCCTTACAAGCAGAGGGTCACAGGTTCGAGCCCTGTTGTTCCCACCATTACGGCCCGGTAGTTCAGTTGGTTAGAACGCTAGCCTGTCACGCTAGAGGTCAGGGGTTCGAGTCCCCTTCGGGTCGCCACTTCTTAAAAAGAAGATCAGTCTTGGCTGTATGCCTCTGTAGCTCAGTTGGTAGAGCATGTGACTGAAAATCACAGTGTCGTTGGTTCGATTCCGACCGGAGGCACCATTTTGAAGGGGTCGGGTAATCATCTGGTCACTTCTATGCGGATTTAGCTCATTTGGTAGAGCGTCGCCTTGCCAAGGCGAAGGTGGCGGGTTCGAGCCCCGTAATCCGCTCCAGAACAATGCGGGTGCGATTCATTCGCATCCGCATTTGTTACAAATTACATATGGCGCCATGGCCAAGCGGTAAGGCACGGGTCTGCAAAACCCTTATCCCCGGTCCGATTCCGGGTGGCGCCTCCAAAACAAAAACGGTACGCATCGCGTACCGTTTTTGTTTTGGAGACACTACTCACAAATCAAATCGTGTTCTGTGCGCCATCGGCGCACAGAATCCGGTTCGCATACCCCGCCCGAAGGTCGGGGAGCTCGCTCACCAGACGCAGGGCGAGGGTATATTCGCCAAAGGCGAAATACCGGGTGGCGCCTCCAACAAAAAACGCACTTTTGTCTACCGACAAAGGTGCGTTTTTTGAATGATGTTTGCCTGCGGCAAATGATGTTGGCTTCGCCAATGATGACGGCTACGCCTAATGATGTGCGCCTGACGGCACATTGGGCAAACATCGCATCATTGCGACCAACGGGAGCAACATCATTTTGAGCGAAGCGAAAAACATCATATCGCCGTAAGGCGATGCATCATTTGACATATAAGCAAATTTATGGTATAATAATGACCGAAAGACGGTGTTACTAATATGGCTAACTATATTCTTTCTGAAGAGAGTGTGCAAAAATTATTTGCATATTTGGAAGATCATTTGGAGGCTTGTGGTTGTGACCACACTCTGCGTCATACAGAACAATGGCTCAAGGAAAATATTTCAGCAGAGTTGTATGAAAACGTTATTGAGGAAATCAATGATATGGGCGGCTATTGCGATTGTGAAGTATTGCTTAATTGCTATGAAGACTACGACATAGAATGAGAAAATCACCAATTCGCCTAATGAATACACAAACGAGAATCACACACCTTTTGTTCGTTTTTACCCCTGTTTAGACACCTTTTCACTCGTTTATAGCAAAACAAAAACGGTACGCCTCGCGTACCGTTTTTGTTTTGGAGTCACTACTCACGAATCAGATCGGGCTCCGCAAGCGAAGCGCGGCGGAATCCGGTTCGCATTTCCGCCGCAGAGCGCGTCGAGCTTGCTCGTAAGCGGCGGGCGTAATATTATCCCAAGTCAAACCTATAAGAACGCGCGAACAATCATTGGAAATTTGTTTCTCGGCTTGACAAAATATTTGCTTTCTGCTATAATCAAAGGCAGATATTTTCTTGAAAGGATCCGAAGTGATGAAACAAAAACGTGTACTTTCTCTTGTGCTTGCGTTGCTTCTTTTGTGCGGATCTCTGACGTCCTGCGCTGATGTGGAGCAAAGTGAGAAAACTCAAACCGATCCCGAGTCCTCTGTTACCAAAGCGGAGGGGACGGTGTTGCGTGATGATTTGCCCGCCGGCCTGAATTACGGCGGTGACGAGATCGTTTTCATCAGCCGTTACCGTGAGGGTTGGAGCTCAGGAGAACTCACGGTTCCTGAGCTTAATCATGAAACCGTTAACGACGCGGTCTACGAGCGGAATCTGGCGGTAGAGGAGCGTTTGGGGGTGCGTATCAAGAATATCGAGATCAACACCTCGGATTACGACGAAGTTGCCAACAAAGTCAAGCTGGCTGTGCAGGGCGGGTCGAAGGAATACGACATCATGGCGTCTCCTGTCAACGGTACTGTTCCCGTGATGCTCACGGGTACGCTGGCAGATCTGAGAAAGATGGAGTATATAGACCTTGAAAAGCCTTGGTGGTCTCAAGGCTTCAATGAAACGGCCGAATACGGCGATGCCCAATTTGCCGCTACCGGCTCTATGGTGCTGTCTATGTACCGCTTTGCCTTTGTGACGGTGTTCAATCAAAGATTGTTTACCGAAGCCAACCAGAAATTCCTCTATGACTATGTGGAAAACGGAACCTGGACGCTGGATAAGCAGATATCCTTGGTCCCTCTGTTCCATCAGGATAACGGAAACAGCACCCAGGACCCCAAGGGGGATGTGTATGGCTTTGTTACGGGTAACCTCATCAGCGTGGATCCTTATTGGAGCTCTTGCGAAATATCCATCCTTGATCGGGATGAGGACAGCGGATTTGTGATGGGGTTTGATTCGGCTAAGTTGCATGACGTGATGGATAAGGTTCTGAAGCTCTATTACGGCACGGATGATGCCACCTACGTGTTCAAAAATTATGGCCATGACGACGAGCAAATAGACATCCGCGATGCCTTTGCTGCAGGCTATGGTGCCATGGCAACGCTGCGTATTCTGGAGCTGGAAAACGAAGTTATGAGAAGCATGACCGACAAGTACGGCGTTGTTCCCATGCCCAAGTATGACGAGGCGCAAAAGGAATACCGTACCTTCCTTCATAACCAGTTTACGGTGCTTTCGGTGCCCTCTACGGTGGAGGAAAGCCGCCAGGATGAGATCGGCGCCGTGCTGGAGGCTTTAGCATCCGAGAGCTATCGGGTGGTGCGCCCCGCTTACTACGAAACGACCTTGCGCACTAAGCTGGCGCAGGATCCCCAGTCTGCGAAAATGATGGAGATCGTCGCCAACAATATTTACATGGACGAGGGAGTTCTCTATAGCCGTCAGCTGGATGACTTCTACAAGTATCCTCGTTCGGTGGTACAGGCCAATCAGAACGATATTATCTCTCATTACGCTGGGTTGAACAAAAAATTTAATCGACTTTTGAAGAATCTGCTGGGGGATTTGGATAAAGTCTCGGGCGGCGCTTCGGCGTAATTCCGGATGGATAACGCTGAACCGAACGAAAACGGTACGCATGAATTGCGTACCGTTTTCGTTTTGACATTCCACCCACGAAATGGGTCGCATTTACCCAAGGCAGATCGGGGACGAAATGAATTCTCATAATTTTCTTGTCATCTATTGCTATTTGTCGGCCTTTATGGTAGAATAAGTGCATCACGCCCGACAGACTTCGGGAAAAATTTGGCTTGTTGTTTTACATTACAATTTTAATAACATGTCAGGAAGGACAATTTTTATGAAGCTGCACTTTGACGTAACAGGCAAGCATCAGCCCGACCCCTTTATCTTTGAGGACGGAGGCAAGCTCTACCTATACGTGACCGCCAAGGCGGGCGTGGAGGCATACTCCGCCGACGATCTTTTCGGTGTCTGGCACTACGAGGGAATCGTGGCTTCCTTTGCGGGGCGGTATGATTACTGGGCGCCGTCGGTCTTTAAGTATGGCGACCGTTACTATATCTACGTTTCCTGCTCTACTGATGACGAATTTCAGTATATGCATGGGGCAGTCTCAGGCTCTCCCTTGGGCCCCTTTGAAAACGAGGTGTGCTTCTACAAGCGCTTTTCCATTGATTCCCACGTGGTGGAGACTGGGGATGGTCTCTTTTTATGGTACGCCGAGGATAATACCGCCTGCGACCGTGTGGGTACACGGATCTACGTTGACAAGCTCATTGACCCTCTGACCCCCGCAAACAACCCCAAAGAGGTCATTGTTCCCACCATGGACGAGGAGATCTTCAAGCGCAACCGCTTTGGGGACGGCCGTGATTGGCACACCGTGGAGGGTGCTTTCTGGTTCAAAGAGGGGGAGTGGCAGTACGTGATGTACAGCGCGGGCTGTTTCGATAACGATTCTTATCACATCGGCTACGCCGCCGCCCACACGGATGAGCAGGATCTGACCCGTGTGGATTTTGTCAAGCACACGGCAGACGGAGCCTTTGATCCCGTTCTGATCAAGAACCATTTTGAAGAGGGGACGGGACACCACAGCGTGATCAAATATCAAGGTCAATACTACGCCGTCTACCACGGCCGAGACCCCATCGCAGACGAGAGAGGGGAATTTGAGGAAGCCAGAACCGCGCGGGTGTGCAAGCTCCACGTCCGTGACGGCCTGATCACCGCGGAGCGGTATGAGGATTGTGTTTGATTGTTTCCCCAAGGGAGCGTCCTGAAAATCAAGAAAATAGCAATCGTTTTCGTGCTCAATTCATCTGAATAAGCGCTGTGGCAGAATGATTTCCGTTTGTCAGTATTTATCCTCTCTGGTGGCGCTGATTAAGCCCTTGATCAGGCGCAATTGCTCGTCGAAGGTCAGATCGGTGCAATCAGCCGATAACAATTTGCCGTGAGTCATCCCACGGGTTGCCATGTAGAGATATGTCTCGTGGTACAAGACATTGTACTCATTGGCCTGCTTATCAAATTCACTGATTCTTTCCCGGGCTTGGATGCGCCGTGTGATCTCCTCCTTGTTGTGATTGATCATGAAAATGACCAAAACGTCGTTGTCACGTAAGTAGGTCTCATAAATCGCCGCTCGGGTAGCCATATCCACGTGAAAAAGCATGTGCTTGCTGATCACGTCCTTGCTGCGATCGGATACCTCGATACCCTCTTTCCTGAGACATGTTGCCAAAGACGTTTTGCCCACGCCATCGGTGCCCTCCAATATGATTTTACGACTCATGGGCGTGAATCTCTCTTCCGCGCGCAATGATAGGCTCTACCAAAACCTCAGGGACGAGCTTTTGAAGAATATCCCTTCTGTCCGCATAGATCTTTACAATGCTTGATCCGCGAAAATCGGCATCTGAGGTCAGCTTATACACAAATTCGGGCACAAAGCCGCAGGTCTCCTCAATGATAAATCGGTAGACGTTTTGCAATCGCAGCTCCTCATCCAGCGTCCTGCCTGCCTTGATACCTCGCAAAATATGATAAGCGTCGTAGGTACGGCAGATATCCCCCAAATCCTTTAAATTGTTTTGGTTGTAATGAACCTCCAGACGGTGAGCGTGATCCGACATGGCCAAGAGGAGCATTTTTCGACGTTCTTCCCCTGTAAACCAGTACTTCTTTTTGGGATCGTCGCTGATCTCTACCACCAGTCTGTCAAAGATGCCCAGCCCATATGTGAGCAGATCTTTGTGACCGTTGTGAAATGTATCAAAGCTACCAATGACAATGGCTGTTTTCATGATGATTTCCTTTCTTTTATGAGAGATTCTCCGTTGCGGTAAGCTGTGAACGCAAAAGATGAGGGATTTCCGACTCGTCAACGTAGGAGGCTACCATTACCTTGTTGCTCCTCTGTATGGCATCCGTGATGGCAAACCAGTATTCTGAGGCGATGGAGTAACAGGATTTCTGTTGCTTGTACAGGATGACGATCTTTTTATCCAACTCAATTGCCCAACCAAGCTCAACCACCGTTCCTACGGAAAAGCTTTCCCCGAATACGGCAACGTAAATATCACAGGACTCGACCGATGCTCGTTCGGCGGAGAGTACTGCTACACAATCTGTGGAGGTATATACGCCGTCGGAGGCTTCCTCGCAGTAAAAGGGGCCGCCGTAGCGGAAGCTGCCCATGACTGTCAGAGACGGGTCATATTTAACAAGGCGAGCGGGATCCTTCAAAAGGTGCGCGCGATAATCCTCTGTCAGCCGTTGCTCAAGTGGTAGGTTTGGGTCTCCGCGCAGGGTGAACTTGCCTGCGAAATAGACGGTTTTTCTTTTCACACGGTTGCCTCCTTTGCTTTTTTGTTCCATGATATGAAGCTACCCACGGCCATGACTGCCCAAATGGCGTTCATAGCTATCAAAAACCACGCTTTGTCAGGTAGCAGATAGTACTCAATCATATATAAAACGTCGATGACGAACCAAAGCACCCAGGCATCTACTTTTTTGGTTACCATATAATAGGTTGCCACATATCCGCCTACGGTTGTCATGGTATCAAGTAAGGGCAAGGGATCATTTGTCCGGCACAGAAGCAGGTATAGGAATACGGAAAGGGCGGTCAGAATGACAAGATAAATCCCCCGCTCCTTCCAAGAGCAATGCTTGATGGGCGGAGATGTTTTACTGTTCCACAGAAACCAGCCTGCGGCTCCCACGATGATATATACGACGCAGTTGGTTAGGTCCCCGTACAGATGGGTGGCGATGCTGAAGAGGCCCATGAAAACGTATTGAAGACAGTAAAATATCCAATTGGATCGTTTATCTGCCCATATCAATGCACCCTGTATAAGCCCCATAATCGTAGCCAATATTTCAACTGCTTTCATTGTCCATACTCCCCGTCAGCGGTTGGCGCTGTATATATGCGTACATATTATAACACTTTTTTGCGTTTGTGTCTACCCCTTTAACACTTGGGCATCTCTAAAAACTCATCGCACGCCGATATGACGGTGCTTTTTCCGTCATACGTCACAAAATTCTTTCGCATAGGGCCAACTATGCGTGCAGATTTTTGTTTAGTCTGACGAAAAAATCCCTCGCATCTCGCCGCACGCTGAGTATTTAGAGGTGCCCACTTAAATACCGACACTTGTATTTATAATATCATTGCATTCCCCGAATTCCCGAAGACGAGTTTCTTTGACGGGCTTTCTTCGTTTTATGCTGAGTATGATATGATGATACCGAATATTTGTTCTTAAAGGAAGGAGCGTTATGTCCAATATGAGTTTCAAAAGAACCAAATTCGCCTGCTATACCGCCTATTTCACCATGTCCTCCATCTTCTGCCTGCCGCCGATTCTGTTCATGACCCTGCGGGAGACCTTCGACATTTCTTACACGCTTCTCGGGACGTTGGTGCTGGTCAATTTCTGCACCCAACTGGGCATTGATTTGATCTTCACGGCATTCTCAAAAAAATTCAACACCCAAAAGATTATCCGCATCATGCCTCTGATTACATCGACGGGCCTTGTGATCTATGCGCTCCTGCCCACCTTCTTCCCAAATATCGCCTATGGGGGGTTACTACTCGGTACCGTCATTTTCTCTGTGTCGGCGGGGCTTTCCGAGGTGCTGCTCAGTCCTCTGATCGCGGCCATCCCCTCGGATAACCCTCAAAGAGACATGAGTACTCTCCATTCCCTTTATGCCTTCGGCGTATTTTTCGTTGCGGTGGTCAGCACCCTGTTTTTGAAGCTGTGCGGCACCGAAAACTGGATGTATTTAACGCTGTTTTTTGCGGCGCTTCCCGTCATTGCCTCGGTGCTGTTCATGACGTCCCCCATGCCCGATATGAGCGGGGCAGAGAACACTGAAGGGGTGAAAGGAACGAAACGGCGCGCCCTGGGCATCGCTCTCTGTGTGGCTTGTATTTTCTTCGGTAGCTGTGCCGAGAATGTCATGTCCAGCTGGGTGTCGGGCTACATGGAAAACGCCCTGCACATCGACAAGGCGTTGGGCGACATTTTGGGGCTTGCGGGCTTTGCTATCCTTTTGGGTCTTGGCCGTATTGGTTACGCCAAGTTTGGCAAAAACATCTCCCGCGTCCTGCTCATCGGCATGATCGGCGCGGCAACTTGTTATTTGGTGGTTGCCTTCTCGGGCGGTGTGGTGCCCGCCATGATGGCCTGCGCCTTGACGGGTCTGTTTACCGCCATGCTATGGCCGGGGACGCTCATCATGATGGAAGAAAAAATGCCTGCCCTTGGGGTCACGGCCTATGCCCTCATGGCGGCAGGCGGTGACTTTGGCGCGGCGCTCGCCCCTCAGCTTTTAGGCATCGTTACCGATACCGTCTCGGCTTCAAGCTTCGCCGCGGAGCTGGGCGCGACCTTGAATCTGACCGCCGAGCAGGTAGGCCTCAAGGCGGGGATGCTGGTGACCGCCGCTTTCCCCATCCTCGGCACCGTGGTGGTGATCATTGCCATGCGATATTTCAAAAAGAGATTGGATTGATCTGTACATAAAGGCATCTTCGGGTGCCTTTTTTTGTTGGCAAATCCTGCCGTCCTCTTTACATCCGTCGGATTATATGTTATAATGATATTAATTCGATAAATCTTACAAGGAAAGGAAATCCCACTATGAAAATCAAAGTAGCTGAGATCGGCATGGGCGGCATCAGCGGTGCCCACGTGCCCGCATGGAACCGTATGGAGGACGTGGAGCTGGTGGCCATTTGCGACATCCGCCCCGAGATGATGGATCGTTATGACGGTCACATCACTGCCCGTAAGTACACAGACTTTGACGAAATGCTGGCACAGGAGGAGTTTGACGTTTTGGACATCACTCTCCCTACCTATCTCCACGCCGATTACGCCGTCAAGGCCCTGGAGCGTGGCATCCACGTGGTCAGCGAGAAGCCCATCTCCCTGCGCCGCGAGGACGTGGCTCGTGTGTACGGCGCTGCCGAGAAGAATGGAAAGTTCTTCATGGTGGCTCACGTTTTGCGCTTCTGGCCCGAGTATCTTTATCTCAAGGACTGCATGGACAGCGGCCGCTTCGGCAAACTGGTCAGCGGTACCATGACACGTATTGGTGCCATTCCCGTCACAAGCTGGGATGGCTGGATGCAGGATCCCGAGCGCAGCGGTATGGTTCCCTTTGATCTTCATATCCATGATCTGGATTTCCTGGTTTACACTCTGGGTAAGCCCGAGGTGGAGCATATCTTCCACGGCATGGATTATATGCACACCATCTATCGCTACGGTGACATCCGTATCGCCTGCGAGTCGGCTTGGTTCCACGCCCCCGTTCCTTTCCAGGCCACCTTCCGTATGCAGTTTGAAAAGGCGGTTCTGGAGTTTACCGGCGGGGCACTCAAGATCTTCAAGGAGGACTGGACCACCAGCACGCTGGATATGGCCAGCAGCGTGGAGGAAGGGAACTACATCCCCCAGTCCGACGGCTACTATAACGAGCTGCGCTATTTCATTGATTGCGTCAAGGAAGGGAAAAAGCCCGAGATTGTCAAGCCTCACGAGCTGGAGACGGTGTTGGATACCATCGCCATCATCAACGCGGCCAAGTGAGAGATCATACACCCCCGGCAGAGAAAGGAAAAATCACATGAGCGCAACCGTACCGAAGATCATATTCGACACCGACATTGGCTGGGACTGTGACGACGCGGGTGCCTTGGGCCTGCTCCACCGCCTGTGCGACGCGGGGGAGGCCGAGCTACTGGCCACCGTTCATTGTTACGTCACCCCCTACGTGGCGGGCTGCCTGGATGCCATCAATACCCACTACGGCCGCCCCGTCCCCGTGGGACTCAACTACGAGCTACCCCGCAATAACCCTGACACGTATGCCAAGGCTCTGTACGAGAAATTCCCAAACCGCTATCCCGCCGAGGTTATCGGCACGTCCGACGCGCCCCCCGATTCTTTGACTTTGATGCGTCGGCTTCTGTCTGAGGCTGAGGATGGGAGCATCACCATCGTGACCGTGGGTGACCAGGCCAATCTGGCCCGCCTGGTGACAAGCGAGGGAGATGAGTATTCTCCCCTGAGTGGCGTGGAGCTGATCAAACGCAAGGTCAAGCGCACCGTGGTCATGGGCGGGCGGTTCTACGAGGCCTGGCCCATGGTCGTCTATTCCGATATCGTCAACAATATCGGCCCCGTGACCGTGGAGTGGAACATCTTTGACCATATCCCCGCCGCGCAAACGGTGGCAAGACTCTGGCCGGGTGAGCTGGTCTACTCTTCTACCGAGATCGGCACCTATATCGTCACCATGCGTGGCTGGACAGGGGAATCCCTGCCTGATAGCCCTGTGGCTCTGTCCTACGGCATCCACAACGGCGGCACGGGACGGAACAGCTGGGATCACACCGCTGTCCTGGAGGCCGTCCGCCCCGGTGCCTACTGGAGCTACCGCCCTTGGGGACAAGTCTCCGTAGACGATACGGGCATCACCTCCCACGTCATCGACGCCGCAGGGAAGCAGACCTATCTGCTCCCCAAGGTGGACTATACCGCCGTCGCCGCCGTCATTGACGAGCTGATGGGGGCGTCGAGAAACAACCCGAAGGAGAACCGCCCGCAAGAATCAGCAAGAAAGGCTCACGACTTATGAAAATCATTGAAACGCGCCTCAGCGAAAAAAGCTTCCTTGACCGCCTTGCCTGCTATTGCCGTGAGCAGACCCGTGGTGATAAAGGGTATCACGATCAGGACACCTTCGTTTTCTCCCGCAAGGAAGAAAAATTCTGGATCGGCCGACACATGGCCCACAAGGGCAAAAGCGACGGCTATGCCAATGAGCGCATCAACGGCACCTATCACGTCAACGATCACGGGCACGTGGTGGTATCCTATCGCGTGGGAAAGCATCCTTTTATTGTGGTGTCCCATACCGTAGCCTTTTTGTTAGGCCTGATCCCCGTAGTGGGACTTCTCACCGAGGCCATGAGAGCCAGCAGTATGTCCTGGTATGGCGGTATCTTCGGCCTCTTTTTCATAGGCTTTGGACTCTCCGGCTTTTTTAGTAGCCCCAAGGAGATCAGCATCTTGGAGGAGCATCTGGCCTATATTTGCGGCACGCTGAACGCGGGGGACGGGGATCAGCCTGCGGAAGCCGACGTGTTTGACGTGTCGGACATCAGCGACGGTGACGTGTACCCCATCGTGGTGGAATACGAGGGGGAGACCTACCTGACCCTTTACTACTACACAGCTGACGGCAACGGCGACGGGGTGCTGAATGACGGGCAAAGCGTCGTGTATTTCAAGGACAAAGCTCAGATGCAACGCTTCTGCCTCTCCCATCAGCTGAACCCGGCAGGAGACGAGACCGTCTACCATTTCGACGATCCCGTGACCGATGCCCGTGACCACAGCTGCATCCTGGGGCGTTGGAACCTCTTGAACACCGTATCCACCGTCTTGAAGGCTCCCTTTGAAGGGAATGACGAAACCCATGATGGACTCTACGAGCATTTGTTTGCCATGAGCCTGCCTGCCGACGATTCTGTTGCTTTCCAAGATTTCGACGAAGCACAGACAGCCGAGCTGGAAAAAATTTTTGCGGGGCAGGACGATCTGCTCTCACGCTTCCGTATGTATCACGAATGACCAAGGAGACCCCGATTCCATGAAAAGAACCACAGATATGACAGTGGGTAGTCCCACAAAGCACTTACTTATCTTTGCCTTGCCCCTGATCGTGACCAACCTGGGTCAACAGCTTTATATGATCGTGGATGCCGCCATCGTGGGGCGAGGGGTGGGCGTTCAGGCGTTGGCCGCCGTAGGTGCTACCGACTGGATCTATTGGCTTATTCTTTGGACGGTTACGGGTATGACCCAAGGAGTCTCCACCTATGTATCCCGTTATTTCGGTGACAAGAACTACGGGGATATGAACAAGTCCATCGCCATGTGCACCCTCCTCTGCGGTGCCGTGGGCGGTGTGCTGACCGTGGCGGGACTGATGATGGCCAAGCCCCTGCTGCTCCTGCTCAATACACCCGATGACATTTTGAACGGCGCTACCACTTATCTTTTTACCATGATTGCGGGAACCTTGGTGGTGGCGGCCTACAACATGGCGGCCTCGGTCCTGCGCGCTTTAGGTGACGGCAAAACGCCCCTTATTGCCATGGGCATCGCCGCTCTTCTTAACGTGGGACTTGATCTTTTGTTCGTTCTGGTCTTTCACATGGGCATCTTGGGCGCGGCGCTGGCCTCGGTGCTGTCCCAGCTCGTCTCCTTTGTCTTCTGCTTTATCCGGATCCGAAAGATCGATTGTGTTCGGTTGAATAAGGAGACCTGGCGCGTGGACTGGAAGATGATGAGATCCCTCTTTGCCTTTGGTATGCCCTTGGCCTTGGAATTTATCGTCATCGCGCTGGGCGGCATCATTCTGCAATCTGCTATCAATCTCCAGGGAAGCACTTTTATCGCGGGCTATACTGCCACCAATAAGGTGTACGGACTTCTGGAGAGTAGTGCCATCTCTTTGGGCGTGGCGGCATCTACCTTCCTGGCGCAGAACTACGGCGCAGGGAAGTATGACCGCGTCAAAAAAGGGGTATGGACCTCAACCGTCATCGTATTGCTTATGTCGGTGGTGGTTTCGGGTGTCATGTACCTGGCGCGCGATCCCTTCATGAAGCTGTTTATGGATGAGCAGGAAACGGGCGGTGCCGAGGCTCATGCCATCGCCGTCTATTACCTCACCATCCTTTGCGTGTGCCTGTCTGTCCTTTATCTGCTCCACATCTTCCGAAACGCCTTGCAGGCTATAGGAATCTCTGTGTGGTCCATGCTGTCGGGGGTGGCGGAATTTGCGGCTCGCGTTGTTATGTCCAAGTGGGTCATTGACTTTATGGGCAGCGACGCGCTTTTCGTGGCTGAGCCTGTGGCCTGGCTGGCAGCGCTGATTTTCGTCCTGATCCCGTATGTTTATTATCACAGAAAATATTTATCCCGAGCTTGTCAAAAGTCCGACTTGCGGACGAATACGGCGGATGAATTTGTGTAATATTTACTTCATATTTAAATATTAAATATTATTAAAATTTGTTGACAAAGTGAAGTAATTGTATTATAATGTAGGAGATTTTATAAACGGACTTGCGGGGGCTTTTTGGGCGGTCTCGGGATGACGATATTCTGTTTCCGACGGATCCTGCAAATAGGTTAGGGCGGTTTCATGAAGAAGTTTATCAAAAAAATGATAGGCAAGGGCATTGAATTTCTCAAGTGGCTCTGGGCCGAGTGCAAGGACTGGCGAACCTTGGTGCTTTTGGGCATTGTTTCGCTGGTGCTGAGCTCTCCGATCTGGATCTTTTATGCGCTTGGATTTGTTTTTAATTGGTCTTGGGCGTTTTGGGTGGCTACGGCCATTTGGGGCTTTTGGTGGCTCCCGGGCGCACCCTTTTTTGCGATCGCCGTATCGGTTACCCTGGCCATTAAGAAGATCTTCGAAAAGGTTAAGGAGAAGAAGCTCCGCAATGCGGAGAAAACGGAAGATGACCGTGACGAAGAAAACAAAGAAGATAGATGAGATAAACGAAAGGCAGCAGGTACAAAAACGTATCGGTTGCCTTTTTTGATGCTGTCAGAGGCGATGAATCTTGACAAATATCCGGAATCGTGCTATAATACCCACGCAGGTCTGCCGGGCGGCCGCGCGGTATCACGCCGAAAGGTATTACCGCGAGGAAAGTCCGGGCATCACAGGGCAGGGTAGCTGATAACGTCAGCCGCGGGCAACCGCCGGAAAAGGGCAACAGAAATAGACCGCCTTCTTTGGAGGGTAAGGATGGAAAGGCGAGGTAAGAGCTCACCCACTTCTATGGTAACATAGATTTGCTGTAAACTCTACCTGATGCAACACCCCGTCGTTGATCATTCGATCCGCTTGACCCGAGCGCGATAGGACGAGGGGTGGCATGGGGCGAAAGCCACGGAGCTTTTCGGTGACGGAAAGCAAAGATAGATGGTCGCCAAACCCGCAAGGGGGAACAGAACCCGGCTTACAGGCAGAGCTGCAAAAGAGCAGGATCACGGATGTGGTTCTGCTTTTTCTTTTTTGAATTGACAACTATGCCGCGGTATGGTATACTGAGAAAAATGTCACTTCATGAAGGCTCGTAAACAGCTTTTGTACACAGGAAGGAGATCTTTCATGCTCTATACTGATTTTGGTTCCCACCGTTTTTCCCGTTTATCCCTTGGCACCGCCCCTTTCGGCACCGCCATCTCGCGGGATACCGCTTTTGAGATCATGGATAAATATCTCGACATGGGCGGCAACCTTCTGGACACCGCCGCCGTATATGGCTTTGGCACATCAGAGAAGACCATCGGCGAGTGGATGACGTCACGAGGGACGCGTCATCGGGTGTTTATTTCCACCAAGGGCGGCCACCCCGCTATGCCATCATGGGAAAAACGCATCACCGAGGCGGATATCCGCGCTGATATGGAGGCCAGCCTTCGCCATCTGAACGCTGACTATACGGATATATATTTTCTTCACCGCGATGACGAGGATCTGCCCGTCAGCGAGATCATGCCCATCCTGGATCGTTTCGTCAGGGAAGGGAAGACCCGATATATCGGTGCGTCCAACTGGACGGTAAAGCGCATCAACGAGGCCAACGCCTTCGCCAAAGAAAACGGACTGACGGAGTTTTCGGTCAGCCAGATCATGTGGAACGGCGCTTGCATCAACAAGGACAAGGTCTACGATCAGACCCTTGTGGTCATGGATGAGACCCAATACGAGGGCTATGTTGACAACCGCCTGCCTGTTATGGCCTATACCTCCCAGGCACAGGGCCTATTCTCCCATATTCAAAAGGGCGGATATGACAGTCTTTCGGAATCCATGGCGGCTACTTATATGAACGATACTACCCGTCGCCGCGCCGATATTATTCTCTCGGTGGCCCGCGAGACGGGATTATCGCCTACGGCCTTGTCTCTGGCGTATCTGCTTTACGATCACCGGGTGGACGCTTTGCCCATTCTCGGCATTTCAGGGGTGGCGCGGTTGGAGGAGGCCATGCAGGTGTTGGAGCTGCCGGAGGATACTTTCATGGCACTTCTCTCATAACAGCGCAAAATAAAACCGCCGAAAACCAATTTCAAGGTTGTCCTGAAATTAGCTTTCGGCGGTCTCATTTACACTTATATTATACCATAAAATCCCCCCAAAGTCAAGTCTTGTAATTTATTTCTTTTCGTGTATAATGGTAGCATTACCAAAAGGGCGGGAGGGAAGTATATGGCAATGTTTGATCACAACAGACGCATCAAGGCCGACGCGGCCTTTCTTAACGGGGACTATGAGGCAGCCTTTTGGGGCTATTTTGAAGGTGCCGTGGATTTTGGCGATGCCCGTTCGGCCTTCAATCTGGCCTTTATGTACCATCAGGGCTATCACACTCCGCGCAATTATGTGTGGGCACGGAAATACTACCATTTGGCCTCTTATCACTTCGGCGGTGAGGCCAAATTCAATCTGGCGCTCATGCACATGAGGGGGCAGGGCGGGGACACCGATCACCGCATGGCTTATGATCTCATGAAGGCCTCGGCGGGGGAGGGCTGTGTTCACGCCCAGATGTACTTGGGGGTGGCCTATACCCTGGGATGCATCTTCGATCCCGTGGAGACAGAGTGTATCTCACTCATCCCATTTCCCCGTGTCATCAAGCGCGACCCCGGCGCCCTGCTTTTGGCGGGTAAAGGCAGCGATCCTACACTGGAGGATAAGCGCTTTGGGATCATTGAAGCCGACGGCGACGATGCCCTGGAAATGTTCCGATTGGCCTCTGAACACAAAGATGATACCTACGTCGAACAAGAGGTCGGCCAGGCAAAATATGAGATGGGCCGCGCCATCGCTGAGGGATTGGGCTCGGAGTACGATCCTCAGAAGGGCTACAGACTCATGGAAACTGCGGCGCTCACCCATGACTGCAAGGACGCACTGCGGTATCTTCACAAGAACGCTCCTGTGGCCAAGGTCTACGGTATCAACACAAGGAGGATCGCGCTGCTTTTGGAAGAAGCTGAGATGGAGTGAAGGCGATTAAAAGAAGGGGCTGTCCAACGAGAGGACAGTCCCTTTTGAAGATCATTTTTCTTCCCCGGCCGACAAAAACGCCCGGAGCTTATCGCTTTGGGGATTCCCGAACACCTCGTCGGGGGTGCCCTGCTCCTCGATAACACCATCGGCCATGAAGATCACCTTGTCGGACACGTGACGGGCAAATTCCATTTCGTGGGTGACGATGATCATGGTGCGATCGCTGCTCTTGAGGGAACGGATGACCCGAAGAACCTCACCGGTCAGCTCGGGGTCCAGGGAGGAGGTGGGCTCGTCAAAGCAAAGAATGTCGGGGGAGAGCATGAGGGCGCGGGCAATGGCCACACGTTGCTGCTGACCGCCCGATAGCTGGCAGGGATAGGCGTTGGCCTTTTCGGACAGTCCTACGGTGGCGAGGAGCTTTTCCGCTCGGTCACGGATGGCTTCAGGCGTTTCCTTCACGCTCGCACCTTGCTTTGCCTCGCGCTTGGCGCGAAGCTTGGGGGCCAGCATCAGGTTTTCCATAACGCTATACTGGGGGAACAGATTAAACTGCTGGAACACCAGTCCGAAGGAAAGCTGTGCCTCGGGGGTGACTACGGGCTTTTCTCCGTCTTGGGCGCTGTAGACGCTTCTGCCGCCCACGATGATCTCACCGCTATTGGCACGCTCCAAAAAGTTGAGGCAACGGAGAAGGGTGGTCTTGCCTCCGCCGGAAGCGCCGATGATGGACAAAACCTCACCTTTTTCCAGGGTCAGATCAATGCCCTTCAGAACCTCGTTGTCGCCAAAACGCTTGCGGAGGTTTTTGACTTCAAGCATATTCATGTGATTTGTACCTCCTTACGCCTTGAAATAGTCCAGCTTCTTTTCCAGCCAACGGAAGAAGAAGGTCAGGACGGCGGTGAATACCAGATAATAGATGGCGGTGTAGAACAGCGGCCACAAAAGACCCGCGTTCTTAATGTAGCGCTGAGCGAAATAGATCAGCTCATAGTAGGTGACTACGCGGGCCAGGGAGGTATCCTTGACCAGGGTGATGATCTCGTTGGACATGGGGGGGATGATGCGCTTGATGACCTGCAGGAGAATGACCTTGAAGAAGGTCTCCCGCTTGGTCATGCCCAACACTTGTCCCGCTTCGTACTGACCCTTGGCGATGGATTCGATGCCGCCGCGATAGATCTCAGAAAAGTAACAGGCGTAGTTGATGGTAAAGGTGATGTAAACGGCTGCGGGGGCAGTCAGAAGCATTTGTCCGAACACCAGGCCGGGGCCGTAATAGACCGCGATGAGCTGGAGCATCAGCGGCGTGCCGCGGATGACCCACACGAAGGCGCGGGTAAGGGCGGCGAGGGGCTTGAACTTGGACATGGACCCGAAGGCGATGATGAGGCCCAAGGGGAGAGACAACGCGAGTGTGATGGCAAAGATCTTCAGGGTCTCTCCAAAGCCCACCATAAGATCCAGCGTGATTTTCCAAAATTGATCCATAATAATCTCCATTCCGCCGCTGTGCGACGGTACAAATGAACCTTGAAATACCCCCGAGCCGTTAGGCAAAAATGGGTTGGGTCCCATTTTCAGGGTAGATTTGTGCGTGAAACAGTTTGCTTGGGTTTTAGGGTATCTCTAAAAACTCATCGCACGCCGATATGACGGTGCTTTTTCCGTCATACGTCACAAAATTCTTTCGCATAGAGACGACTATGCGCGCAGATTTTTGTTTAGAGGTGACCTTTAGTCTGACGAAAAAATCCCTCGCATCTCGCCGCACACTGAGTATTTAGAGATACCCTTTAGATTACTGAATTTTCACGCTATATCCTTAAAACAGCTCGGGACGCAGGGTGCGCCCCGAGCAGATTTTTTGCGTTTTTTAACCGATCAGAGCCTTAGCCAGGGTCAGGTCAACGATGGCTGCCTCGGAAGCACCCGACAGCACCTCCAGAAGGGCATCGGTCTGCGCGGTGACGGTCTTCAGACCGTCCTTCAGATCGGCGTTCTCCTTGATAACGGTCTCACCTGCGGAACCTCCCTCGGCCGCGATGGCTACGCCCTTGAAGTCAGCGATGGCCTTGTACTTGTCGGCATTTTCCTTCTTGACCACGGCTACCTGGGTATTATACATATAGGGCGCGGTGCAATCAGCGGCGGCTTCAATGCCTTCGGTGATGGTCATACCGTTCCAGATGCAGTCGATCTCCTTGGCTTCCAGAGATGCCAGCTTGAAATCCCAGTCGATTTCCTTGAATTCAACCTTAACGCCAAGCTTTGCGGCTACGGCACGGGCGTATTCAGCGTCAAAGCCTATCCACTCGCCGTTCTCGTCCAGGTAATCCATGGGCTTGTAATCGGTGATACCGACAACCAGTGTGCCCTTGTCCTTGATGTAAGCCCAGTCGTCGCTATCAGCACAAGCGTCGGCCTTGGGGGTGTACTCACCCTTGCCAACGGCGCCGACCTCATACTTGGTGGACAGCTCACCCAGGGTTCCATCTTCAATGAGCTGGAGGGTAATATCCTCAACCTTGCGGGTCATATCAGAGCCCGCGCGGAAAGCGATGCCGAAATATTCCTTTTCAAGACCCAGGTCGACGATGACGAGGTCTTCGTAGCTGCTCTTGTTGCCGCAGGCAACAAAGGTGGTGCAAATCATGGCCAGGGCCAGAAGCATAACGAGTAACTTTTTCATCATAATTGTCTCCAATCCAGCGTTTTAACGCTTTACTTTGCTAAAGTGTCTATATCATATCACGGTCTTACTCATTTGTCAACCCCTTTTTGAAAAAAAGTTAAAAAAGTTTTCGTTTCCTATTGACAAGGGAAATCTTATGTGCTATACTATATTTAACAGTTAGGTTAAATGTTAAACGAAAGGAGTGATCCTATGGGGATACAACAAACCATGAAGGCCTTAGCAGACCCTATACGACGGGAAATCCTGAACCTGTTAAAGAAGGGGGGAATGTCCGCCGGGGATATTGTCGATCATTTCGACGTGACCGGCGCGTCCATCTCCCGTCATCTGTCGGTGCTCAAGGAGGCCGATCTTATCCGAGACACCCGAAAGGGAAAATTTATTTATTACGAGCTGAATGCGTCCGTGCTTGAAGAGATCATGCTATGGATCGCGGAATTGAAAGGAGAAAACGATCATGATGAAGAAGCATAAGTGGAAAATACTCGTCTCGTCCCTGGTGATGCTGATCCCTACCGTGGTGGGACTGATCCTGTGGAATAAGCTGCCCGAAAAGCTGCCTGTTCATTGGGGACCCGGGGGAAAGGTGGACGGATGGGGATCCCCTGTCTTGGCAGTGGTCATCCTTCCTCTTATTCTCTTGGGCATTTACTGGCTCTGCCTGTTTATCACGAGCAAGGATAAGAAGCAGGCGGATCAAAGCCCCAAGGCCATGGGGATGATCTTTTGGCTCATGCCCTTCATCTCTTTGTTTGCAAGCGGTTTTATCTACGCTGCCGCGCTGGGCTTGGAATTTAACTTCACCGCCCTCATCAGCGTCTTTTTGGGCATCGTTTTCCTCGTCGTAGGAAATTATATGCCCAAGTGTAAGCAGAACTACACCCTTGGCGTCAAGCTCACGTGGACGCTGGCCAACGAGGAAAACTGGAACGCTACCCACCGCTTTGCGGGAAAGCTTTGGGTCATCTGCGGCGTTCTCATCATGCTTTGCGCTTTCTTGCCCATGGAGGCGTTCCCCGTCGTGGCTCTGGGCATCATCCTGCTGGCCGTCATCCCCGTTGCGATCTATTCTTCCTTATATTACAAGAAGCAGGTACGGGAGGGTAGAGCCTCCTATGAGGACGCGAAGATGATGAAGCATTACCCCAAGTGGGCTGTGGTGCTGACCATCGTTTTGGTGACGGCCATTCTCGCCTTCGCCGCTGTCATCGTATTCACGGGTGAGGTGACGGTGACCTACGGTGACACCGCCTTCACGGTGGATGCCACCTACAGCCAAGAGTTGACCGTCAATTACGCCGATATCAGCGTTGTTGAATATCGTGAGGAGGGTGTAGACGGTCACCGTGTCAGCGGAGTCGGCTCCCCCAAGCTGCTGGTGGGATGGTTCAAAAACCAAGAGCTTGGCAATCACACCCGCTACACCTCAGGCGATATGGACGTTGCCTGCGTGGTGGTGACTCTGGAGGACGGCTCGGTGCTGGTGCTGGGCGGTCAGGATAACGAGGCTTCCGAGGAGATTTATGATGAACTTATCACGAGAGTGGGAAAGTGAGGCCTTGCATGGATGCCATCAAAACAAACAGCCTGACCAAATACTACGGCAAAGTCCGCGGTATCGCGGATGTGGATCTGGCCGTGGCCGAAGGAGATTTCTTCGGCTTCATCGGCCCCAACGGCGCGGGTAAGTCCACCACCATCCGCATCCTTTTGGGACTGATTTCTCCTACAAGTGGTTCTGCACACGTTCTCGGTATGGACGTGTCACAGCGGAGAACAGAGATACTGTCTGAAGTGGGCTATCTCCCATCTGAAACCAATTTCTACCATGGCATGAGGGTCTCGGAAATCCTGACGTTGTCTGCCAAGCTGCATAAAAAAGACTGTAAGCAGGAAGCCTCCACGCTTTGCGAACGGCTGTCGCTGGATACCACCCGTAAGATTGAGGAGCTTTCCTTCGGTAACCGCAAAAAGGTGGGCATTGTCTGCGCCCTACAGCACAAGCCGAGGCTGTATATTCTCGACGAGCCGACGAGCGGTCTTGATCCCCTGATGCAAAAGGAGTTTTACACCATTCTGCAAGAGCGCAACGAGGCGGGTGCTACGGTGTTCTTGTCCTCTCACGTGCTGTCGGAGGTGGGGCGGTACTGCAAGCGTGCTGCTGTCATCCGCGAGGGACGTCTGCTGGTCACCGACATGGTGGATCGGCTGAGCCATACGGGTATCAAACGGGTAACCCTGCGAGGCGCGACCGCCATGCCCGCGCTTGAGAGCGCCCGTGATATAAAAATAGAGCAGGATGCGCTTACCTTCCTCTACGGCGGCGGCACAAAGGAGCTGCTCGCTGCCCTGTCGAACGCAGACTTTGAGGATTTCACCGTCACAGACCCCGATCTGGAGGAAGTCTTTATGCATTACTATACCAAGGAGGACGCCTGACATGACCATTCTGCTTCATGAATTGAAAAGAAACCGCCTCTCTCTCCTTGTGTGGACGGTAGCCTTGGCCTTTATGCTGGGTGTTTGCATCGTGATCTACCCCGAAATGTCCGAGCAAATGGGAGAGATCAGTGATATGTTTGCCAACATGGGGGCGTTCTCTGATGCCTTTGGCATGGACCAACTGAATTTCGGTGAGTTTATGGGCTATTTCGGCGTGGAATGCGGCAACACCCTGGGACTGGGCGGTGCCTTCTTCGCGGCCATCCTTGGCATTTCTGCTCTTTCTAAGGAGGAACGAGATCACACTGCGGAATTTCTGCTGACCCATCCCATCTCCCGTGACCGTATTGTTTGGGGCAAGCTACTGGCCGTTATCCTCCAGATCTTTGCGCTGAACCTGGCTGTAGCGGCTGTCACCACGGCTGGCGTTCTTGCCATAGACGCAAATGCTGACGCGGGCAAGATGGCCTTGCTGCTGCTGGCCTATTTCATCATGCAGATTGAGATCGCCGCCATCACCTTCGGTATCTCGGCCTTTATCCGCCGTGGCGGTCTGGCTGTCGGCTTTGGGTTGGCTGTAGGATTCTATTTCATGAATCTGATCGCCAACCTCACCGACGATCTGGCCTTCCTTAAATATATGACCCCCTTCGGTTACACTGACGGCGGCTCCATCATTGAAAGCGGAAGTATAGAGATCAAATATCTCGTTCCGGGATTGGTGTTTACTGTGTTGGGGATGGTTGCGGCTTTTTGGCAATACCGTAAGAAGGATATTTCATAATGATTGAGGATGATTCCCGGTGGCGCACCTGCGATAAAGCAGGTGCGCATCGATATAAATCCGCTAATGCGGATTTTCGATATACACTAACGCGTTCGATATGTGCTGGCGCACTCGATATGCTCATTGCGTGAGCGCGGATTTATATCATATCGAGTTTGAGCGCAGCGAAAACATATCGAATTTGTTGCAGGCAAATATATCGAGCCGAGCGTAGCGACGGCATATCGATAAAATCAAAATAGCTTCCGTGGACACAGAAGCAGTGCTTGTCAAGAAAAAGGGCGAGGAATTTTAGAAATTCCTCGCCCTTTTTCTGTCGGTAGGTATATTCAATTTGATACTGCTCTATCGCAGGTACACCGTGGGTCATCCTTTTTTAAAAAAATATTATATTTTTATTCGAGATACCTTGACAGGCGAGGTATCTTGTGATATAATATAGTCACGAGGAAGGAAGCAACGAAGTATCTGCCTTCCAAAATCCAACATAGAAAGCCGCCGTCGGGTGGCAGAAAGGAGCTTGCCATGTCTATCACAGCGGATCTGATCCGAGGACATACCGATACCATCATCCTGGCCGCCCTCATGTCGGGGGACAGCTACGGCTACCGCATCAGCCGCATGATTTCAAAGCAGACCGACGGCCGCTTTGAAATGAAGGAAGCTACCCTGTATACCGCCTTCAAGCGATTGGAGGAATCAGGGTGCATCTCCTCTTATTGGGGGGAGGAGGGGACAGGCGCTCGCCGCCGCTACTACGCTATCACCGCAACGGGCAGAGAAACCTATACCAAACTCATGCATGAGTGGGAGGAAGCGGGAGCGCTCATTGAAAGGCTGATCAGAATCCCCACCGCCGACGGGTTTATCATTTGACGGAAGGAGTATGAACTCATGAAAACGAAACTGAAAGACTACATTGATACCATTTTCGCCGATGCTCCGCAGTCCTATCGGGCGTATGAACTGAAAGAAGAGATGTACACCGACCTCTGTGAGAAGTACGACGATCTCATTGCCGAGGGCAAGACCCCCGCCGCCGCGTATCACGCTGTGATTTCCGGGGTGGGAGATATCAGCGAGCTCATCGAGGAGCTGAGAAGGGAAACGGGCGCGGATACATCCAAAGAAAGCGAAAGCTACTATTATGAAGAGGCTCCGTCTCACGCGCGACGGGCGTATACCGTCGAGGAGCAGGAGACCATTCGCAAATACCGCAACCGCGGCGCCGTTATGACCGCGTTGTCGGTGGCTATGTATACCACCTGCTGGTTGCCTTTGGTGATCTTGGGAGCACTTTGGGATGGCGTTGGGGGTATCGTCGGATTATGTGTCATGTTTTTGATGATCGCCACAGCCACCGCCCTCAACATTATCCACGGGATGACCAAGCCCGAATGCCTGCGTCGGGGCAAGGACGCCAAGGACGACGATGATGACGACGATGACGATGAGGAGAAGGCCGAAGAGAATCGCCAAAAAACGGGACGCCGCGCTGTCTTCAAGGCTGTCAGCAGTGCGCTTTGGCTTCTGGTTGTGGCTATTTATCTGGGCGTCAGCTTCTGGACGGGAGCGTGGCACATTACCTGGATCATTTTCCTCATTGCCGCGGCCGTGGAAAATATCATCAAGGCTTGCATGGATCTGCGATCCTGATGGATCGGAAGGGAGGTACCTATGTATCCTGAATATGAAATGAAGCAAAAAAAGAGTGTCAACAAGAGTGCCGTGGTCAGAATCGTGATTTGGTCGGTGGTCCTGGCCATTCTTGTAGGCGCTTTTGTGTGCGCTATGATTTTTGAGGGGGATAATGTTATGTTTGGAATTCATATAAACGTAAGCGGTTACAAATATGATGATGCCGATTCCTATCGGGTCGGCGGCGGTGAGTCCACGGATGCCATTACGGCGCTGGACATAAACTGGATCGACGGCAGCGTGGATATCGTGGCCGTAGATGGCGACAAAATAACGATCAGCGAGACGTACGACGGAGAAGACGAGGACAAACGCCTGCGTTGGAAGGTGGAGAATGGGAAGCTGACCGTCAAATACTGTAAGTCCGGGCGCTTGACGGCTACCAAGAAAAGCTTGAACAAGCAGCTGACTGTTGAGGTGCCCCGTGCTATGCTGGAATCCATGAGCACCGTGGATGTGGAGCTGGTGTCTGCCGATTTGAATCTGCGCGGTGTCAAAGCGAATGAGATGGACGTTGAGTCGGTATCCGGTAAGATAATGATTGAGGGCACCATAACGGAGCTGGGCATAGAAACTGTCAGCGGAGATCTTGATCTGGTGGGCTACATTGAGCGAGCCAATATCGAAGGCGTTTCGGCAACCCTCAAAACCACCTTGCTGAATGATTGGGCTACTCTTGATATTGAAACTGTCAGCGGTAATATTGAGGTATACTTACCCGAGTCCACAACCACGGGCTTTGAGGCTATCATGGATGCCGTCAGCGGATCCATTCAAGTGGAGGGCTTTGATGATCTGACACAAAAGAAGTCTTATTGCCGCTATGGCGATGGCGGTATCCGAATGAACGTGGATGCTGTTTCGGGGAACCTGAAGATCAGAAAAATCCCGACCGAATGACCGAAAGCGTGGCGCTATGAATCTTGAAATCAAAACCGTCTGCTTCACGGGTCATCGCGATATCCCGCGCGCTCATGCCTATGCATTGCCGCGGGTGCTGGAGCGAGAGCTTCTGAGCCTGATAGAACGGGGAGCTACCGTCTTTCGCGCGGGAGGTGCCGTGGGCTTTGATACCGTCGCCGCTCTTAAGGTGCTGGAGTTGAAGGAGGACTACCCTCAGATCGAGCTGGAACTGATACTTCCGTGCCGCAATCAGACAGAGCGTTGGCCGGAGGCAGAGATCCGAACCTATGAGTACGTTCTGGCGCGGGCTGATCGCCATGAGATCCTGTTTGACCGCTATGTTCAGGGGTGTATGCAGGAGAGAAATCGACGCCTGGTGCAGGGAAGCGACGTTTGCCTGGCGTATTGCTACAAAAATCGCGGAGGTACTGCGTTTACCATGGCTCACGCCATAAAGCAAGGGCTTGAGGTGGTTAATCTGTATGATGCTCTGTCAGAGGATTTGTGTTGAAATAAAGAACGCGCGGCGAGCTTTATGGGCTCGCCGCGGCTTCGTTTTCGGAGAGTGTCAATGAAGAGCGGTTTGGATAGAAAAATTATGTGTAAAATGCACAATCAAAAAATCGCTTTTGACGCTTGACAAATTCGAATTGATGTGATATAATAATCAAGCTTTCGACGGCCTGCTTCGGCAGGATGCACGAAAGACGCCTTGGATTGAGAGAGAATAAAAACTCCAAAAAGTTTCAAAAAACCTCTTGACAATCTCGGGAGAGTGTGGTATAATACAGAACACTTCCGCACTTTGGAAAACGGTTCGAAAAAAGTTTTTTAAAAAACTTTTGCAAAACCTCTTGACAAAGCGAGAGGGATGTGGTATAATACCAAAGCTATGCGCACGGAAGTGAGTATGGCATGAAAAAATTGATCATTGAAAATTGAACAACAGGAGATAGAAGTACAAGCAAAAGCGAGTGCGAAAATCTCGAAATTCCTAGAAAATGAATGTTCTGTTT
>SVTR01000057.1 GCA_015063685.1 Oscillospiraceae bacterium | reverse complement strand
TTGATATTTCCTACCATCGTAAACAAATGAAAACGGCATATTCGACAGATCGGCAGACAGCGTGCGATACTGCTCGGTTGCTTGAAAATTTTCATAATTATTTTTCATGTTTTTCTCCTTCGCATATCATTTGGACTTGACAAAAGACTCATCATGTGATATTATAACATTTGAATTATTATATTTATATGATTTTTCATTCGCTTTATATAAAAATTCGCTCATCGGGAGGAAACATGTACGAGCCAAGAAATTTGCCGCAGCTGAATGAAGCAATCAGTGCCTTATCAAGTATGCGTTTTTCTATCGTTTACAATAACAAATACAGTAAGGCTGACGATCCCGATGCCGACCCTTTGCATATTCATAATTATCTTGAGATTTTTCTCAACGTTTCAAGTGACATATCCTTCCTTGTCAATAACAACCTATATCCCGTTCCCGAGGGAGATGTGGTTATATCACGCCCCGGTGATATACATATGGGAATTTTTCACAAAGCAGCCGTGCAGGAGCATATATGCATCTGGATCGATGCAGACTTTGCCTCTCCCATATTCTCTTTTTTGCGCAAAGAGGACTTTTGTCCTTTGTTTTCCTTTGACGAGAAAACAAAAAAGGAATTTCAGTCTCTTACCTTCTCGCTGCTGGATATATGTGAAAATGAAGGCTCTGAGCTGAAAAAAGCGTCTTATTTGCTCCGAATCCTGACGATATTCGAAAAGGAATCGTCACCGGATACCGCCGCACAGTCTGATATTCCCGAACCGCTTCAAAAAATATTGGATGATATTCACGGGAATTTTGCCGGGATCCGCAACGTGGGGGACATCCTTGCCACCCACTTTGTAAGCTCTGCCACCCTGACACGGTGGTTTCGACAACACCTTCATACCTCCCCGCGGGAATATCTCGAATCAGTCAGACTTTCCAATGCGGCGGTTCTGCTTGCAAACGGCCACTCGGTAACGGATGCGTGTATGCGCTCCGGATTTTCAGATTGCTCCCATTTTATCGTCCTTTTCAAAAAGAAATTCGGAGAAACGCCGTTGAAATATAAGAAAAAAGTAAATGTCGGCTCATCTTTTCAAGCGTGACTTATTGTCAAATTGTTGTTGGTATTTTTTTTGACCGATTTCCGCTACACTCAAAAAATATTTTGAAGGAAAACGCTACAACGGAAGAAGTGCTGTTGGAATACAGCCTGATGATAAAGGAGGAAAAGCCATGAAAAACACCGTTCTACGCGCCCTGATCTGTACCCTTGCCGTCCTGCTGGCTATGAGCCCGGCCGTCTTAGCTATCCTGCCCGCATCTGCCGCAGAGGATACCGTCTACCTGGGCGACCGACAGGATCTGTTCATTGCCCGTGACAGTCTGGACGATTTTGGCTGGAACACCGCCCATTCGGGAGAACCCATCACCATTGGTACCCAAAAATACGACAAGGGCATCGGCTTCCATTGCCAGCCCGACCGCGATGCCTACGTGGAGTTCGACATCTCCTCTTTGGGGATGAAATACTTCTCCACCTTTGTTGGCGTTCTTCAGGAAGCAAACTATTTCGTAGAATGGGGAAGCATCTCCTTCCACGTCTATGGCGACGGAAAACTGCTGGCTTCTTCCCCTATGGTGGAGTGGAACAACGAGCCCTACTTTCTATCCTGTGCGATAGAGGGTGTGAGTACCCTCAAACTGGTACAGAAGAACGAGAACGGCCATGCCTGTGACGCGGGTGTATGGGGCAATGCATGTCTGACCATTGAACAACCCAAGGCCCCTGACGCAGGGGAGGAAGGAGAGCCCACTATGAATCCCGACAAGACAAATCTGCCACAGCCCTCAGAGCTGGTGAGCGGCGACTACGCTTATGTCAGTGACCTCTACTGGATGGACAACACTACCTACCCCGGCAATGTGGTAGGCCGTGACTGCAATACTGCCAACGAGATCATTTTCTCCAATGACGGAAAGTTTTTTGCCAAAGGTGTGGGTTTCCATGCCAGCTCGGGTGACTATACTTCATTTGTAGACGTAAATATTGAAGGCCTGGGCTTTACCAAGTTTGCCGCCTATTACGGCGTTTGCGAGACCCTGACTGCCCACGACATCACCATGGCTTCGGTCAAGTTCGCAGTCTTCGGTGACGGCGTAAAGCTCTGGGAGAGCGATGCTATGAAGTTTGGGCAGGATATGGCATCTATGGACTGCGATATCAGCGGCGTTTCGGTCCTTCGCTTGGCCGTTGCGGGTGCGCCCGGTATCGGTGGCGCGTGGGGCACCTGGGGTGGCGCTGTGATCTCCAAGAGCGGCAACATCACCGACGATATGATCTACCTCGATCCTGCCGATGTGACCGAGCCCCCCATGGAGACCGATGCGCCCACTGAACCCGAGACGGATTTTGTAACCGAGCCCCCGACGGTTCCTGAAACCGAGGCAAAGACCACCGAGCCCGAGGCTACCGTATCCGAGACCAACACCGAGTCCGAGACCCAATCCCAAAAGAAGGGCTGCGGAGCTGCTATTGGCACAGCTTCGGTGGGTATTGCTCTGACCGCCTGCGCCGCCGTGCTGAAGAAGAAAAAGGAGGACTGAATCATGCGTAATCGTCTGCTTTTGAGTCTGACCGCGGGGCTTCTGCTCCTGTGTCTGACAGTCAGTTTGGCTTCCTGTACCAAAACCCAAGAACCTACCCCGGAGGATACTACCGTGACCGATGAAACCATCACCTCTGCTGAGACCGAACCCGAAATCGAGCTTTTCCGACCTGATCCTGAGCGCGCTGTTCCCCAATATGACGCGCTCATGTCGGATCTGGACACCTTTCCTCTGTCCTTCAAATACGGCAAAAACGCATTCAAGGGCTTCGAGGGCTTTGCACTGGAGTCCGAGACCTACGAAAACGTGGACAGAGGCGTAAAGTCCACTTTAGTGCTGCGCCATCCCGAGATCCCTGCCGCCTTTAAGCTGGTGGCTACGGTCTACCCACAGGAGTCTGCCTACGAGTACGTGGTCTATATCACCAATGACGGACAGGCAAATACCGAGATCATCTCCGACCTTTGCTTTTCCATTCAGTTTGAAGGCGAGAATCCCGTGATCAGCGGCATCAAGGGCGATGCGGGTGGTGTCAATTACACCCCCTACGAGCATGATCTGTCCTCCCGCTCCCACTATAACGATCGCTCCACCTCGGGACGCCCCTCCCACGGTGTGTTCCCCTACTACAACCTTTCCTATGGCAACGGTGGCACCTTCATCGCAATCGGCTGGCCGGGTACCTGGTACGCGAATTACAACTACAAGAAAGCCGCCAAGGTGACCACCCTGGAGGCGGGCCAAGGTGACGTCGCTACCTACATTGCCCCCGGCGAGACCCTCCGCACTCCCCTCATGGGCTTTGTGGAGTATGAGGGTGTGGACGCCGACGAGCAGGCCAATATGTGGCGCCGCTACTACATCAACGATGTCATGCGCAAGATAGACGGCGAGTTGACCCCCACCTATGTAGGCGTAGCCAATATGTCTCAGGGTATGACCACCAAGAAGGAGCTGCTCATGCTGAATGCCTACAAGGCTCACGGCATTGTTCCCGACGTCATATGGATGGATGCGGGCTGGTATACGGGGGCTGCCGGTGAGTCCGTCGCCTGGTCTCAAACCGGCTCCATGGATATTGACTATACACGATTCCCCGACGGCATGGCATCCATCGGTGAGTTTGCCGCGAAGAACGACGCCATGTTCCTCCTCTGGTTCGAGCCCGAAAATATGAGACTGGACACTGAGGCATTCCTCGCAGGTCAGGAGGGCTTCAAGGAGGAGTGGCTGCTGTCCACCGTGGCGGAAGGAAGCTGGCTCCAGAGCCGCATTATCAACCTTGGCGATCCCGAGTGCCGTGAGTGGGTCTTTGCCAAGATCAGCAAGGTCATCGATACTGCGGGTGTCACGGGCTACCGTCAGGACTTTAACAACGACCCCGCCCCCGCCTGGGCAGCCGCCGATGGGGCCGACCGCAAGGGCATGACCGAAAACCAGTACGTCCAGGGCTATCTGGCTTTGTGGGATGCCATCATTGAGAAGTACGGCATCTTTATTGATTCCTGTGCCTCGGGTGGCGGTCGCAACGATCTGGAATCCATGAAGCGCGGCTTCCCCCTCCATTACACCGACTGGTTCGACGGCAACCACGAGGACTATGACATGAAGGGTAAGAATACCCAAGTCCTTTTTAAGTGGTTCCCCTATTTCAAGAACGAGGTCTACCAGAACAGCCTCTATAAGCTCCGCATGAACTATGCTCCCTTCTGCTTGCTCAAGGTGGAGTCCGCGCTGGATAAGGATACCGATTGGGTGCTTCTCAAGCAGGCATACGACGAGTACGACCTCATCCGCAAGTACTTCTATGGCAATTACTACACCCTCACAGAGTGGACG
>SVTR01000035.1 GCA_015063685.1 Oscillospiraceae bacterium | reverse complement strand
GATATAGATGTGGCGGCCGTACTGGGCGGAGCCGATATAGAGCAGAGCCTGACCCGCGGGCTCCTCCTCCAGCACCACGGTCTTTCTGTACCAGGTCAGAGCACCGCTGTACTCACCCAGATCAAAGGCGGCGGAGTGCCACAGACCGGGGACGGGGATGGAGTTGATGAAGTCCACTCCCTCGGGGATGGTCTTGGGAGCCGTTACGCCGCCCGTGGAGCGGGAGGTACCGATCCCCCAGGTGCCGTCCAGGGAGACCGTCAGCCGCTCCCCCGTCTCGGGCATGGCCTGCACCGTCACCACCTCGGGGTCGGGGGCAAAGTTCACCGCCACGTAGTCCAGCCAAAGCTCGCCCTGAGTGACGGTCAGAGTCAGCTCGTCCCCCTTGGCATACGGCTCGGTGCGCAGACCCGACCCCGCGTAGGTGCGGAGCACGGTCTCGCCCAAAGACAGCGTGCCAAGGACGGTGCTTCCCTTCTTCACCGCCACGGCCGCATCCGCCTCGGCACGGTAGGACAGGCTCAATACGTTATAGGTGTCACGGACGGCGGGAATCTTGAAGGTCACGCTCTGCCCCTTGGTGAGCTTGACGCTTTTGGCGTAGGTGGCCATGATATCGTCCTCGGCCTTGTCCGAGATCGCGGCGGCGGTGATCGTATTGGCGGGGGCGTCGGCCACCGTCCCCGATGCCTCGCTGGTCAGCCACAGGCAGTCCAGATTGCAGTCCACGTTGGGACGGATCTTGATGTCCGACCCCTCGGGGATGTAGGTCAGGGGAGAGACGGCGATGTAGGAGGACTTCATGTCCCAGGAATTGGAGGTGGAGAAGGGGATGAGGCCCGCATCGTGGAAGTCCTCCTCCCAGGGATAGCGGACGTAAAGATTCATGTTGTTGGTGTTGGTGGAGGCGTAGGCGATATGGATACAGTTGGACTCCACCACGTTCTCAAAGATGAAGTACTTCCCTCCCGTACCGCCCGCGACCTTGCCGCCCGACGCGTCGGGATCGGCCAATTTCGTGATATTGTAGGAGGATACTCCGTCGGGCCCCAGCACCACGGCATCCTCGCACTCGTAACGGCTCGTGGGCGCGGTAGCGAACTCAGCCGAGAAGGTCGTATTTTCGTCGGGGGTAAATATATATTTTCCGTCCTTCACTTGGCTCGTCACATCCTTTCCGTTTTGGGTCAGCTTGAGGAGACCGCCCCCCGTCATGGGGGTGACCGTCAAGGTTACCTCGGTCTCCGCAGAGACCAGCCCCTCGTGGGAGAGCTTCAGGGTACCGTACTTCACGTCCCCGACCGACACGCTGTAGTAAGCACCGTCGTTACGCTCGGCGGCGGGGGTGCCGTAGACCTCCAGATCCCACATGGAGAAGCCGTAGGGAGCCAGAGCGCGGGTCACCTCACGGATGCGGAGGAACCGCCCCGTACCGCTGACAGCTGTCTCCACCCAGCCGGCGGGGGCGTCCGTCACGGTCTTCAGCTCGGTGTAGGTCTGCCCGTCCTTGGACACCTCCAGCACGTAGGCGGAAGGGTGGGCCGCCTCCCAGTTGATACGGACCTTTGAGAGATCGAAGTTGTCCCCCAGATCCAGAATGTACCACGTATCGTGGGCGCAGCCGCCTCCCGCGGCGAAACGTGTGGAGCTCTTGCCGTCCAGGGCCATGGCGGGAGTCAGAGCCGCCGACTCGCTGTGGCAGGCGATGGCATTTTTGCCTTTGGCTATATTGATATTATCCTGGGCGTAGACCGTCAGGCTCAGTTGGAAGGCCGACAGAATCATGATGAAACAGAGAAGTCCCGCCGTCAGACGGCGAAGAAACGAGCGCTTGGAGGTTGACATAGGAAGGCTCCTTTCAAATAAAAATTGTTTAGGTTGCCCTTGGATTATAGCATAAATGCCATGAAATTGCAAGAGAATGCTTGTAATTTTATACAAAAAACACCATTGTGCCGCAATCTCGGCACAATGGTGTTGAAAAATGGACTTACCAATCCAGCTTGATCTCCGCATTCTGCTCGGAGGAGTCGTAGATCGCCTGCATCATACGGGCGGTGATAATGACCTGGTCGATGTGGGAAGGAAGCTTCTCACCGGAGCGGACGCAACGGACAAAGCTGTCGATTTCATTCTGGAACATATTGACGCTGTCGTATACGGGGGTATCCTTCCAGAGCTTGCCGTCCTTCACGCCATAGATGGTGAAATTGCCGCCATACTGTAGGCGTATGCCCGCCTTGTCACCCAGGAAGTCGATATAGCGATCCTCCTCGCCGATATTCTGTGCCCACGCGCCGTTGAGGGTGATGGTGGGACCCTCGGTGCGGATGAAGCCGGTGACGCTGTCATCCACGTCATAAGTACCGTTCAGATCCTTGGTGACCTCCGACCACATGCCCTCGTAGACGTAGTTGGGCATATCCACACCCAGCTTGCAGAAGGCTTTGCCGGACACGGTGAGAGGCTTAGGGTCGCCGGTGCAGTACATGACGATGTCCAGATAGTGCACACCCCAGTCGATGAGTGCACCGCCGCCTGCGATCTCCTTAGTGGTGAAGGCACCGCCGAGACCGGGGATGGATCTGTGAGCGCGGAAGGAGACGTACACGTGATAGACGTCGCCAAGCTCGCCTGCCTGAATCAAATCACGGATCTTGTTCACGGCGGTATTGAAGCGGTTGACCACACCGATGTTCAGCACCTTGCCTGTTTCGTGCTGGACATCCTGCATCATCTTGGCCTCGGCATAGGTGCGTGCAGCGGGCTTCTCACAGAGAACGTGCTTGCCTGCGCGGAGGGCATCAATGGTGATGGTGGTATGTGCCTTGTTGGGGGTGCAGACCGAAACTGCCTCTACCTCGGGGTCGTTGAGCGCATCGTGATAGTCGGTAATGGCGATACCGCAGCCGTACTGACTCACGGCGGCATCGGCGCGCTCGGGAATGATATCGCAGAAATATTTGATCTCTACGTCGGAATTGTTCATATAGGACGGGATATGGGCGGCGTTGGCAATGGTACCGCAACCGATAACGGCAACTTTTACTTTGCTCATGGTCGTTCTCCTGTTTTTTGATAAATTCAAGCCCACGAAGGGTCACCGTTATTATACAATACCGTGAAGTGATTGTCAATAGATTTGGGGGATTGTCGGGATGATTTTGGCTGCAAAAAATTTATAAAAAGCGAAAGACGGCGGGGATTTCACGATCCTCCAGGATGTCCTCGGCGTGGTAGGGAGATACCTCGTACCGTGTCATAAGCTCAAAGACCTCCAGGGCGACCTCCTCATCGGGGAGGTCGATACAGACAAGGCCGCAGGGAGCGGAATAAAGGCAAACGGTATGGCTGTCATTCGCGGAGGGAAGACCTTCTGCGATGAAGGGAGCCCCTCCTCGGCATCGCCAGCAGTACACCTGCACGCCGCCGAGATCGTAGCTTTTCTGACTCAGCTCCAGATTGAAATGAAGAAGGGCTTTTTCCTTGTGAACCCTTTGATGCTTTTGAATCGTCATGGTAAATTCTCCTTTTGGCTCGCACTTGAGGGGAGGACGCGCGAGACTCTGTTCGTCCATTATAGCACATCCGAAAAATACGCGGATCATCGAAAAAACGCCCAATATATCATAAAAAAGAGGGCGGTTGTTCAAATGAACGAGGATCTTGTGAAAAATGAATGAACATTCCGACAGAAACCGAGAGATTTGCGGACTTCCTTTGAAAGAAGTCGGGGAGGTTTGTGGATGATCAACAATACTTTGGGCACATTTTTATCTTTTGGCAGCCTTTGATTTCCATGTTTTCCGGATATTGTTCCTTGACGAGAGCAGAAAAAAACTGTATAATATGAAAGGACGGACAAAAAGTGTTCGGGATTTGCTCAAAATCCGAATTTTTGAGCAATTTGAATTTTTTGATGCGTGAGTCGGAAAGGCGGTGACAAAGGCGTTATGAGCATAAAAATCCACAAACCAAATGGCAAACTTGCACAAAAGAGTTTGCGCCGTATACGTCGGCTCTACGTGCCCACGAAGCTGTCCGGCCGCCTCTGGTTCATCGGACTGACGGTTCTGCTCCTGGGGGTCTCTGACGTATGGTGCAGAGCCTATGAAGGTATGCGAGCGGGGGCCGTGGGCATGATGCTGCACATGGGCTACGAGGTGGAGTGCCTTGTGGCAGGCTTGGCTATCCTTACGGGCGGCGCACTTCTTTTGGATTACGTGGAGCGCCGACAGGCGCGGGAAGAGAAAAAATAAGGTCGGCATACCGAGTATGCCGACCTGCTTTTGTGTTTATTCGAAAATCAATCTGGGGGCCGAAAGATCGGAGAGATCCCAGACAGAGGGGCTGAAGCCGTGATTTTCGGGGAGAGTTTTGGTCACGGCGCAGTTGTTGAAGGTGACGCGTTCTTCTATGGCAAAGTACATGAGGTTTTTGCTGTTATTGCTATTGGTGTTATACCCGAAAGCATTTTGTAGATTAAAGGTGGAGACGTAATCCGAATCACTGTAGATCTGTTGGGTCAGGACGTATCCGGCACGGCCGGGGTTTGCGACTCTGGTCCACATGTTTTTGATAGACAATCGGCCGCCCGTGTTTCTGATTGTTCCGCATACGCCAAGATATTCTTGCCCTCTGATGTAGCCGGAGGAAGAGCGACCCTCCATGCAAATATCTCTCAGCGAAGCCAATCCTTCTGTGTCTAATCTGCCGGCAAAAACACCTGCGTTGTAATCGAAGACGTCTTCGACGTAAGTCTTGCCGCCCAAACATTGAATTTGCTCAGCTTCAAAAATGCCATTTTCTTTCGCGGAAATGTAGCCTACCATGTGTCCCGTAAAGCAATTGATGCTCTGATTGCCATTAATCTGAAGGTCAGCATTGAGCACCTGGCAGTTGTACAATTGCGCATTGCGGTCTCCCACATTCCAACGTCCTACAAGCATACCTGCGTAGATGGAGTAGTAAGAGGACATATTGCCGTCGTAAGCTTCAAGGTCGATCCGAGGATTTTCCAGCGTCAGATTTTTTATGGTGCCTCCCTTGACATAACCAAAAAGTCCTGCGACCAAAGTTCTGCCTGCCGAAACATCAAGGCCGTAATAGGGCTCGTTGATGTACAGATTGCGGATGGTATGGCCGTTGCCGTCAAACACGCCCTCGAAGGGAACCTCCCTGATGCCGATGGGGATCCAAGGATGACCCTGCAAATCCAGGTCGGCCTCCAGGCGGAAGTATTTGTCGGCGCAGTTGATGCCGGCACGGAGACAATAGGAAAGATAAGAGAGATGGGCGGGGGTCTTGATGAGATAGGGGTTGTCGTAGGTGCCCTTGCCGCCGCCCAAGGAGCCGCCGTTCACACCGTCCCAATAGAGGTAGGTGTCCTCGGTGACAGCCTCAGTGACAGCCTCGGTGACCGCTTCAGTTTCGGGCTCGGTGAGGGCTTCGGTTTCGGTAGGAGCCTCTGTTTCAGTGAGGCTTTCGGTTTCTGTTGTCTCGGGCTCGGTGGGGGCTTCGGTTTCGCTTTCTCCCGAGGTGACGGGCTCCACAGGTGCCACGGTTTCGGTGGCAGTGGTCTCGGTTCGGCCGTGGCCAAATTCTCCTTGACTTGTTATAAGAATACCGGCAATGACTCCGATGGCGACCACGAAGCAGACGGCTGCCACTCCCCAGCCGCTATTGAAAAAGCGACTCATACCGACCCAAAAAGGTGAGCGTGTTGAAGGCTCCGGGGATGCCTCGGGAAGCTCGGCCTCCAGGATGATATCATCGGGAAGATCACCGAGGGCGTTGAGCAGGGAATAACGATAGGCAGTCATACGTCGTACCCCCTTTCGGTCAGATATGCCCGCAAATGCTCGCGGGTGCGGAAAAGACGCTGGGAAACCGCGTTGGGCTGCAGACTATAGGCCTCGGCCAGACGCTTGACCGAGTAGGCATACCAATAGCGTCCCACAAAAAGCTTGCGGTCAAGGGGTGGGAGTGCCGTTACAAATTGACGGAGATCCTCTGCCAGGGCGGGATTTCCTTCCTCTGCGGGAGAGCAGACGGTCAGCTCATCCAGGGCAGAGACCAGCTCGGTGTTGCGCTTTTGACGGTGCATCTTGCGAAAACGGTCGATGGAAAGACATCGGACGATGCGCGCCAAAAAGGCGGATAAAACCGAGGGGCGGGCAGGGGGAATGGAATGCCAGGTCTTCAGCCAGGTGTCGTTGACGCATTCGTCCGCATCTGCCTCGCTGTGGAGGAGATTCATGGAAATGCTCTTGCAATAGGCGCCATACTTTCCGGCAGTCTGAACGATGGCTTCTTCGTTTCGTTCAAAATACAGGTCTATGATTTTTTGATCATCCATGGTATTGTTCCTTTCTGCATGGTTTCATTTATTATCTCGCCAAACCATGAGGGAATCTTACGGGAAAGGGGAAAATTTTATGAAAAAGCGGACAGCTTTTTGATTTTTCATATGCTGATATATGAAAAAGTCCGTCCACGCGGGACGGACTTTTCTTACAGCAGGTTTTGTTGTTGCACAGGGGCCTTTGAAAGACCCCTGTGCGATTTTGCGCCGGGTGGCGAAAATTACTTGATCTCGACAGAAGCGCCGGACTCTTCCAGCTGAGCCTTGATCTTTTCTGCTTCGTCCTTGGAAACGCCTTCCTTGACAGCCTTGGGGCAACCCTCAACCATGTCCTTAGCTTCCTTCAGACCCAGACCGGTGATCTCACGGATAACCTTGATAACGTTCAGCTTCTTATCGCCGAAGCCGGTCATGATAACGTCGAACTCGGTCTTCTCCTCAGCAGCGGGAGCAGCAGCACCGGCAACAGCACCGGCAACAGCAACGGGAGCGGCAGCAGATACGCCGAACTCCTCCTCAACAGCCTTTACCAGCTCGTTGAGCTCGAGAATAGAAAGAGACTTAACAGCCTCAACAATAGCAACAATCTTTTCGCTTGCCATTTTAGTATTCCTCCTAAATGAAAAATAATTTTGTGTAGGTGGGCACATTTGCCTCACCGTGTGAATGATTTACTTTGCAGTAA
Organism: Oscillospiraceae bacterium; assembly: GCA_015063685.1. Classification (GTDB taxonomy): domain Bacteria; phylum Bacillota; class Clostridia; order Oscillospirales; family CAG-272; genus CAMEON01. The sequence continues at coordinate 31,301 of SVTR01000035.1, read as the reverse complement.
AGAAGCAGAGCGGCTTACCTAAGAAGCCGACGGCCACTCAAGCGGGCTGATTAAGCCTCGGCAGGAGCCTCTGCGGGAGCCTCGGTAGCCTCTGCGGGAGCAGCTTCCTCTGCGGGAGCGCCCTCCTCCAGCTTCTCGGCAACAGCCTTGATGGCGTAAGCAAACTTGTAAACGGGGGACTGGATGCTGCCCAGGAACTTGGCGATGAGAACTTCCTTGGAAGGAATGTCAGCCAGCTCCATAACACCAGCGTTGTCCAGAACCTCGCCGTCAACGTAGCCGGCCAGGATCTTAAAGGAATCGATCTTCTGATCATACTCCTTCAGAATCTTTGCAGGAGCGATGGGATCGTTCTCGCTGATAGCGATAGCGGTCATACCCTCGAGCACGTTCTTGAGCTCGCCGTAGCCGCACATCTCGCAAGCACGGCCGGTCATGGTGTTCTTAACGACCATGTACTTAACGCCTGCCTCACGAAGAGCCTTACGCATGGCGGTGTCGTTATCAACGGTGATACCCTGATAGTTGACGATAACGCCGGATGCGGAACCCTTGATCAGCTCAGCCAGCTCAGCGACCTGCTTCTGCTTTTGTTCCAGAATTGCAATACTAGGCATTTTGTTTTTCACCTCCCAGTGTGAAGAATGGTGCGTAAAACGCAAAAAAAGAAATCCTTCTCCCGAAAAGCTTGCGCCTCCGAAGAAAGACCTCACAAAAATCGTCGCATAGTGCGACTTTCTCTATATGATCTCCTCGGCAGGGAAGCAGAACTTTTACGGGAACCTGCTGTCTTTGGATAATTAATGTTACCTTTCAAGGCAAACTGCCTCTTGTAACCACTCGTGTATTATACCATACCGCGAGGGATTTGTCAAGAGGCAGCTTTCAAAAAATATTCGTGAAAAAACGTGAAATTTGCGGATGTGGGTTGTGCAAACAGCACAAAAATCATGAGATCCGAGTGGGATCTGCCAGCTCGCGGAAGGTGAAGGCATCGTAACCGGGGATCAAAAGATACTTGTTGCCATTGACCCCCTTGATCTCCGCCTCCAGATAGGAGAGAACGTTAATGCCCGACCAAGCTCCCTGCTTGACGTAAGGCTTGTAGCCGGGCGAATCAAAGGCGTGCGCCTTGTACCACGCGTCGATGTGGACCTTGCGTTTCACCTCGCGCATCTCTCCGATGTCCCTGACGTTGATCCTGATCAGGGCGTCCTCGTCGGAAAGGCAGAGGTCATCTCCCTCCCGCCAGATACACACGGGGATATTTTCAAACCGACCGTCTTTGTGGGCAGGAACAACTTCCTTGGGCGTTTCCATATATAAGTAAGGAAGCACGTCGATCTCGCGGACGGCCTCGGGAATGCCCAGCTCGGCGCGGACAGCCGCGGCACTTTCAGATAACAAAATGACACGTTGTCTCCCCGAGGGACGGAATCGCGCTTCGATCATAGAGCTGAAGATCATAAATACGATCAGTAAAACCTCGAAAACCAGATCGCCCCATACTTCCCAAAAATCGTGGAAAAGCCATTTGAGCAACAGAGAGAGGGGAAGGATCGAGAACATAAAAGCGATGGAAAACAAATATGCGTACCATGGCGTTTTGTCCTTGTTCAGCTCCAACCGTGCCGCTTTTTCGGATAATCTTTCGGCCTCGGGAGACAGCCGCTTGACCACGAACTCATTGTCATCCAATATGTCAAAGGGCTTTGTCTTGCTGTAAACAAACAGGTTGTCATGCCCGCGGGAGATGGGGGGATCGGATGATGGATGCTTCATGTTGCCGCCCCTCACGCCAAAGCCTCAACATCGATCACCTTTTTCAACTCCTCCAAGTCATACCCGGGTACCAGCATCTCAAAGGTCTCACCCGTGGCCTCGGAGATGATCTCTACGCCGTAGTAGGTGTGGGTCTTGTACTCCAGAATGCCGCATTTTCTGAGGTTGAACGCCTGATACTTTTCGTGGGTTGTTTCTTCCTCCTTCAGCCAAAAATCAATGCGGTAGTCCTTGTCATAGGTACGATAGCCCTTGATGTCGGACAGGGGAATCTCATAGAGGCCGATGCCATCGAAGAGGCGCAGCTTGCCGTCTTTGACGTGCATGGACATGGGGGAGTTGTCAAACTGATTGGCTTTCTTATCGGAAACCTGCTTGTCGCCCTTTTTCTTATAGCCGTAGGGCAGGATCTCCACCGATACGTCGTCGTCGGGGATGCCCATCTCGGCGCGAGCGGTCTTGCTGGCCTCGTTGATGCGCTCTGCCAAGGCTTCGAAGTCCACGTCCTTGAGACTGCTTCCATCCATGCCATTCCTCTTCCATTGGATCTGCTTCACCTTATGCAAGAAGATGAAGGCCGCGACGATCCCCGCAAGGGAGACCAGAATGATGGGGGAATCCTTCAAAGACTCCACGCGGGTGGCCAGCATAAAGCTGATGAGCGCCGCGCCAAAGCTCAGGAGAATGCAAAGAAGAAAGGTCTTTTCTTTTGATTTCAGGGCGTTCTTTTCCTCGTCGCTGAGTGTGGGCTCATCATGATCCTCGGGCGTACAATGCATGAGCTGTTCGGTCTCGGAGGACACACGGGAGACGAGATAAGGATTCTCAAAAGGCACATAGGTCTCGTCATCGTCGGACAAAATCTCGTGAGTAAACAGATTTTTCATGGGCTTCTCCTTGATCAAATATCCGCATCCTTAGCGTATTCCTGGCCGTGAAGCGCAATGAAGGCCTTTCTTGCGGGCAGATCGTCACCGAGAAGGGTATCGAACATGACGGCAGTCTTGGCGGCGTCGGTGGGGGTGACGCGGATGAGGTGACGGGTGGCGGGATCCATGGTGGTGTAGGACATCATCTGGGGGGAGTTCTCACCCAGACCCTTGGAGCGCTTGATGGTATATTTGCTGTTGCCAAGCTCCTTGAGAAGAGCAGCCTTTTCAAATTCGTCGTAAGCATACAGGGTGTCGTTTTTGGTCTTGATCTCAAAGAGAGGGGTCTCCGCGATGAACACCTTGCCCTCCTGAAGCAGAGTAGGCAGGAGACGGTAGAAAAGGGTCAGCAGCAGGGTGCGGATCTGGAAGCCGTCCTCGTCGGCATCGGTGCAGAGAATGATCTTGGACCAACGGAGCTGGCTCATGTCAAACATGGCAAGGTCGCTCTTGTTTTTGGCCTTGCCCTCCAGCTCCACGCCGCAACCGATGACACGGAGCAGGTCGGTGATGATCTCACTCTTGAAAATGCGGTCGTAGTCGGCCTTGAGACAGTTCAGGGTCTTGCCGCGCACGGGGATCACCGCTTGGAATTCGGCGTTTCTGGCCAGCTTGACCGAGGTCAGAGCCGAGTCACCCTCCACGATATAGAGCTCTCTGAGGGCGGGATCCTTGGAGCGGCAGCTGACGAATTTCTCCACGCGGTTGGAGATATCCACGTTGCCGATAAGCTTCTTTTTGATAATATTGGATCTTGTGGCATCAGCGGTCTCCCGTGCCTTTTTGTTTAGAAGAACCTGATTGATGAAGGCCTCGGTCTCCACGGGGTGCTCGATAAAATAGACCTCCAACTGGCTTTTCAAAAACTCGTACATAGCGCTTTGGATGAAGGAGTTGTTGATGGCTTTCTTGGTCTGGTTTTCGTAAGAGGTCTGGGTGGAGATGGAGTTGACCACCATGACAAGACAGTCGGCAATATCCTGGAAGGACACCTTGGAATCGTTTTTGCCATATTTCCCGTTGTTTTTCAAATACTTGTCAACTGCGTAGACGAAGGCGGTTTGTACAGCCTTGGCAGGAGAGCCGCCGTATTCCAGATAACTGGCGCAGTGATAATATTCCAGCATATGCACCTTGGAGGAAGCGCAGAACACAAAATCCGCTTTGAGCTTATAGTCGTCCTTGTCGGCACGGTCGCGGCCTTGTGCTTCCAAATGCCAAGACACGGGCTGGATCAGGGTGGACTCACCGACGATCTCCTTGACGTAGTCGGTGATACCCTCGGAATAAATGAAGGATTCTGTCTCGAAGGTGCCATCGGCTTTTTCATAGGCCAGATCAAACCGGATGCCCGCTGTGACTACCGCCTGACGGTGCAGGGTGTCCTTGAAAAATTCAAAAGGAATGTCGATGTCGGTAAAGACCTCCATGTCGGGCTTCCAATGGATGACGGTACCCGTTCTTACGGTCTTTCTCTCCAAAGGGGTCTCCTCTAGCTCGCTGACAGCCTCGCCCTTTTGGAAGCGGATCTGACGGGCAAACTTGCCGTCGTAGGACGTGACAGTCATGAATTCCGAGCTGTACTGGGTGGCACAAGCGCCGAGACCGTTGAGACCCAGGGAGAACTCATAGGCCGAGCCGCCGCTGTTGTTGTTATATTTACCGCCCGCGTAAAGCTCACAGTAAATGAGATCCCAGTTCCAGCGCTGCTCTCGCTCATTCCAGCCGAGAGGTACGCCGCGGCCGTGGTCGTCTACCTCGATGGATTTATCCTTATATCTTGTGACCTTGATCACCGAGCCGTGACCCTCGCGTGCCTCGTCCACGGAGTTGGAGAGGATTTCGAAGAAGGAATGCTCACAGCCGTCCAGACCGTCGGAGCCGAAAATGACGGCGGGACGCTTCCGCACACGGTCGGCGCCGCGCAGGGAGGTGATGCTGTTATTGTCGTATTCAGCGGGCTTTTGAATCTTCTTTTTGGTTGTGGGAGATGCCATGAATGACTCCTTTGATACAGTATTGATCCGTTAAATCTACAATCTATATTATTATACCATAAAACTCCCAAAAAAGCAAGAGGCGAAAACATAAAAGTTTTATTTCAACCTTGAAAAGTCAAAGATTCCCAAAGAAAGACGGATACCTCGCAATTTCCCGCCTCTGACGGTTGACAAAATTCCACCGACATGGTATAATGAATTGTTAAGTAAGAAAGAAGGAGGACGGCCGTATGAGCGTACTGAATCGCGCGAACTCTAACGAATGGACGGGAGGCGGTTTCCTGGCGGAGAACCCCGAGGCCTTTGGCCTGATCTCGGATGCCATGCCCATTGCAACAGAGGAGCTTCTGATTGCTACCGATGGATATGCCCCTCGTGACGGTATGCAGCCGCCCACCTTTACCGTCGGCGGTGCCGGTGTCAGCGGCCTTTACGACGGCCTGTACGAAGGACTTTTGGAGCGTACCGAGATCAATGACGGCATCCTACGTATGTGCTTCGGCGAATCGGAGGGGCGGCAAACACACCCCATCGCACGGTACTGTTCTGCCCTGGTACAAGCCTTGGCTTATCAAACCCTTTCGGAGGCAAGGATTTACGACGTTGATGCTTTTGCGGATCGGTTGTCGGGACGCTTGTCTGAGGGATTAGGTGATCTGAGAGACACCATGCGCGCCTTGGTTGGCCCCCGCCCGGGTAGTGAGCCGTTTTTCTCCGTATCTTTTTCGGCCTGTCGGTTGGAGACGGTGGGGGAGGGCATGTACGATCTGGATATCTTCTCGGCAGGAGATTTTTCGCTGTTTTTGTTGGATCGGCACGGTATGAGTCCCCTGTGGACAAAGCTATCCGAGTTGTTATCCGAGGATTCTGATTGCCCCTTGGAGCGGCATCATCTTCGCTTGGTGCATTCCGAGCCCTTTGCCTTGATTCTCTTGTCTCGCAGCGCTTGTGAGCCCGTCCTGTCAGATAGGCGGGGTATGGCGGAGCATCCGGGACTTTTGTGGCGTCATCGGATGCGTTTGGAAGCGCAGGTGGTGAGGTTTTTTGCCGAGTCTCCCCGCTTGTCCGATGCGGCAGAACGCGCCACTCGCTTTTTTGAGGGGCGACACATGGAAGGGGACAGCGCTTCCGGTGGCTTTTTGATCGCCGGCGGATCTTATGACTCCTTCCGCTCTCAATGTCAGGAAAGAGCCCGCCGGCTGGAGGATATCATTGCGCTGTTTCCCATGGGCTACGACCCCGATCATGCGGCTGAGGAAACGCCTCGGGAAGAGGCAGAGAGAGCCTTTGTGATCAATGCCTTTGATACGCGGCCGAGACTTTTGGAGAAAACCAAGGAGGCCCTGTCACAGCGCGTTAAAGCGCTGCTGAAAGCAGGCGGTGATTCCGACGCAGACGGAGATGAGGAGCGAGATGAAGATTTGCTTACATACGATAGGGTATGGAGGGTCTTTTCGGTTTATGATAACGAGAATTCGGATGACCGAAAGAGCATAAAAGAGCATGACCGCTTGATCCGCGATCTGCTGGCTGAGCATTGGCTATCCCTGAGACCCTTGCTTTGTGATAGCCCCGTGCCGCCGTCGCAGGCTACATCCTATGAGGTAGCCCTCGATCTGAAGCGCAGGATATCGCGATTGACCGCATACAGAAGAAAACAGATGAAGCAGCTCGAAAAGCGCCTTTCCGATAGTCTGGAAAGCCTCCGCTTTCAGGAAGACGACTGGATTTACGGCCGTGGCGGGGACGACAGTGTTGCCGCATGGCTCAGAGGGATCGGCGAGAATCTTGCCCGTGCCTCTGACGATGTGGGTCTCGAATGGCAGGCTTCTTCCGAATGCCTGCGAGGTCTGCAGAGTGCCTACACCCTGGAGAGAGAAAAGATCTTTGAAGGGGACGCGGTGTCTGAGCGAGGAACTTGGGCGCAGACCTATCAAAGTATTTTGGCGGGGGAGCTGCCTCCTGAACAGTGGCGCGCCTATGCCGACGCCATCGCGGAGGAGCTGCCGACCTTCCGTGAGCTGTGGCAGATGGTCATGACTCTCTCTTTCCGTAACCGTCAGCTTTACCGCAGGATCGGGGGACGCGCAGCTGAAAGACGTACCCTGCAAACCGTCAGCGAGACCGAGCATTGGCAGGTGTCCTGTATGCTGGGAGCTTTGCGAGAGGATAAGCGCTGGGAGGATTGTGCCGGTATTGCTGATCAGGGCTTCCGAAATGAGTACAAGGCTTTGATGAGACGGTTGCAAGAGGAGCGCGAGCTGATCCTTCGCCAGAGGGATGCCTTTGAGATCTACCTGGATATGTATCAAGCGTACGAATCTGCCAAATAAGAGAATAGAGCTTTGGAAAATGCCCGAATGTACTGTTCGCCGTATTTTTAGCAGACCATGCCCGACAAAGCCATTGGAATATCAGGGCATCTCTAAAAACTCATCGCACGCCGATATGACGGTGCTTTTTCCGTCATACGTCACAAAATTCTTTCGCATAGGGACGACTATGCGCGCAGATTTTTGTTTAGTCTGACGAAAAAATCCCTCGCATCTCGCCGCACACTGAGTATTTAGAGATGCCCATCAGAAAAAATCACCGCCGCAGGGAACTCTCTGCGGCGGTTTTGAAGGAAAACAAAAAACTTTTCAAAAACCTCTTGACAAACCAAAGGAAGTATGGTATAATGCCCGAGTAAAGAAGCGAAACCGCCCGGTTTCCACCCTGCCGCCTGTGAGCGAGCTCGGTCAATAGGGGAGGATCATGGATCCAAACCAGCCGTTCCCACCGTAGGTGGAGGTGTGTGCCGGGGCTTTGCGCTTCGGTACAATTTTTATTTTGGAGGTGTGTACCTATCGCAAACAATGCTAAAGAAGCTCAGACCCCTATCAACGAGGAGATCAATCTTCCCGAGGTCAGAGTTATCAGCGCAGACGGAGAGCCCTTGGGCATTATGAGCTCCAAGGAGGCTCAGAAGTTGGCTTATGAGAAAGACATGGATCTGGTTCTGATCGCGCCTCAGGCAAATCCCCCTGTGTGCAAGGTCATGGACTACGGCAAGTATCTGTTCGAGAAACAGAAGCGTGAAAAGGAAGCCAAAAAGAAGCAGCAGACCATTGAGGTTAAGGAGATTCAACTCTCCTGCCGCATTGATACCCACGATTACGAAACCAAGCTGAATCAGGCCAAAAAGTTCCTGACCGGCGGCAACAAGGTTCGCGTGGTGCTGAAATTTAAGGGCCGTGAGATGAGCCACCAGGCCATCGGCCGCGAGCTTCTGGAGCGTTTTCAGGCTGATACCGCCGAGGTCGGTCATTGCGAAAAGAAGCCCGTGCTTGACGGACGCTTCATGAGCATGATCATCAACCCCCTTTCGAGCAAGGCCAAATAATGTTCGGTAGGTTTTAAACCATAACAAAAAATATTTTATTAATACGAAAGAAGGAACACGAAAATGGGAAAGGTTAAGACACATCGCGCTTCTGCCAAGAGATTTTCCGTCACCGGAACCGGCAAAGTGAAGATCAACCACTGCCACCACCGCCACAACCTGGGTAAGAAGACCGCGAAGAGAAAGAGACATCTTCGCACCGCCAGCATTCTGAGCGACGCAATGACTGCGAACATCAGAGCTATGATCCAGAAGTGATCGGCAACGACGAAAAGGAGGAAATGAACAATGGCAAGAGTTAAGGGCGCAATGATGACCCGTAAGAGAAGAAACAAGGTCCTGAAGGCTGCTAAGGGTTACTGGGGTAGCAAGTCCAAGCACTTCAAGATGGCTAAGCAGGCCGTCATGAAGAGCGGCAACTACGCTTTCGCCGGCCGCCGCATGAAGAAGAGAGACTTCCGTCGTCTCTGGATCACTCGTATTTCTGCCGCTTGCAAGGCTAACGGCATGAACTACTCCACCTTCATGAACGGTCTGAAGAAGGCCGGTATCACCCTGAATCGTAAGATGCTCTCTGAGATCGCGATCGCTGATGCCGCTGCTTTCACCGCTCTCTGCGAGCAGGCTAAGGCCGCACTTTGATTGATTTAGATGAAAACCCGGACAGGTGTGCCGGGTTTTTGTCATAGAATGGGGGTATAGGCATGAAGCTAAATGATCCCAAGTTCAAGTTCAATACTTCACGCCCAATTCTCACTAAAATGGGGTTTCACCCATTTTGTCGCAAGCGACACGCTCGAATTCCAAGGGGCATCTCTAAATACTCAGCGTGCGTCGAGATGCGAGGGATTTTTTCGTCAGACTAAAGGTCACCTCTAAAAACTCTCTTGACGGCGAAGCCGTAGTGATTTTTCCGTCATATTTCACAGATTTTTCTTCGCGTAGCTCTACTACGCGCGCGAAAAATTGTATCATCTGACGCAAAACTCCCTTGCGGCTCGCTCGCCAATAGAGTTTTTAGAGGTTCCCTAAACAAAAATCTGCACGCATAGTTGACCCTATGCGAAAGAATTATGTGACGTATGACGGAAAAAGCGCCGTCATATCGACGTGCGATGAGCTTTTAGAGATGCCCCAAGGTAAATTGTGCCGCCGTAAGGCGGAAAGGAGGGTTCTATGGGCTTTTTATACCAAGGCGAGGTCATTGTGTCCCGCCAAAATCGCCGTATTGTGGACCTCTGTAAGCTGGAGGATCGAAAGGCGAGACAGGCACAAAAGCGCTTCCGTTTCGACGGCATCAAGCTCTTTTGCGAGGCCGTGGAGAGGGAGGTTCCCCTGGTCTGCATTTTCCTGAGACAGGGAAGCGCCCACAAGGTAGAGGCTCGATTTACCGAGCTGACGGGCAGATCTCCCGATACCGTCATATGTCCCGCGTATTTGCTGGCCGACGAGCTTTTTGATAAAATTTCTCAAGAAAATGCCCCCGAAGGTGTAATTTGTGTGGCCGAATATATTGACAGATTTCATAAAATGTATATAATAAAGAAGGAAGATGAAATTGACCTTCCGATGGGGCCGGTGCTGCTCCTGGAATCTGTCCGCGATCCCCTCAACGTGGGGGCGGTCATCCGCTCTGCCGCCGCCCTGGGTGTCAAGCATTTGATTCTCAGTGAGGACTGCGCTGATCTGTACCATCCCAAGACACTTCGCGCCGCAATGGGTCCCCTGTTTTCCATGCCCATTACCCGCGTCAACGACCTCACCGCCGCCGTGGAGGCTATCACTTCCGGCGGTCGTCGCGTGTTTGCCGCCGCCCTGGACGATACCGCCGTAAGGCTGGGTGAGATGCCCTTTGAATCAGGGGATTGCGTGGTCATCGGTAACGAGGGGCACGGCCTCTCGGATGGGCTTATCGCGGCTTGTACCCGCAGTATTTATATTCCCATGCAGGCCGGCACCGAATCCCTCAACGCGGGGGTCGCCGCCGCGCTGCTCATGTGGGAGCTTTGTAAGTGAGACCTGTTATCAATCAAAGCCGTAGACCTGAATTTCACGGTATATTTGTGCCGCTTATGGCGGCGGAATGGAGATTGCTATGAAGGATCGTTTGTTTGAAATTTGGCTGTCACTTCGTGTCGGCCCGGCGAATCCCGCTTTTATCCCCCTTTTGGAGCAATACAACCCCTACGAATTGTTTTCCATGAGCGAGGATGATGTTGAGGGCTTGCCCTGCGATGATCAGCTCAAGCAGAAGCTCCGTGACAAGAATCTGGAGGAAAGTCATCGGATTTTGACTTACTGCCGCAATCACCGTGTAGAGCTCCTGTTCTGGCAGGACGGCCACTATCCCCTGGCGCTCCGAGCGCTGAAGGATCCGCCCATGCTGCTGTACTGCAAGGGCAAGCTGCCTGATTTCAATAAGGATCTTTGCATTGCCGTGGTAGGAACCAGGACCATGAGCGAATACGGCAAAAGAATGGCGTATAAAATAGGCTATGAGTTGTCCTATGTGGGCGCCGTGGTGGTGTCCGGTATGGCTTTGGGGGTTGACGCGGTGGCCGCCGCAGGCGCCATTGCCGCCAAGGGCTGCACCGTGGCCGTGCTGGGCTGTGGCATCGATGTTGTCTATCCCGTGGCACATAAATCTTTGATGAACGAGATCATGCGGGACGGCGCAGTGATCACCGAGTATCCGCCTGCGACACGTCCCTTGCGTCACCATTTCCCTCAGAGAAACCGTATCATCAGCGGCCTGTCCCAGGGCACGGTGGTGGTAGAGGCAAGCCGCGACTCGGGCGCTTTGATCACGGCAAAAACAGCCATTGCCCAGGGCAGGGATATCTTTGCCGTGCCCGGCAACGTGGATGATCAGCATGCGTCCGGCACCAATCAGTTGATCTTTGATGGGGCGGGGGTCGTGCTGAAGCCAGGAGATATTTTGGATCACTATAGCTTTTTCTACCGTGACGCCCTTCGCCCGGATCTTCTGACCCTGGCGGAAAGCCGCTCGGAGCTGGATGAAAAGGTGCTGGAGCGGTTGGAGATCTACGTTCGTAAGTCTCCGGATGAGATGAAAAATGCCAAATCCCCTACGGCGGATCGGCATCGTATGAAACCCGTGGAATCTGCACCCGGGGAACCTGCCAAGTCCGCAGGCAGAGAACAGGAAAAGCCCATCCCTGATCCGCGTACGAACGCTCCCAAGCGGCCCGTGCCGCCACCCTCTGAGCCCCGTACGGGAGATCAGTCTGAGCAAGCCCTCCTGTCTCTGACCGAAACCCAGCGAAAGCTCTTTGAAGCTCTGCCCCTGGATCACGCCGTGGCCGTGGACTACCTGATGAAAGCCGGCTTTTCCATGTCCGAGATCATGTCAGCTATGACCATGCTGGAGATCAAGGGACTGGTGGTGGCCCTCCCCGGCGGACTGTATTCACGTAAGTAAAAACGACGCCCTGCGCGTCTCTGTATAGATTTTGAAAGGAATTTAGATCGTATATGGCAAATCTGGTCATTGTGGAGTCACCCTCCAAAGCAAGTACCATTAAAGGCTACCTTGGCTCTAATTACAAGGTCATGGCCTCGGTGGGTCACGTCAGAGACCTGCCTAAAAGCACCCTCGGCGTTGACATTGAGAATCACTTCAATGCGCACTATATCAACATCCGCGGCAAGGGAGATCTCATCAAGGATCTCAAAAAAGAAGCCAAGAACGCAAACAAGATCTTCCTCGCAACCGACCCTGACCGCGAAGGTGAGGCCATTTCCTGGCACTTGGCGACGGCTCTCGGTATTCCCGTGGAGCAGATCCAGCGTGTTACCTTCAACGAGATCACCAAGTCTGTGGTGAAGGCCGCCATCAAGCAGCCCCGCAAGCTGGACATGAATCTGGTGGATGCTCAGCAGGCACGCCGTATTTTGGATCGTATCGTGGGCTATAAGCTGTCCCCCTTCCTTTGGAAAACCGTCAGAAGCGGCCTGTCCGCAGGACGTGTTCAATCTGTGGCAACCAAGCTCATCGTTGACAGGGAAAACGAGATTCGTGCCTTCAATCCCGAGGAGTACTGGACTATTGACGTCACCCTTCTTCCCGACAACGCCAAGCCCTTTATCGCTCATTTCTACGGTGATCACAGCGGCAAGATTCGACTGACCAACGAGGCTGATGCCATGAAGGTGGTTCATGCCGTGGAGGGTAAGCCCTTTACCGTGGATTCTGTGAAGCGCGCCACCAGGAAGAAGCATCCTGCGCCTCCCTTTACCACGTCTACCATGCAGCAGGAGGCCTCCCGTAAGCTGGGCTTCCAATCTCAGAGGATCATGAAGGTTGCTCAGGAGCTTTATGAGGGTGTTAATCTCGGCTCTGAATTCGGCGGCGTGCAGGGTCTTATCACCTATATGCGTACCGACTCCCTTCGTGTCTCCGCCGAGGCGCAGGCGGCTGCCGAGACCCTTATCAAGGAGAAGTACGGTGACCGTTACTATCCCTCCGTCCCCCGTGTATACAAAACCAAGGCGAGCGCGCAGGATGCTCACGAAGCCATTCGTCCCGCCCGCGTGGATATCGAGCCCGCCCGCATCAGAAAGATGTTGACCCTGGATCAGTATAAGCTCTATAAGCTGATCTGGGAAAGATTCGTGGCCAGCCAGATGGAATCTGCCGAGCTGGAAACTCTGACCCTGGATTTTGACTGCAAGGGTTATTTGTTCCGCACCAGCGGCTACACCGTGACCTTCCCCGGCTATATGGCCGTGTACGAGGAATCTGTGGATGACAGTCAGAAAAAGCCTATGGCCGATGAGCCTGAGGAGCAAAAGGACCTCCGCATTCCTCCCCTCTCAGCGGGAGATGTTCTGAAATCCGGCGATCTGGATGCCAACAAGCACTTCACCGAGCCGCCGCCTCGTTATACCGAGGGCTCCATGATCAAACTTCTGGAGGAGAAGGGCATTGGCCGTCCCTCTACCTTTGCGTCTATTATCTCTACCATCATCTCTCGCGGCTACGTCAAGCGCGAGGGCAAATCTCTGGTGCCCACAGAGCTGGGTGAGGTGACCAACGACATCATGATCGACAATTTCTCCACGGTGGTAGACGAAAAATTCACCGCCCGCATGGAGGATTCTCTGGACGAGATCGAAAACGGCAAGGAGTCTTTGGAGGAGGTCCTCACCAAGTTCTGGAAGGTCTTTGAAAAGCAGCTGGTTACCGCAGAATCTGCCATCGGCTCCATCGCCGTGAGTGTACCTGCCGAGAAGACTGACTTTATCTGCGATAAGTGCGGCTCTCAGATGGTGGTCAAGAACGGCCGCTTCGGTAAATTTGCCGCATGTCCCAATTATCCCACCTGTAAGAGCACGAGACCCCTGACCGAGCCTGAAAAGCCTAAGGCAGAGACCGAGCGTCCCGCTCAGGCGAATCTGGCACCCGATATGGTCTGTGAGGTCTGCGGTGCTCCCATGGTACTGCGCACGGGGCGTTACGGCAGCTTCTATGCTTGCTCCAAGTACCCCGAGTGTAAATTTACAAAGCAGAAGGTCAAGGATATCGGTGTACCCTGTCCCTCCTGCGGCGCACGGCTCATTATGAAGACCGGCCGTAACAAGACGGTGTTCTATAGCTGCGAAAAATATCCCACCTGTGATTTCTCCTCTTGGGATCTGCCCACCAATGAGAAGTGCCCCACCTGCGGCAAGATGCTCTTCCGCAAGAAGGGTAAGCCCATTCTGGTTTGTCACGATAAGGCCTGCGGTTATAGCCGTGAAGCCGAGGTGGCCACGGAGATTGAGGGACAGGAATAAATATGCCACACATCAATGTATACGGTGCGGGACTTGCGGGCTGTGAAGCGGCCTGGCAAGCGGCCAAGTTGGGCGTGCAGGTCACGCTCTATGAAATGAAACCCCGAAAGATGACCCCTGCCCATCACCATGAGGGCTTTGCGGAGCTGGTCTGCTCCAACTCTCTCCGATCGGATCGGGTCACCAATGCCGTGGGACTTCTCAAGGAGGAGTTGTCCCGCATGGGATCCCTTATCATGGAGGCCGCGCGGGCAACCCAAGTTCCCGCAGGTTCCGCCCTGGCGGTGGACAGGGACAAGTTCTCGGCCTATATCACCGAAAAGATCAAAAATCATCCCCTCATCACCGTGGTAGAGGAGGAAGTGACGTCTGTCCCCGAGGACGGTATCACCGTGGTGGCCACAGGCCCGCTCACCTCCGACCCCATGGCGGAATGGATCCGTGACCACGTGGCAGGGGAGGGACTCCACTTTTTTGATGCCGTTGCGCCCATTGTTGATGCCGAAAGCATTAACATGGACGTGGCCTTCTTCGCCTCTCGGTACAATAAGGGGGACGCGGATTATATCAACTGTCCCATGACGCGGGAGCAGTACGATGCTTTTTACAATGCGCTTGTCACCGCCGAGGAGGCTCAGCTTAAGGATTTTGACAAGGATCTCAAGGTCTTTGAGGGTTGTATGCCCGTGGAGGTCATGGCCAAGCGTGGCTATGATACTCTCCGTTACGGCCCCCTCAAGCCTGTGGGCCTGGTGGACGACCGCACAGGGGCGCGCTCCTTCGCTGTGGTTCAGCTTCGCCGTGAGGATGAGGAGGGAAGCATGTATAATCTGGTGGGCTTCCAGACCCATCTGACCTTCCCCGCGCAAAAACGTGTCTTCTCCATGATTCCCGGACTGGAAAACGCGGAATTTCTGAGGTACGGTGTCATGCACCGCAACACCTATCTGCCTTCTCCCGATCTACTTGGCGCTGACTATGCCATGCGCACCCGCCCCAACCTGTTCTTTGCGGGACAGATGACCGGCGTGGAGGGCTATATTGAGTCTACGGGCTCGGGCTTTGTAGCGGGACTCAACGCCGCCCGCAGAGCCTTGGGGCTTGACCCGGTCATCTTCCCCGAAATCACCATGATCGGTGCCATGGCACACTATATCAGCCATGGCGGTCTGGGTGAGTTTGTTCCCATGAACGCCAATTTCGGCATCGTCCCCGCTTTGGATCACCGTGTCAAGGGCGGTAAGCTGGCCAGATACGAGCTGTACGCCGAGCGGTCGCTGAAATGGATGGATGAATACGTAAAGTAAATTGTTGCTTCCCACCTGCGGCGGGGCTCTGGCTCGGGGGAGTGCATCCTGTTCTATAGAGATCACACGACGGGCAGTTGGTCAGGTAAATTGTTGTTTAGCATTCTTTCCACTTTTCTGCCCACGGCGGCATGAAAAGACGCCGCAAGCGGCCCAAAAGAGCGCCGCTTAGTGCAGAACCTACGGTTCTCCCTAAGAACCCAACTCCCTCGTGACGCTAGCCGTTTGGCAAAGGCCAAACGGACAACAGCGTGTTTTTTGTCAGCCACCGGCGGTGGCCCGCCCCCACGGCGGAGCGCCTCGGGGCTCATCAAAAAGCCGATTAACATGTTCCTGTTGGTCGAACCGGGGAATGTTCAGGGTTGCGTAGTGAAGCTACAGTTCTGATGGCGAATGGACAAATGTTGTTGTTTATCAATCAAACGATCTCCTCTCGCCGTGAGAACTATGGATTCAATACTATTTTCAACATTAAAATTTGTTGGACAAACTAACGCTTTCTAAATAGCGCGGTATGAGCCTCAAGGCGCTCCGCCGCGGAGGCGGGCTATCGGCGTTGGCTGACACAGTACACGCGATAGCCGCTCCACTCCCCTTCGGGGAGCGGCGTGCGTCACGAGGGAGTTGGGTCCTTAGGGAGAACCGTAGGTTCTGCACTAAGCAGCACTCTTTTGCAACTTTTCTCTTGCTGAGGAGAGAAAAGTTGAGAAGACGCTAAACAACAATTTACCATCTCAACCATAGGTGCAAGCACGGTTATGAGCTTATCCTGACCGTCCTTGAGCCTATCGTTATCAAAATATAACGAAAGGACTTTCATATCATGAAACTCATCATTGATTGCATGGGCGGAGATCACGCCCCACATGAGATGCTGGCGGGTGTCATGGCCGCCCATAAGGGTAGCGCTTCCGATTGCGATTTTTTGCTTGTGGGCAATGAAACTGCCATCAAAGCCGTGGCCGACGAGCGCGGATACGATCTTACCCCTTTTGAGATCCGTCACACCGAACAGGTTATTACCATGGATGACGACGCCATGGCCTGGCGCACCGACAAGCGAGAAGCATCCATGACGGTAGCCCTCCGTGCCCTGGCCGACGGGGAAGGGGACGCCGTTGTCAGCTGCAGTAATACCGGCGCGCTGTTCGCGGGCGCTACTATGATCGCTCGCCGCGCCAAGGGTGTCCATCGCGCCGCTATCGGCACCGTTTTGCCCTTTCACCCGCCTGTTCTGCTGCTGGATTCGGGGGCTAACGTAACGGTTCAGCCGGATTTTCTTCTGCAATTTGCCGTGATGGGTACTGCCTACATGAAGGCGCTTTACGGCATTGAAAAGCCTCGCGTGGGGCTCATCAACAACGGCACGGAGGAGCATAAAGGAACCGAGCTGCAACAGGCGGCCTATGCGCTTTTGTCCGCTTGCCCCAACATCAACTTTATCGGCAACGTGGAGGCGGGAAGCCTTCCCCACGGCAGCTGTGATGTGGCTGTAACGGACGGCTTTACAGGCAATATCACCCTCAAGGCATTTGAGGGCATGGGTAAGCTCTTCTCCAAGAAGCTGAAGGGGGTTTTCAAATCCGGACTGGGGGGAGCCTTGGCCTATCTTCTGATCCGTGGGAAAATCAAGGAGCTTCGGAAGGATTTTGATGCCTCGGAGATCGGTGGCAGCCCCATTCTTGGACTCCGAAAGCCTGTGATCAAGGCTCACGGATCCTCTAAGGAAAAGGCGTTTATGAACGCCATATATCAGGCCAGAACCCTGGCATCTTCGGGTGCTTTGGAGCAGATGCAGACTGATATGGCCGCGCTGGAGGCCGCCAAAAAGGCTGCGGGAGGTGAAGAGCATGCCCATTGATATCCATGATATGGCATATGTCACCTCGGTGAAAAGTTTGGAAGCTCGTCTGGGGCATACCTTTAAGGATCGCACACTGATCAATCGTGCGCTGACCCATTCCTCTCATTCTAACGAGACGGGGGAGCGCAACCATCATTTGCTCTGTAACGAGAGATTGGAGTTCTTTGGAGATTCGGTGTTGTCTCTGGTGGTCAGCCGTTATCTTTACAATCACTACATCAACGAGCCCGAGGGGGATTTGACCTGTATGCGCAAGGACGTGGTCTGCGCCCCGGCGCTGGCTCGATATGCCAGAAAGATCGGACTTGGTGCCTGCTTGCTGTTGGGTGTGGGAGAGGATCGCAACGGTGGCCGGGACAACGAAAACATCCTGGCGGATGCTTTTGAGGCGGTGCTGGCCGCTCTCTACATAGATACGGACTACAGCCTCGATGCCGTGGCGGATTTTTTGCTCCCCCTCGTGGAGGAGGATCTTCGGGAATACGAAGTCAAAGGCACCGACAGAGACTATAAAACCCCTCTCCAGCAGTTCATTCAGCAAACCGAGGGAGACCATCTGGAATACGTTCTCATTCATGAGGAGGGTCCCGATCACATGAAGACCTTTGAGGTGGAAGCCCGCCTCAATTCTAACGTCATCGGCCGCGGCAAGGGACGCTCCAAGCGCAAGGCCGAGCAGGCTGCCGCCAAGGACGCCATGGCGCTGTTTGGGGTGAAGTAAGCGTACGAGGAGTACGGCAAGGGAAACTTTTTGAAAAAAGTTTCCCTTAAACCCTTCAAAAACTTTTAACCAAGACGCAAGTTAAGTGATACAATGTTCAAAAAACAATCCTGAAAATCAAAGGAGACAATCGTGTATCTTAAATCAATAGAGCTTCAAGGCTTCAAATCCTTCCCGGATCGCACGAAGCTGATCTTCGACCCGGGACATTCCTCAGCGCAGATGCGTGTAGAGGACGATGCCAACGCGGGCGTTACCGTCATCGTCGGTCCCAACGGCAGCGGCAAGTCCAACATTGCCGACGCCATGCGTTGGGTACTGGGTGAGATCTCCTCCAAGACTCTGCGCGGCAGCAAGATGGAGGACGTTATTTTTGGCGGCGCGGACAGCCGCCGTCCCATGGGCTTTGCCGAGGTGTCGGTCACCTTTGACAACACCTCTGATTTCTGTAAATTAGACTGCCCCTATGATGAGGTCACCGTCACCCGCCGCTATTTCCGCGCCAAGGAAAGTGAGTATCTCATCAACCGTAAGGCCGTCCGCCTGAAGGATATTTACGAGCTGTTTTTGAATACGGGTATCGGACGGGACGGATACTCTATCATCGGTCAGGGTCGTATCGCCGACATGGTCTCCCGAAAGAGTGAGGAGCGTCGCAGCATCTTTGAGGATGCGTCGGGTATCGCCAAGTATCGCGTCCGCAAAAACGAAAGCGAACGAAAGCTGGAGGGCGTGGAGAACAACATGATCCGTATCCGCGACGTGTTCGCGGAGGTAGAGGCGCAGGTAGGCCCTCTGGAAAAGGAAGCGGAAAAGGCCAAGCGTGCCCTGGTGCTGCTGGATCGCAAAAAGGCCGCTGACGTCAGCCTTTGGCTCTATGACACAGAACGGCTCCACAACGCCATTACCTCAGCCTCCGAGCTGAAGAACCGTGCCGCCTTTGATTTGGGACAGGCAGACGACGCCCTACAATCCCTGGATGCACAGAACAAGCGTCTGACCGAGATGAGCCAGGGGAGCCGTCAAGCTACCGAGGAGCTTCGGGCCGAGATCACCGCTTTGACAGATGAGCAGCACCAGCTGGAAAGTGAGTTCCGGGTGACAGAGAGCAATATCGCTCACACCAAGGAGCTGATCGCCTCGGCAGGGCAGAACCGTGAAGCTCTGGAGCGTCAGCTGTCCTCCGAGCAGACTCAAGCGGCCGTGCATGACGAAAAAATCAAGGCGCACATGGCGCACGAGACCGAGCTGGAAGCTGAATTCAATCAAAATGCCGCCGAGATCACCGCGCTGCAGGAGAGCATCACACAGCTTGAGGAGCAGGTGGATCTCATGGGCACTGACATCCGTGACCGCGAAGAGGCGGTTATGGACCTCAAGGTGCGGGTGTCCGTTCTGGAAAATGCCCGCAATGCCAACAGCGACAGAAACAGCGGTATTCTCACCGATATGGAGCAATACGAGGCCGTAGCCTCAGACCTGTCCGCTCAGATCGCCAAGCGTCAGAAAACCATTGATGGATATACGGCAACCCTGAATACCGTGACCGAACAGATCACCGAGGCGGAAAAGCAGCTGACCGAGTTGAACGAGGCCTACGGAGACCTGTATAATCGTCTGAACGACAAAAAGCTTCGCCGCGACTCTCTCTCCCAGCGCATTGCCACTTATAAGGCTATGGAGGAGCATTACGAGGGATATGTTCATGCGGTGAAGTACATCATGAAGCAATACGCCGAGGGTCACGTCACCGGCTTTGGCGGCGAGAAATGCGGCAAGATCTACGGCCCCCTTTCCAAGGTTATCACCGTGGATCAGCCCTACATCACCGCTGTGGAGACCGCTCTGGGTGCCAATCTTCAGCATATCGTGGTGGAGGACGAGGCGACCGCCAAGGCAGCTATGTACTGCTTGAAGCGAGGTGAAGCGGGACGAGCCACCTTCTTCCCCCTGACCTCCATGCGTCCCCAAACCGAGACCCCCGAGATGAAGCAGGCCGCAGGCTTCCCCGGCTACGTGGCCGTGGCAGATACCCTGCTGTCCTGTGACGATAAATTCCGCAACGTGGTGTCCTCTTTGCTGGGCCGCACTGTTATCTTTGACACCATCGACCATGCCACCGCTATGGCCAAGGCCCTCCGCTACCGTGTCCGTGCCGTCACCTTGGACGGTCAGCAGATCAACGTGGGCGGCTCCTTTACCGGTGGTTCTGTCAACCAGAAAAACAGCGCCCTGTCCCGCGCGGGGGAGATCAAGCGCATGGGCGACGAGCTGGAAGAGATCAAGGGTGTTATCTCCGGCATGGAAACGGAGCTTTCCAAACTGAAGGATGATATCAAGGAGGCCGATGACGATAAAATGGGCATGGAGGACAAGCGCGATCTTGTCCGTGTGCTTTTGAGCAACGAAACGGCCGCCAGAGACCAGGTTCAGGCGAAAATGGATGCCAATGCCACCCTGCTTGCCCGTATGAAGGAGGACTGCGAAAAGCTGATCCGCATGAGTGAGCAGAACGAGGAGGATATCATCTCCCTTCGTGCCGAGGCCGTGGCGTTGACTCATTCCGTAGAGGAGCTGAAGCTGCTTCGTGCCGAAAAGGCGGAGGCTCAGGGAGAGGCAGAGGACAAGGTGGATGCCTTGGAGTCTGTGCAGACCAAGCTGATCATCTCCTTGAGTGAAGTGCGCAAGGACCGCGAGACCGAGGAAACTTTGGCCCGCGTGTGTGCCGAGCGTATGCAAAACCTCATGGCCGATATCAAGGTCTCGGACGACCGTGTAGAGGCTCATCGAGCCAGAATCGCGGACTACAACGTGGCGCAGAGAGAAAACCGTCGTCGCTATGCCGAGGGCGAGCGCCGCATGACAGAGCTGACCGCAGGCAGGGACGAGGCAGAGAAGAACAGCGCCGCCTTTGAACAAAAGCTGACGGCGTTGACCCAACGTCTCCGCGAGCAGATGTCTACCCGGGAAAATCTCTTCCGCGAATTCACCACCGCTGAGGCTAAGCTCGCTTCTCTCCAGGCGGAAATGGATAAGCTGGCAGGACGTCTTTACGAGGACTACGAGCTGACTCGTGCTGAGGCCGTTGCCTTGAACTTCCCGCCCGTGACCCCCGAAAACCGTACCCAAATGCTGGCGACCCAGACGGAGTGCCGCAACAAGCTCCGCGCTATCGGTCACTTTGACCCTGAGGCGGTGGAGAAGTATAAGGACGTCAAGGAGCGCTATGAATACATGAGTACGCAGATCGAGGATCTGGAAAAGTCCCGTGCGGAGCTGACAGGCGTCATCTCCAAGCTGGAGATCCAGATGAAGGAGGCGTTTACCGTATCCTTCAACGCCATCAATGAGAATTTCGGCAAGACCTTTGCCGAGCTCTTTGGCGGCGGATCGGCTGAGCTGTCCCTCACCGATCCTGACAACGTATTGGAGAGCGGCATTGAGATCAAGGCCGCCCCTCCCGGTAAGATCATTAAAAACCTCATGCAGCTTTCGGGCGGTGAGCAGGCCTTCATCGGCGTTGCCTTGTTCTTCGCCATTCTGAAGGTGAACCCCACTCCCTTCTGCATTCTGGACGAGATCGAAGCCGCCCTGGACGAGGTCAACGTAGAGCGCCTGGCTCAGTACATCAAGCGCTACTCTGATGAGACCCAGTTCATCATGATCACCCACCGTCGAGGCACCATGGCCGCCGCCACTAGACTCTACGGTGTCACCATGCCCGAGCACGGCATCTCCAAGGTGCTGGCGCTGGACGTAGCAGATATTTCCAAGAATAAGGAGAACGACTGGAATGGCCTTTTTAGCTAACCTGTTTGGTAAGAAAAAGAAGAATCAAAACGAAAAAGTGTTGCCCGAGGAGCCTATTGGCGAGGGCTTGACCGACGAGGAGATTGCCGCCGCCGAAGCTGCTGAGACTGCCCTCACGACAGAAGATACTCAAGTCGAGGCAGAGTCCGAAGTCGAGGCAGAGTCCGAAGTCGAGGCAGAGTCCGAAGTCGAGGCAGAGTCCGAAGTCGAGGCCGAGCCCGAAGTCGAGGTCGAGCCCGAAGTCGAGGCTGAACCCGAAGTCGAGGCAGAGCCCGAAGTCGAGGCTGAACCCGAAGTCGAGGCAGAGCCCGAAATTGAGGCCGAGCCTGAAATTGAGGCTGAACCTGAAATCGAGGCAGAACCCGAAGCCGAGGTCGAGCCCGAGATTACGGTTGAACCCGAAGAGGATACCACCACCAAGAAGTCCTTCTGGGGACGCCTCAAGTCCGGTTTGACCAAGACCCGTAACGCCCTGTTTGCCCCCGTGGACAACCTGCTCAAGGCCTTCACCAAGATCGACGAGGATCTGTTTGACGAGCTGGAGGAGATCCTCATCACAGCCGACGTAGGCATGACCGCTACCGAGGAGATCCTGGACGAGCTTCGTGAGCGTGTCAAAGACGGTCGTCTCAAGGAGAAGGAAGAGGTCATGACCGCCCTCCGTGAGATCATGACTGACATGATCGGTGAGACCCAGCCTCTCCGTTTGGACACGACGCCCACCGTCATCATGGTCATCGGTGTCAACGGCGCGGGTAAGACAACTTCCATCGGTAAGATTTCCAAGCGTCTCCGCCTTCGCGGCAAGAAGGTGGTTGTGGCCGCCGCCGATACCTTCCGTGCCGCCGCCATTGATCAGTTGGCCGTATGGTGCGAGCGCGCCCAGGTAGAAATGGTCAAGCAGAGCGAGGGCAGTGACCCTGCCGCCGTGGTTTTTGACGCCATCGCCGCCGCCAAGAAGAAGCAGGCCGACGTGCTGATCATTGACACCGCGGGCCGTTTGCAGAACAAGAAGAACCTGATGAACGAGCTGGCCAAGATGAACCGTGTCATTGAGCGTGAGCTGCCCGATGCCTGCCGTGAAAATCTGCTTGTGCTGGATGCCACCACCGGTCAGAACGCCGTGTCCCAGGCCAAGGAGTTCCGCAATGCCGCGGATATCACGGGTATCACCCTCAACAAGCTGGACGGCACCGCTAAGGGCGGCATCGTCATCTCCATCAAGCGCGAGCTGGGCATTCCCGTCAAGTTCATCGGTGTCGGTGAGAAGATCGACGACATGCAGGAGTTCGACGCCGAGGACTTTGTCTCCGCTCTGTTTGGGGAGTGAGGAGTACGAAGGGTACGAGGAGTACGCAAGGGGAACTTTTGAAAAAGTTCCCCTTGACCCCTCAAAACCTTTAACAAAAAGGGGTATTCGCCAAGAGATCAAATACCCGTTGCTGTATCACGCGCCCCATGGGGCCCCTCCCCCATTGGGATATGAGGAAGTACGAGGAGTACGTAAGAGGAACTTTTGAAAAAGTTCCCCTTGACCCCTCAAAACCTTTAACAAAAAGGGGTATTCGCCAAGATAATAAATACCCATTCCAATATTACAGGAAAGGATTCGACCATCATGGACATGATTCTTGCCTCCCGCAATCAGAAAAAGATCAAGGAGCTGAACGCCATCCTGTCGGCCTCCATCCCGGATATCCGTATCCTGTCCTTGGACGATATCGGCTTTGAGGGCGACATTGAGGAGGACGGCACCACCTTTGAGGAGAACGCCCTTATCAAAGCCCGCACCGCCATGGCCGCCGCAAACCATCGCTATCCCGCCGTAGCAGATGATTCGGGGCTTTCGGTTGACGTGCTGGACGGTGCCCCCGGCGTTTACTCCGCTCGTTATGCAGGTGGTCACGGCGACGATGAAGCCAACAACCGGTTGCTCCTCAAGAACCTTGAGCATACCCCCGACGAGGCACGGACGGCACAGTTCGTGTCGGTCATCGCCTGCGTTTTCCCCGACGGCCGCGAGTTGCTTGTGCGGGGCGAGGCAAAGGGTGTAATTCTCCGTGACTATCGCGGCGAGGGTGGCTTTGGCTACGATCCCTTGTTTCTTTACGTTCCCGAGTCGGAAAACGAGCCCCAAAATAAAACCTTCTCGGAGATGACAGCCGAGGAGAAGAACATCATCAGCCACCGCGGCCGCGCCATCAGAAAGCTGGCCGCTGAGCTAAAAAACCAAATTTGAGGTAATACCATGAGCAAATATACCATTGAAGAATATCCCATTCCCGCCCCCATCACCTCTGCCCAAAGAGCTAAGCTCCGTT
This sequence comes from Oscillospiraceae bacterium, assembly GCA_015063685.1. Lineage (GTDB taxonomy): Bacteria > Bacillota > Clostridia > Oscillospirales > CAG-272 > CAMEON01. Next base: position 7,383 of record SVTR01000035.1, on the reverse strand, counting down.
CTATGGCTTCTGATATGTCTGCCATCATCCAGGTGGGAAAGGGCGGTCTCAACGACACCTTGATCACCACCGTCCACGATGCTCTGGAGGCTCGTGAGCTCATCAAGATGTCTGTTCTGGACAACTGCGACTACACGCCCCGGGACGTAGCCGATGCTTTGTCTGAAATCACCCGCTCTCATTGCGTGGGTGTCATTGGCCGCAAGGTGCTTTTGTACCGTGCCTCCAAGGATTCCAAGCATCCCATTCAGCTGAAGTAAGATGAGGATCGGTATTTACGGCGGCACCTTTTCTCCCGTGCACGTTGGCCACGTAGCCGCCGCCAAGGCTTTTATGGAGCAGATGTGGCTGGATATCCTCTACATCATTCCCACAGGTGTGACGCCCCACAAGGAGATGAAGGGAGATGCCACCGCAGCCGACCGTCTGGAAATGTGCCGCCTGGCTTTCAAGGACGTGGAGGGTGTGATCGTCAGCGATCTGGAAATGCGCAGAGAAGGGAAGAGCTACACCGTGGACACCCTGCGTGAGCTATACCATCCCGATAACCGTCTGTTCCTCCTTATGGGTACCGATATGGTGCTGACCCTGGGACAATGGCGTGAGCCGGAAGAGATCTTCAGACTTTGCTATCCCGTTTACATCCGCAGAGAGGCCGACAAGGCGCTGGATGATCAGATCGTCCAAAAAATCGCGGAGTACAACCAACGCTTTGGTAAGGTGGTGCGCCGCATCACCGCGCCTCCCATTGACTTGTCCTCTTCCACCGTCCGTGCGGTGGTTGCCCGCGGAAAATCCATCCAAGGACTGGTGCCCCCCGCGGTGGAAGCGTATATTAAAGAAAAGAATTTGTATACCCAAGCATAAAAGAATATGATGAATCAAACAATGAATCTATGGGGAGAGGCCGAGCTGGATGCCCTCCGTGAATCCGTCAAGGCTGAAATGTCCCCCTTCCGCTTTACCCACACCGCCGCGGTGGAGGATATGGTCATCCGCTTGTGTGCCCTCTACTGTCCCGAAAAATCTAACATTCTTCGTGCCGCCGCTTTGCTCCACGATCTGACCAAGGAAAAAAAAGGTGCTGAGCAGGAGGCTTTATGTGAGGCGCTGGGGGTGGAGCTGTCTGACGTGGACAAAATGACGCCCAAGACCCACCACGCCAAGACCGCCGCCGCTTTGATCCCTGTAAAATATCCCGATTTTGCCCATGAAGAGGTGATTTCGGCGGTACGATATCACACCACAGGCCGTGCGGATATGACCCTCAGTGAAAAACTGCTCTATCTGGCGGATTATATCGACGAAAGCCGTACCTTCCCCGATTGCGTCACTCTCCGCACCTGCTTTTGGGCGGCTTGCCCCGAGGCTCTTTCACCCGAAGACCGACTGGCGCTTTTGGATGACGTGATCCTGCTCTCCTTCAACATGACCATCCGCTCACTTCTGGTCGAGGATGCTCCTGTGGCCTCCGATACCATGAATTCCCGCAATAGCCTCCTTTGTGAGAGAGCCAAGCGGAGGGGCGAGAAGAAGTAATATAAATTGTTGTTTGCGTGGGCTTACTATGAACCCGTAGGGGCGAACTGCGTTCGCCCGCTGTTCCCCAAAAGCCTTTGCTTATCAATATACTTTTTATTACGGGCGAACACAGTTCGCCCCTACGACCATGTTGCTCAGAAAACCGTAAACAACAATTTATCTGCCTAACCACCCATCGCGATATGAGCTTCGCACAGGATGTACTCCCCCGAGCCAAAGTCCTACCACAGATGGTGCCATCTCACCCATATTACACATTAAAAAACGAGGTAACTTATGAACGACATGAACCTGAATACCGAATTCGATCCCGAAATGAACGAGCCCACTCCCGATCCCCTGGCGGGGGCCGATCCCCGAACCCTGGCCGACGCCATTGCTGAATTTCTGGACAATAAGCGTGCCCGAGACGTCAAGGTCATCCCCATGGAAGGGAAGACCGACATCTGCGATTTCATGGTGCTGGCTACCGGTACCTCCTCCACCCACGTCCAGGCGCTGGGCGGCGAGGTGGAGTATCAGATGAGCCGTAGAATGGTGGAACCTATCCACGTTGAGGGCCGTGATAACCACGCATGGATCGTCCTGGACTACAGTCACGTGCTTGTGCATATATTTACAAAAGAGACAAGAGAATTTTACAATCTCGACCGCCTTTATGGTGAAGAGTGACATATTTCAACAAAACACCTCCCTAATTTTGATGGGGAGGTGTCTTGTTTTTGAACGCCGTACAAAATTTAATACATTTTTAGAAACTTTTTCGCAAAAAAGTCTTTACAAATTACAGAGGTTATGCTATAATAAAAATGCTATAAAATATGGATGGACTGTGTACAAGGTTTCAGAAAATATTCAATTTTTGTTCACAAGACCATCCTGTTCATGAGATATGATATAAGCGTAAAGAATCGAAAAAGGTAAAAATCGCATGTCCAATGCGACAGGAGGTCAAAACATATGATGGACACCAAGATTCTTGTGGTGGATGATGATCCGGTGATCAGCGAGATGCTGAAAACCTATTTTGAAAACGAGGGCTACGAGGTCAAGACTGTGGCCGACGGTGCCGAAGGCGTCAGCTTCTTCAAGATGTATGAGCCTGATCTGGTGCTCCTGGATATCATGCTTCCCAAGAAAGACGGCTGGCAGGTTTGCCGCGAGATCCGAGAGGTATCCCAAAAGCCCATCATCATGGTCACCGCCAAGTCCGATGTGTTTGACAAGGTGCTGGGACTTGAACTGGGTGCGGATGATTTCGTGGTCAAGCCCTTCGATCCCAAGGAGCTGTCTGCCCGTATCAAGGCTGTGCTTCGCCGTTGCCAGGCCAACGCAGGTCAGAATGATGATGAGGTCATTCGCTTTGATAACATAGAGATCAGTAAGTTGAAGTACGAGCTGAAGCTGAAGGGGCGTTCTATTGATATTCCCCCCAAGGAGCTGGAGCTTCTGTATTTCCTGGCTTCCAACTATAACCGCGTGTTTACCCGCGATCAGCTCCTGGACAAGGTTTGGGGCTTTGATTATTTGGGCGACTCCCGCACTGTGGACGTCCACGTCAAACGTCTCCGCGAAAAGCTGGAGGGTGTATCCGATAAATGGATCCTCAAAACAGTTTGGGGCGTTGGCTATAAATTCGAACTTCTCAGTTGATAATAGTATCGGGGGCTTGTGTAGATGATCTGACATGAGCCCCCAAATCAAGCTTTAGGAAAAGTGTAGGTACCATGAACGAAAACAGAAATCAACCCGAATTTGATCAAGAGCCGTTGGACGGAGCGGAGAACCGCGTCCGGGATAACGCCTCAACTGATATCGGTGAAACCGAGACATCGGCCGCTCACGACGCGCCTGCCGAGCCTTCAAACCCGGAGCAACCGGAAATGACAGCCGAAAAACAACCGGAAATGACAGCCGAAAAACAACCGGAAATGACAGCCGAAAAACAACCGGAAATGACAGCCGAAAAACAACCGGAGGCGTCGGTGGAGACGCATACTGCGGCATCGGCTGAAAATTTCGCGGAGCCGCCTGCCAATGCGCAAGCCCCCGGAGCGGCACCTGTATTTCAGATGCCCCCAACGTATGCGTCCCCTAACAATCCATTTCCCGGCGGAATTCCCGTGCCACCTCCCCAGCCGGTAACCCCCTCGCAGCCGTCCACCGCCTATCGTTGGACCTATGCGGATCAACGGATCCACGATGAACGCCGCCGTAAGAAGCAGCGCTCCGGTGGACTTATGGTCTATGCTTTGGTGCTGACCGCCGTGTTTGCCCTGAGCTTTGGATTGCTTCTGGGTGTTATGTTTATGAAGGGCAACGAGCTTCCCACGCTTCAGTTCAGCGAGCCCGAGACCGACGAGGAAGGGCAGATCATCGTGTCCACGTCGGACAAAGCCGATGCCGCAGCCATAGAGATAGCCAAGCATTCTGTGGTGCTCATAGAGGTTACCGGCGATTCTTCTGCGGGAAGCGGTACCGGCATTATCCTGAGCGAGAATGGCTATATCGCCACCAATCACCACGTGGTGGATGGGGGAACCAACATCCGCGTCAGATTCTACGACGGCACCTACGCCACAGCCACCCTGCGAGGCTCTTCTGAGGTGGATGACCTGGCGGTGATTAAGGTGGACAAGAGCAACCTGATCCCTGCTACCTTTGCAAGCTCAGCCGACTGCTACGTTGGTCAAACGGTGTATGCCATCGGCAACCCCAGCGGCCCTGATATGGCCTGGACGACCACCAGAGGATGTATCTCTTACGTGAACCGTGAGCTGAAGATATACAAGGAAGACGGGACGCTGGAGAAAAAACTGAAAATGATCCAGACGGATGCTATGGTCAATCCCGGTAACTCGGGAGGCCCCCTGGTCAATGCCAAGGGCGAGGTGGTCGGTATCATATCTATGAAGCTGGCAAACGGCTACGAAGGCATCGGCTTTGCCATCCCCTCGGACGGTGCCGCCGAGATCCTTGAGGCCATCATTCAGGATGGTCACGCTGACAACGTCAATTCCAACGTTTCCTACGATCGTCCTATGATCGGTATTACCGGCGTGTTTGTAGAAAAGGATCGCTACTATGTCTTCTACGAGGAGCGCATCGTTGAGGTGACTGAGGAATATGCTGCGCAAAATCCCGATGAGGTGATCGCGCCCAAGGTCTCCGGCATCTACGTCAGAGCTCTTACCGAGGGTATGGACGCCGCTACCAAGCTGCGTGAGGGAGATGTCATTACCGCAGTCAACGCGGTGGAGGCTACCAGCATGACGGTTTTGATGAATGAGATCAATGAGCACTACGCAGGGGATGATGTGACTGTCACATACTATAGAAACGGCCTTTATACCGACGTGACCATTACCCTCAGCGGCGCCAACTCCTGAAAATACTGTTTTTTATCGAAAAGTTTTTTGTAAAATTATCAAAAGCCTATTGCATTTTCAAAAAAAGTGTGGTATAATAGGTGAAGTAATTCGTACCTTTGGAGGTTTTTAAGCAATGGATGTACTGCAGATTGTTCTTGGATTTGTCCTGATCGCGTTTTCGTTGGGCATTTCCGTGTTAGTTGCACTCCAGCCTGGCAAAGATAAGCGTCTGTCCGGTGCTATTTCCGGCGGCGCAGCCGATACGTTCTTCGGCAAGAGCAAAGCCCAGAGACGTGAAAAGAGACTTGAGAAGATCACCGTTTTGGTTTCCGTTGTTTTCTTTATCGCCATCGTAGCTCTGTACTGCCTCGTCTGAGCGCACAGGAGAAGTCCGTTCCGTGAGGGGCGGGCTTCTTTCCTTTTTTTATTCGCATAATCAACGACCCATGCTGCAGCATAACGAAAGGATATGATACATATGAGTCAAGAAAATAAATACAATTCCGCGGACGAGGCAGTAGCCGTTGCCGAAGTCTCGGATAAGGAGACGGTCTCGGATGTTTTTGAACCCCGAGAGCCGGATCCCTCTACTTGGACGATCCGTGAGATCAGATTTTCGGTTACCCAGGCAGAGACCGTGTTTGTCAGTGTGATCGCCGGCTTTTTGGCTGTGATCATGCTTTTGTCGGCCGTTTTCTTTGGAGTGACCGCTTCCCGATGGACCCAACCTACCCCCGAATCCGTCCCTGAGAAAGAAGAGGAAACCCGGGCAGATAACCCGGTTAAGGGTGATTTTGCCGACGGCGCCAAGGGCAACGTGCTCTACAAGGATGCGTCGGCTGTCAAGGCCATGGATCTTTCAAAACTTTCGGCTACCCATGCCGCGCTTGCTAAGGTCTCCGACGGTAAAGTTGTCGCGGCCAGCGGGGCAGACACACGAGTATATCCTGCGTCTCTTACCAAGGTGATGACCCTCATTGTGGTAGCGGAGCATCTGCGGAGCCAGGGCTCCCTGCAGGAAACGGTTACCATCAGCAAAGATGTTGTGGACGCCATGAAGGCAGAGGGCTCCTCGGGTATTGGACTTGCCGCCGGGGAGAAGCTGACTGTGGAAGCGCTTTTGTACGATCTTATGCTGCAATCTGACGGTATCGCCGCTTGCCAGCTGGCTCGCTACATTGCGGGCACCGAAACGGAATTCGTGGCACTTATGAACCGAAAGGCACAGTCTATGGGCTTGGAAAACACCCATTTCATGAATCCCACAGGGCTCCATCACGAAGAGCATTATTCCACCTGCCGCGATCTGGCCACCATTATGGGCTATGCCATGAATATGTCCTTGTGCCGCAAGATCATGACGGAGGACGCCTTTGACGCTCCTTGTACCCAAAGCAACGGAAACACTTTTGATTACCACATCTACAACAATTTGTTGGTCACTCATTTCAATAAGTATAAAAGCCTTACGCCGGGTACCGCAGGCGAGCTGACGATTGTGGCAGGAAAGACCGGATATACCCCCGAAAGCAAGTATTGTCTTGTTACCTGCGCTCAGGATAAGGACGGAGCATATTACGTCTGTGCTACGGTAGGCGCTGACAGCTACGAGGATTGTATCAAGGCTTACCAGGCTATTTATGCTCAATACGCAGAGTGAATATTTTATAAAAGGATGCTTCGTTTGAAGCATCCTTTTGTCGTTTTGAAGGGCAAGTGCATATTATGGGGTAGAGACAAAGATATTCAAAAGCTTTGAAAGGAGCTTCTCATGATCATCACTAAACCTTACATACGTGAACGAGCCATAGAATATGCGCGCACCTGGGCCTTGGACCGCAACCCGTTGTTTTTGAATTTTACCGGGCGGGGCGGAGACTGCACCAATTTCGCTTCCCAATGCCTGCTTGCGGGGAGCTGTACCATGGATTTCACCCCGACCTTTGGGTGGTATTATATATCTCCCGATGACCGCGCACCCGCGTGGACAAGTGTGGAATATTTCTATGATTTTGTCACGGAGCAACCCAATTTTTCTTCGGAAAACGCGGGTATTGGGCCTTTTGGTCGGGAAATTCGCGCGCGAGAGCTAGAGCTGGGGGATTTTATCCAGTTGCAGAATACCGCGGACGATTACTATCACACGCTGATCGTTACGGGCTTTGAACCCAACGACATTCTCATTTGTGCCCATTCGGACGATGCCCTGGATCGTCGTTTGTCCACCTATAATTTTGCCGGGCTTCGCCTCATTCACATTGACGGCATCCGTGCTGAGGTGGATGAGGATACCTGCTATCAGAATTTATTGGATGGGATCTCGGTGGATGTGGAGCGTCCGCCGATGGGCGATTAGGCGTATAAATTGTTGTTTGCGTGGGCTTACTATGAACCCGTAGGGGCGAACTGCGTTCGCCCGCCGTTCCCCAAAAGCCTTTGCTTATCAATATACTTTTTATTACGGGCGAAC
>SVTR01000034.1 GCA_015063685.1 Oscillospiraceae bacterium | reverse complement strand
CGCCTCTGCGGGCGCGTCCGTCGGTTGCGAGAATCGTAAACATCGGTTCCTCTTTCTTGGCTTGTCACAATGCAATGTGAGGCCGTGGTAATGTATTAAGTCAGGGAACGCGGGAGAACGTGCCTCCAGCGGCTCAAACCCTTTTTGAAAAAAGGGTTTGAGAATCCCAAAAACTTTCAAATATTTTTTGGTTATGAGATATCTATATCCCTAAAGATCGGGCGACAGATTCCCATAAGTATTCTTCGTCTTGGTCGGTATTCGTTTCAGCCTTCATTCTGTTCACGGTTTGAAGGCATTCCATAGCGTAATGTCTGCCTGTTTTCAGAATGCCCATAACGGCTCTTGCCCAGACATTTGCCTTGTCCACAAAACCGCTTTCATAGAACTCCTTTATCGCGCTGTCCGTATCGTATGGAACACGGATCAGCTGTGGGATCCACCGATTTTCGGAATATTCGATCACGGCGAAATCTGCGTCGGTTCGATCCTGCACGTTCACCCCGACAGACCCGCCGTTCACGATCCATTTTCCGTGAACCTCGTGAATAAAGGACTGGTGGGAATGAGCGCACAGCAACAGATCCGTTTTCATGCTTTCGGGAGTCGTTTCCCACTCAGAGGATCAGGGAAGGAGCCAATAACGGTTGGTCTTCATAGAGCCATGGCATATTTCAAAGCTCTCGGCTCCGTCTATCTGCACCTGCATACTCTCGGGCATACTTCTGAACCATGACAGATCCTCTTCTGTCAAACGCTCGTATGTGTACAGCAGTGAACCGTATCTGGACCCATACGTCCAGCCGTCATGGGGATCGTCGTGGTGAGAAAGCATATAATCCTCGCGGTTGCCTCGCACGAAATAGGTCTGATACCTGTTTTGTGCCTGTCGGAGCAAGGCAATGGTCTTTTCGGGGCAAGGGCAGTCTGTGATATAGTCACCTAAAAAGGCGATCGTTTGGATATGCAGCTTTTCGATCTGCTCTAGGCAGGCTTCCAGCGCGTAATGATTGCCGTGAATATCACCAAGGGCAGCGATTTTCATGATCCCTGCTCCATTTACTGCACGAACCAGCAGTAATCCAATATAATATTCCCCTCCCCGTCGGGCGTGGTATACCGCGGACAGGTGCAATTCTCAAAGCACCAGGCGGCTCCCTCGGCGTCGCGCCAGAGGGTCATGCCTGCCTCCTCAATGGCGGGGCGGCACTTTCCGCACAGGGAATGTACCTCTCCCTCCTTGCCGTAGATCCAGCAGGTGCCGAGGTCGGCGGTGGCGGGGAAATCCACGCAGTCAAAGCCCTCGGGGACGGGGGTGTCGGTGGGGGTGAACATACCCAGCCAATACTGCCAGGGCTCGCCGTCCTTGTGGCGTTCCAGGCCGACGTAGCCGCCGCCGTTTTCCCAGATGGCGGTGATCTTGTCCACACCGCCCATGGCATTCTCCACGGCGTCAAACCAACCGTTTGCGAACCACTCGCCCCAATGGCCGCCTACCTCGAAGTAACGCTTGCCGATGAAGCGGAGGGCGGGGGTGGGGTCTTTGAATACTTTTTGAATATGAGGCATAGGAGGCTTTCCTTTCTATTCGTTCAAATTCGTATAGATACAAGATATGCGCCGAACTCGGCAGATACAAGATACAAGCAAGAAAGCGGATACTGCCACAGTTTTTTTCGCTATCTTGTATCTTGTATCTCGTATCTTTGTATCTTTTCTCAACACCTCTCGAACTGATGATCAATGTTCCTCTTCTTCATCTCCATGGCCACAGGTCTGCCGTGGGGACAGTAGGTAATGTCGGGCAGCTCCATGAGCTTACCCACCAGCCATTGAATGTGTTCGGGAGGATAAACTCGTCCTGCCTTGATAGCGGCTTTACAGGATGCTTGATAGAGGGCTTTTTCAAAGGCGATATCGCGGGTCAGTTTGGCTACGCCTGAGCCGTCACGGAGCTGTTCGGCAAAGGTGGCGAACATATCGGGAACCGCACTCGGATCAATCCCCGTGGGGATCGCGTCAACGCTGACGGTATTTCTCATACAGGTGAAGGAGAAGCCAATGGCCTCCAACTCGTGGCGGTAGGTGTCCAAAAGGCCAACCTCGTCACTCATAAGCATGACATCGATGGGAAGCATGAGCATTTGCACGTTGGCCTCTCCCGCCTTCATCTGTGCTTTGAGATCTTCAAAGATGATACGCTCGTGGGCAGCGTGCTTATCTATTATAAGCATACGGTCACCCTGTTCTACGATGACGTAGGAATTAAACACCTCTCCTACCATGCGCCAGGGTTGGGTGCTTGGCTCAACCACGGGGCTTTCGGAAATTGTCGTATGTTCCTCTTCCTTTTCGGCTTCTGCGAAAGTAATCGGCTCAGGAATATCTGCAGATACAAGGGTGGTGGTTTCTTCAGGGAAAGCGAACATATCCTCAACATCAGAACTGCTCTTCTCTGTCTCGTGAAAAATCGGGGCAGTATGTCCCATCATAGCTCTGGCCTCTGCCTCATATACCTCCATGGGGATCTCGTCAATGACGGGAGCGGTGGGGGCATCTGAAATCGGAGCGGCATCAGACGTGGCTTCTAGGGATGTTTGGAGATGGATATCCTTGTTTTTCTCTTGCTTGCCGGAGGTATAGCGGCGAAGATACTCGTCAGCGGTCATACGCTCTTGAGGCGGCTTGTTGACGTTCGTGCTCCCATAAGCAGGTGCCGCATTTTTGTAGGTGGCCTCTTTTTGGCTCTTATGAATTTCGGAATTCATAGAAAGCTGACGCTTGGCCAAGGATTCAGGACGACCTGTTTCTATGGGTGTGTTCGCTTCGGATACCCGATCTCCGATCACACCCAGCTTGGCGGTAGGACTACTCACAGAAAAGTCAGGACGGACGGTATTTTGCTCCAAGGCCTGACGGACGCTGTAGTAGATGGCCTCAAAGACGGGCTTTTCGTTGGAAAACTTCACCTCCAGCTTGGCGGGATGAACATTGACATCCACGCGGGCGGGGTTCAGTTCAATGAAGATAACACAACAGGGGTATTTTTCGGGTGCGCAATAAGACACGAAGGCCTGCTCGATGGCAGCCATGGCGGTCTTGGAGCGGACGTATCTGTGGTTGATAAAGAAATTCTGGTAATTGCGGTTGACCTTAACGTGGTCGGGGCGGCCGATGAAACCGCTGATGGTAATGCCCTCGTAGTCACCTGTGACGGGGATGAGGCGGGAGGCGAAATCACGGCCAAAGACGGCGTAAATAGCGGATTGGAGCTTGCCATCACCCGCGGTCTCCAGCTTTTGCACGCCGTCCACAATAAAGCGTACGGCGATCTCGGGGTGGGACAGTGCCACCCGCTCCACGTTGGCGGAGACCGCCATGGATTCGGTGGCGTCCCGCTTCAAAAACTTGCGGCGAGCAGGGACGTTTCCGAACAGGTTCTCCACGATGACGGTGGTGCCGTCACGGCTGCCATGCTCAGTCACACCGAGGAATTGACCGCCTCTGACCTCCAGCATATGCCCCATGGGGTCTTCCCTGCGTTTGGAGATGATGCGCATATCCGACACCGAGGAAATGGCGGCCAAGGCCTCACCACGGAAACCAAGGGTGAAGATACTTTCCAGGTCGGTGGCGTCCTTGATCTTACTGGTGGCGTGGCGGCGGATAGCCATAGGAAGATCCTCCTCGGACATACCGCAACCGTCGTCGGTGACACGCATGAAGGTGACGCCGCCGTGCTGGATCTCCACGGTGATATGCTTTGCTCCCGCATCGATGGCGTTTTCCATCATCTCCTTGATGGCGGAGGCGGGGCGGTCCACCACCTCACCCGCGGCGATGAGGTTGGCGACCTCGAAGGATAGGACTTGGATCTGGCCCATGGGAGGCTCCTTTCTTTTGATGTATATTGAATATTTCGGTAGGGGCGAACTGTGTTCGCCCGTAATAATATTTCTGTAGTGCGGGCGAACACAGTTCGCCCCTACGGTTGATTATTCTAAATATAGGATTTCTTTTCCACGTTCTTTCGCGTACTCAATTTCGTTTTTCACAGCCTCACCGATATAACCGCCCACATTGACCACGAAAATGGCATCGGAGAGATCAATTTTGGCTTTATGAAGCTCACCGAGCAAAGATATTTCGGCATCTGTCAAGGTTCTGTTTAGAACATGAGGAATAACGCCAAGAACGACGTAACCGTTTTCAATTTCCAGTTGTTCGGAAATTTCTTGAATTTTTTCGAGAAATTTGAATGAGCCGCAGATGGTGACAATCTTCCTTTTCATATATAGCTCCTCACGAAAAGAGGCATATCCATTTTCAAAAGAAGCTGTTCAGCGCGGGCTTCGTCGGACATGGCTGGCTCCTTTCTTTTGGCGTCTATGGAATATTTCGGTAGGGGCGAACTGTGTTCGCCCGTGATATTGTTTTACAACGCGGGCGAACACAGTTCGCCCCTACGGACTATTCAGAAAATCCTGCTATTCAATGTATTCTTACATGATGACAGTTTTACAGCATGAGTTCAAAAACACCGCCGACGAACACAATATCGTTACCGTCGGCATCCTGATAGAAGGATACCTTTTCTGTTTCGATCAATACAAAGCCTAATGCTTTGAGAAGTGCAACGGAGGGCGTGTTGTTGAGTGCTGTACCTGCGGTCAGCCTTTTGATGCCAAGGGTACGCATGTGATCCAAAAGTGCCAAGTGGCTCTCTTTGGCATAGCCCTTGCCGTGATATGCGGAGTGGAAGCAATAGCCGATCTCGTGTCCGCTTTCTCTGATGTTAAAGGCACTATATCCGATGACGGTATCTTCGAGGCATATGGCAAAAAACATATGGTCGGTGCCTTTGTTGGCTTCTGCCCACCGCGATATTCTTGTGCGGACATTTTCATCGTCGGTATTATGCGGCATATCGTATTTTGAAAGGGATGATGCGTTGAAGTCCACCCATATTTCTTTGATGTTTTTCCAATCGTCTGCGACGATGGGGCGGATAGTGAGTCTTTCGGTTTTTATGAGGTTCATTTTTTCAATCTTTATCCTTATCAAAAGTAAAACGGATTTACGATATTCTCCGCACCAAATACTTTTATCGCTCCTCTCCACATGGCCCTCGCATGGATGCGATCATGCCAAATAAAACGGCGGAGCATCTTGCGAAGCGACCAAAATTCCCCATAGCTTCCCTCGATTACGGGTGTATGCAGAAAATCGGGTTCGGCTTCCAGCGCGTCAAAGCCTCTTTTGCGGCATTCGTATATATCTCCGTCATTTTTTGCATCCACACCGATCTCTCCGAAGTAGTAGGCGTTGACACTCTTGGTATGCGCGTACATCTCACGGGCGGTGTGGGGGACTTGACCGTAAAAGGTCTTGCGGAGGGGAGACAGACCCGCGTCCTTGTCGGGGATGGACTCATACAGAGTTAGAAAATCCTTGGCAGATCGAAGGGCGAGAACTTTCAGCGTCTCATATTCTTCCCTTGTCAAGGGAGATTTTTCACAGTCAAAAATGGCGTCGGAATCGGCGTCCTTGATATGGAGATCGGACATTTTTTCTTGGATGATCACCATCTCGCAATGCTCGGGGGCAGATTCGCCCCGCCATTGGAGATAAGACGCGATCTCACGGGGCATTTTTGAGACGGCTTCGGCAAGGGTCGCGCCTCGCGTATATGCGCCGATATAGTCTACCGCATATAACAAGGTGTCGTTGCCGTTATGTTCCCACAGGCAATTGATTATCATATTATTTTTCTAATCCTTCTTTCAAAACTTTCTCCGCTTCCACATACAGCTTTGGTGAGGTCTGCGGATATGTAAGCTCTTCGGGAAGAGTATCAAATAGCCTTATTTCTTTCATTTCACTTTCGGGAAGCTTACCAAGGGAGTGAACGACAGCCAGGAATACCATTCCGTTTGAACAGGATTGCTTGTCGAATCCCCAATAGTCACACACGGGATAGATGTCTGCATCCTTGATTCCACTTTCTTCAAAAAGCTCTCGCCTTGCACATTCAAGCGGAGTTTCACCGCTCTCAATATGACCACCCTGCGGTTCCCAAGTGTTGCGCTTTTTGTGCTTTGAAAGAATCCACTTGCCCTGATAGGAAGTACATATTACCGTGTATTTGTACCTTTCAAGGTAATCAAGCGGATAAATTCTGCATTGGAGATTTTTACGAATGACCTCTCGGTCAATCATCGGAGCATTCAGATCAACACCAAACTCCTTGCACTTTTTGATGGCAAGGTCGTGATTCTGCAAGGCCGCTTTGCGATACCAAAAGATTGCTTGCTCTATATCACGCTCCACGCCGATGGCATCTTCATAGAACCAAGCGAGGTTGTACTGTCCGTCACGGTCGCCGTGATCGGCGGCTCTGCGTGTCCAATAGACCGCTTTTTCAAGGTCCTTCTTAACACCGAGACCGTCGTAATAGAAGTAGCCGATCTGACACTCGGCAAGAGAATAGCCCTGCTCGGCAAGAGCCAAGTGCCCCTCAAAGCACTTCTCATATTGCTGTGTATTAAAGTATTTGTCAATAAGTTCGTTGCAGATATCAAGCTCTCTGCATGGCTTGTAATAGTTTTCTAACATTATCTTTTTAATCTAAAGGTCAATCCATCATATTTCTGTCCGCCAACCTCTCTTGTACCTACGTTGCGGTTATACTCCGCAAAACCGAGCTTTTCAGCACAACGGAGCATACGGACGTTACCCGACCAAGTTTGTGTATAAAGCTCGTCCACGCCGTTCTCAAAGTAGTAATTCATAAAGGCACGGAGGGCGTTTGTGCCGACACCTTTGCCCCATACGTCGGGTTCGCAAATATCAATGCCAATGGCACGATAGACGGTCTGACCGTCCTTGATCTCGCCAATCCATTCGTAGTTCTCGTCAATGGGGTAGGAGCTTACCCAGCCAATGTGTCTGCCGTTCCATTCGATTTCAAACTTCCAACGGCGAACGTCATCGGGAAGGTCTTTCACGGACTTATAGTATTCACGCCATGATGTGCGCTCGGTTTCCTCGTCCGATTCGATAGGTTCCCACGGTGCATCAGTATTTGACCATTCTGTTTCGGTAGTAAACCAACGTACATAGTCCTCAATGTCGGAATCTATCATATCCCGAAGGATAATGTTTTGATATATTAGCTTCATACATTGTGTCCTTATAGAAACGAAATTATCTGTACCGCTTTTTCCACTCAAACATCAGCGACATACACTCAAAGGGCGACAGGGTATTGAGATCCACCTGCCTCAGCTCCTCGATGAGCTGCTCATTGATCATATCGTCGATGGACAGGAGGCCGTCGTCCTCTTTGGTCTTGGCGGGAGCATTTCCGTCCACGGCATCACGGACGGCCTTGGAGGAAGCTTCTACCATGGAAAGCACCTCCTTGGCGCGCTTGATGACCTCATTGGGCAATCCTGCCAGTTTAGCGACTTCAATACCGTAGCTGTCATCGGTGGAGCCTTTGACGATCTTGCGGAGGAAGGTGATGGTATCCCCTCGCTTCTTGGCAGCGATGTGGTAGTTCACCACGCCGTCGTACTCCCCTTCCATGCTTGTCAGCTCGTGGTAATGGGTAGCAAACAGGGTACGCGCGCCGATCTTACGGCTGGCGGTGTACTCCACGATGGCGCGGGCGATGGACATACCGTCAAAGGTGGAGGTACCGCGACCCACTTCATCGTAGATGATCAGGCTCTTTTTGGTGGCGTTGCGCAGGATGTAGGCCACCTCGTTCATTTCCAGCATGAAGGTGGACTGACCGCTGGCCAGGTCGTCAGACGCGCCCACGCGGGTGAACATCTTGTCTACGATGCCAATGCTGGCGCTGGACGCGGGCACAAAAGAACCGATCTGGGCGAGCAGGACGATGAGTGCCACCTGTCGCATATAGGTGGACTTACCCGCCATATTGGGGCCCGTGATGAGCATGAGGCGGTCATCCTTGGTGTTGAGATACACGTCGTTGGGAACGAAATAGAGATCCTTGACAAACCGCTCCACCACGGGGTGGCGGCCGTCGCGGATGTCGATAACATCGGTAGCAGTGATCTCGGGACGGACATATTGGTAGCGGGAGGCCACGGTAGCGAGACTACAGTACACGTCCAGCTCTGACAGAAGCGCGGCGGTGTGTTGAACACGTTCGCTTCGCTCTGCCACAAAGGCACGGATGCGGTTGAAAATTTCGTATTCCAAGGCACAGACCTTGTCTTTAGCCCCCAGAATGGTAGACTCCATGTCTTTGAGCTCGCTTGTTATGTAACGCTCGCAATTTGCGAGAGTCTGCTTTCTGATGTAGGTATCAGGCACCATGTTCATGAAGGACTTGGATACCTCGATATAGTAGCCGAACACCTTGTTATAGCTGATTTTGAGGGTCTTGATGCCCGTGCGCTCCTTTTCCTCGGCGGCTACCTTTTCCACCCAGGATTGGCCGTTTTTCATGATGGAGCGGAGGCGGTCCACCTCGGGATCATAGCCGTCGGCGATCATGTCGCCCTCACGGACGGTAAAGGGCGGTTCTTCGGTGATACCGCGGCTGATCTCGTCGCAGATATCCTCGAGGCAATCTAGTTCCTCATAAATGCGGCGAAGCTCGTCCGATTGGGCATCTTTCAGCAAAGATTTGACCTCAGGCAGAACGCTGGCAGTACTCCACACGGCGCGGAGATCCTTGGCGTTGGCGGTGCCGTAGACGATCTTTGTAATGAGGCGTTCCAAGTCAAGAACGTGGGACAGAAGCTCACCGATCTCCTCACGCATCATGAAGGCACCGTAAAGCTCCTCCACGGCGTTCTGACGGCGGATGATCTTGTCGGGTGCCAGCAAAGGATGCTCCACCCAACGGCGTAGCATACGGGCGCCCGAGGAGGTCTTGGTCTTATCCAATACCCATAAAAGCGAGCCCTTCTTTTCCTTGGTGCGCATGGTCTCGGTCAGTTCCAGATTGCGGCGAGTGTTCACATCCAGCTCCAGATATTGACCTTCGTCGTAGACGAGCAGTTCCTTTATGTAGGAAAGGTCGTTCTTCTGGGTCTCGGTGAGGTAGTCAAGGAGCGCGCCAACGGCACAGATCAGGGATTTGTTTTCAAGGATGCCCTCCTTGAGATTGTCACCAAACTGGGCTGACACCCGGGCGGAGCATACGCTATAATCGAAGCGGCCGCCCTGGTTATCGGTGAGCAACCCTCCGTGGGAGGTGATATATTCTGCCGCTGCGGAAAACTTCTTTGCGGACAGATTACAGATGACCTCGCGGGGCATATAGGTACCCAGCTCGTTGATGAGATGTTCGTCCATGCGGTCTCCGTCAATGACGGTAGCGTGTACCTGGGCTGTGGAGACGTCAGCAAAGCAGAGGCCGAAGGACATCTCGGAGAGGTACATAGAGCAAATGTAGTTGTTCTTCTGCTCGGGCAGGAGAGACGATTCAATGACCGTACCCGGGGTGATGACACGGATGACTTCACGCTTCACAAGTCCCTTGGCAAGGGCGGGATCCTCTACCTGCTCGCAGATGGCTACCTTGAAGCCCTTCTCGATCAGCTTGCCGATGTAGCCCTCTGCCGAATGGAAGGGGACGCCGCACATGGGTGCCCGCTCTGCTTCGCCGCAATCTCTGCCCGTGAGGGTCAGCTCCAGCACACGAGAGGCTGTGATGGCGTCGTCAAAGAACATCTCGTAGAAATCTCCGAGACGGTAGAACACAAGGAAGTCCTTGTATTGATTTTTGATATCAAAATACTGCTGCATCATTGGGGTCATGAGCAGAGCCTCGCTTTCTGAAAATTAGAGAAACGTGTCGTTAGTGGCAACCGCCGCAGGTAGAGCAATCGTGAGTGCAATTGGAAGGCATCTCACCAGTGATAGCAAACATGATGGTGTTATTGACGGCATTCATCAGCTCATTGACCGCATCCTGCGCATCATTCATCTCAACGTACACGGGATGAGCCACGATCTTCTCGTACAAAACGTTAATGCGATCCTGAATATTCTGGATCAGCTGAGGGTCAAAATCGTTTCCGGTAGTAACGTTTTCCATTGCCTTCTGCTGAACACCGTACTCGGCAATCCATTGAGACAGCTCAGCATTTTCCTCATAAGCCTTGCGGCATGCTTCCATTTTAACGAGACGGGGATCTTCCTTCAAGGCCTTACCCAGGATGATAGCCAGTTCAAAAACGTTTTTCGTATCGATGTTGTTGTTTTCCATGATTTTAATCTCCATATTTCATGATTTTATTTGATGACCTTGCCCCATAGAGCGAAGGCTTCAGCTTTATTGATTTTAACGTTGACAAATTGTCCGACCATTGCCGGATTCCCGTCAAAGAAGACGATTTTGTTCCCTTCCGTGCGTCCGCTATAGACCTGACTATCGCCTTTGCTGACACCGTCACAAAGAACCCTCAATTTCTTTCCCACAAGAGGAGAATTCTGAGACAGGGCGATCTCGTTTTGGGTCGCCAGCAAACGGTCAAATCGGTTTCCCTTCACCGTATCTGGCACCTGTTCTTTTTCGGCTGCGGGAGTTCCCTTGCGAGGAGAGTAGATAAAGGAATACAGCATATCGAAGCGAACACACGAGAGGGCTTTCAGGGTATCCTCAAACTGCTCCTCGGTCTCGCCGGGAAAACCAACGATGATATCCGAGGTAATCGTCACATCGGGCATCTTTTCCCGCATATAGAGGACACTATCCATGTATCTTTCCATATCGTAATGGCGATTCATCGCTTTCAGCACGACGTCATTGCCCGATTGCAAAGGCAGATGGAATTGATGGGCGATATGCTTACCGTTTGCCATAACGTCAATCAGCTTGTGGCTTGCGTCCTTGGGATGACTGGTCATAAAACGTAGCCAATAGTCACCCTCGATAGTATCAAGCTCCGCAAGGAGATCCGCAAAGTCGGTATTCGTACCCTTGCCGTAGGAATTGACGTTTTGGCCAAGAAGGGTGATGTCCTTGTAGCCCTCGGCCACCAGCGTCTTGACTTCGGAAATAATATCTTCCTTATTTCTGCTCCGTTCACGGCCGCGGACGTAGGGTACGATGCAGTATGAGCAAAAATTGTTACAGCCATACATGATAGAGACCCAGGCACGGTAGTCGGAACCGCGGTGTACAGGCATCCCCTCAGCCACAGTCGTAGTAAAATCCTCAGAGCTGTCTGTGGTAATCAGGCGTTTTTTTGTCTCAATGGCTTCCCAAAGCACGCGGGGAAGATGGTGAAGAGAAGCCGTGCCCAGGGTGAAGGTCACGTAAGGATATTTCATTTTCAGCTCTTCCCTGCGATGCTCCTGAGCTACCATACATCCGCAGACACCGATCATGAGGTCCTTATTTTTCGCTTTGATATGCTTGTACTGTCCAATAATGGACAGGGCTTTTTTCTCGGCGTGCTCACGGATGGCACAGGTGTTGACGATGATCAGATCGGCATCATCAGGGATATCCGTTTGCTCATAGCCCATATCCACTGCCATACCAAGATATTTTTCGCTATCAGCTTCGTTTTGCTGACAACCAAACGTCTGAACGTAAACCTTCCGCTTCATATGGGAGGCGAAATTCCACTGCCGTACCCTTTCCATATAAACAATTCGCTCTTGAAGGTTGTCGGGCGGCATGATAAGTTGCTTTGCCATAATATATTTTCATCCTTTACAGGGTCAAAATTTCGCACTTTACATTATAACCTATTTTTCGTTTTTTGTCAAGATTTCCGTGAAATAATCATGCCCCTGCCACAAAGTGTGGCAGGGGCATGGAGGAGTCATATCGAAAGAGTTTAAATCAACCGTTATATCTTTCAACAATCAACATACCGAATTCATATTTGATATCAAAAAACTCTGAAACATCTCGCTCCTCAGTATCGTAGATCTTAACGGAAGAAATCTCATTGGGAACCTCTCCGACCTTTGTAATGCTCCCGCTGATAGTCACATCAACGGTAAAGCCTTCAGGAAGGATGCCTTCTGAAATCCACCAATCGTCCTCTTCATTGGCTGTCAATGGTAGCCCGTTGTAATACCGTTTGGCATCGCTGGTACGGATCACAATAGGACAGGGGGATATCTCCAAAGGCACCTTCGCAAAATCCAAAGTAAACTCATTGGTGACATCCTGACCGTTTTCATCCAGAACACGGCAATCCTTAACATAGGCCTCGTACACACCCACCTTCCAGCGGGGATCAGAGAAAACGACATCGGTGATGGTGTAACCCTCAGGCAATGGGGTGCCGTCCAGATAATATTCATTTCCTTCGGGACCGTGAAGATTGCCGTCAAAGGTTACTTTGATCTCGTGGGGAACGATGGTAATTTTTTCTTTTGGCAGAATGCTTGGCTCGCCATCGAACGCAGGACCAAGGCCGCTACCTGTAGCATCTACTGCAATCCAACCTAAGCCAGCGACATAAACCTCTGTCCAGGCATGGCCTTGAACTGGAATATCTGCCCATTCACCCTTGACGGCTGTGGGAACGCCACCAGATACATAACGGGCAGGAATACCCAGGGCTCTGTACATCATGGTTGCCGCAGAAGCGAAATGAACGCAAACGCCTCGTTTTACTTCGGTGAGGAAGGTTATGACAATATCGTCACCTCCATCAAAGGCGGCATATTCCAAATCGTAGGTAGCTGCAGTTGAAATAAACAATCTGACTTTTTCGATAATTTCCGGATCCTCCGGATCAAGACCGGCAATAGCCGCCAAATTTGTCAAGACCGTTTTCGTGTCATCAGGAATCTGGAGATAGGTGTCATACACAAACTCACGGTAGGCCTCTTCCGCTGCTTTCAAATCATCGGGAAGCTCTGCTGTGAGAGCTCCTCCTCGGATCACTTCATAGGTATAAATATCTCCGGACATCATACTGGGGATATCCGATATTGGTGATAGACCGTCAATGATGTTATAAACCATATACGGGCCGCCCTCGAATTTGATGATATGTCCTGAATATCCCGAATTTTCCAGTGCTTTACCGGTCAGCATCATAGGATTGATGATTCCCTTAAAATATCGGGGGGAAGCCTCGAATCCATGACCGTTGTAATCACCGTAATATCCTGTTCTGACATAATACGAGCCTCCGTCCTGGGAATACATTCTGACTGTAAAGCCACCCGGGCCACCGATGATTTCTGTGCCTCGCGGCTTCGTTACAACAAGCTCTCCGTATTCACATTCAACCTTCATGTGCTCGGTTACATCTACTCCGTTTTCATCGAAAATCCGATACACAAAGGTGTTATCCGAGCGTCCGATTTCGGTTTGGGAGCCGGTAAAGGTCACGTTCAGGGTATAATTTTCAGGTAGCATGTATCCGTCAAGCTCATAGGAATGATGCTCTAAAGGATAACCGTCATACTCCTTTGAGGCAGAATCAGACCGAATGATCAGTATGGTATCCTTGATCTCCAGCTTGCCGTTCGTGATACTCATATCGTAATTGCCGGACACATTTCTATTGGTATTCTTATCATAGATACCGGCACTTACGATCACATTTTCAGAAACGCCAACCTCTGTTTGACTTCCTTGGGTTACCAAACGGATCTCGTGATCTTCATGTAAAAAGCCTTCATGTTGTGCTTCGCTTGTAGTCAAGGGGGTACCGTCATAATACTTTTCCGCACTGCTGGTAATGCTGATCGGAGCAGGCAAAATGCTGATCACACCGAGGCGTTTCGTTATAAGATAATTAGCTGTAACCTCTTGATCGTTTTCATCCAGAATGCTAAGCGATTTTACAGAAAACCTCCATTCACCGGCATCCGTTTTATCGATATCAGGCACGCATACAGCATGATGTCCTTCAACCAAGGGATGGGGATTCTCAAGATCAAGGATCTCCATATCATCAGCATTGATTGTATTTCCGTCGTAAATCTTGCTTCCCTCGATCCATAAGGTGACCGCTCTCTGATAAACGATCAAGCTTCCGTGCTTGAAAGTAATCACATAGTTGCTCAACTTAACGTCGTCGCCCGCGGCATTTCGTATGACATACGTTTCAAATACGTTATCAACGGCAATCGGATCTCCATGATCGTCCAGCTTAGAGGCATCTGTCACGGTAGTGGTTTTCTGGGGAACAAAGGTCTCATTCGGCGCCAATCCTCTGCCTGAAATTTTAAATTTCAAGCAATTGAGAGGCGTACCGTCATAAATTTTTTCGTCACTACCGGTAGTCACCGTAATTTCTCGTGGCTTGACCAGCAAAGTGCCGCATTCATACATGATGTCATAATTATGGGTCTTATCACTCTGATCACTACTTCTTGTAATGGCCACCTTTAAGAACTCATTGGGAATTTCACCTGCATCCCTGAGCTCTGCGGATTCAATCACCTTAAAGGAATGTCCGCTGACCAAAGGCTCACGCTGCGGACTTCCGCCATTCCAAACGATATTGTAATTTTTATCATTTTTCAAAAAGCTTCCGTCATAAATCGCTACTGCTGACCCGGTAGTGATCTTAATCGGGCGTTTTTTAATGGTAATCGTTCCGTTTCTGTAAGTGATCGCATAGTTATCAGTAACAGTTCTGTCATCGTCGGATTTGATATGGAAAGCAGACAAACGATTTTCATAAACACCTGCGTCTACAAACGAAGGAGCTTTGTCATCTGATACGTAATGACCGGTTACCAAATCGTAAAATCCTTCACCCGTCATAATACGATAGCCTTCGGCCGCCAGGGGCATGTCGTCATATACTTTTTCAGCGCTGTTGGTTTCAACTAAGATGGGACGGGGATCAATGATCAGCTCGCTTGCCTGTTCCGTTATAACGCCAATAACATAATTTGCGGACACGATTTCCCCGGAATCCGAGGCTACCACGTCATATGAATAGAATTGGTTAGGGGCAGACTCAGAAACATATCTGATCTCCAAGGAATCATGTACCTGCAATACGTGATCCAATACAAAATCATACACATACGCTTGATCGTCCAAAAGAACAGTATAATTCTTATTGGACATAAACTGATCATCATAAACCTTTCGCGCGCCTTCCGGAATGACAGCCACGAGACGCTTTTGAATGGTCAAGGTACCCTTGTACCACTCGACACTGTAATTTTCGGTTATATCACGATCATCGGATGAGAGAATTTCAAAGTCAGTTACTTCATTGACATAGGTTCCTGCGTTGGTCTTTGCCGTAGATTCCAGAATCCTTAATTCATGACCATATACAAGGTCATTTAAGGAAGTATTCAAGAGCTCATAGGCCTGCGATGTCTGGGATTCTCCGTTATAAACAGGCTCAAGATCCAGGACTTGAAGAGATATCTGCCTGGGATGCACAGTAAGGATGCCCCAGGAATAGGATATCTGATAATTTTCTATAGCAGAATTCCCTTCTCTATCGAGGATCTCAAAATCAAAGAACTCATTTGCGGTTCCGCTTTCCTTGACTTCAAGAATTGAAGCGGAAGAGCCTTCGGGCACATAGGCCATCTGTCCCTCGGCCAATCCGTCACCGCTCACATCAAAATCGGTTTGAATCAGCGGTTGATCGTCGTAAATCTTTTCAGAATCATGAGAGTTTACGGAAATGACTCTGGGTGTCAGGGATAAGGTACCGGTTACATAGGACAACTTGTAATTATCCAAAACAGACTCCTTTGATTGATCGTAGATGTCTACGCTGTCAAAGGTATTTTCAACCAAACCATCGGACACGTTTTTGACCTCGGCCGAAGACAAGACTATGATTTCATGTCCTTGAATCAGCGAATAGAATCCATTTTCACTGTCCGTCAAGACCCGGTAATCGGTGCAGGATAGCGGAATACCGTCATATTTCTTTTCGGCACTGAGGGTCTCAAGCTTGACGGGGCGCGGCGTGATTTCCAGAATTCCTTCCTCAAAGGTCAGATCATAATTCCCCGTTTGCTCTTGCCCGTCGCTATCTGTAATGGTATAGCCAACAAACTCGTTTTCGACGCGATCAACGTTTACCAGCGTACTGGATTCAGTCACGGTCAACCGATGCCCGCTGACAAAGCCAAGCTCGGACGTGACCTCATAGGTTTTTACGCTCAGAGGAAGATCGTCATATATCTTCTGATCGCTACCGGTCAAAATGGTAATGGGACGCGGGGTAATGATCAAATCTCCGGTTTCTACTGTCAACTGATAGCAATGATCAATGGGGCGTCCGAGGGTTTGATTATAGAGAGATATGCTCGCTTCATTTTCACAGATACCAACATCAATCAAATAGCTGTCGGCAGTAACTGTGAGCTCATCCTCATCAGCAAGGCTACCCGAAATAATTTCCCAAGCAGTCTGACTGAGAGGCGTACCGTCATAAATTTTCTCCGCTCCCTCCAAACGCACGGTTAAGGGGCGAGGAAGTATATCAACAGTAGTTTCCAGGATGTGAAGCTCATAAGCCTCTGTAACGTCACGATCCTCGCGATCCACAATGCGGATAGAATCTGCAACAGGAAGCACGTTGGTTTGACCAATCACATAATACTGGCCATATTCATATGTGATTTTTTTGACTCTGTCTCCTCTTGCCAAAGTCAGCTTGGCTGAGGGCTGATCACCGTATATAATGGAGGTTTCTTTGGCAGAAAGATCGGTGACAAGTTTTTCGATGGTAAACGTCAACGTTTCGCTGTAATCGATTCTGCCAAAAAAGCGCTTGGATACCGCTCTCATTTGATATTCACCCGGCATATAGGGAACATCCTCGCTCCAATCATCCTCACCTGCCTCGGTAAATTCATACTTCGCCTTGCCAAAGAGCACAGGGGTATCGTATGAAAGACTTTGGCCGTAAACGATGGAATCATCGCAATTGGTATCCCCGATGATCATACCTTGGGTAAAGAGAAATGCGCCTGTCAAAAGCATCAGCGCGAAAAACGTCAGCAAAATGGGGACTTTTCGCTTTCTGATGCGATCGACCACAACGGCAATCCGCTGTATTTTATTTACATATGCTTGATAAGTCATATTTTCCTTGCCCCGACGCTTACAGAGATAAGCGTCGGGGTCTCCTTGGATTCATTTAGTATCTCCCCAAACCAAGGGAGCTTAAGGTCGAGTTACCTGCAGTCTGCCAAACACATACTTGGTGATGAAATTGACAGAGACATCATTGCCATCCGTATCGTAGATCTTGACAGACTCAATGACATTGTCAGAATAACCTACCGCGGTCTGCGATGATTTTTCTTCATGGAAGAATACTTCCATCCTCAGGTTGTCCGGCAGAGCATATACATTACCGTCTTTATCCTTCAGAATATACTCATTGCAAACCAAAGGAGTACCGTCATATACCTTCGTATCCGATTTCGACTCGATGGTAAGATTTCTGGCAGTTACGATCAGATATCCTGTAAAGGAAACGATATAGGCCTCTGTTACATCATTTCCATCAGCATCTTCAATGCGATACTTGAAGCTGTTGACGGTTCGACCCACGGTGGTACGGGAAGCGAATTGTCCGTACACAATCTTATGCCCGGGCATCAGCTCTCCATCCTTATGGATACTGGTGGCAGCCTGAATAGGTTGACCGTTATACTCTGCAGTGACCGTAGGTGTTTCAAAGATCAGCTCACTGTAGTAGACCTTCAAAATACCCTCATTGATCTTGAAGGTATATCCGACCGTTACGTCATTTCCGGATTCGTCGTAGACCTTGATGCCTGCTTCGTCTCCTTCGATGCTGTTCGGAATACTTCCGTATTCCGTAATGGACGCGTTCATCTTAAAATCAAGATAATGTCCGGGTGCCAGCACCTGATCGATGGGCGTATCGGGAACGATGGTGTTAGAATAGGTATAATTGGAATTCTTCAAGGGCTTACCGTCATATTTCTTGGATTCCGATTCGGTTTTAACCGTAACGGTACGCGCAAAAACTTCCATAAGACCTTCCTCAAAGGTAACGGTATACTGATCCGTAACGTCGTTTCCTAAAGCGTCCACAATTCTGAATTGATCGATGCTACTGGTACAGGTTCCGGGTTCTGTGATAGAACCGTTAAAGGTTACGTAGGTTTTGTCGATGAAATGTCCATTTTGCAAGGATCCGTTCTCGATAACAACATCGGTAGGTGTCAGGGGATAGCCGTCATACATTTTCATATCATCCTTGGGAGGATGAACAACAAGGTCACCCTGATCCTCGGTCTCTGAGCCATCACCGGGACCAACACCGTTACCGTCATCGCCTTCCTCTTCTCCTCCGCCCGCAGTTACTTCCACGGGAATCCAGCCCAGACCATCGATGTATACCTCAACCCACGCATGTCCCGGGTTTTTTACGTCTACCCAAGTGTCTGCTATCGTTGTGCAGGTAAATCCTTCCACATAGCGGGCAGGAATGCCTAAGGTACGGTACATCATCGTGGCGGCGGCTGCATAGTGCTGGCAAATACCTTCCTTCCCTACTGTCAGAAAATATATGACCATGTCCTGATCCTCGGGAAAGGGAGCAAATTCCAAATTATAGGTTGCCGCTGATTGAATATATTCAGCAACATCTTGGATCACTCGACTATTTTCGGCAGAAAAACCCTGGGCATTGGCTATTTCTGTCAAGGTGGTCCGAACATCGTCAGGCACCTGGAGATAATACTGATATGCGTGCTCTCGCAAAGCATTTTCTCTCAAAAAAAGCTGATCACTGAGTCCGAGCACGGAAGCATGACCGTCAATATAGTCCATCATATCAGTTGGGATATACTGTAGCGTATAGGTCTCATCATAAACGTTGATATAGGTATCCAGAATACAATCGCCCAAGCCATCCACAGTATAGTATGGGGCGTAAATACCCAGCGAGGGCAACACCCATTCCACCTCAATCGTAGCGGGTGTATGTCCGTTTTCCATTAATACGGCACCGGGCATGTATAACGGATTCGTTGTGTTGAAGCCTTCGACGTGAGCAAGTCCAGGACCCCAACCGCGTCCGGTATAATCGCCGTAGGATTGGCCTCTGAGGTAAATTTTTCCATCCAACTCAGATTTAACCTTGAAGAAGAGCAGGTCCTCATCTTCTTCTTTTCCGGTATTATCCATATCCTTTTCTGGGCTTTCGGGTTGCATAGCAGGCGGAAGCGTACCGGCTACTTCCAGGTTCACCCAACCCATACCGTCAATATAGACCTCAACCCAAACGTGGAAATCTTCAGGCGAAATATCACTATACCACTCATTGGGCGTCACAATATCAACAACAACACCTTCAACAACTCTTGCGGGTATACCGTAATAGCGGTAGAGCATAGTGGCAAAGGTCGCATATTCCGTTATGGAGCCGAGGGACTGTCCCGTTATGAACTTGGACAAGCGATCCGCTTGCTCACTGCCGAATTGATCCTTATAGGTATTTCCGTCATAGGAGCGTACGAATTCAGCGATCTGCAGAATGTCATTGTCGTTTCGGTCTCCGCTGACAGTGACATAGGCACTCAAAACATCCAAGAGACTTCTGATATCATCAGAAATGTTCAAATAGTTCTCGTACACCCGTCCGCGGTAGTCTGCTTCGAATGCGGCATAATCCCCCGGCACTTGAAGCCTGCCGAGCTTTTCATAATCATAAGGAACGTAAGTCAGGGCATACGCCTGTTCAATAGCTGGAATATTGGCATCAGCACTGGGATGCATATATCCATCCAGTATGAAATACGACAAAACCTGTGTCGGGAAATTGCTGGAGATATCAATGCAAAAAGTGCCTGCGCCACTTCCCTGTGCGGCCAGGGCCGAAAGGGCCAAAGGATGAGTAGTCAAGGAATCATCAAAATACTCCGGTGCTATTTGAAGCTCGCCGTCTGTGTAATCACCATAGGCGCTAATGCTGAAATAGAATTTGCCGGGTTCTTGAGATTTTACCCATAGATATTTGTTGATGAGGTTCCCGTCTCCATTACCGGGACCGCCACCGCCTCCTCCGCCTCCGGAGCTTCCGCCACTTGAACCGCCACCATCAGGAACCGTAATCTGTTCCATGTCATCGGGAATCTCATCAGGATTCGGCATTTCCTCAAATACGGTGAGCGTTCCCTCGTGGTATTGAATATCATAGTTGTGGCTCGTATCATTTCCTGCGGTGTCAGTAATAGTCACCTCAAAGGTATTGTTACTGGATCCAACTTCGGTCTGAGAACCGGTAACAGTCACCTTGTATTGATCGTCTCCTACAGGACCACCGGAAATAATGAGATATTTATCGTAGGTCAAGGGCGTTCCATCGTAGACCTTCCAGGCGCTGCCGCTTTCCACCCAAAAACGAGCGGGTAAAACCGACAATGTGCCCATCAGATATTCAAGATAATACTCTCCTGTCACATCCTGACCACTACGATCATAGATAGTAACGTCAAAGGAATTGTCAATATATCCGACTTCGGTGATCTCTCCGTCAAAGGAAACCTCCATACGGTGCCCTTCCTGAAGCTCTCCATCCAAAATCTCGTATTCGTGCAGCGTCAAAGGAAGACCGTCATAGAATTTTGTCTCAGTTCCGGATTGTATCTTCAAAGTGTACGGATACACCGTAAGATGGCCTGTAATCAAAGAGATTTTATAGTATTGAGTCACATCATTACCATCTTCATCGGTGATGGTCGGGTCAATGGTGTTTTCGCAACTGCCAATGTCTGTAATCGTGGCATTCAGAGCGACTTCTAAGGTATGGCCCTCCAGCACGTCCCCCGCAATGATTTCCCATCCGTCGGGATCAGCAACCAAAGGTTCACCGTCAAAAATCTTGGATTGGTTGTGAGATCTGATCTGGAGCTGTCGAGCATAGACCGTCAGTGTGCCTGTCAGATATTCTATATGGTATTCATCACTGACATCTGCTCCCAAAGAATCTGTAATGGTTACTCTCAGCTCATTGATGCATTGTCCGGGCTCGGTTTGTTCACCCAACGTATAGACATTTAACGTGTGGCCATCCCGAACCTTTCCTTCCAGGATTTCCCAAGAATCACCGATCAAGGGTGTGCCGTCGTAGAATTTTTCCGCGGTTTCGGCCTTGACCACCAGGATTTGCTCTCTTCCGTGGATCACGCCCGTGCCAACGAGAACGAAATAAACCGTCAGCAGAATCGCAACCGCCAGAATGGTGCAGCCGGAGATATAAACCGCTTTTCTCATTTTATTGAAATTCATCATTTACGCGCTCCTCTCCAGTCTGCGCAAAAAGTCCTTACACAGGGTCATATGCTCGGCGCCAAACAACTCGTCGAGATAGGTGCAAAGTCCGTCAGCCGCACTGCGGACGTACACCGGATTCTGAGATTCCAGCTTACGAAGCACCTTGCGGGCGAGGATATCATCCAAGGCATCCAGCTCGTCACCGCCGCAAGCAAGGCACACGGGAATGTACTGATTGATCTGCTTCATGATTCGGTTACCGAAGGTAATACGGAACTTATCAATCAGGTATTCATCCAACATGTTCAGGCGTCTGCGGTTACGCTCGGAAAGCTCGTATTCCTCCAATGCGTCCTTCACAAGAGATTCCCAATGAGTCTTGGACATGCACACGGGCTCGCACATCTCAGGCTCAAAATAATCAGCCTTCTGGTCCAGGTTCATGACCATGGCTCGGTCGTATACCTTATCCGAAATCGCGAAGGTTGAGTCGTCGTTGTTAGCCGTTCCCACAAACCACATATTGGCGGGCAGACGGATCTGACCGTTTTTCAGCAATACGGGGTCGTTTTCCCACTTATCGGATACCACGTCCAGGTATCTCTGCTCAGGGTTGGGCAACTCCAGAAGTGACAGAAATTCAGCAAAATAGTACTCCACGCGAGCGATGTTCATCTCGTCCAGCACGGTAATATAGATATTATCATTGCCGTTGGCCTCGTACATTTTCCGAAGCAGAACTGTCTCGTTGAAGCGCTTGGTAAACTCATTGTAGTAACCGATCATGTCGGTTCGCTCCTTCCACATAGGCTGGATGGGAACAATGACCGACTGGTTCTGCATAAACTCGCCGAAAGCGTAGGCCAAGGAGGTTTTACCCGTACCCGACATACCCTGCATGATGATGATATGGGTCACCGCAAGGCCTGCCACAAAACGACGGATATCCTTGATATCGTAGTACAGATGCAGCTTCCAAGCCGCGAAGTGGCGGAATCTGTGACACAGCTCCTCCAGCGTTAGGCTATCGTCATACTTCGGTGCCACATAACTCTCAGCTGCTCTGTCCAGTTCGCTAAGCATATAAAAGCGGGGGTCGGTGAGCTCCGCGCTCTCTTCCGCTTGCTCTTCAGCAGAACCAGAAGCAAAACTTCCGGTACTATTAGGAGCATGAGGAAGATCCGAGGTTGATTCCTCGCTGTGTTCTTCCTTCAGGGATTCCAACTGATCTGCGATGATAGATTCAGCCTCTGCGATCTCATCCTCCGTATATTCACGGGCAAGAGCTTCGGTAAGCGCTTCCAAATGATTATTTCTTTTATACACGTATCTGATCATCACGATGATGGTTACAGGCAGAATCAAAGCCAACACCATAATGACAATAACAGTTTCGGAACGAAGCAAGGGCATAAAGCTTTGATTCGTCAAATTATCGATTCCCTCCGCAAACAGAGATGCGACCAGCAGACTGCCAAAAACAATAAAGCCAATCAAAAGCCAAATGTATCGACGCATCAGCGGTCTCGTTCTGTTTTTTCGGGTCTTATTTTTGATTTTTTGCATAAAATTTGCCTTCCGTTAATGTAAGAATGACCATCTTGGGCAAAATGCGCGGGATATGCTTGCTTATTGCTCCGGCTTTCTCCACAGATATTCATGTCGGATCTTTTTCTTGGCTTTGCGCCATTCCTGTCCGACCAATCGATCCAGGGCGAGCAATTCATTAAGTAGCTCCTCATAGCGTTCCTCGGAGGAATAATCCTCTTCATCTCCTATGAGGCCGTGTTGTGCGCGAATACCGTGAAGTTGAGCTTTCAGATCGTGATTTCTCGCCGTAAGCTCATCACAGGTTTCTTGGGTTTGTCTGACTATCTCACGGTTCTCTGCCATCTGTTCCTCGTAGGCTGCCGACATTTGATTATATTTATCCTCTTGCTCAGCCATACGAATATTGAAAGACTCCGCCATATCCTTAATTTTTTCGTCACATTCCGTCTTATACTCGGCAAGAGCGACTTCCTGAGTCTCTTTCAGAAGAGTGATCTCATTTTCGTACTCAACCGTTTTAGCGTCAAGCAGGGCTTCATAATTGGCTTTTTCCTCCGCCAATCGAATCTCATATTCTTCCTTCAGGAGATATTTCTGCTTTTCGAAATCTGCTCGCTGTTCAGCCAAAGCCTTTTCATGATTTTCGGCCATTTTCTCCATGGCGCTTTCCAAATAATGATTTCGCTCTTCAAGAAGCAGCAGATATTCATCAACACCGATGCCTTCCTTCTGAATTCGCTCCTTCAGCTCTTTGAGCTTTTGGCAAAGCTTTTCCGCAGCCTCTGCTTCCCTTCTTGCTTCCTCGGCTTCATAGGATTCCTTCAGCTTTCCCTTCAGATTATTACCATACTCATATACCAGGAAGGAGGACAAGACAACAAGCTCGGAAAACTCGTCTGCCATAGTCTCAGGAAAAGGATTAAAGGTTTTTTTCAGCACTTCTACCTTATAGCCCGGCTTTTGATAAGACGCCACATAATCGTAGAGTGCCAACGCCTGCTTCAGTGCATTATCCATACGGAGCGCATTGGTACGAGTAATCGGCGGTTTGAGCATAGGCGCGGTAGAAACCTCACGCATGAGGGGGGTATTCAACAAAATGCTGACCGTTTTTTGCATAACCTCAATGCGATCGATCAGACTGCCCGTCTGTTGATCCATTTTGGAATAGGGATCGTTTCTCGCTTCCTCGTAAAAATGGGTATCGTAGGTGATGGTACGCTTGCCGATGGAGATGGTTTTTGTCATCGTCATATCGGCTTTATAGGTATTGCCCAGCTCTAAGATCTTGCTGTATCTCAAATCGATAAAATCACGCAGATAGCAAAGAAGCATGTACAGAAAACGGTTTTCATATACCGCATAGTTCGTCAGCTTTTCTACGATATACAGCTTATCGGGGATCAGATCATCCTCGGGATCCTCAGGTGCCCTTGTGATGAGATTTCCGTGCCGTGCCAAATGCTCGACTGAATCCTTCGATACATGACGTACCTTTTCAATGGGTTCGACACTTCCCTCCTGACGGATAAACTGGCGCTCCTCCATAATCGCCTTTTCCACAAAAGGCAGACCAGCCTCAATGGCAAGAATCCAATCCTCCTCGATGGTACATTTGGATCGACGAGACTCTACTTTATCCTTATCCGCCGAGGCGCGCATCGTGGCCTTTCTCAGCTTTTGACAGGTCGCATCCTCCAGAGTGTTTTTTCTGTAATCGAGAAATGCGCGATATAAAAGATCTAACTGATCCATAAAGTTTCTCTCTTTCTCGTTTATGGTTCGGGAAAGGATTTACGCGCTCCTCTCCAGTCTGCGCAAAAAGTCCTTACACAGGGTCATATGCTCGGCGCCAAACAACTCGTCGAGATAGGTGCAAAGTCCGTCAGCCGCACTGCGGACGTACACCGGATTCTGAGATTCCAGCTTACGAAGCACCTTGCGGGCGAGGATATCATCCAAGGCATCCAGCTCGTCACCGCCGCAAGCAAGGCACACGGGAATGTACTGATTGATCTGCTTCATGATTCGGTTACCGAAGGTAATACGGAACTTATCAATCAGGTATTCATCCAACATGTTCAGGCGTCTGCGGTTACGCTCGGAAAGCTCGTATTCCTCCAATGCGTCCTTCACAAGAGATTCCCAATGAGTCTTGGACATGCACACGGGCTCGCACATCTCAGGCTCAAAATAATCAGCCTTCTGGTCCAGGTTCATGACCATGGCTCGGTCGTATACCTTATCCGAAATCGCGAAGGTTGAGTCGTCGTTGTTAGCCGTTCCCACAAACCACATATTGGCGGGCAGACGGATCTGACCGTTTTTCAGCAATACGGGGTCGTTTTCCCACTTATCGGATACCACGTCCAGGTATCTCTGCTCAGGGTTGGGCAACTCCAGAAGTGACAGAAATTCAGCAAAATAGTACTCCACGCGAGCGATGTTCATCTCGTCCAGCACGGTAATATAGATATTATCATTGCCGTTGGCCTCGTACATTTTCCGAAGCAGAACTGTCTCGTTGAAGCGCTTGGTAAACTCATTGTAGTAACCGATCATGTCGGTTCGCTCCTTCCACATAGGCTGGATGGGAACAATGACCGACTGGTTCTGCATAAACTCGCCGAAAGCGTAGGCCAAGGAGGTTTTACCCGTACCCGACATACCCTGCATGATGATGATATGGGTCACCGCAAGGCCTGCCACAAAACGACGGATATCCTTGATATCGTAGTACAGATGCAGCTTCCAAGCCGCGAAGTGGCGGAATCTGTGACACAGCTCCTCCAGCGTTAGGCTATCGTCATACTTCGGTGCCACATAACTCTCAGCTGCTCTGTCCAGTTCGCTGAGCATATAAAAGCGGGGGTCGGGGGTCTCATCGACGGTATCTTCGGGCTCCTCGGAATCCTTGCCGGGTGCCGGAGCACCTTCATTAGCAGGAGCCATAAGGGATTCGTCAATTTCCTTGGCCAGGGCTTCTGCCGCTGCCTTGGTCGTATCCTCGGGCAGCTTAGCAAAACGGCTCTCACCAACCAAAAGAGACACTACCAGTATGATGACCATGGCAAGCAAAAATATAACATACAACGCCATGGCAATAGGGTGAGATACGATATTCCATAAAATCGGGATCACTGTATCCATAAACCCTTGGGCAAAATTTGTCATAAGTCCCCAAACACCCGATGCAGCCTCCGGCATCGATGTCATGGAGCTCATAAACGCATGATACGATATTGTAAACATAGATGATTTAACTCCTCATTGGAATTTTAACCCGGCGGCCATCAGTTCTCAAGACCGTAGGCAGCAAGCAGTCCGTGGCACATGGAAATATTATCCGAACCGAAAGTCTTATCCATCAGCTCAAACAGACTCATTCTGCCGTCTTCGGCTTTCAGCTGAGTAATGTCACACTCTGCCAAAACAGAGGTCAGAACATTGGTGAGTACAAAGTCAATGGCATGGTTAACGTCGCCGCCGCAACCCAGGTACACGTCCGTATACGTTTCGATTTTCCTGTACAAGCGGTTACCGAAGGTAAAGCCAATACGAGAATTCAAGAATTCTTCCAGCTTGTCAAATTTTTTCCACTGATCTTCAGGTAAGAAAGTTTTTTCTCCCGCAGATCTGACAAGATCGTTGAAATAACGGTAGGAAACGGGTTGTCCCTCCAGCTCGCGATCCATCTCGGGGCGATCGCTCTTTTCGCAATGGATCACCGCATTCATGGCCGCGCCCACATGCATTTTATCACAAGGGATGCCGATTTTGGGCTCATTGGGCGAGAGGAAGCACCAGACATTGGCAGGCATTTTCAGACTAACCTTCGCCGTATAGGTTTCCATATCTGCCTGTGCAACGGCCTTTTTGGGTATAGTGCCCATGAAATGATCAACCAAAGGCAACGTATACTCTTTTTCGGGCTTCTTTGCATATTCCGCATGGAAGGACATGGAGCTGACCAAAGCAGAGTTCACGCCCTTCAAACCCAAAACGCAAAGGTGAGAGGGTGTATAGTGAGCCGCATAAAGGCCACAGAGATATTCGGATTCTTCCGTGGAACCATCCTTTGTCGTATAAAGGAGATCCTTCTCTGTTTCCATACCGGAGACATCATCTGCGTAAAAATCTGTGCCAAAGCATTCACTAATAGCCTTCATAACACCATTTTGACACTCATCAGGAACCTGAAGCATCAAGAGGCGGTTGGCTGCTATAGAGGAGATCAAACCGATCACCTGCTCGTCAGCCATATCCACGCCCTGATGATAAAGACAAACCTTCAAGCGTGCGCAGAGATCGGTAAGGCTCATTTCTCCGCAAGGCTCCTCTTCTTTGCCGGTCATCATAGCGTCAATAACATGAAGATTTCTCAAAGAGCCCTTGGGAATAACAGGATTCGCAGGAACAGGATCTTTCGATTCGGGAGAAGAAGAGATCACTTTATCTTCACTTGCGACATTTTTTTCCAAATCTCCGTCTGCCTGTCCTTGCTTGGCTGACACAGAAAAGTCATAATTAAGCGAAAGAGAAACGGAAATATTATTCTTGATCTTAGTTAGAGATACCAAAGAATAAATGATGTCAATCGCATGGAGCAGCATGGACGCGATCGGGAAGAAATACATAACGCCTTTAAATAAGTCATATCCATCGAAATCCGGCATGACAATCATAAAAGTATCCATCAGATAGATAGACGCATATGTATCTGCATAGTATATAAAAATCAACAAAAAAATGTAGAAAAGATTAGGCAGCAACAGATATAAAAAAGAATATCGTGTACCTTTCTCCTCATAATCATAGTAGTCCTGAATGTTGATATCATTCACGGGTTCTTCAGAGGTAGACATTACCTCATAAAAAACATTGTACGCTTTCTTCTCTCTTAGCATGCGTTTGATTCCGAAAGCGCTCAAAAGGCCGCCGATAATTATGGCAATTATGGCCATCAACCAACAGTTTTCCAGTTCAGGAACAGGAAGAAAATCCATAGAACCTGCCAACTGTCCCGCCATCAGCATAAGGCCAATAAGAAAAGTCATGATCGCAGGGATCAAAATCACCAAAAAATGGCCAACGTAAGACGGACAATGAAGTTCCCTTCGGATATATCCCTCCACCTTTTCGCCCTTTATTCTGCCATTGATGCGCGAGTGATGGCAAGTCGTACAGTTTTCTTCCTGATCAAAATAGCCGGATCCACAAAACAGACATGTCTTCATAGAAAATTCACACCTTCCCAAAAAACTATTTATGATATTTTAACACAAAAATAATAACTAATTTGGCGTATATTGTGAACTTGATATAAACAATAACTTTATTTACTCAAATATTATTAAAAACAAATCCCGCAAAGCAGGGATCAAGCAAATATTCCGACCGGAGCTTTGCTATTCATCCTTACTTTGCGGGATTAATAAGGGACATCTCTTTCGTAGAGAGACAATTATGCGCACAGATTTCTGTTTAGTCTGACAAAAAATCCTCGCCTCTCGCCGCGCGCTGAGTATTTAGAGCTATCCAAGGATTATTTAATCTTCTTTTTCTTTATGAAGATCACCGTAGCACCAAGTGCCAAAATCGTGATACCGGAAAGAACGGAAGAACCGCAACCTCCATCGCCCTCTGTAGCTTCAGTAACAGCGGACGTAGACGCCTCGGGACTTGTGACAGTTTCCTCTTTTTCGGTGATATCATCTATCTCCTCATTCTTTTGAGTAACAGCCTCTGTCGTTGTGGGATCTGTTGTCACGCTTTCGGCGCCTATGGGCTCGGTATTTGTACCTTCCGTATCGTCCTCATCATCCACATCAGATTCAAGCTCTGTGATATCTTCGGGAGGGACGGTTTCGGTTTCATCCTGTTCCTCATGGCTCATAAGAAGATCCAACAAGGAATGATCGGGGATCCAAGCATCGCTTCCCTTTTTATAATTCAAGGAGAAGGATGTCATATTGGTACCGTCATAGCTTTCCTCAGAATAACCGATACCCAAATTGTCAAACTGAAGCTTTTGCACACGGGTAGCCAGAGCGATTTGAGAGCCGGAGGAATTGAGACGGGAATTCTCAACCTTGACGATGCTATTGCCGGTGGCATCGAACAGCTCCACCAAGCCGTAATACTGCTGGCCGGTGCCGTCAGTCTCATAGACAACGCCGGGATTTGAGAGCGTCATGGTGGCTGCAAGAATGCCGTCAAGATAGATCTTGATCTCTTCTCCGCTGTCCTCACACTTGACGCTGATAAACTCGCCTTCGGTGTAGGTAAATCCTGCGGGATAAGGGACTTTGCCGTGGGCGGTGGCAATGTGCAGACCGTCGGTGGCGTATTTCTTGATGTGATATACAAGACCGTTCTTTTCAGGTGCAAAGCCAAAGCCGCTACCCGCGGTAGACGAGCTGCCATTGCCGCCATTCTCGGCGTACCAGTCCCACTCAAAATAGTTGAAGGTGGTATGTACTTCCTGATTGGCCATGGACGACTGAGCGGGATTGTAGGGCTTGTATATGCCCGGCATTTCTCCACGGAGGAACACGTAGGTGTTGCCATAGTCAATCATCTTCAGGTCAACCACAAAATTATACGCGCCCTTCACGTCCTCCCAGGTACGGAGGTCTACGTAGCCCGACATTTCGGCATACTTGCCGTCATCTCCCTTTTTGACGCTGGCGTAGCAATTGGAAGTACCCTTGGCGATCTGGAAGACCTCACCGAAGGTGCCATTCTCGACTGACGCACCCGCGGTAAAGCTCTCAAAATCATGTAGAGCCATGATGTCCACTACCGTCATCTCGGGGATAGGCTTGGTGGGCACCCCCACGTCCTCGCCGGAAATAGCTTCGTGTGCATCAAAGACGTACTGAACCGTATAGTCCTCGGCCACAGTCTCACAGCTTTCGGTGACATAAGAGAAGGAGAAGCGGTTGTCGGGGGCAGTGTCGCCAAGATCCATAAAGGCCATGGGATCACCGTTGTCCACGGAGTTATCGGCCCACTTAAACTTTATGTTTTTAAGGGTGCCATTCGCACCGAAGAGAGATTTGGACAGCTTGACCGTCATGTACTGGCCGTCGATAGCATAAAGTGCCTCGCCTACGGTCTCAAATTCCCAAGCGTTATTCACGAATTTCTCTACCTTAACAGCAAAGGAGTCTCTGTCGCGGTTAAGGACGAGATCATAGCCGCCCCAGCCGTTTGTCATGTCGCCGTCAATATCCAAGAACAGGTTCATCCAGTTAGAACCGTTGTCAACGATGATGTCGTTGTCGCACTTGACGAGGAAGTAGAGGTATTTGTCGTCCTGGGAGACCTTGGCATAATCAAAATCGTTGCGTCCCGTGTTGTTGATATAGCGATAGGTGATATCGTAACAACGGGAGTTGCGAAGCTCCACATCGTGAAGGGTGTCAGTATAGGCCAGCTCAATATTCTTCCAGCTTTCCACATCGTAGATGTTGACGGTGGTCTGGTGATCAGCCACAGGAAGCGTGTCAATGCCCTTGTACTGACGGATATATTCACACATCTGGTAATAGTAGTTGTCTCCGAAGCCATAACCCTCATAGTTGCGCATGGGCTCGGCGTCACGGGAGAACATGGCGTTGAACTGGTCAACGTAGTAGAAGTTGTACTGTCCGTTGGCCATGGGTTGAAGCTGACCCGGCTCGGTGTAGGAACAGCCCGCGATCCACTCGTTCCAGCCGGTGATCATGAGGACGAAGGGGGTGTCCTCTTCCACGCGCTTACCGATGAGAGAAGTTGCGGCATTGAACTGAAACTCAAATCCGGTACCGAGACCTGCCTCGTATACAGAGGAGAATTCCATGTCGTTCTTCCCGTTGTTTGTCTGCTGACCGTTGACAAAGGTGCGACCCTTGCTCATGGTGGGGTGATGGCCCAGAGCAATGGACAGAGACTCGTATTTACCTTGCGCGTCACGTCCCCAACCGCCGTTGACAGGACGGTAAGCGCCTGCGGAGTTCACGGTATATTCCTGAAGCCAAGACCAGTAGTTGTTTTTATCCATCCACGCCCAGCTACCGCGGAGGGTGAACTTGTCGTTGATCTTTTTCTTCATGGAAGCGGAGATACCGTCACCGTTGCCGAAAAGCAGAGGCTTTCCGTTCCACTGAAAGAACAGTTCTTCATATTTTTCCCAGTTTTCTTCCGAATATACGGTGCGGAACAGGGTGTTCATGTTGGATTCAAGAGTGGAAGGATTATCACCGCAGAAGAAGACGATCTGAGGGGTAGATCCGCCCTCATTGCGAATTTGCAGCCAAGTGTCAAAGAGGGCGGTGTGACCTATGGGGAAGGTTTCTGCATTGGACACATCCAGATAGACGAAGTCTACACCTGCGGCCTCAAGCATAGCGGCATGCTTGCGGTAGACCCATGTATCTGTGTTGATGTAGTAGCCAAAATAGGGCTCCGCCCAATAGGCTTCGCCTCCTTTTTTGGCATCAAAGTGAGCCAATACGCCTTCCATGCCACCGTCTACATACAGCTTGGTGTTATCGCCTACAGAACCGCCTGCACCTACCCAGCAGAGGAAGTAGAAAAGACCCACATAGCGATTCTCGTTGACAGTAGATTCAGCCGTGTTGACAGCCACGACGCGATCCAGGTCATCAATGGCCGTCCAGGTGCGGTAGTCCACCACGCGGTCGGTGCCGGTGGCCTCTGCGGTCTGATCCACGGCCACGTTGGTAAAGCTGATGTTATCGATATAGCCGTCCAGGTCGTTCACGTAGAACTCAAAGTAACCTGAAACGTAGATCTTGCTGCTGTTTATTTCGGCTTTGACAGTTCCCTGTCCGTCCTTGACAGCCAGATAGCCGTCCTTGGTATATTCCACGGTAGCGATGATGGTCTCACCACAGGAGAGGACGATGCTGTCAAGGTTGTCCTTAACGGTCAGGCTCTTAGCTTCCGAGAGAGACACGCCTAAGTCAAGCTGAGCCGAAAGGCCGCTTTCGGGCTCCTTCACGGTCAGCTTGTCGCTACTGTCAAAGACAAACCAAATACCTCTTGCCGTATCGGTACAGCTCACCTTGGAGGTACGGACGCCCACGGAGACAGAGCCCCCCGTCAAAGCGAGATCAAAGGTCAGCTCACCTTTCTCGAGACCGTAATCATCACCGAGGCCGATGGCAGAACCGAAGGAGAAGCTACCACCATCTACGCAAGCAAGTGTCTCTCCGGACATATCCATATTTTCGGTATTGGAAAGAGAAAGCTCGGGCTGCTTGGCATAGTAGGTGGGTCGAGTCACCTGGAAATCATACACATAGGTGTTGAGAGAACGTTCAAAATGATCGTAGCCACCCTCGTGCTTTTTGATATTGACACCCTCGTAGGTGATGACGGTCTTATCGTCAGCGGCCACAGGGAGAGTCAAAGAAGCAACCAAGGTAGCAGCCAGCATGAGGATAGCCAGCATGAGCGATGCTACACGGTTGAAGCAGTTCATTTTCATAGATCGGTCTCCTTTTTGATTATTTGTAAAGCGGAATAAATTTCAAGGGAGATACAAGATGCAAAGATACAAGATACAAAGAAACAAAGTTAAAAGATACGACCGGGAAAATGCTTCAGGTCGGTACTCTATCTTGTATCTTGTATCTCGTATCTCATATCTTGTATCTTAGTTTTACGCGTTCTTCCCTTCCAGAATATTGGAGGTGATATAGTCTACGCCCCAGTTCGCCAGTTCCTCGCCTCGTGCGGGGTCATCCACCGTCCAGCAATTGATCTTAAGTCCTGCGGCATGCATGGCTGCTACGCGCTCTTCTGTGAGTGCGGGATGATGAATATCGATATCCATACCCGCGTCCTTGAGCTTGGCGATCATAGTATCCGAGTTGTCTCCCGTCAGGTATTGACAGGTCTGATTGGGTCTGAGCGCCTTTACATGCTCCAGGTCAGAATAATGGAAGGAAATGAAGATCACATCCGCAAGATAGTCATACTTTTCAATCAGCTCAATGATCTTTTGTGTTTCCTCCAATGTAAACTGGCTTTTTAGCTCCAGAATGCAAACCTTCTCATAACGCTTACAGATGGAAATATAGTTTTCAAGACTGGGCAGGCGGAGATCGTAACGATCCTTGGTTCCGTCCATGTCATAGAGGACGACCTCACGGAGTAGCTCCCAGGGGGCTTGCTCCATGACCACGTTGACGCCGCCCACGCGGTTGGTGTTGCCGTCGTGGTTGACCACAAAGTGACCGTCAGAAGTACGGTAGATGTCGGTCTCGATGCCGTAGTAGTTGCGATTGCCCGCGGCCACGAAGGCGGAGGCGGTATTCTCCCGCTCCAGGCCCGACAGACCTCGGTGAGCCACCACGCGGGTGGTCTTGTTGTCGAACTTGATGGTATTCATAGAAGTTCTCCTTTCATCAAAGAGATCGGTAGTAGGCCAGCATCCTCTCGGCTCGGCGCAGAAGCTCGGTCAGGATGGCGTCCTTCTCCTCATCGGGGGCATCGTAGGACTGGTGGTGAGCCTCCAGGACCAGCTCACCCTTGTAGCCCACGTCGCGGAGGATGTGCAG
Organism: Oscillospiraceae bacterium; assembly: GCA_015063685.1. GTDB lineage: Bacteria > Bacillota > Clostridia > Oscillospirales > CAG-272 > CAMEON01. The sequence goes on along the minus strand of SVTR01000034.1, from coordinate 5,500 downwards.
AAATTCCTTCCAGTCGATACTCCCGTCACCGGGCAGAAGATGCTCGTCCCCATAGCCCGGGCCGTGGGTGTCCTGGATGTGGAGGGACAGGGGCACCACGTCCAGCTCACGAAGGATGCCGGGGGTAATACCGCAGCAGTTGGCGTGTCCCGTGTCGAAGCACCAGCCGAAGCGGGGGGAGTCCACCGCCTTCACCAGATCCACGATGTTTTTCGGGTGGATGGAGGCCCCCCACAGGATGTTCTCCGAGAGGATGGTCAGCCCCAGCCGCTCGGCTATGGGGATGAGGGGGAGAGTGGCTTCCCGATTGATGCGAATAAACTCGGCGGCGTCGGTGATGATGGTTCCCTCCACCTCGTGGATGGGGTGGACGACGATGTAGCGAGCGCCCAGGATAGCCGCCGCCTCAAAGGCGCGCATCTGTGCCTCACTGCGGTTCCCCGCGTTGCCGGGGGCGTGGGAGTGGGTGTAGATGATTCCCATGGCATCGGCCTTTTTTCGGAGAGCCATGACCCGCTCCCGCCAGTTGTCGCCGTCCAGCAAGCGGCCCTCACCGACGCAGTAGTCCAGACCCATGTCCAGCGCGGTGTAGCCCATGGCCGCCAGGCGGTCCAATACGACCTCCGAGGGGTACTGCGGGGGGAAGACGCAGGTGGTGGTAACGATCTGTTTCATATTCGCTTCCTTATAGGATAAGGGTAGCCGATTGCAAAATGATTCAAATTTGGGTTTATCGGTGAGTTGTTGATGTGGTCATCCTGAGCGGAGGGCGTAGCCCGGAGTCGAAGGATCTCTTGTCGGCAAAGGAGATCCTTCGACTCCGCCGCAAGCGGCTCCGCTCAGGATGACCCTTTAATATACACCGATAAACTGCAATTTGGACATTTTGCAATCACTTATATAGGATAAGGGGAGAGGGAGACCGGTGGCCTCCCTTTCCCTTGTTCGGTGAAATTACGCCTTCTTCTGTGCCTTGAAGATGAAGCCGCGCAGGCCGCTCCGGAGGAGGCTGTAATCGTCGGTCCACGCGGAGCCGCCCGTGACGAAGTTACCGGGGCCGCAAGCACCGGCGGGCTTATCCACCTCATGGAGAGGGCCGAAGACGTTGGTACGGACGCCCTCCACGATGACCGAGATGGGCAGGCCGTTTCGGTAAGCCTCGGTGACGTCGGCCTCGTAGGGATCCCAGCCGAGGACGGTGGTCTTACCCGCAGCTACGACCTTGACGCAACCACCCGTGAACTCTTTGGGAGTCAGGACGATGCGGTCGGCGTCCTTTGCGGCATCCCCCAGGATATTTTCAAAGTCATCAGGCGACAGGCAGAATTCAAGATTACCCGTGTAGAAGGGCATATCATAGGCGGCGTAGTTGTCACAGCCGATGAGGCCGGGAGTACCCACAATGGTGCGCTTCTTGCCGTCTACCTTGACGCCGAAGACGCCCACCAAATACAGGGCCTCCACGTTGGTGGTGCGCATGAAGGTGACGTCGATGGTGACCTCGTTTCGACCCAGCTTGAGGGCCTCTGCGGGAATCTTCATCTTCTTGAAGCAGTCGTCCACCCAGAAGTCGTTGATGTCGTCGTTGTGCAGCTCCACACCGTTGATCTTGTACTGATTCAGCTCGGGGCGTTCACCCGCCAGGATGATATCGAACTCAGGCATCTCGTCGATGTAGAACTCATAGGACAGCTGGAGCTCGCCGTACTTCTTGGTATCGTTGAGCTTGGCGTACCAGGGCTGGAGCATACCGCCGCCGCGCCACTCGATGCCAATGTCCGAACGGATCTGTCTATCTGTCCACAGGGCCTCGGCCTCGTCGTGCCACTCTTCTTGACCCTTCCAGCGCCACTTGCACCAGTCAAGGACGCAGACGTTGGGCTCATGGGCGGCGTAGGGGAACTCGCCCGTCAGGGTCTCGGAGGCCACCGTCTCGTACTCGGTGACGGCGGGCAGCTCGTCGGCACATTTGGTCAGCACGAAGCAACGGGTGCCTGCGGCCTCCAGATCCATGCTGATGTAGTAGGTACCGCTGACCTCACCCGCCATGGCCGAGGCGTTGTAGCGGGTACCGTTCTCCAGATCCCACTCCTCCACGGCGTAGCCGGCGGGAGCCTTGACAGCCAGGGTCAGATTCTCTCTGGGATTTGCACGGTCGGTGTTCAGCACCACCACGGCGTAACCGTCGCCGCCGAAGTCCTTGCGGACCTGGGCGAACACGGCCTTCTCGGTCTCACCCTCGCCGTTGGTGACCGAGACGAACTCACAGGCATTCTCGCGGACGACGGAAACCAGAGCCTCCTCGTCGTAGGGGATAACGATGCCCTGCTCGGCAAGCTTTGCGGGCTCGTCGGATGCCACGGCGTTGACGTAGGCGGGAGCGTCACCGCAGAAGATGACCTTACCGCCGATGTCCATGAACTCCTTGAGAAGAGCCAGGGTGGTGGGACGGATGGTAAGCATATTGGAGACGATGACGGTCTTGTAGGAGGCCTGACCGACACGGAGGACGGGGGTGCCGTCAACCGTATCAACGGAGGCCATACGGGACATCATCTCCTCCTCGCCGTAGTCGAAGTCGATCTGGTGATCGGTGAGGTAGTGGAAGAGCTGGGCGTAGCGGTGCTCGTAGGGAGCCACGTCGGGGGATACGTTGGAGATCCACTGTGCCCAACCGGCGTAGGCCTGGCACCACACCGACTCGATGGGATTCAGAAGCAGGACGTCACAGGCGGGCGCACCCTCGGAGAGGACAAGCCCCATGCGGGAGAAGTAGTCCTCAACCTTGGAGTAGTCCTTATACCAGGGAGACTGGTGGAGGATGGAGGCGGGGTAGTCGCGCTTGGACTCACCCTCCATGGTGTACCAGGACAGGTGCTGGCAACGGAGGTTGATGCCGAAGAGGGCCTGCCAGTCGCCCACGGTCTTGTGAGCCTTGAAGTCGAACTGCCAACCGGTGCAGCCGTACAGCTCGGAGAGCAGCCACTTCTTACCCAGCTGACGGGCGGCGGAAGCCAGCTGCTTGACGATCCAGTAGCAGCGGTTATGCTCGGTCAGCACGTCCACGCCGGGGTAGCCCATGTACTCGTAGAAGCGCATGAGGGAGCCGTTGGGGACGGTCTGGTTCATGAGGCTGTCCTCGTGGAGGACGTGACCCGTGAACTGGATGCCGTGGTCGTTGCACCAGTCGTTCAGAGGCTTGGCGAAGCGCTCCAGGAACAGGGCGTTGGCCAGATCGATGTAGTGGAGCTTGACGGGAGCCACGATCTCACCGTTCTTGCGGTAGAACAGCTCGGGGAGGATGGGACGGCAGGCAAAGCCGTAGCGGGTCTCAAACTCCTCAAAGATGTCGTCGGTCCAGGCGGTGGCGCAGGACATGACGCCGTCGTGCTCGCGGCGGTTGTCGAAGCAGTGGCCGCGGTGGGGCTCGTCGGTGAAGATACCCTTGATGCTCTTGCCGAGACGGTCGCCGCAACGCTTGGCGTACTCCTCGTGGGTCATCTCGATGAACTTATCGGTAGCCTTGCGGCTCATGGTGTCGATGTAGGTGGTGCCGTTGTAGTTGGAGTTGGGCTCGTCGGGCACGATGGCGAAGCGGAGAGCCTTCCACTCGCCGGGCTCATTGGCGGCGGCATCAGTCAGCTCGGCGATGGCCTCCTTGACCTTGCGGGCGGCGCACTTGCAGCAGGCGACGGAGGAAGTGTCCAGCTCCTTATAGGTATAGAGGTTGAGACCGTCCAGCTTGGCCACGTACAGGGCGAAGGACTCGTCGTTCCAGTCCACCTTGTCGGGGGCGGACTCGTAGACGTAGAGGGACTTCATGCGGTACTGGGGATCCACGGTAACCTTACCGCCCGCACTTCCCGAGGGCCATCTGTCCTCGTCGTAGAGCCAGGCCTCCATGCCGTCGGCCTCGGCAGCGTCGGCGACCTCGTTGATGAGGTCGAACCACTCATCCCCCAGGTACTCGGTGATGAGTCCCGCGCGGGAGTGCATGAAGTAACCGCCCAGACCCATCTCCTTCATGACATGTGCCTGACGCACCAGCTCCTCGCCGCGGAGCTCGCCGTTCCAGGACCAGAAGGGCTTGCCGCGGTATGCAACCGAAGGAGCAATAAACTCCTTTTTTATTCGGGACATTGCAACATTCTTGTTTTCCATTTAACATCCTCCTTAAAACGGGGTTATACAAAAATATATGACAAAAGAAAATTTGCCCTTTTACATATTATATCAAAGAGCTATCAACTTTGCAATAGGATATCAGCAATTTATCTAAAAAACAGTACAGTAATTTTCGTGAATAATCGACCCTTTTCTTTTGAATCCAATTCCGCTCAGGAAATTTTTAGTTAAAATTTGTCGATTTTGTTCTATTTTTATCTCATTATCTGTTCCTTTTTAGGAATATACTTCGCCATTGTTTTCTGTTTGTTTACATTTTGTTCTCACAATATTGCGGTTTTAATGATATAATAGACACACAGCAAAAGAAACTGTAATAAATCGCCGTCATCCATCATCGAAGGATGAAAGGTTAAGTTCTAAAAAGGAAGGTATTCATCATGACACGTACTGAGCTCGCATCCACGCTTCAGGTATTTACATACGAGGTTGTGACAAAGGATAGTTGCAAAATTACAGGCATTACTTCCCTGCTTGATGAACAAATGATTTCTCTTGTGATCCCCGAATACTCACCCGAGGGGCACCGAGTCGTTGCTATCGGAGACCGCGCGTTCTCCGGTATGTCTTCCCTTTGCCGAGTAGATCTTCCTGCTTCCATCGAAAGCATCGGTGCACGCGCCTTCGCTTTCTGCGATAATCTCATGGAAATTCGTTTCGGCGGCAGAAGCGGTTTTTACAGTTCCCTTTCCTATATTGGCGATCGTGCTTTTATGGGTTGCGACAGATTAACAGTTCTTGCTCTCGGTGAACTGCACGGTAATCTTACTTGCGGTAAAAAAGCCTTTGCTCACTGCACTCGCTTGCGCGCTGCCGTTCTTCCTATGGGTATGATGGAGATCTCTGAAGGCATGTTTGAGGGGTGCCGTTCTCTGACCTATCTCCGTCTTCCGGAATCCCTTTCTATCATTCACACCTCCGCTTTCTCCTCCTGCGTTTCCCTGTCCTTCCTTTCTCTGCCTTCCAATGTTTACCGTGTAGATGATTGTGCCTTCTCCTTCTGCGCATCTCTTGACAACATTCAGTTGCCCGAAGGCGAATGTCTCGTTTCCGCAACCGCGTTTTTGGATTGCCCTGCCCGTCCTGATTTCATGAAGGCAGTTTGATCGATCATATTAGCTCACTAATTTAACGCATGGTTTTTCCTCCACATGCCCCCTATAAAGCTCCCGCACCTGCCTGCGGGAGCTTTTTTGTATAGTAAAACCACGCGTTAGACGCGTGGTTCGGTAAGAATTAGATAGTTGATAATGACATAAAAACTCCTTTGCTGTATAATAGAAGTGCGGCTGCCAACTGCACAAATAAAAACAGC
>SVTR01000033.1 GCA_015063685.1 Oscillospiraceae bacterium | reverse complement strand
GCCTGTCCACCGGTGTTGGAGTACACCTCGGTATCGAAGACGAAGACGTTGACGTTCTCGCCGGTAGCCAGGACGTGGTCCAGACCGCCGAAGCCGATGTCGTAAGCCCAACCGTCACCACCGAAGATCCAGACGGACTTCTTGTTCAGGTAGTCCTTCTCGGCAAGGATTGCGGGAGCTACGGGGCAGCCCTCAGCGGCAGCCTTCTCAAGCTCGACAACCAGAGCCTTGGTAGCGGCCTCGTTAGCCTTACCATCGTCCTTGGTGTCCAGATAAGCCTTGGCGGCAGCCTTGAACTCATCGGAAGCCTTGTCGGAGTTCATCATCTCCTCAACCTTAGCCATCAGCTTCTCGCGGACAGCCTTCTGACCGAGGGCGATACCCAGACCGTGCTCAGCGTTATCCTCAAACAGGGAGTTAGCCCAAGCGGGACCCTTGCCGGACTCGCGGTTGACGGTGTAAGGAGTTGCGGGGGAGGAACCGCCCCAGATGGAAGAACAACCGGTAGCGTTGGAGATATACATTCTCTCGCCGAACAGCTGGGTGATCAGACGAGCGTAAGAGGTCTCGGCACAACCTGCGCAAGAGCCGGAGAACTCAAGCAGGGGTTGCTTGAACTGGGAGCCCTTAACGGTGTTATTGATCAGTTCGGTCTTCTCTGAAACCTTAGCGACGCAGTAGTCGAAAGCAGCCTGCTGGTCAGCCTGAGATGCCTGAGGAACCATCTTCAGAGCATACTTGGAGGGATCGGGAGCCTGACCGGCAGCGGCAGCCTTTCTATCAACTGCCTGATTAGCCATACAAGCCTTCACACACAGGGTACAACCCATGCAGTCCAGAGGAGATACAGCCATGGTGAACTTGTAGGTCTTATTGACCAGTCTGGTAGCAAACTTGGAGGATTCGGGAGCTTCGGCAGCCTCTTCCTCGGTCAGAGCGAAGGGACGGATGGTGGCATGAGGGCAAACGAAGGAGCACTGATTACACTGCAAGCAGTTTTCAGGGATCCATTCAGGAACCATGACGGCAACGCCGCGCTTCTCAAAGGCAGCGGAGCCCTGGGGGAAGGTACCGTCCACGTAGTCCACGAAAGCGGATACGGGCAGGCTGTCACCCTTCATGGCGTTGACGGGAGTTACTACGTTGTTGACGAAGGCACCCAGATCGGCACGGTCGCAAGCCTTAGCGGCGGCGGCCTCGTCGTCAGCGCAGGTAGCCCAAGCGGTGGGAACCTTAACTGCGTGGTAAGCACCTGCACCGGCGTCGATAGCGGCATGGTTCAGGTCAACGATGGCCTGGCCCTTCTTCAGGTAGGACTTGGTGGCCATGTACTTCATGTACTCAACAGCCTCGGCTGCGGGCAGGATGGCTGCCAGAGCGAAGAAGGCGGACTGAAGCACGGTGTTCTTGACCTTGGCGTTACCCAGATCGCGAGCCAGCTTGGTAGCATTGATGGTATAGAACTTGATGTTGTTCTTAGCGATATACTGCTTCACAGCGGAAGGCAGGTTGGCATCCAGCTCCTCGTCTGCCCAGTTGCAGTCAAGCAGGAAGGTACCGCCGGGCTTGATATCCTGAACGATATCGTAGCGGTTGATATAAGCCTGGTTGTGGCAAGCCACGAAGTCGGCCTTATTGATATAGTAAGGAGACTTGATGGGGGTGTCACCGAATCTCAGGTGGGAGATGGTGATACCGTTGGTCTTCTTGGAGTCATACTGGAAGTAAGCCTGAATGTACTTGTCAGTATGGTCACCGATGATCTTGATGGAGTTCTTGTTAGCACCGACGGTACCGTCGCCGCCCAGACCCCAGAACTTGCAAGCGATGGTGCCTGCGGGAGCGGTGTCGGGAGCCACAGTCTCCTCGAGGGAACAATTGGTCACGTCGTCTACGATACCAATGGTGAAGTTTGCCTTGGGCTCGTCCTTAGCCAGGTTTGCGAATACGGCAAAAATGGAGGAAGGAGGCGTATCCTTGGAGCCCAGACCGTAGCGGCCGCCGACAACCTTCTTCTGGACACCGTGGGTAGCCAGAGCGGTAACGACGTCGAGGTACAGAGGCTCACCCAGGGAGCCGGGCTCCTTGGTTCTGTCGAGGACAGCGATCTTCTCGCAGGTTGCGGGAATAGCCTCGATGAGCTTGTCAGCACAGAAGGGACGGTACAGGCGGACCTTGATGAGACCGACCTTCTCGCCCTGAGCCATCATGTAGTCGATGACCTCCTCTGCCACGTCGCAGATGGAGCCCATGGCGATCATGACGCGGTCTGCGTCGGGAGCGCCGTAATAGTTGAAGAGCTTGTAGTCGGTGCCCAGCTTGGCGTTGACCTTGTCCATGTACTCCTCGACGATGGCGGGCAGAGCGTCGTAGTAGCGGTTGCAGGCCTCACGGTTCTGGAAGAAGATATCACCGTTCTGAGCGGAGCCGCGGAGCACGGGATGCTCGGGGTTCAGAGCGCGGGAGCGGAAAGCGGCCACAGCGTCCATGTCTACCATTTCAGCCAGATCCTTGAAGTCCCAGACCTCGATCTTCTGGATCTCGTGGGAGGTGCGGAAGCCGTCGAAGAAGTTGACGAAGGGAACGCGGCCCTTGATGGTAGCCAGGTGAGCCACGGCGCCCAGATCCATGACCTCCTGGGGGTTGGTCTCAGCCAGCATGGCGAAACCGGTCTGACGGCAAGCGTAGACATCGGAGTGGTCACCGAAAATGTTCAGAGCATGGGAAGCCACGCAACGAGCGGACACGTGGAAGACGCAGGGGAGAAGCTCACCGGCGATCTTGTACATGTTGGGGATCATCAGGAGCAGACCCTGAGATGCGGTGTAGGTGGTGGTGAGAGCACCGGCGTTCAGAGAACCGTGAACGGTACCTGCGGCGCCTGCCTCAGACTCCATCTCCATTACGTTGACGGTGGTGCCGAAGATGTTCTTCAGACCCTGTGCGGACCATTGGTCGACCCAGTCGGCCATAGGGCTGGAAGGTGTGATGGGGTAAATGCCGGCAACCTCGGTAAAGGCATAGCTGACTGTAGCGGCGGCCTGGTTACCATCCATCGAAACCTTTTTTCTTACGATAGACATTGGTATATTCCTCCTATGAAATAGTTTAACCGTGTTAGGGACTTCTTCCGTCATCTTCTTTTCGGCCGGTGTAGCTGTCCGAAAAAGAGGCGGACGAAATAATCCAACATATATAATAACATATTTTAAGTAAAAAGTAAAGAGATTTTTGAAAAAATAAAGGATTTTTCATAAAAAAATATTGACATATCAAGAAATTGTGGGAAGCACTTGACGGAGGGGCGGGATGTGTGCTAAAATATAAGATGGAATGATATGTCAAAGTTTCAAAAGTTGACAAAATGTGATATAAAGAAGGTTTTCATGAGCATTGAAAAATTTACGACTGCCGCCACGGTGATCGTTGTGGGCGGAGGTCACGCAGGCTGCGAAGCGGCGCTGGCGTCGGCCAGGCTGGGGATCGATACGGTGCTTTTTACCCTGTCGTTGGACGCTATCGGTAATCTGCCCTGCAATCCCTCTATCGGCGGCACGGCAAAGGGACATCTGGTTTTTGAAATCGACGCTTTAGGCGGCGAGATGGGACGGGCGGCTGACGCTGTGACCCTCCAGAGCCGCACCTTGAATCTGGGTAAGGGCGCCGCCGTCCATTCCAAGCGTGTGCAGGCGGACAGAATGGCTTACCACAGTTATATGAAGCACAAGCTGGAGACCACTCGGCATCTGCGGGTGGTGCAGGGTGAAGTGACCGAAATTTTGACCGAAAACGGCGAGGTTTCTGGTGTAGTTACCTCCCTCGGCGAGGTGTGGACCTGTCAAAAGGTCATTATTGCCACGGGTACGTATCTGGGTGGCCGGATCTTTGTGGGTGACAAAAATTTCTCCTCCGGCCCCGATAATTCCCTGCCAGCACTGGGTCTTACGGATTGTCTGAAGGCTTTGGGTCTGCCCTTGGTTCGTTTCAAAACGGGCACCCCCGCACGCATCCGACGGGACACGGTGGATCTTTCGGTACTGGAGGAGCAGCCCGGTGAGGAAGAGATCATTCCCTTCTCTTCGACCACGGATCCCCACCGGTTTGATGATTTTCAGCAAATGTCTTGTCATATTGTGTACACAAATGAGGAGACTCACCGCGTGATTTTGGAAAATATTCACCGCTCGGCTATGTATTCGGGACAGATCACGGGCACAGGCCCGCGGTATTGTCCTTCCATTGAGGACAAGCTGAAGCGCTTTGCGGACAAGGAACGGCACCAGCTTTTTGTGGAACCCATGGGCGTGGATACCGAGGAGCTGTATTTACAGGGCTTTTCCACCTCCTTGCCTACCGACGTGCAGCACAAGATGGTTCGAACCCTCAAGGGATTTGAAAATGCTCATATCATGAGATACGCCTACGCCATTGAATATGATTGTATTGATCCCACCTGCCTGCAGGCAACGCTGGAATGCAAAATGATCAAGGGATTCTACGGCGCGGGTCAGTTCAACGGCACTTCGGGCTATGAGGAGGCTGCCGCCCAGGGACTTTTGGCAGGCATCAACGCCGCATTGGCCGTCATGGGGCGGGAGCAGATCATTCTCCCCCGATCGGGCAGTTATATCGGTACGCTTATTGATGATCTGGTGACCAAGGGTACCAACGAACCCTATAGAATGATGACCTCCAGATCCGAGTTCAGATTGATCCTTCGTCAAGACAATGCGGATCTGCGGCTAACGCCCCTCGGATATGAGGTGGGATTGATATCGGAAGAGAGATATCTTGAGTTTTTACAAAAAAAATCCCTGGAAGAGGCCGAAAAGCAAAGATTGAACAGCACCTATTTATCCCCCGAAAAGGTCAATCCCTTCCTTAATGAGCGGGGGTTGGATCCTGTAAAATCCGGCGTTTCTCTGGGGGACCTTCTCAGACGTCCCCAAATCACCTACGATGAGCTGCTGATTTTGGACACGAATCGTCCAAAATTACCTCGCGGTGTGGAAAAGACGGTGGAGGTTGACATCAAATATGAGGGCTATATCAAGCGAGAGCTGGCGGAGGTCGAACGTCAGCAGAAGCTTGAAAATAAAAAATTGCCCGAAAATTTGGACTATACGGGCATCAAGGGACTCAGATTGGAAGCTGGTCAAAAGCTACAGAAGATCAAGCCCTTGACCGTAGGACAAGCGGCGCGGATCAGCGGTGTGAGTCCGGCAGATATCACAGTCTTACTACTATATTTAGGATTGAAGTGAGGACAACCATGGCATACGATTTTTTTAAAGTATATATGTGCAGAATTTTTGAGTCAAATGGGCTTGAAAAATATCTTACCACAAGAAATGTTCGAAATTTTTATAAATTAACGGGCATCATGACCGAAAAAAATGACGTAATGAACATTACGGCGATACATGATATCGAAAAAGTGATTGCCTTACACCATGCCGATTGCTTGAAAATTGCGGATTATATACCCGAAGGCGCGGAAGTGATCGACGTAGGATGTGGCGGTGGATTTCCTACGTTGCCGTTGGCCATTGTAAGACCCGACATACACATAACCGCCTTAGACAGCACCCAGAAAAAGGTTCTATACGTTGAAGAAACGGCAAGAGAGTTGGGGCTTGATAATGTGCGCGCTATTTCCGGAAGAGCCGAGGAGCTGTCAAAATTGCCCTCTATGAGAGAGGCTTTTGACGTTGCTGTCAGTCGTGCGGTTGCGAGATTGAATATTTTGGACGAATTATGCCTGCCTTTTGTAAAGATCGGCGGCCGTGCTGTATTCATGAAGGGAGCCGACGGCGAAAACGAGTACATAGAAGCCGAGAAAGGCATTGAAAGCTTGGGTGGCGGTAAATGTCAAATGATCAAGGAAAAGCTGATTGTCGATGAGGAAGTCAGCGAGAAAAGAACGCAGATTATAGTTGAAAAACTTTTGAAGACTCACGAAAAGTATCCGAGGCAATTCGGCCAGATCAAAAAGAAACCTTTGTAATGTTTCACGTGAAACACAGACATGAGAGGCGGGACACCCCTGCCTCTTTTTGTTTCACGTGAAACAAATCATACAAGTAAAAAAGCAGCGGCACAAATGTTTCACGTGAAACATCTGCGGATTGTGCCTGTGTTTTGATCGCAACACCTGCTGATTTTGTGTAAAAAGCGTGTGTTTCACGTGAAACAATCAAGGAATTTCAAAAAACCTATTGAAAAAACGCAAGAGTTATGATATACTTAGAGTAGCTAAAAATGGAGGTATAACATATATGGGAAAGATTATATCTTTTGCAAATCAAAAGGGCGGCGTTGGTAAAACCACGTCCGCTGTCAATATCGCCGCCTCGCTGGGCATTTTGGGCTATAAGACCCTTCTGGTGGATTTGGATCCTCAGGGTAACGCCACCAGCGGCGTGGGTATCGCCAAAAAAGGCTTGAAATACACCATCAAGGATATTCTCGCCGGAGAAATCTCGGCTAAAGAGGCTATTTTGGAAACCGCATACGAAAAATTGTGGCTGATTCCCTCAAATATTACTTTGGCCGGCGCGGAATTTGATCTGTTCCAAGAGGAGGAGGATCCTCAAAACGTCATGAAAAACGCTTTTGCTGACGTAAAAAATGAGTATGATTACATCATTATCGACTGTCCCCCCTCGCTGGGCATGCTTACGGTCAACTCCCTGACCGCCAGCGACGGCGTTGTGATTCCCATGCAGTGTGAATTTTACGCCCTGGAGGGATTGTCTCAGTTGATGATTACCATCAGCAAGATCAAGACGCATTACAATAACACGCTGAACGTCACCGGTATTTTGATCACCATGTACACCAACCGTTTGCTGTTGACCCAGCAGGTGAAAAGCGAGCTGAAAAAGCATTATGCCGGAAAACTGTTTGAAAATCCCATTTCCCGCGGCGTTAAGCTGTCCGAGGCGCCCGGATTTGGAAAACCCGTGTACTATCACGACAAGCACTCCAAGGGTGCAAATGAATATTTGTCGGTTGCACACGAGCTGGCAACCCGCATATAATTTAAGGAGGTAGAGATCATGGCAAAAAAACAAGGCGGATTGGGCAGAAATTTCTATTCTCTGCTGGAAGATAACAGCATCATGACCGAAAACAAGTCAACCGAGCGCATTTCCCTCAGTAAAATTGAGCCTCGAAAGGATCAGCCCCGTAAGGATTTTGATCAGGAAGCTCTCCAGGCTTTGGCGGATTCTATTGCCGTGCACGACGTGATTCAGCCCATTGTGGTGCGTGATCTGGGCTTTAACGGCGCTATTTTTGAGGATTCCTATGAGATCATTGCCGGTGAGCGCCGCTGGAGAGCCGCAAAATTGGCGGGTCTTTCGGATATTCCCGCGGTGATCATCTCGGGTGACGATCTGAAGGTTGCTCAGGTATCTCTGATTGAAAATATGCAGCGTATGGATCTGAACAGCATTGAAGAGGCCATGGCCTACAAGGTTCTCCTGGATAAGTATCAGATGACCCAGGAGGAGCTTTCCCGCCAGGTTGGTAAGAGCCGTTCTGCCATTGCCAATACCCTGAGACTTTTGGATCTTCCCGAAGAAATTCAGATGCTTCTGAGAGACGGGAAGATCTCCATGGGTCACGCAAGAGCGCTCCTTCCTCTGATGTATCTGGAGGATATGCTGAGCATCGCCAACAAGATCCAGGACAAGGATCTGTCGGTTCGTGAGGTTGAGCGTATGGTCAAGCAGATGATCGCTGCTCAGAACCACCCAGAAGTAGAGGAGCTTTCCGAGGAGGATACGGAAAAGCTCCAAAAAAAGGTGTATATGAAGGATCTGGAGCAGAAGGTGCAGACCCGTATGGGCAGAAAGGTACGCATTACCCAGACGGGCCGAAAAAAGACCGTGGAAATCTCTTACGAGGATGACGGTGATTTGGAGGATCTGTTGAAGCTGCTGGTCGGTGATGACCTGTTTGAATAATTGTGAACAAATCATAACGAAAGGGGGACATCCGGGTTGTTTGGACTGATCATATCGAGATTTCTCCCCCGCGTGAGGCATTTGACGCAGGAAATGTCTTTGTGGGAAGAGCTTTGGGCTTACATAGAGGGAAAATATTTCTCGGTAGACATGGGAAGGTACGAAAACATCAATATGGGTTCGGGCTCCCTCATTACGGCGAGAAATATCATCCTCGGTATGTGCGTAGGTATCATCATTGCCTCTATCATGGCGGCCTACGACAAAAATAAACTGGGCAAGTTCGTGAGAAAGATCATCAAGGAAGAGTGTTTTTGGCCCGAAAAGGCGAAAACCTTGGAGGAGCTGGGCTATCTCAAGGACGCTGCCATCAAATCCAACATGCGCAGGACGACGGTACTGAGCAAGGTAGTAAAATGTGTGGAAAAAGAGGCCTTTGAAGCCGACGTGGCGAAAATGCGCGAGGCTCATATTGCCAAAAACGGCAACGACAAAGGCTTTATCGAACCGAAATACAACATTGATTTTAACACGGCGCACTTTTATATTCCCGATGAGGAGCACTACGCGGCGGATATCAGATTTGACCACAAGGGCTCCGGCTGGCGCGCCTTTTTGCTGGTCATCATCGTAACCACCATCATTGCGGTTCTGGTATGCTTCCTGCTGCCCGATATGGTGCAGCTGGTAGATAACCTGATCGGTATTCTCAAGGGCGACGGTAATGTTGTGAACTAAATATGAACAATTGGAGATAAACAATGAACGAGCAAAAGAGACCCCTGATCGGCATGATGAGCTCACGCCAGGACGGTTTTTTGAAGGTCAACCATACATATATTAACGCCGTTTGGCGCGCCGGTGGCTGGTGCATTCCCTTGGGCTACACAGATAACGAGGAGCAGCTACAGGCCTACGCCCATATGTGCGACGGATTTTTGTTTTCGGGCGGCGTGGACGTGGATCCCAAATATTACGGTGAGACCATCGCCTTTGACAACGTAGAGGTGGACGAAATACGGGATGGCTTTGAAATGGCCATGTTTCCCTTGGCTATGGCCTCCGGCAAGCCGATTTTTGGTATCTGTCGGGGTATCCAGGTTATGAATGTCTGCCGCGGCGGAACCCTGTATCAACACATTGACGGACACAGACAAGAGGATGCGGGAGAAAACCGTAAGCAACCTCTGAAATTGACAGACGGTGGCTATTTACAGCGCATCACAGGCTTGGATACCATTTACGTCAATACCTTCCACCACCAAAATGTGAAGGATGTGGCACAGGGGCTTGAAGTGGAGGCTGTCAGCGAGGAGGGATTCGTGGAGGTACTGCGTGATCCCCATCACCGATTTTTCGTGGGTGTTCAGTTCCATCCCGAGATCTACTGCGGGCGGGAGGATGACAACCATTCCTTGAAGCTTTTTGAGGCGTTCATTGAGGCCTGCAGACAATAGATCACCTCTAAAAACTCCCTTGCGGCTCACTCGCCAATAGAGTTTTTAAAGGTTCCCAATAATTCAAAAAATTTTCGGGAGGGGGAAGCCTCTCCCGAAAATTTATCTTGACAAAGCCTTTTTTGTGTGCTATAATAAACCGAATCGCATAGAAAATCAGGGGTGCTGGCAAGTGGACGCACGAGGCCGGCTGAGATGTGCAATAGCATGAACCCTTAACCTGATACGGATAATACCGGCGTAGGAAGCATTTTCAGAATAAGAAGTTTGATCACCTTCTTTGGAGTTGGCCTGCGGAGATTTTCCGTGCGGTCAATTTTTTATTCAGGAGGTGGTTTTTTATGAAAAAAAACTACAAACAACACCTGCTTGCTCTGGTGGAGGGAGCCATGATTTTGGCGTTGGCATGGGCTTTGGACTTTGTCTGCGCATTGCTCCCCTTCAATCGGGTGTGGATCAACGGCGGCGGTATCACCATCGGCATGCTCCCTATCGTCTACTATGGCTTCCGCCGCGGCCCTGTCTGGGGCATTGGCGCCGGCGTGGTCTTTTCGGGATTGCAGATGCTCATGGGCTGGTACGTGCCTCCGGCCAATACCTGGTGGGCCGTCCTGCTTTGCGTTCTGCTGGACTACGTGATCGCCTTTTCCATCCTGGGCGCCTCTGAGCTCTTTGGGAGACCCTTCGGCAAAAAGCACAGGCTCCTGGGGTACGGTGTGGGCGCGGTTATCGTTTGCCTGCTCAGATATGTGTGCAGTACCTTGTCGGGCGGCATCCTGTGGGGCTCTTACGCCTTTGAGGGCTGGAATCCCTGGGTGTATTCCATTGTGTACAATGGGTCTTACATGATTCCCAACGCCATTCTGACAGCGGCTCTGGCTGTCCTGCTTTGCCGGGCGTTGGATCCCAAGACCTTGAGACCCATGAAAAAGTAAGCTTATTTTGCAACAAAGGTGCAGGGGAATATTTCCCCTGCATTTTTGCTTAAAATTTTTCTTCAATGACCTCCAACGGTATGTCCAACAAGAAGTCCGAGGACACTGCGGCCGAGGGTGCTACTACAGACGCGGAGGGCATTGGCGCTTCCGACGAGAGCGGATGCAGCTCTGTTCTGGGTGCTACCGCAGTGATCACGACCGCTGTTGCCGCCGCCGTTGTCCTGAAGAAGAAGGACTGATCCCAGTCTTTGTGACCGTTATAGCTATAATAAATCGCCCCACAGATCTTTACGGTCTGTGGGGCGATTTTTTGGAAAGTCTTTTGTTTTATAGCATTGATCTCTTACTGCTGATACGTCATTTCTCCGTACGTCGGCAGAGGCCACAGCTTCGAGGGCATGAGGGTTTCCATTTCGTCTACGGGGGCGCGGAGGGATGCCATGGCGGGCACCACCTTGTCCCGGAAGGCGCAGGCTACGGCGTGAGCGTCTCCCGCGGCGGTGGCCTCACGGTCAGCCTGACGAAGGGCTTCCACGGCACGGAAGGTCTTAGCGTTCAAGGCTGACAAACGGGTGATCAGCTCCTTTTCAAGAGTGATGGCTTCGTCACCGCAGACCTTTTGCTTGTTTGCGGCAGTCTCGGAAAGCTGTCCGAGATAAGCTTCAACGGCGGGGATGATCTGACGGGAGGCCATGATGATCATGGTCTGCGCTTCGATGTTCAGCACCTTGGCGTAATTCTCCATCATGATCTCCTGGCGGGAGCGAAGCTCCACCTCGCTGAGTACACCGAACTGCTCAAAAAGGGTGATGTTTTTGGGATCCGTGAGGGTCTCACAGGCCTCCACGGTGGTGCGGAGATTCAAAAGACCCCGGCGGGCGGCCTCTGCTGTCCATTCAGCGGAGTAGCCGTTGCCGTTAAAGATGATGCGCTTGTGATTGGTAAAGGTATCCTTGATGACCGCGGCCACCTCGGCGGCGAAGTCTTGAGCTCCCTCCAAACGGTCGGCCATGTCGCAAAGCACCTTGGCCACGGTGGTGTTCAGCACGATATTAGGTAGGGCAATGTTCTGAGAGGAACCCAGGGAGCGGAACTCAAACTTGTTGCCCGTGAAGGCGATGGGGGAGGTGCGGTTGCGGTCGGTGGTGTCCTTGCGGAAGGTGGGCACCGAGGGAATACCCAAATTCATGGTGGGGGCGGTGTGCTTGGCGTAGTCAACCCCCTCTACGATGGCGTCTATGATCTCGTCCAGCTCGTCGCCCAAAAACAGAGAAATGATGGCGGGAGGCGCCTCAAAGCCGCCGAGGCGGTGATCGTTGCCGGGATAGGCTACCGACATACGGTAAAGATCCTGGTATTCATCCACAGCCCGGACAATGGCGGCCAAAAGCAGCAAAAACAGGGTGTTTTCACGAGGATTTTTGCCGGGCTTGACCAGATTTTTGCCCTCGTCGGTGGTGAGAGACCAGTTGTTGTGCTTGCCAGAGCCGTTGACTCCCGCGTAAGGCTTTTCATGGAGGAGGCAGACCATGCCGTGCTTCTCGGCGGTCAGTTTCATGTACTCCATGGTAAGCAGGTTCTGATCCACGGCCATATTGGTGGTGGCGTAGACGGGCGCCAGCTCATGCTGGGAGGGCGCGGCCTCGTTGTGCTCGGTTTTGGCGTTGACGCCCAAGGTCCACAGCACCTCGTCCAGCTCCTTCATAAAGGCGGCTACCTTGGGCTTGATGGGGCCGAAATAGTGATCGTCCATCTCCTGTCCCTTGGGGGCGGGAGCGCCGAAAAGGGTACGTCCGCAGTACAGAAGATCCTTGCGGCCCTCAAAATATTCTTTGTTGATGAGAAAATACTCTTGTTCCGCGCCCACGGTGGTGGTCACCCGCTTGGTGGTGGTGTCTCCAAAGAGCCGCAGAATGCGCAGAGCCTCGCGGCTGATGGCATCCATGGAACGGAGCAGGGGAGTCTTGGTATCCAACGCTTCGCCCGTGTAAGCACAGAAGGCGGTGGGGATATACAAGGTACGGTCTTTAACAAAGGCATAGGATGCGGGATCCCAGGCGGTATAACCACGGGCCTCAAAGGTGGCACGCAGACCGCCCGAGGGGAAGGAGGAGGCATCCGGCTCACCCTTGATGAGCTCCTTGCCCGAAAATTCCATGACCACGCGATCCCCGGGGATGGGGGATATGAAGGCATCGTGCTTCTCGGCGGTGACGCCGGTCAAGGGCTGGAACCAGTGGGTGTAGTGGGTTGCGCCCTTTTCAATGGCCCAGTCCTTCATGGCGTTGGCCACCACGTCGGCAATGGCGGGATCAATGGTGCCGCCGGTGGCAATGGTCCTGGTCAGGGATTTGTAGACCTCTTTGGGGAGACGCTGACGCATGACCTCGTCGTTGAAGACCATACTGCCGAAAAGCTCGGGAATATTTTTTACAGACATAGGTTTGACCCTTTCACATCATGAATTCAAGAAAAATAAAACACTTCCGCATTTTATAGGGGCATTATAAACCCAAACCGAGATTTTGTCAAGAGCCGGGGGCGGTTTTATATGAAAAAGCACTGCAAAAAATTGCAGTGCTTTTCAATATGAATTAAGGGTCATCTCTAAATACTCAGCGTGCGGCGAGATGCGAGAGATGCCCCAAGACTTACGCCTCGTCTCCGTCCAGAGCCTTCAGGTCATCCTCGTCAACAATGCACTCAAACTTGGCATTGCAGGCGGGGCATCTCAGCTCCTCGGGATCAATGCTGGAGTCAAAGCAAACGATATCGCCGCAGGAGGGGCAGACGATCTCAAAAAATTCCTCGTCCTCATCCTCGTCATCCAGGTCGCAATCCAGGCAGCAGTTCTCACAGTCGCCATCGCAATCGTCGAAATCGTCCTCGTCCTCGTCGTCCAGGTCCAGAAGAACCTCCTCAACGTCGCCGAGATCCTCATCCAGCTCCTCGCAGTAGTCCTCCAGGTCGCTCATCTTATCCTGCATCTCGTCGATGGTTTCAGCCATTTCCTCCACCAGCTCCAGCAGTGCCAGAATGACCTTGCCCTCCTTGGTGCTGTTGTCCAGCTCCAGGCCGTCGCAAAGACCCTTGATATAAGCAGCTTTCTCGATCATCACATGATCCTCCTTGATGGAATAATTATGCGCGGGACAGATACTCACCGGTACGGGTGTCGATCTTCAGAACCTCACCCTCGTTGATGAACAGGGGAACCTTGACCACAGCGCCGGTCTCCAGGGTGGCGGGCTTCAGGGTGTTGGTTGCGGTGTTACCTGCAAAGCCGGGCTCGGTGGAAACGACAGCCAGCTCCACGAATGTGGGGGGCTCAACGCCCAGGATGGTGCCCTTGTAGGAAATGATCTTGCACATCATCTCTTCCTTGACGAACTGGAAGTTCTCGCCAACCTGATCGTGGTTGATGAGGGTCTCTTCCCAGGTCTCGGTGTCCATGAAGTGGTACAGATCGCCGTCGTCGTAGGAATACTGCAGATCTCTGCGCTCGATGTGAGCGTTCTCAAACTTATCGGTGGGGTTGAAAGTACGCTCGGTTACGCCGCCGCTGATGCAGTTCTTGATCTTGGCGCGAACGAACGCTGCGCCCTTACCGGGCTTAACGTGCTGAAACTCGATGACCTGATAGACGACGCCGTCCATATCAAAGGTCAAACCGTTTTTAAAATCGCCAGCTACTACCATAATAGTAAACCTCCAAAAATTTTGTCGTTCACCCCGTATACCCGACGGTACACAGAGTAATAGATTTTATACTTACGCTTTATTATACACTATTTCATCTCCTTTTTCAAGGGGGTTTTCGCATTTTTTTAGTGCCGCGCGAGATTTTTTTGCGGTTTTTTAAAAAATATTTCCATTTATACCACGTTCGGACGGCGAATTCGGGTGATTTACGGCTCGAAAGAGGATCAACCGAGCGCACATGCAATATTTTCGGAGTTTTGGAGCATACTGATGATACAACAACCGAAAGGAGAAATTCATTATGGAAAAAACCAAAACCGCATCCTCTGTAGGAGAGGAGAAAAAAGCGCCTGCGGTGGAGCTGGCCACCGAGCTTTACAAAAATATCACCATGGGTAGTGACGCCGTGCTCCATCTGCTTCCCAAGGTGGAGGACAACGGCATGAAGACCACCATGACGGCGGCCATGTGCTATTACGAAAAGGCGGCGGGAAAGGTCAAGGATTTTCTCGCCAAGCATAAGGCCGAGGCCAAGGAGGAGCCCCTCATGACCCGCATGGCCGCCCGTATGGGGATCGCCATGAACACCGCCATGGATGCCACCTCCTCCCACGTTGCCCAGATGCTCATAGAGGGATCTACCATGGCCATCACCGAGGCTACCCGCCTTTGCCATCGCTTTGAAGGCCAAAAGGACTGTGAGGAAATGCTGACCGTCGCCAAGGAATTAACGGAATTTGAGCAGTCCCATATTGAAAAACTGAAGGCTTTTCTCTGATTTTTGCCCTTTTTCGTATTTCTTGACCAAAAAAACCTTGGTGAGAGAGGAAAAATTTTCAATAAAAATTGAAAAAACCTCTTGCATTCCAAGGGAAAGTGTGTTATACTGTTAATGTAGAAGAGTATGGTAAGAGTGGGTTTTGGCGAATCCACTCTTAACTTTTGTTTTGGAAAATGCCTCACGAGTCACCTGTGAGAAAGGAGCCCTTATGTCGGAGCAACAAAATAAGTCCTTCCGTGCCGCCCGTCGCCCCTCGGGAAGCCGTTCCCGCGTGGCGGAAACCGTACGCGCCCTGATCACCCCCACGGCCGACGAGCTGGGTTACCTCCTCTGGGACGTGGAATACGTCAAGGAGGGCGCCGATATGATCCTTCGCGTGACCATAGACCGAGACGCAAACGTCTCCGACGAGGGCATCACCATCGACGACTGCGAGCGCATGACCCGCGCCATTGACCCCCTTTTGGATGAGGCGGATCCCATCGAGGAATCCTATCTTCTGGAGGTCTCCTCCCCCGGCATTGAGCGTGACCTGGTACGCCCCGAGCACTTTGCGGCTTGTGAGGGCGAGGAGGTGGAGCTCAGACTGTTTGCCCCTGTAGACGGCAGTAAGGTCTGGCGAGGTGTGCTGAAGGGCATCAACGAGGCGGGACAGATCGTCATTGAGGTGGCAGGCAACGACCGCGCTTTTGACGCCTCCGCCGTTTCCAAGACCAAAACCGTCTTTGATTTCTGATACCCCGTTTTTTATCCATCCGTGTACTCACGGAAATTCCACCGTAAAATAAAACAAATAATACATCCGAAAGGAAAGAACAGCTATGAATGCGGAATTTTTCGCCGCCCTTGAACAGCTTGAAAAAGAGAAGGGCATTCCCCAGTCTTACATGCTTGAGAAGATCGAAGCAACCCTCCTGTCTGCCTTCAAAAAGGAGTACGGCCCCACGGCTATGATGCGCATTGACATGAATACCGAAAAGAAGAAGATGAAGGTGTACCGTCAGCGCACCGTCGTAGAAGAGGTGCTGGATCCCGTATGTGAGATCACCTTGGCAGAGGCCAAGACCATTTCCAAGAGAGCTACCCTGGGTGGCGTGGTGGAAAACGAGGTCAAAACCGAAAACTTCCGCCGTCTCAGCGCCGCCGCCGGCAAATCCATCTTCATTCAGGCTGTCCGTGAGGGCGAGCATCAGGCCGCTCAGGAGGCTTACCGCAACCGCAAGGAGGAGATCATGACCGCCACGGTCAGCAAGGTGAACCTGGCTGACGGCGCCGTGCTCCTGGAGCTGGATAAGGGCACCAATATCCTGACTCAGTCCGAGCAGATCCCCGGCGAGGTATTCACCGTTGGCCAGAAGGTCAAGGTTTACGTCACCGAGATCAACAAGGACACCAGCGAGCCTGTAGTCAACCTTTCCAGAATCCATCCCAAGATGGTCTGGCGTCTCTTTGAGCTGGAGGTGCCCGAGATCCAGGAGGGTATCGTGCTGGTGAAGGGTGTGTCCCGTGAGGCCGGCTCCCGCTCCAAGATCGCCGTTCTGTCCCGTGATCCCGACGTGGATGCCGTGGGCGCTTGTATCGGTACTCATAACATGAGAATTGACAACATCCTCTCCGAGCTGGACGGTGAGAAGATCGACATCATCACCTACAGCGAGGTTCCCGAGGAGTATATCGCCGCCGCTCTGGCACCCGCTACCGTCAATTCGGTCACCATGATCGACGAGCGCAGCTGTGTGGTCAAGGTAGACGCCGATCAGCTGTCTTTGGCCATCGGTGCCAAGGGTCAGAACGTGCGTCTGGCCGCCAGACTGACGGGCTTCAAGATCGATATCAAGGCTGAGTAAGATCCGCTATATATAAAAGGGAGGTATGCCACATGAGCGAAACCAAAAGCGCCAACGGCGGAAAAGTCAAAAAGATCCCCATGCGGCAGTGCCTCGGATGCAACGAGCATAAGCCCAAGGGAGAGCTTTTGCGGGTGGTGCGCAGTCCCGAAGGAGAGATATCCTTGGATTTCACGGGAAAGAAATCCGGACGGGGCGCTTACATTTGCAAAAATATTGCTTGTCTGAAAAGGGTTCGCAAGAGCCGCAGACTGGAGCACAATCTGGCATGTGCCATCTCTCCCGAGGTTTACGACCGCATGGAAGCTGAGCTTTCAGAGGAGGCGTGACTGTGGAGCGTGCCGCGACAGAGAAAAATCAACATCTGCTCTCCACCCTGGGTCTTTGCAAAAGAGCCGGAGGGCTGGTGATTGGAACCCCCATGGTCTGCGAGGCCATGAAAGATAAAAAGAAGGGTGTGTTGGCCGTTTTAGAGGCTGAAAACACCTCGGACAATACCCACGATAAGCTTACGTCAAAATGCGCCTATTACAGCGTACCCCACTACCGGATCCCCGTGACCACCGAGGCGCTGGGACATACCGTTGGAAAAACCGGAGCGGTGGCCGCCGTGGGCGTTACCCATGCAGGCCTTTTCAGGGCATTGCAAAAGCATCTTCCCGAAGCGTCGATCACGGCGCCTGCAGAGCCCAATTCATAATCGGGCATCCTTAAAAGCCCTGTCTCCGAACGAGCAGAGAGCTTTTGAAGATATCCAAATCATTACTGTTTTTATCCTATGCATTCAGGAGGAAATAATGGCCGTATTCAATCCGCAATTTAAAATTAACCAGATGGCAAAGGACATGGGTCTGAAGAGCAAGGAGCTGACAGATCTTCTCGCCGCCAAGGGACTTTCGGACGTCAAGACCCAGAAGTCTCTGACCGAGCGGGAGTTCAATCTGCTGTTTGCGTCCCTGACCGAGGCAAATCAGGTTGATAACATCTTTGATTACATGGATGGAATCACCTGCATTCCCTCCAAGAAGGCCGCCGCCAAGGCTGCCGCCGAAAAGGCCGCCGCCGAAAAAGCTGCTGCCGAAAAGGCCGCCGCTGAGAAGGCCGCCGCTGAGAAGGCCGCTGCTGAGAAGGCCGCTGCCGAGAAGGCCGCCGCTGAGAAGGCTGCTGCCGAGAAGGCTGCCGCTGAGAAGGCTGCTGCCGAGAAGGCCGCCGCCGAGAAGGCTGCTGCCGAGAAGGCCGCTGCCGAGAAGGCTGCTGCCGAGAAGGCCGCCGCCGAGAAGGCTGCCGCCGAAAAGGCCGCTGCTAAGGCTGCCGCTGAGCGTGCCGCCATTGAGCGCACCGCAAAGGCAATTGCGGCTCAGCGTCAGGCTACCGCCGCCAACAATGCCAGCAATAAGAATAATGACCGCCGCGAGGATCGCCGCGAAGATCGCCGCGAGGATCGCCGTCCCGCAGGCAACGCGCCTGCACAGGGCCGTCCCGCCCAGGAACGTCCCCGCACCGGTGACGCGTCTCGTGCGCCCATGGCCGGTGGTCGTCCCGATAACCGCCAGGATGGCCGTCAGGATGGCCGCCCTGCACAGGGCTCCAAGATGGATCGCTTTGCCCAGCCCGGTGTGGGTCGTCCCGACAACCGCCCGGAGGGCCGCTCGGAGGGCCGCCAGGATGGGCGTGGTGACAGAAACGACCGCTTTGCTCAGAAGAACGACCGTTTCCAAGGCGGACGTCCCGAGGGTCGCCAGGATGGCCGCCAGGATGGCCGCGATCGCGGAGAGGACTATGTACCCAATACGCCTCGCGAGCATTTCCAGGTGCAGGCCATCGTCCGTGAGCAGACCCCCAAGGGCGGTATCCAGCAGACCAAGCCCCGCGGCGCTACCCGTGTGGTAGACACCCGCTCTGCCGACGCCGTGGATCTTTCCAAGTACGACGAGCGTCTGGATTCCTTTGTGTCCGAGCGCGTACAGGATACCCAGGGCGGTAGCCAGAAGATCGGCAAGAAGCCCGGTCAGCAGGCCGCCGGCCGTCCCGGCTCCAAGAAGCAGCAGCCCCAGCCCATGAAGGGCGGCAAGCCCATGCCCGGCAAGAAGCAGGCACCCGTAAAGAAGCAGCCCCTCAACGTGGAGATCCCCGATGAGATCGTGGTCAGCGACTTGGCCGCGCGCCTCAAGGTCACCGTTGGTGAGGTAGTCAAGCGCCTCATGATGATGGGTATGATGGTCACCGTTAACCAGACGGTAGACTTCGATACCGCCGCCATTGTGGCTGACGAGCTCGGTGCTATCGTTACCAAGGAAGTGGTGGTCACCATTGAAGAAAAGCTCTTCGACACCACTGAGGACACCGAGGATATGCTGAAGCCCCGCGCGCCCGTTGTGTGCGTTATGGGTCACGTTGATCACGGTAAGACCTCTCTGCTGGACGCTATCCGTCACACCCACGTTACCGCAGGCGAGGCCGGCGGTATCACCCAGCACATCGGTGCTTACCGTGTGCAGATCAACGATCAGGATATTACCTTCCTGGATACCCCCGGTCACGAGGCCTTTACCGCCATGCGTGCCCGCGGTGCCCAGGCTACCGATATTGCCATTCTCGTAGTCGCCGCCGACGACGGTATCATGCCCCAGACGGTGGAGGCTATCAACCACGCCAAGGCCGCAGGCATCGACATCATCGTTGCCATCAACAAGATGGATAAGCCCGGCGCAGATCCCGAAAACATCAAGCAGGAGCTCACCAAGTATGAGCTGGTGCCCGAGGAATGGGGCGGCGACGTCATCTGCGTCCCCGTGTCTGCCCTGACCCGTATGGGTATCGACGATCTGCTTGAAAACGTTCTTCTGGTGGCAGAAGTCAAGGAATTGAAGGCCAACCCCGCAAGACGTGCCAAGGGTATCGTCATTGAGGCCAAGCTGGATAAGGGTCGCGGTCCCGTGGCTACCGTGCTGGTACAGAACGGTACCCTCAAGAGCGGTGACATCGTCATCGCGGGTACTGCCGTAGGTCACGTCAGAGTGATGACCGACCACAACGGCCGTACCGTCAAGGTGGCAGGCCCCTCCGTGCCCGTGGAGATCACCGGCCTTTCCGACGTGCCGGATGCAGGTGACGAATTTGAGGCAGTGGTTGACGAGCGCATGGCTCGTGAGCTGGCTGAGCAGCGCCGCAACAAGGCCAAGGAGGAGATCTTCAAGGCCAACGCAAGAGCCAACCTCAACGATCTCTTCAACCAGCTTAACGCAGGTATCAAGGATCTGAACATCATCGTCAAGGCAGACGTGGACGGTACTGTGGAGGCCGTGAAGGCATCCCTCATGAAGCTGTCCAACGAAGAAGTCCGTGTCCGCGTGATCCACGCCGCTTGCGGCGGTATCACCGAGGGCGACGTGACCTTCGCCGCCGCCTCCAACGCTATTATCGTCGGCTTCAACGTCCGTCCCGACCGTCAGGCCCTGGACTCTGCCGACAGACAGAACGTGGAGATCCGTACCTACCGTGTTATTTACGAGTGCATCGAGGAGATCGAAGCCGCTATGAAGGGTATGCTGGCGCCCAAATTCCGTGAGAACCTTCTGGGTCATGCCGAGGTTCGCCAGACCATCCACGTGCCCAATGTGGGTACCATCGCCGGTTCTTATATCACCGACGGTAAGATCATCCGTTCCGCCCAGATCCGTATCGTCCGTGACGGTATCGTGATCTTTGAGGATAAGATCAGCTCCCTCCGCCGCTTCAAGGACGACGTCAAGGAAGTGGCCACCGGCTACGAGTGCGGTGTGGGTCTTGATCGCTTCAACGACATCAAGGTGGGCGATATCCTTGAGGCCTTCGTCATGGAGGAGATTCCTCAGTAAGAGAAGCAACGGGAGTACGAGGAGTATAAGGAGTACGCAAGGAACCTTTTTGAGAAAAGGTTCCTTGACCTCCAAAAACTTAAAAAAAGAAAATGATTTGCCCGTTCAGAGATCTGAAAGCTTTTGATTTCTGAGCGCGGGGGGATAGCAGGTCACCCGAAAAAGTCTGTTTTGAAACGCTCTTTCTCCCGGAGCGTTACAACGCAACCGCCACAGAAAAGGAGTGATGAAAGATGGCAATAACTTACGAAAAATCTTGTGGAGCACTGGTGTTCCGCCAAGACCCCAAAACGGGTCGTATGTACATACTTATGATCCGCCACAAGCATGGCGGCCATCGCTCTTTCCCCAAGGGACACGTGGAGGCGGGAGAGACCGAGCATCAGACCGCTATCCGTGAGGTGGAGGAGGAGACCGCTGTCAAGATCCGCATCACCTCGGATTTCTCGGAAAAGGTGCACTATAGCCCCATGCCCGGCGTCCGCAAGGAAGTGGTCTATTTCCTGGCGCTGACCGACCAGAAGCATACGCGCCCCCGTGACGGCGAAATCGCCGACGTAAACTGGGTGGCGGTGGAAAACGCCGAGCATTCTCTGACCCACGAAAACGATAAGATCGTGTTCCGCGCGGCTATGAAAAAGCTGAATGAAATGATGGGTTAAACGAAAAAAAGAGACTGTCTCATTGGATGGGACAGTCTCTTTTTGCATTACTCAATAAATAAAGATGTGAAATGACCGTTTTCATAAAGCACACACTGCTTTTCGCTTCCGCCCTTGGGGAAGGTCACCGAGCCGGGATTGATGCGACGGATGCCGTTTTCATCCACTTCATCCACCGGCACGTGGGTATGACCCGACAGGAAAACGCCGCCGTAGGGCAGGGCAGGGAGGTCATTTTCGGTGGGATTGGCGCCTTTTCTGTGACCGTGAGCGGCCATCCAGACCTTGCCGTCCACAAAAAGCATGGCGGTCTCGGACAAGATGGGAAAATCCAGCATCATCTGATCCACCTCGCCGTCGCAGTTGCCGCGGACGCAGAGGATATGCTCACGGTGGGCAGACAAAAGCTCGGCCACCTGCTTGGGGTCGTAATGCTCCGGGATGGGGTTTCGGGGACCGTGATAGAGCAGGTCTCCCAGCAAAAGCAGCAGATCAGGCTTGTGGGTGTCGAACAGGGACAGGAGAGCGGCACAGCTTTGAGCGTCGCCGTGGATGTCGGAGGCGATGAGGATTTTCATGGAGTGCTCCTTACAGAGATGTTTATTTGATGGTCACCTCTAAAAACTCTCTTGACGGAGAATCCGTGGTAACTTTCCCGTCATATTTCACATATTTTTCTTCGCGTAGCGCCACTACGCGTTCGAAAAATTGTATCATCTGACGAAAAACTTCCTCACGGCTCTCTCATCAATAGAGTTTTTAGAGGTTCCCTGATGTGTAAATTGTTGTTTGGCGGAGGTTTAATGAAAACCCGTAGGGGCGAACTGCGTTCGCCCGCCGTTCCCCAAAAGCCTTTGTTTATCAATATACTTTTTATTACGGGCGAACACAGTTCGCCCCTACGACCACGTTGGTCAGAAGCCCGCAAACAACAATTTATCGTTGTACCGCCCCTCGCGGGATGCCTATGGCACGGGATGTACTCCCCCGAACATTGGCCGCGGCACGGCCGCCCCCACCGCAGGTGGTAAACAACAATTTATCTTGAAAAAATTATTTCCACTTTTTCTTTTCCTTCAAAATCGCGTACAGGGATTTGTAGGATTCATGCCGCGACGCGGAAATCTCCTTGTTTTTAACAGCTTCTACCACGGCACACCCCTCCTCGCAGAGGTGAGTGCAATCGGTATAGCGGCAGCTGCCGATACGACCCTCAAATTCGGGGAAGGTAGCGGCCAGATCGTCCAGGGTGAAGAAGTCGAATCGCTCAAAGTCCAAAAGGGAGAAGCCGGCGGTGTCCGCAATATAGCAGTGACCCTCAGCCAGAGGGAATAGCTCGGTGTGACGGGTGGTGTTCTTACCGCGGCTGATGCGATGGCTGATCTCACCCGATACGGGGGCGGTTTTGCTCCGCTCCGAAAGCTCAGGGAACAGGGTGTTCAGCAGGGTGGATTTACCCACGCCGGACGCCCCGGCCAGACCTACGGTAAAATCAACGGGCAGACTCAAAATGTGAGCCTTCAGTTCCTCCAGTCCCTCGCCGGTATAACAGCTGATGGGATAAACCTCATAGCCCGCCTTGCGATAGAGCTTGGCCATCCGTCGGGTGACCTTTTCATTCAGCTCGCTCTTGCCGATGACCATCACGGGTCTGATGCGGTTGAACTCCAAAATGCAAAGCAGCTTGTCAATGGTGGGGATATCCGGGGCGGGAGCTTCGGCGGCAAAAACTACCAGCATTTCGTCCAGGTTGGCCAAGGGGGGGCGAATGAGGGCATTTTTGCGATCCAGGATCTCCGCGATCATGAGTCCCGTGCGGTCGGCGCTGGGAGTGACGGCGCCGTCGGGAGTGACGGCGTAAGAGGTCTCGTCATATTGCACGGCCACGTGATCGCCCACCAGCGGGGTCATGCCCTCGTGGCGGAAGTTGCCTCGGGCGCGGCACTCTACCACCTGACCGTCCAGGGGCGTGCCGGGCTGAGCGCTGTTTAGTTGCACCGTGTATAGTCCACCGGTCATTTTGATGATTCGACCCGTTTGTCTGTAATCCATAGATTTTTCACTTTCATTGATAGGCTATCTCCGTATACTCAGCGCAGAATGAGCTTTCAGAAGTGCCGATTTACTTTGGCATCCGCCTGACCTCGCAGTTCAGGGGGGCGCCTTCTTTGGCGGCCTTGATGACCGCCTTAATCTCTTCAGGCGTTTCCACCGTGAAGATATAATGCCGCTGTATCACACCCAAGCGATCCAGCACGTCACCTTTATCTGTCATGGACAGAGGGAGACTGTTGACCACCAGGTTGCGGTGGGGGTATTCCCTGAGGACGGGGAAGGTCATGCCGCGGCGATCCACCATGGCGGCTCGGTCGGTGCGACAGATCTCGCAAGCCTCCCCGCATCTGCCGTAGGGCAAGGGGTTGTCTTTTTTGATCTTACCCGTGGGATAGAGGGCGGTGATGAGACATTTTTCCAGGAGCATGAGGGGCATACGACCGTAGACCACCGCGCCGGCAGCGCGGGAGGAGAGACCGCACAGATCCCGCAGCTTGGGCTGTGTCAGCTCGGGGGACAGGATCAGATCCTCATAGCCGTGTGCCAAAAGATGGGCGGCGGAGAGACGGTTGCCCACGTTGAGGCGGAAGTCTCCGTGAAAGACTGTAGCTTGGGGGTCTGCTTGGGGATTTTCAGCCAGAATTTCTTCCATGAGGGGCAAGTGACCCTCGTTTGAGAGGAGAAAATGGCGGGCGCCCTGTTCCAGAAGGGATATTATTACCTTTTTGACACCCTCCAGCTCCCGGTCAAAGACCACGGGAGGAAGGATGACGCCTCGCGGGGCTTGGCCCTCCTTGGGAGGCTGCCAGGTGTCCATGGGCAGATAGATGAGGTCGAAGAAACGCTCGGCCTCCGGGGGGATCTGGGCGGGACGGCGGAAACGGGCGGTATGACGAACAGGGGACGTCACACTTGGGGGCGGTTCCACAGAGAGGGGATCCGCCTGTATATGGGCTTCGTTTCTTTGTGTAACGACCCTGTCCATGGCCTGCTTGCGAGCCTTGTCCAAGGCTTCTACCGCATTGCGGCGCAGGGCGTTGAGCTTGGACACGGGGATCATGAGACCGTCCCCAAGCTCCGCTGTCAATCGGTTGAAGGTATAATCACTACCGCCCAGACGGGAGAGCTGCTTTTCCAGGGTCTCTCGGTCGGTGGGGCGGTTGAGGGCTGTATCGGGGGAATCGCCCGTCATCGTGACGGTGATCTCTTGATTGCACTCCCCTCCCCGGCGGAACAGGGGCGCCGTGGCGGTGAGAGTCAAGGGGGTATTTTCCTTGGCAAGGATGTGCATATCCAGGGGCAGATACCCTGCGGCTTTATCGGTGCGCACCTGTTTTTCTGCCTTGGCGGTGACGGTCTTGGCCTCCTCGGAGCGCATACCCAGCATATTCGGGGAGATGCATTGGCAAAAATATCCGTCGGTGAAGCCGTCGCGGGAAAAGAGCTCGGCCAGATAAGACATTTCCTCGTCGGTGGCGCCTCGCCCTTCATCCAGCAGCTTGCGGAAAACGGAGACCACGCCCCCCACGTATTCGGGAGATTTCATGCGACCCTCAATTTTGAGGGAAGCTACCCCCGCGTCAATGAGAGCGGGGATGTGGCGGGCCAAGGACAGATCCTTCAGAGATAGAGGGTATTCATTTGAGGGTTTTCCTTTGATCCCCTTCGCGGTGTATGGCAGACGACAGGGCTGGGCGCAAAGGCCACGGTTGCCGCTTCGCCCCCCAACCACGGAGGAAAACAGGCATTGTCCCGAATGGCTGACGCACAGGGCGCCGTGGGCGAATACCTCCACTTCCATGCCGCTGTTTCTGACGGCGGCCTGCATATCCTCCAGAGAGGCCTCCCGTGCCAGGACATAACGACAAAACCCCCGCCTGGCGAGGGCTTGTCCGCCGAGGGCGTTGTGAGCAGAGGCCTGGGTGCTGGCGTGCAGGGGGAGGGAGGGCAGGGCTTTATGGATGGCCAATGCCGCGCCTACGTCGGCCACGATGAGACCGTCCACCCCGCATGCGGCGGCCTCGTAGGCGGCATCCAGGGCTTCGGTCAGCTCTCGGTCGTAGACCAGGGTGTTGAGGGTCAGATACACCCGCCCGCCCCCTTTATGAGCAAAGCTGACCCCCTCGGAGAGGGCGGCTTTGTCGAAATTGTGAGCGTTCATACGGGCGTTGAGATGAGTACCCCCTAAGTAGACCGCGTCCGCGCCTGCGCCCATGGCGGCATACAGAGCCTCGGGTGAGCCTGCGGGGGCAAGCAATTCGGGGAGATAGAGATCAGGGCTCATTGAAGGAGAGCAGGTCGAACATGGATCCGACACGGGAGCGTACCTTGGCCTTGGGCTTTTCCTCGGTCTTCTCTTCTGCTGCCTCGGGTGCCTTTTCCACTTCGGCGGGTGCCTCGTTCTGGGCGTCTGCTACGGCTGCCAGAAACTCGGTGGGGCTGACGGGATTGATCTCGGGCAGGGCCTCCTCGGCGGGGGCGGCGGGCTGAGTAGACAGAAGAGAGCGGAGGACGGCGTTTTCGTGGCGCAGCTCCTCTACGTCACTCTCCAGCTTGGCGGTTTTGGCCTTGAAGCCTTCCAAAACGGTGGCATACTTGCCCTCGCGCTCCTCCAGGGTCTTGATACGGTCAGCCATGGACAGATTGCCTGCGCAGAATTCCAGGGCGCACAGCAGGGCGGCTTCGTTTTTGGAGCAGGCACGGCTCTTGAGGTTGATCTCCCTCATTTTGCGATCCAGGATGCCGACCAGCTGGTCGATCTCCTCGGGGGCGGCATCGGAGATGATGTTGATCTGCATATCGGCGATGGCCAGGGAATACCGTTTCTTTTCGTTGCTCATGATGGATCCTCCTTTTATGTACGGGTAATTTTAACAAAAATACTCAGAATATACAAAATATACTTGAAATTCGGATGATAAGAGAGTATAATAGAAGGGGATGATATCCCTTCTCTATATATTATAA
Organism: Oscillospiraceae bacterium; assembly: GCA_015063685.1. Taxonomy (GTDB): domain Bacteria; phylum Bacillota; class Clostridia; order Oscillospirales; family CAG-272; genus CAMEON01. The sequence goes on along the minus strand of SVTR01000033.1, from coordinate 14,026 downwards.
TACAAAAATGCGCAAATGAAAAGAGCCTTTGCGTAAATTTTCATAGGAAAGTGTTAATTTTTATGAGTATGCTGGAAAATAGCCGCCGTGTGGTGGTCAAGGTGGGTTCCTCTACCTTAACCCACGCTACCGGGGCGTTGAATCTCCGCCGCATCGGGAGCCTGGTGCAGGTGTTGTCGGATTTCAAAAACGCGGGGAAGGAGATCGTGCTCGTGTCCTCGGGCGCCGTCAGTGCCGGCGTTGCCAAGGTGGGCGGCGTACACCCTGAGACCGTGGCTGAAAAGCAGGCCATGGCCGCCATTGGACAAAGTGAGCTTATGAAGCTTTACGATCAGCTTTTCTCGGCCTTTGGCCATACCGTGGCGCAGATCCTGCTCACTCGTGACGTGCTGGACAATCCCCACCGTCGGGAGCTGGCGGAAAACACCTTTGAGTCCCTTCTGAAGCGGGGCTGTGTGCCTGTGGTCAATGAAAACGACCCTGTGTCCACCGACGAGCTGACCAAATTCGGAGGAAATGATATTTTGTCTGCCTACGTTGCCACGGTTTGCCACGCCGACGTGCTGATCAACCTGTCGGACGTAGAGGGACTTTACGATAGCGATCCTCGCAAAAATCCCGAGGCCAAGCTCATCAGCCGCGTGGATGGGATCACCGAAGAGATGCTGGCCGCCGCCGGCGGTGCCGGTACCAGCCGAGGCACGGGCGGTATGATTGCCAAGCTCACCGCCGCCAATATTGCCAATAAGGCGGGAATCCCCATGTTTATCATGAACGGACAGGATCCCCGGATCCTCTATCGCCTTCTGGACGGCGAAAAAGTGGGTACTTATTTCGCGGTGACCAAATAAACCGCCATTTTAGGTCTACCGAAATTTTCATGAAAGGAGCGCTTTATGTCCTACATATGTCTCAGTCATGCCGCGGCGGATCAGCCATTGGCAGACAGATTTGCCCGTGAGCTGACCAGGTACGGCTTCAGCTTTCAATGCATAGATGAAACCACCCCTGTAGATAAGCGGGAAAGCATTTACACGGGCGCTCGTTTTCTGCTCCTTTTAACCTCGTTCGCGGCGGAAATTGCGGGGAGCTGTGCCACGGATCTGCGCCGAGCCGCAGGTGTGTTCCGCCCGTGTATCTGCGTAAGTCTCGGAGATAACGGGCTGGATCGCCGTTTTTGCGCGTCTGCCTATGCCATTCCCCTGGTGCCTTATCCCGCAGGCGAGACCGATACCCCCGACGAGCGGGCGGTTGCTTTGTTTATCCACCGCCTATACATAAAGCATCTGGCGGCGTTGTCCGATTGCTTTTCTCCCGTCCGCTGTGCCGACGATGCCTATGGCCGCGCCATTGTGCTGGCTCATAAGGCTCACAGGGGAGACGCGGAAGCGCAGTTTTTGTTGGGTCGTGCCTACGAAGCCGGCGTGGGACTGCCCATGCTGGAGGAGGAGGCGGCTCGTTGGATCACGAAATCCGCCGGGGCGAATTATACGGATGCCCTCATCCGCTTGGGTGAGCTCCGCTTGGACGGCAAGGGCGTAGAGCGTGACGCCGCCGAAGCTCTCCGACTGTTTTCCCGGGCCGCAAAGCTGGGAGATGCCAGAGGTCAGTTTGCCAAGGGTATTTGCTGTCTGTACGGCTACGGTCTCATGAAGGATCCCGAGATGGCCCTCAGATACTTCCGGGCGGCGGCAAACGCGGGGTATGTCCCCGCCTTGTACCGCATCGGTCTTTTGTACCGCGACGGTTTGGGTACGCCTGCTGATCATCGGCGGGCGGTGAAGTATCTGTATAAGGCCGCCACCGGCCGTGACGAATTCCTGCCGTATCTGTACGGTAAGCGATTTGCTTCGAGAGCAGAGGATGAAAAGGATACACGGAAGCGGAAATATGTCTGTGTTTCCATGCGGTTTATGCAACAAAAAAAGCTGGATCAGCTTTTGAAAAATCGCGTTTTGGATCACTGCCCCTCCGAGGCGTCGGATAAAGCCTTGATTTTTGGCCGCACTCATTGTGTGGGACACAGAACGGACTATCCTGAAAATGCGTGGCTCCAAGAGGTCACGCCTCAGACAGTTAGCGCCCGTGAGGGAGACTATAGCCATCGCTCCTGGAGCCCCGGATTGGCGGAGAGCGCCTTGGGTAAGCTTTTGGAAAAGGGCAGTGAAAAGGATGGGATCTATCCCGCGCCCCGTGCGGCGCTTTTGTGGTATCGCAGGGCTGTAAGGCACGGATACCCGGGTGCGATCTTCCGCTTGGGGGACGCCTACCGCAGCGGTCGAGGTGTTCCCAAGGATAGCGAGCAAGCCGTCAGGCTATTTCGCCGCGCCGCTGAGCTGGGCAGCCGCCGTGGGCAGTTTGCCATGGGTGTTTGCTGTGAGCAGGGGGAGGGACTTCCCCGTGATCCTGTGGCCGCGGTGGCTTGGTATGAGCAGGCCGCCCAAAACGGATATGCACCCGCCCAAAATAATTTAGGCGGTTGCTATGAATACGGTATCGGTGTGGAGGAGGATCCCCTGGCAGCCGTGGAGTGGTATACCCGCGCCTCGGCGGAGGGTGAGCCTAACGCCACCTGCCGATTGGCTCAATGCTATGAAAACGGCCGAGGGGTGACCCGTAGCCCCGAGCGCGCGTTCCGCCTGTATGAGACAGCGGCCAAGCACAGTCATCCCTTCGCCTTGTACCGTCTGGCGTTGTACTATGATCGAGGCTATACGGTACCTACCCAGGTGGCCTATGCCGCCCACCTCTACGAGCGTGCCGCCCTGGGCGGTGTGGGAGATGCCGCCTATGCCATGGCTCTTTGCTGTGCCGAGGGGCGGGGTGTCAGACGAAGCTCTGAGGACAGCGTTGTCTGGCTGAAGCGAGCTGCCGCTTTGGGTAGCGTACAGGGCGCTTACGCCTTGGGCATGGCCTATCTGGAGGGCCGCGTAACGGTTCAAAATAAGGAGGCCGCCGAGGCCGCCTTCCGTCAAAGTGCTGCGGTATACGAGGCCATGAGCCGCCGCGCCCGCAGTGACGCGGATCAGCTTTACCCCATGGATGGGTTGTCTCTGACCGAGGCGGCAGGCAAGGCTCTGTATATGTTGGGATACCTCCGCATTTGCAATCAAGGTAAGGACGGCGCCGCTGACGCCATGAACGATTTTATCCGCTCTGCCACCATTGGGTGCAGGGAAGCTATGACGGCCATCGGAGACATGTATACCGACCGTATGGTGTTGGCTGAGGATTCCGAAAAGCAAAACGATATTGCGCTGGTGGCCTACGAGGCGGCGGCGGATAAGCGTCAGATCGAGGCGCTATTGTCCCTGGCTACTCAATACGAGGCCATTGCCTCCGCGGCCGAGAGCGAGGGACGGATGGAAACAGCTCTGAAAATGCGGGAAAAGGCCTTGAAATGTTTGACCGAGGGCACAAAGGAAGGAAGCCTGTATGCCATGGTGGGCCTTTCGGGATGCCATTGGTTCGGCTATGGCGCGGAACCCAATCGAAGGCTTGCGTATGAGTATCTTTGCAAGCTGGATCAGATGCAGAAAAACGGTCATCCCCTGCCCGGCAACACCATGGGCGCTCTTTGGCTGGGCGATATCTGCTGGTTTGCCGTTGAGCGGCTCAAAATGTCGGAGGATGTCCGCAAGCGCATGACCCAAGCGGCATATAATAGTTACGTCAAGTCCACCGCCGCGCCCTATACCCCTGCCGAGGGTACGGACTACGTTCTGCCCATGCGCAGAGAAAAGCGGTGGAATTCCGAGGCAAGGGCCAAGGCCGAGGCCCAGTATCGCCTGGCCGTACTCAGCATGATGTACTTCAAGGATCAGGTAACCGCGCATTCGGTGTATGACCACATGGGTGCCGCGGTGTTGGCCATGCACAGTCAAGCCTTGGACGATCTGACGAGACTCTTCCGTTATGAGAAATACGTCAAGGCACAGGCACCCGAGCCCGTGGAAAAGAAGAAGAGAAAAAAGACTTCAAAGCAGCCCGCGGAGGTGGCGAAAGCTGAAATCACGTGGGATTTTGGTGAAGCCTATTACGGTGTTCTCCGCCCTCTGCCCGAGCCGTTTACCCTGTCGGCACCTGTCAACCGCCGATCCGAGACGGAGCTTCCCGAGTGCTTGAATGCGCCCCTGACCGATACCCACCGTGCCGAGGCACTGAATCATTTGGGCGACCGCTATTTCTACGGCCAAGGGATCCGTGAGGATCAATCTGCGGCGGTGGCTTGCTATCGTCGGGCGGCCTCGGTGGTTCAACCCAGAGGCGAGAAGGTCTCAGGCGGTATCGTTTGGGCACAGTACAGCCTGGGATATTGCTTGTTGCATGGTATCGGCACCCACAAGGATCCCCGCGAGGCCGTGCGCTGGCTGGAAAAGGCCGCCAAAAACCATGGGGAGGCGTCTCTCTGTCTGGCCGTTTGTCACGAGAGCGGCTTAGGCGTTGACCGAAAGGATCGCCTGGAGGCTCTGAAATATTACCGTCGCGCCTCCAAGCTCGGATGCGCCGCGGCTGAAGACGAGATCGATCGGCTGGAGGCCGAGATCAAGGAGGAGAGCTGAGGTCATGTATGCTTTTGAATCTCACCCCCGCAGGAAGGGATTCCATTTACTGGTGGGCGGATGCTTTGTGGTGGCGCTGGTGCTCCTTGCCTTTTCCGGCTTGGAGGGCATCAGCTATCCCGTGATCTATCAAGGAACCGCCTTCCTGCTTGTGACGGCAGGGGCGTACCTGATGGTGCGTTACGCCCTGAACGTCTACCGCTATGAGATCAGCGAAAGCGGCATTGTTTCTGCTGACGGCGAAGCACAATACGACCTGGTGATCACCGAGATCACGGGAAAGCGCCGTCGGGTGGTGACCCGTGTCGCGCTCAGAGACATTGATGCCGTGGCGGTCATTCCGCGAAAGAAAAAGGACGCGCAAAAAGCGTTTGCGCGCGGCAAGGAACGGGTGTTTCGGTATACGAATGATCCTTTTGATGCCGTGAGCTGCTATCTGTCTTTGCCCACCGAGGATTCCGTGGTGGTCATTCCCTTGGATGACACCATGATCTTACACCTGAGACGGTTTTGTACCGTTACCAAAGAAGGAGAGGAAACATGAAAATAACAGTTATCGGATGCGGGCGCTGGGGCTCCCTTATCGGTTGGTATCTCTCTGCCAAGAAGGGGCATGAGGTGACCATGTACGGTCCTGCGGATACCCCCCATATGCAGCGTTTTCTGGCCGAGCGCAGAAACGACCTGTTGGTTTTGCCTGATTCTGTCAAGCTTTGCACCGACATTAAGGAAGCAACCGACACCTGCGAAACCCTGATTATCTCCATCGGATCTCAGGGACTCAGAGGGCTTATGGAGGAGCTGAAGCCCCTGAACATCAAAAATAAAACCATCGTGCTCTGCATGAAGGGTATTGAAGCTGAGACGGGTATGAGACTGTCCCAGATTACCAAGGAGGCCATGGATCCCTCGGTGAAGATCGCCGTATGGGTAGGTCCCGGCCACGTCCAGGAGTTTTATGCCGGCGTGCCTAACTGCATGGTCATCGACAGCGAGGACGAGGCTACCAAGCAGTATCTTGTGGAGGAATTTTCCAGCGATCTGATCCGCTTTTACTACGGCGAGGATCTCATCGGCAGCGAGATCGGCGCGGCTTCCAAAAACGTCATCGGTATTGCGGCGGGTATGCTGGACGGCAAGGGACTGTCCACCCTCAAGGGCGCTCTCATGTCCCGCGGCACCCGTGAGATCGCCCGTCTGATTGCCGCCATGGGCGGCAGCGAGCTGTCGGCCTACGGTCTTTGTCACCTGGGCGACTACGAGGCCACCGTGTTCTCCAAGTTCAGTCACAACCGCGCCTTTGGTGAGGCGTATATCAAGGGCGAGACCTTCGGCGCTTTGGCCGAGGGGTACGCCACCACCCGCGCTATGGTGCTTTTGGGTAAGAAGTACGGCGTGGAATTGCCCATCTGCGAGGCGGTGTACGCGATTCTTTACGAAAACGCCGATCCCATGATTGCCCTGCACGGGTTGTTTGAGCGAAAGATCAAAAACGAGTTTTATATGTAATGCGATATGCAAGCAAAAAGCATCGGCCTCGGCCGATGCTTTTTGGATTTTTATTGAAGTTTCTTTTTTTGGACGTATTTATAAATCAGGAAAAAAGGGAGTCCGTATGTAAAAATCATCAGGTAGGCTATGCAGCTAAGCCAGAATAACAACAAGCTTCTGGCATATACTTCTAAACAAGAGAGGCCTCCGCGTTTTTCTCCATCTACGTAACGTATGCGACTGACTTTAATTCCATCAGACGTGAGAAATTTTGCATAGAAAGTTCCGCTTTCATATTTGTTTTCATAAGGACCGATGTATAATTCATACTCATCATGTTTGTCTTCACTCATGATAAAACATAGATCAGAATATAGGCCAAAATAATTTTCCGATATCATAAATGTTCCTATTTTTGTTTCACCTTTATATAAATGCCGAGAAACTCCTTTACAATACACCGGCGCATTTTCTTGCGAAGATTTATGAAAAAACCATCCTGCCAAGATAACTTCATGTTCGGGAAAATAAACAAAGCCATATTTTAATCGGTTATTTTCCCACGTGCCTTCATAATAGTTTCCGTTTTCGTCCTTCATGTAACCGAGATTATTTGAAACATATATGCCGGGTTCGATTGCATCAAGGGTGGGTATGACGGCATCATAAGAATTTGTAAGAGTTGTTATGAAAGACCATTCTTTTTTATATTGGTCATAAATTTTTCTAAATCTTTTGTTAAAGGCGTTGTGAATGTCCGGATATGCCAAGGCTCCCCCAAAGCCTTTTTTTATAATTTGGAGATGTCCCTCTCGAATGTCATCAAACAATGCCGTGAAAGGTTTGTTAATAAGATCTAACTCCGGGAAAACCCCGTATTCACGATGATATTCATGTTGATAGGCTAAATACCTGTCTTTTTTACTTTGACCCGAAATATAATGTCTTCCTGATTGTAGTCCAAATTCTGCAGCGTTTGCGGCAACCATATTGCGAGCTCCTTTTTTCTCATTATTCCGAAACGGAATTATTTATATTATAATTCTGTTTCGGAATTTTGTCAAGAGCTTTTTAGGATATAATCTAAAAAAACATGAAAGAGAAGAAAATTGTCATGAAAGTCAGGAAGCAATCCTATGGAACCTGTAATATGGTCGGGAAAAATATAGAAGTGCTTCGTAAACGCAGGGGCATTAAGCAAAAAGATTTTATTTCTAAAATTCAGATTATGGGATGCGATATGAACCCTACGAGCTATTCCAAATTAGAGGGTCAGGTACGCATCGCAACGGATAAAGAAATTTACATTATAGCCAAAATTTTAGAAGTTCCTATGGAGGCATTGTTTGAGGAACAAGAGAATTGAAAGACCTGATTGTCCAAATGGTGCAATCAGGTCTTTTGCTTGTTAATATGGTTTATTTGTACTGCGCATTATACAGGGACGCATAAAATCCCTTCTTTGACAAAAGCTCGTCGTGATTGCCCGACTCGATCACCACGCCGTCCTTCACCACTAAAATAGTGTCGGCGTTCTTGATGGTGGACAGGCGATGGGCGATGACAAAGCAGGTGCGATCCTGCATGAGGGCGTACAGCGCCTCTTGAATGAGGTGCTCGGTACGGGAGTCCACATTGGAGGTGGCCTCGTCCAGAATGAGGACGGGCGCGCGGGACAGCATGGCACGGGCAATGGTGAGCAGCTGCTTTTGCCCCTTGGAGATGTTCACGCCGTCGTCCGAGAGGACGGTCATATATCCCTCGGGCAGGGACATGATGAAGTCGTGAATGCGCGCCGCTTTGGCGGCTCGGATGGCATCCTCCATGGTGGCACCCTCGGTGCCGTAGGTGATGTTATCCAAAACTGTGCCGCAGAAGAGCCAGGTGTCCTGGAGCACCATGGTGTAGGACAGGCGGAGACTGTCGCGGGTCAGGTCCCGGATCTCGTGACCGTCCACCGTGATGCGGCCGCTGTCAACGTCGTAGAACCGCATGAGCAGGTTGATGACCGTGGTCTTACCCGCGCCCGTAGGGCCTACGATGGCAATGAGCTTGCCCTTGTCAGCCTTGAGAGACAGGCCGTGCAGGATCTCCTTATCGGGCACGTAACCAAAGTGCACGTCTTCCATGGTCACGTCCCCTCGCACCTCTCCCGTGGCGTGGGGCAATACCTTAGCGTCGGGGGTATCTGCCACCTCGGCAGGCTCGTCCAACAAAGCAAAGACACGCTCCGCCGCTGAGCAGGCCGACTGAAATTCGCTGAGGATGTTGGCAAACTCGTTGATGGGTCCGGAGAATTTGCGGGAATACTGCACGAAGGCCGACACATCACCCAGACCAATGACAAAAATCGCGGGCAGGGTGGGCACCGACAGGGTCAAGAGATAGAACACGCCACCCAGCACAGTAATAAGGCAGAGGGACAGGTTGTTGACGAAGTTGACGGTGGGGCCGATCATGGAGCCTTGATAATCGGCGCGATAATAGGCCTCGCAGGCGTCGGTGTTGTGTCCGTCAAACTCGTCCACCATGTAGGCCTCCCGGTAGTAGGCCTTGATGGTGCGGTGACCCGACAGCATCTCCTCCGCAAAGCCATTAAGCTCGCCCAGCTTGGCGGAGCGCTTGCGGAACAGGGGACGGATTTTCTTGGTCTTGTATTTCGTAAAGAGGATGGACACGGGCACGGTAATGACGAATACGCAAAGGAGCAGGGGGGAGATGGAGAGCATCATGGCCAGCGAGCCCACCACGGTCACCACGCTGACGCAGATCTGCAAGAGATCGTGGGACAGGGAGGCGTTGACCGTGTCGATATCGTAGGAGATGTGGCTGACAATGTCGCCCGTCTGGTGGGTGTCAAAATACCCTACGGGCAGCTCGGTGAGATGGGCAAAGACCTCTTTTCGCATGGTGTAGGACACGCGTTGGCTGATCCAAGCCATGAGCACCGCCAAAAAATAGGACAGAATCGCGGAGGTGACGTAAAAGACCACCAGCACGATACACCATTTGGTGACGGTATTCATATCCACGCCGGTTTCCGCGTCGATGGCGTCAATGATGAAACCCGTGATCTTGGGGCCTGCCAGCGCCAGGAGGTTGGATACCAGCATCATGACGAAGGCACCCAGCATAGCAAAACGGTCTTTGAACAGGTATTTACAGACACGCAGAAGCACACGGGTGCGTCCGGCTCTGTCCATGGGCTTGTCGGGTGCGCCGACTTTATGGGTTGATCGCCCCATAGGGCCGCCTCGGTTAGTCAAGGATCGCACCTCCCATCTGGGACTCCGCAATTTCTCGGTAGACCTCACAGGTCTCCATAAGAGCATCGTGATTGCCGCTGCCGATGACCTCGCCGCCGTCCAGCACCAGGATCAGATCGGCGTGCTTCACCGAGCTGACGCGCTGAGCCACGATGATCGTAGTGGTGTGATGGAGAGGGGAGTGATCTCCATCACCAACCTGGGCGGCACGGATGTCCTGCCGCAGAGCGGCGTCGGTGCGGTAGTCAAGGGCAGAGGATGCGTCATCCAAAATCAAAATCTCGGGCTTACCTGCCAAGGCACGGGCAATAAGCAGACGTTGCTTCTGGCCGCCGCTGAGATTGGTGCCCTTGGAGGTCAACTGGTGGTCAAAGCCGTCGGGCAACGCCGAGATAAAGTCGTAGGCCTGGGCTACCTTAGCGGCAAAGACCACGTCCTCGTGGGAGATCTCCCGCCCGAAGCGGATATTATCCTCGATAGAGCCGGCAAAAATGAAATCGTTCTGCATGGCGATGCCGAATTTTTGGCGCAACTCTTCGGGGGTCATGGTGCGCAGGTCTCGGCCGCCGAGAGAGACGGTACCGTTGCCCTCGCGGACGTCGTAAAAGCGCATGAGAAGGGAGAGCAGGGTGGTCTTGCCGCTGCCCGTAGCTCCGATGAGACCCAGGGTGCCTCCCTTGGGCAGATCAAAGGTGATTCCCGACAAATGGGGTCTGCGGTTGTCCTTTTCCCGCTCGCCGTAGGTAAAGCGAATATTTTCAAAGCGGAGATAGCCTTCCCCGTTTACGCCCATGGGGGCAGGCATGGTGCGGACGGTTTTGGGTGCCTCGTCATAGGCCGCGGCGGCGTCCAGCACCTCGGTGATACGCCCCATGGAGGCCGCACCCTTGGTAAACATCATAAAAATACGGGTGATGGCCAGCATGGCGTTGGACAGGAGGGTGAAATACTGGATAAAGGAAATGATCTTGCCGGGGAGGCATTCTCCGTTGGTTACGCGGATAGCGCCCACCAGGAGGACCGCTACCAAACCCACATTCAAAAACAGGTTGATGACAGGGTTGGAGATGCCCATGACCACAGAGGCGCGGAGACCGTCGTGTTGGAGCTGACGGTTGACTTGCTCATAGCGTCCCTGCTCGTATTGCTTGCGGGACAACGCCTTGATGACGCGGATCCCCTGGGCGTCCTCGCGCACCACACGCACCATGGCGTCTCCCGATTCCTGGGCTTTTTTATGGAGGGGTACGCCCTTGCGGGAGACCAGGAAAACGGTCAGGGCAATGAAGGGCAAAACGCAAGCCATAATGCCCGCCAAAACGGGATCCAGGGTGAAGGTGATGATCAGACCGCCCATGAGCAAAATGGGAGCACGGATGCCCATGCGCTGGATCATACCGATGAGGTGGTGGACGTTATAGGTGTCCGAGGTCAGGCGGGATTCCAGGCTGGGAACGGTAAAGGCATCGGCACGGCTACAGGACAGACGCAGGGTACTGTCAAAGAGATCGTGACGGATGGCGATGGCCGTATCTCTCGCCACGCGGGCGGCCATTCGATTGGCCACAATGTTGAAGACCAGGGCGATGACGGCACAGACCACCATCAGCGCACCCCAGATGAAAATCTGGCGGAGACCGCCCTGGGTGTCACCGATTTCCACGGCGGCGGGAATGGCCTCGTCCAAAATGACGCTGAGGATATAAGGGATGGCGAGCTCCACCAGCGTACCCAGTATTTTGATGGTCAATCCTACCGAGATGCGCCCGCGGTAGGGCTTGAGATATGTGAATAGGCGTCTCGTGTGAGGTCACCGTCCTTTCATTTCGTGTTAAATAAGATAAATTGTTGTTTAGCGGGCAGTGCCCGCGGCCATCGCTCGGGGTAGTGCATCCTCTGCCTAATGCGGCACGCGATGGGTAGTTGGGCAGGTAAATTGTTGTTTAGTATCCTTTCCACTTTCTTTCCTCGGCGAAAGAAAGTGGAGTAAAGAGCGCCGCCAAAGACAGAACCTACGGTTCTCCTCTGGACTCCAACTCCCTCGTGACGCACGCCGCTCCCCAATGGGGGAGTGGAGCGGCTATCGCGTGTGCTGTGTCAGCCAACGCCGATAACCCGCCTCTGCGGCGGAGCGCCTTGAGGCTCATACCGTACTGTTTAGAAAGCTTTAGTTGGTTTGAAAAAATTCAATAGTAAAAATAGCATTGAATCCATAGTTCTCACGGCAAGAGGTGATTGTTTGATTAAAAAACAACAACATTTGTCCATTCGCCATCAGAACTATAGCTTCGCTATATGATCCTGAACCTCCCGCTGTTCGGCCAACAGAAACATGTCAATTGGCCTTTTGATGAGCCCCGAGGCGCTCCGCCGTGGGGGCGGGCCACCGCCGGTGGCTGACAAAAAACACGCAATAGCAGACCACCTCTGTGGTCTGCGTGCGTCACGAGGGAGTTGGGTTCTTAGGGAGAACCGTAGGTTCTGCACTAAGCGGCGCTCTTTTGGAACTTTTCTCTCGCCGCGGAGAGAAAAGTGGAAAGGATACTAAACAACAATTTAGCTGACCAACTCACCATCGCGGTATGTGGTACGCATAGGATGCACTACCCCGAGCCGGAGCCCCACCGCAGGTGGTAAATAGCAGGGCATCTCTAAAAACTCATCGCACGCCGATATGACGGTGCTTTTTCTGTCATACGTCACAAAATTCTTTCGCATAGGAACGACTAGGCGCGCAGATTTTTTTTTAGAGGTGACCTTTAGTCTGACGAAAAAATCTCTCGCATCTCGCCACACACTGAGTATTTAGAGATGCCCAGCAATTTATCGTTTCAGGATCATCTTCAAAACCGAAAACACCCCAAAAATGACCATATGCACCGCCACCACGGTAGCGCCTGTGGGGGTGCTGAACAAAAGAGACAGCGCAAGGCCTACGAGGGATCCCGCAACCGAGATCACCGCCGCGCAGACCATGACCGATCGGAAGCTTCTGAATACCCGCATGGCCGAAAGGGCAGGGAAAATGATCAGCGCCGAGATGAGTAGCGCGCCCACCAGCTTCATGGCCATGACGATAACCACACCGCTGACGGCGGCGATGGCGAAATTGTAAACGCGGGAGGGAAGACCTGTGGCGGTGGCGAATCTTTGGTCAAAGGTGACGGCAAACACGCGATGATAGCACAGGATAAAGAAGCCCAGCACGACGGCACAGAGGATCACGCACAGCCAAACATCGGCAGGCGACAGGGTCATCATGGAGGTGGAGCCAAACAAAGAGGAGCAAACATCTCCGCTGAGGGAGCCTGTATTGGAGGAGGGGAAGATGTTGAGCAGAAGATAGCCGATGGCCAAAGCACCTGCGGACAGCATGGCAATGGCGGCGTCACCCTTGATCAGCCCTCGCTCGTTGGCTACGAGCAGGAGCACCGCCGCTGCTACGGTGACGGGCAGAGCGATGGCCATGGGGGCAAGTCCTGTGACGGCGGCGATAGCCATGGCGCCAAAGGCCACGTGGGACAGACCGTCACCGATCATGGAATATCGCTTCAGCACCAGAGTCACGCCCAAAAGTCCCGCGCAAAGAGAAATCAACACCCCCGCGATGACGGCGTAGCGGACGAAAGGATAAGAAAGATAAAGCTTCAGGGTCTCAAGCCAACCGACGGAAAGGGACATGGCGGTAAAATTCATCATATCAGCCCTCCTCTCCCGCAAAGCGGCGGCCGATGGCGGTTTTGAGATATTCCTCGGTGGGACCGAAGAAGGATTGCTCCTTGTCCAGGTGGAGGATATGGCTGGCGTGCTTTACCGCCGCGCGGATGTCGTGGGACACCATGACCACCGTCACGCCCTGGTGATCGTGGTCGCAGATATGGCACTCGCTGGGACGGTTCATGGTGGAGATGATGTCGTACATATCCTTCATGGCCAAAGGATCAAGACCGGCGATGGGCTCGTCCAGAAAGATCAGCCGCTCGGTGGCGCAGAAGGCGCGAGCCAAGAGGACTCTTTGCTGTTGACCGCCCGAAAGGTCACGGTAGCAACGGTTGGCCAGGTGGGTGATGCCGACCTTTTCCATAGCGCAGACGGCCTTGTGCTTTTGCTCTCTGGAGAGGAAGGGATTCCAGCCCATGCCGTGGAGACAGCCGGACTGTACCACCTCCTTGACTGAGGCGGGGAAGTCCTTTTGGGCGGGCGTCTGTTGGGGCAGGTAGCCGATGCCTCCGTTTTTGACGGTGGCGTTGATGCAAATGTGACCCTCGGCCACGGGATGAAGACCCAGCATAGCCTTGACCAAGGTGGATTTACCCGAGCCGTTTTCGCCTACGATACAGAGATAATCACCCTTGTGAACGGTCAGATTCAGACCCGAGACCACGGTGTGGTTTTCCCAGGCGAGGGATGCGTCGATGCAGTGTACCATCACGTCGTCGGGCAGGGTGTGGGATGTGGCTTTTTTCATAGATGCTCCTGTATTTTTAGTATGGTAAATTGTTGTTTAGCGGGCAGTGCCCGCGGCCATCGCTCGGGGTAGTGCATCCCGTGCCATAGGCATCACGCGAGGGACGGTACAACGATAAATTGTTGTTTATGGGCGTTTACTGACCAACGCGGTCATCCTGAGCAAGGCCGCTGGCCGCGCCGAAGGATCTCTTTATACCTGTAAAAAACCATTGTCATAAAAAGGTTTTGCTTCCTGTG
>SVTR01000032.1 GCA_015063685.1 Oscillospiraceae bacterium | reverse complement strand
CTTCCTTGTCAATAACAACCTATATCCCGTTCCCGAGGGAGATGTGGTCATATCACGCCCTGGTGATATACATATGGGAATTTTTCACAAAGCAGCCGTGCAGGAGCATATATGCATCTGGATCGATGCGGACTTTGCCTCCCCCATGTTTTCTTTTTTGCGCAAAGAGGACTTTTGTCCTTTGTTCTCCTTTGACGAGAAAACAAAAAAGGAATTGATGTCTCTTGCCTTCTCGCTGTTGGACATATGCGAAAATGAAGGCTCTGAGCTGAAAAAAGCGTCTTATTTGCTCCGAATCCTAACGATATTCGAAAAGGATGCGTCACCTGATGCCGCCGCGCAGTCTGATATTCCCGAACCGCTTCAAAAAATATTGGATGACATTCACGGGAATTTTGCCGAGATCCGCAGCGTGAGCGACATTCTTGCCTCCCACTTTGTAAGCTCTGCCACCCTGACACGGTGGTTTCGACAACACCTTCATACCTCCCCGCGGGAATATCTCGAATCAGTCAGACTTTCCAATGCGGCGGTTCTGCTTGCAAACGGCCACTCGGTAACGGATGCGTGTATGCGCTCCGGATTTTCAGATTGCTCCCATTTTATCGTCCTTTTCAAAAAGAAATTCGGAGAAACGCCGTTGAAATATAAGAAAAAAGTAAATACCGTCTCATCTTTTCAAGTGTAGCCGAAGGAAGCCGGCTCCAGAGCCGCATTATCAACCGCAAGTACTTCTATGGCAATTACTACACCCTCACAGAGTGGACGGCTAACGCCGACCGCTGGGACGGACGGATGTTCTTTGATCCAGAGCTGGACGAGGGCTTCGCCTCCATCGCTTGCCAGGAGACATCCTCCAAGCTGACCAATACGATTTGCCTCAAGGGTCTTGACCCCGAGAAGCAGTATCATATTACGGACTTTGATGGGCTCGTGGATGTGACGGCGAAGGGCGCAGATCTTATGGAGCATGGAATTACCGTGACGGTACCCGAGCAGCCCTATGCGGTGATTCTGCTGATTAAACCTGATCAATAAGCGAAGCGCATATACGCATAACTCTTTTACTTTTGTAATAACAGTTAACTAATGGGAGCCTCTGAATATTCTGCCGATTCGCTGTGCGCAGAATATTCAGAGGCTCCCTTATGTATATACAATGGTATGTTCATCGTCAATGAAAACATCAACCATATGCTTTTACTTTATTAAATCTACTATGAATTTGCAGTATTCCGTAAACGCATCCGGATGGCTTTCGATATCGCAGTGATTCATTCCTTCCTCGATACGAAGCTTATAGGAAAACTTCTCTTTTTTCATTCTCTCGATCAGTGGCGGCATATGATTTTGGGTGAAGTAAGCATCGCTTTCGCCATAAACGAAATAATACGGAATTTTCGGCATAAGCTTATAAAAATCTACCGGTGAATACCGTTTCATAACAGATAAAAGATCTTCATCCTCTTCGATATGAGCCGAAAGTATCGCGCGTCTGAAATCCGGTATGTCTGAAAAAACTCTTTTCATATCCGTAACGGCACAGTTTACAGCGCAACCTACAGCATTTCTTTTTCCGTACACAAGATAATTCAGAGCGGTAAGTCCCCCCATGCTTCCTCCGCTTACGATAAGCGGAACCGTTTCATCAGCTCCGAGTCTTTCGTAAACCGCATCAATCACCTGCTCATTAAATTCGCTCGAGCTTTTACTCATCCACGCCCAGACGCTATAGTAAGGAAACACCCAGGCAATTCCCGCTTCTCCTAAAATTTTGGCGATTTTAGGGCTTTCTTGATACATAGTCGCATCGGTGTATCCGTGAAAGCAAACGCATATAGCACGAAGAGGAGATACGAGAGTATCTTGGTTCAAAAAAGCATAATCGTATAAATTTTCTTTGTTTATGTACTTCATAAAACTTGCTCCATCATAATTTTGACTTTTTTATTATAGCATAAAAATCGGTTTTTGTAAAGGTAGAAAAAACAGGAGCACGGAGAGTACGCGAATATAAATATAAAATCATCCCGATTTTTCGTCTTTGACCGTGTTCGATGTAGCATAGCTCTCACTGCCAATGAAAAACAGGAGTCCTGTAAC
Organism: Oscillospiraceae bacterium; assembly: GCA_015063685.1. Lineage (GTDB taxonomy): Bacteria > Bacillota > Clostridia > Oscillospirales > CAG-272 > CAMEON01. The sequence continues at coordinate 39,159 of SVTR01000032.1, read as the reverse complement.
GAGTGACAGATCACCGCTTTGAATGACTCTTGAAAGCAGAATTCTGACGGTACCGGAGGGGGGGCATACCAAAAGCCTTGGTGAAGATCGAAATGAAGCGGCTACAGCTTGAAAAATTGTTGAATCGGCTCACTTCCTCAATGGTGTAGTCGGTTGAAAGGAGCATTTGCTGGGCGTGGCGAAGCCTTGTGGACAAAATATATTGATAGGGGGATTGGCCCGTATATTTTTTTAAGAGCTTAGTAAAGTGATAAACGCTGTAGTTTTCTCTTTCGGCAAGCTGCTCGACGGAGAGATTTCCATGGTAGTTTTCGTGAATAAACGCAATGGTTTGCTCAATGGCGGCAGGGATCCTTTTTTCTTCGTCCCATAATTGATAGCGGGCAATCGTATGAAGAAAAGTTCCCAAAAGCTCTGATGTATGCAGATCATTCGCAAGGGTGTGTGTGCTCAAGAGGGGGATCAAACGTTTGTAGAGACTGTAGATCGGCTCTGGATTTTCGGGATGCAGGAAAAAAAGACCGTCAGCGCATACGCTGCGAAAAAATTCGCGACATCCGTAGCCCTTGAAATGGATCCACAAAAACTGCCAGACCGAGGATCGGCTGCAGTAACCAATGTTTGCGCTTGCGAGCAACATCAAACTTATTAGCATATATCATGTACAAGATATTTGGGAGTAATAAAGATATTCATGACAATTTGCTTCCTTGGAAAGCATTGAGTGGCGATTTAACGGAATTTTCAGAAGTGCGTAACAAGTGGATTTATGCATGATGTAAAAACAAAAGGTGGCAGAACCTCTGCCACCTTTTGCCCATACAAATATTAAACTCATAAAGAATAATTATAGTAAAAAACAAATCCGAACCAATTTCGATTTACGAAATAGTTCGGATTTGTTACGTTTGGTGACCCATCGGAGAGTCGACCGCCTCGCACAGCTCGGCTCAAGCTGTCCCTTTCGCTCCATTCTTTTTCTTCCCTAACAGCTTGAAGGAGTTCTTATCGGCCAATAGATCGACAAAGCAAAAGAAGCACCTGCTTTGGTGCTTCTTTTGCTTTGGTGACCCATCGGAGAGTCGAACTCCGGACACCATGATTAAAAGTCATGTGCTCTGCCATCTGAGCTAATGGGTCATATTTGATCCGTACATTTCGGTATTATACCATAATACGAAGAATTTGTCAATAGTTTTTTTGATTTTTATTTACGAGGAAATTCACGGCGAAGAAAGCACCTCAAAAGAGGTGCTTCCCTGCTTAGTCTCATGATGGATCAGCGCTTGGTCAAGGTCAGACGTCCGTCATCCATGGTGAAAATGCGGTCGGCGCGATTGGCAATAGACATATCGTGGGTGACCATGATGAGGGTTTGGGTCATGACCCGTTTGGTTTCCAGCAAAAGCTCCAGAACCTCATCGGCGTTGGTTCGATCCAGGTTGCCTGTGGGCTCGTCCGCGAATACGATATGGGGCAGATTGATCAACGCTCTGGCAATGGCCACTCGCTGCTGTTGACCGCCGGACAGCTCGCTGGGCAAATGGTGAAGTCTGTCCGCGATGCCCAAGGATGACACCAGCTTGCGGAGATTTTGCTCGTAGGAAAATTCGCTCTTGTTCCGCATCATGGTGGGGATCAAAATATTCTCCAGAGCGGTGAACTGGGGGATCAGATTATGACTCTGGAACACCATGCCGATGTGGTCTCCGCGGAAGGCGCTCAGCTCATCCGAGCTCATGGCGGTAATATCCTGGCCGCGGATATAGATATTGCCCGCGTTGGGACGGTCCAGACCTGCCAACAGATGCAAAAGGGTACTTTTACCCGATCCCGAGGCACCCACAATAGCCACGAATTCTCCTTCGTATACCTTCATGGTCACGCGGTTGACGGCGGTGATCACCTCGTCGGATTGGTCAAACTGCTTGACAAGATCACGCACGTCCAGGATCACTCTTTCCCCCTTCTCATCGGGGGACTTATGTAAAATTCTGTTTTCCATGTTGAATCTATCCTTTCATCAGTTCACAAGGATTCTGTCCGGGTACTTCTCCCGCTCTTTTTTGAACAGGTGATAGGGCCACTCGCAGGAGAGGAAGCCGCAGACCACCGCCGTCAAAAGGCAACACAGGAGCGCAGGCCAGGACATGATAAATTCATAGTGCACGTTTTCGATGATGCCGAATTTCGGCAACAGGGTGTTCAGAAGAAGATGAACGACAAAATTACAAATATAACTGAGAACAGCGGTGATGATAAACGCTACCCCCGAAAGCACGCCTCCCGCCAAGCGATGGAGCTTCCCGATGGACGCTCTTTGACCTCCTAAGGCAAAGAGCAGGTTAAACTCACGGCTACGCTTGCGGTAATACATGATCTGGGAGAAGAACCACACCAGGGGAGATACTGCCAGGATCAGGATCGACAGGGTGAGAATTAAGGTTTGATCCTGTCGCATACCGTCCACATGGGTCTTGAAATAATTTCCCGTAGGCTCCACGATCCAGCCGGAGCAATAGCTGATGGCCTGTCTGATCTTGCCCTCCGCAGACTGCACCGTAGCAAAATCCGTGCCGTCCTCCATATAAACCTTCAGAAGATCTCGGACAGGGAGAGTGCCTGCCAGCTCTGTATATTCATCAAAGTTCACGCCAAAGGTAATATGGGACTCCGAAACTCTTCCGCGCATAACGGCACAGACCGTATACTCTACGTAGTGGAAATCGCACATCTCTATCTGCTGACGGAGGATATCCTTGGCGTCAAAGGTCATCTGCACCGGTCCCTCCTTGTCGCAGACCGCCACCAGGATCTTATCGCCCGGGGCAAAATGATAGCTCCTTTCGTTGAAGGTATCCTCGCTGACGATCACCATACGCTCCTCGGTGAGTATACGGTAAGGATCCCCCTCAAAGGTGCAAAGCTCATGCTCCACCAGCATATCAATGTAGGTCTTGTCAAAGGCGGTGTAGTCATACTCATACATTGCGTATTTGTAGCCCTCATCGCTTCGCTCGTTACTGGTCACAAGGCTGTCTGTACCGCCTGAAAGCTGAACCGGCTTGAGCAGCAGATGGGACAGCTTGCTCCCGCCCGAAGTAGTGACGGACCAGTCAACGTAGCTGACGCCATCGACCGCCATCACCCCGTCCAGGAAAATATCCGGATCTCCGAGGATCAAGGAGATCTCCTCGTCGGTATACACGGGCGCGGGCCAAAGCTCCTCGCCGTTTTCGTCGGTTTCCATCTCCACGGCGCCCTCTGGCTTCAGAGAACCGTAACGGACGGTATATTCGTAAGGATCAATGGTATCGTGGTAGGCCTCCAGGTCGGCAATATACAATCCCGACACAAAGAGGGAGGCAAACAGGACGGCAGACAGTACCAACCCCGCATAGTATTTCCGCATGCGCCACATACCGAACAGCTCGTATTTCACGGGATATCCTGCCCCGAACATACGGAAGGAGCGTCTGGGCGAGGCTACGAGACCGCCGTTGTCCAAGGAGCGCAACAGGGTCACGGGAGCCTTGACCGACATACGACGCATAGGCACGTAAACAGCCAGAAGCACAGCTATGAGATTGAAAAGGAGCAATCCCACCACGGTGCGAGCCGAGACGGTGGGGGTGATACCAAGAGCCAGATGGAGGCCGCAGATCAGGCCGCCGCCCAACAGGATCGAGGGAAGGAGGGTCAGGCAGGAGATAGCCATGAGCTCGCCGCCTGCCGTACCGTACAGCTTGGGGAAATCGGCGCCGCAAGCCATATAGATGCCGTAAACGAAATTAAAATGATTGACGCGGACACGGTACAAAATCCAGAGCACCGCCACGGACAGTATCATCCAAAGGAAGGCAACTCCCCAAAAGGTCAGGGTATAGGGGACCACGTAATCAGCTTCGTATCCGTACAAGGGTGTGGTTCGCACCACCCAGCCCTCCTGGGAAATGGTGGAGAGCATCTCGCCTTTCACATGACGCAGACCGGCGGAAAAATCCACTCCGTCGTGCATGGAAAGCTCAGCAACGTAGACCCCGGGAGACTCCTCGTAAAAGGATGCCGATTGGAGATATTGGTTTTTTCTGGCCAGCGCCAGATCAAAGGTGTATTCAAGATTGACCTTCTGCTCCTGATCAAGCCCCACCACCTCAATATGATGGGCATACTCGCTGCGGATGGTTTGCTTCGCATGAGAGAGGTTGATATCGGTCATAAGGGAGAAGGTGATAAATCCGGCCTGGATCAGAAGGAGTGCCACGAAAAAGCAGACGTATTCCTTGGCAGAAAAAAGCACCGTTTTGAAGGCGTTTTTCATATTTCTGGGATAAAATACGGCGCCAATGCTACGGAACATGAGAGATAATCTCTTTCCCAGGCGGCGGAGACGGGAATCCTTTGCCATAGTGTACCGTCCTTTCAATATACTTGGTTATATTTTATCACAGGAGTGTGAAGGTTTTGTGTCTAAGGGAAGGGGCATTGCGCACAAAATTTACGCTGTGTTTTTGTGCATAGAGGCGAACAAAACAGGAGACCCCAACGGCGTGCACAGTTAGCGGCAAATTGAAATTCAATTTACGCCGTTTTGAAATATTCCTCGCAGTCTGAACAACCGCGTTCCGAGGGCGGAAACGGAACATTTCCAAAACAAGTGCAGACCCAACGGGATCTCCTGCTTGGACATTAAGCTAATGGAATAGAAAACGCCGGTGCGGGCAGGTTATTGCCACCGCGGAGGTTGGCGTTCTCGGGGGTGACGGTGAGGAAGTAGGCGTAGTTGATATGGGTCGGCTCCACGCCCTCGGGCACCTCTACGGTGACGGCGCAACGGGAGGTGATGGTGGCACGGGCGGGGGTACGGTGATCATAGTCACCCACCGAGAAGCCCTCCACCTCTTTGCCGAGGCTTTCCACGGGGGCCTGACCCGACACGATGAGTCCCTGGCCCACATTGGTGAATTCCACAACGATCTTGCTTTGATCCGCCGACAGGAACACCTCGGCGGGGGTGGGAGAGGATACCTCCCGCTCGTTTTTCACGTTATATTCCCGCGCCAACGCCAAGGCGGCCAGACGCTCGGCCAGCTCCAGCTTGCGGGGGGAGTGTGCCCAATCGGGCCAATCCTCGGGGGAGCCCAGATCCATATCCACGGTGAGGGTAGAATTGGGGATCACCGACAGGGCCTCATACTGCTTGATACGGATGATATCGTGCCAGGGGAAGAATTGGGCGCCCTCTGCGCGATAGTCCGAAAGCTGAACATTATAGAATGGGAATTCCCACCCAAAGCGGCGGCGCTCGTCAGCCACCAGCAGTGCCAATTCATAGGTATACTTCTCTGCCAGGTTGCGGTCGCCGCCCTCGCTCTCCCCCTGGAAGAACAGCATACCCTTACAGGGCAGACCGCAGAAGGGGTGAATGAGGGTGTTGTAATACCCCGCCTCGCGGACATTGGCGCCAAAGAAATACCCTTCCCCGTGGGCCAGATTTTCGGGGAGCAGCTCACGCACACAGGCACCGCCCGCGGCCATCATGACCATGCCAAGAGGAGCGTCCACGTACTTGGACACCTCACGGGCGAAATAGAAGCCCATGGCCGAGAAGGCGCGGGCGGCTTCCTCGGTGGGTCGCTTCCAGCACCACTCGGGATTGATGACATCCGGCTGCGGCTCCAGGCAGAAGTCTTGATTGGTATAGACGAAGGCCTGGGTCTGGGTAAAGAGGCGGATAGGCTCATCCTCATAGAACTCCATGCTGGGGGTAAGGGTCATGCAGGGGGCAAGGTTTAGCTCGGCGTTGGACTGACCGCCAATGAGCCACACGTCACCGATGAGGATGTCCTCCATGACCACTTGATGGTCACGGTCATCAGCGATGACCATAGGCTGACCCTCGCGGTTGTAGGGGCGGGGGGAGAATTTCAGCTCCCAACGGCCGTCATCCCCCACCTCGCTGACCACGGTCTCCCCGTCAAAGCATCCGCTGACCTTACTGTGGGGCGCATTCGAAAAGCCCCAAATTTTGATGGGTTTTTCTCTCTGTAGCACCATGTGGGAGGAGAATACACCCGAGACCTTGAACTCGGGGAGGATCCACTTCTTGCCGTTTTCGGAGGTAGCATCCACCGTCTTTTTCTCATCGGTGGGGAGAGCGGGCATATTTTCAGTTAATTCAATTTTTTCCATGGATGATATACTATCGGGCATCTCTAAAAACTCATCGCACGCCGATATGGCGGTGCTTTTTCCGTCATACGTCACAAAATTCTTTCGCATAGGGTCAACTATGCGTGCAGATTTTTGTTTAGTCTGACGAAAAAATCCCTCGCATCTCTCCGCACGCTGAGTATTTAGAGATGCCCTATCCTTTCTCAATATCAAAGCTTTTTATCAAAGAGTGCTCTTCTGGCGGTGGACTTGCGCATCATCTCACGCAATCCGTCCATATCGTCCAGCTCCAGCATAGAGCGCATACGGTTCAGCTCCCCCTCAAACACGGTCATTTGGTGGAGCAGGGCGTATTTATTCAGTTGGAACAGCTCGCTCCACATCTCGTCGTTAAGGCGGGCGATGCGGGTCAGATCCCGAAAGGAGTCGCCCGTGTATTCCTCCAGGCGGTTGGTATACTCACCGCCAGCGGGGGTGCAGGTCATGAGTGCCACGGCGATGCAGTGGGTGAGCTGGGAAACAAAGGCAATGATCTCGTCATGCTCCTTGGGGGCAAGACGGGAGATGCGGGCAAAGCCCAGGATCCGTCCCAGATCCTCGCACAGCTCAACAGCACCGTCTGTGTTCTTGTCGCTGGGGGTGACCACGTAGTTGGCCCCGCGGAAGATGCTCGCGTCGGCATTTTGCACGCCGCTGCATTCGCGTCCTGCCATGGGGTGAGCGGCGATGAACTCCACGTCGGGGCGGAGCATAGATTGGATCTCGTCCACGATGCAGGATTTCACGCCCGTCACGTCGGTAATGACGATGCCCGACTTGAACAGGTGCTGGTTTTCCTTGATCCAATCCTTGAACACGTGAGGATAAAGGGCGAAGATCACGAGATCAGCCGCCCCCACCAGGGTGGGATCAACGAAGGCCGCGCCCCCCGCGATCATGCCCTTGTCCACGGCGAAGTCAATATCCTCTTGGGACAGGGTGATGGCGGTGACACGGTAGCCCTGCTTTGACAAAGCCTCGGCGTAGCTACCGCCCAAAAGTCCAAGGCCAACGATGAGAATTTGATGGTTTTTCTGTAGCTTCATGGGAACCTCTTACACCTCGGTGACGGCGATATCCGCGCCGAGGGAACCTAATAGATCGAAATAGTCGGGCAAGCTCTTATTGACGGCCTCCGCGCCCCGAAGGGTGCCGCCCGTCAGGGTCAAGAGCGTGGAAAGCGCCATGACGATGCGGTGGTCGTTGTGGCCGTCAAGAATATTGACAGGAGCATGGAAATCCAGAGGATCCACGGTGACGGTATCCTCCTGTACGGTGACAGACACCCCAAATTTGGCCAGTTCCTCGGCCATAGCGGCGGCGCGATCGCTCTCCTTGATGCGGAGACGTCGGGTACCTGTGAAGGTAGCACCCTGCTTGGCAGAGGCTACGGCCATGAGGATGGGGCCGAGATCGGGGCAATCGCTGATGTCAACGGTGGGTCTGCCGGTTGCGAGCAAGGGGTAAATGTCACGGTACACGCGGTCTCCCTGGAGGCTGTCGGGGTTCAGACCCGTGAGGGTCACGTCGTGACCCAGGGCGGTGAGGGCGTGGAAGAAGGCGGCGTTGGAGTAGTCCCCTTCCACGGCGGCGTCGGTGGCCTTGTAGGTCTGACCACCGGGAATGCGGAGGGTCAAGTCGTCCAGCCACTCGGCCTGAATACCGTATAGCGCAAGGGCGGAAAGGGTCAGATCAAGATAGGGGCGGCTCTCCAAGGGGGGCAGGATGGACAAAATACTATCCTCTGCGCACAAGGGAAGGGCGAACAAAAGCCCCGTGATGAACTGACTGCTCACGTCACCGCGCAGGGTGAAATGACCGCCGCGCAGGGGGCCTTTCAGGGTCAACTTTGGCGTTGTTGTATCGAGATCAAAGGTAAGACCCAGGTCGCGACACAGATCGGCGTACACGTCCAAGGGGCGTTCAAAGAGACGGGGCGAGCCCGTGAGCGTCACAGGCTTGTCCGACAAGAGGCAGATGGGGATAAAAAAACGCAGGGTACTGCCGCACTCGCGGCAATTCAGCGATGCTTTTGGAGCAGCGTTTCGGGGATCAGCTCCCTGCACGTCCACCACGGTATCATCCTCGGCACGGCGGACGCAGACAGCACCCAAACCGTGAAGAAGCTCCATGGTAGCCAGCATATCCTGGGAGTGAGAAATGCCCGTAACAGTACTCTTCCCTGCCGCAAGACCCGCGCATATGAGCATACGGTGTCCCATACTTTTGGAAGGCGGTGCGGCAACGGTTCCCGACAGGCGGGTGGGGGAAAAGGTGACGGTCATGAGGGAACGCCCCCTTTGAGATGTGCCACCAAGAGATCCATGGCTTCCGGATAGCCGTCCGTGCCGTGTCCCGTGATGGTCTTCATGGCGGCCAAGCGGATGTAACTGACCTGACGGAAGTCCTCCCGCTCCTCTACCTTGGAGATATGCACCTCCACTAAGGGAAGGGACACCGATTTGGCGGCATCCAGGATGGCAATGCTGGTGTGGGTATACGCCCCGGGGTTGATGACGATGCCGTCGTGGGTACCGTAGGCGGATTGGATGAAGTCTACCAGATCCCCCTCGTGGTTGGATTGGAGGCAGGTGACTTCCACCCCGAGGATCTTGGCGTGAGCCTCGATCTTGGCAATCAAATCTTGATAGGTTTCCCTGCCGTAATGGGCAGGCTCGCGGATCCCCAGCATATTGAGATTGGGGCCGTTGATGACCATGAGTTTCATGAGAAAAAGTCCTCTCTGACAGTATTGACGGTGTGCTCCACTACCTCGTCGGTGTTGATCTCCACATCGCAGGTGGCAAGGTAACGGTCATAGCGTTCCTCATAGCGGCGGCGGATGGCATCGACGGTGGAGGCGATGGGGCGGTCGGCGGTGGGAATGAGATGCTCCAAGGGACGGTTGATAAAATAGATGCGTCCCGTGCGACGCAGGGCGCGGATATTCTCGTCCCGCAGGATGGCACCGCCGCCCGTGGCGATGACCGCTCCCGTGTAGGCATTGGCGGTATCCTTCACGGCTTGGGTCTCGAGATCACGGAAGCCTGCCTCGCCAAGCTCGGCAAAGATCTCGGTGATGGGCTTCCCTGCCCGTTCCACGATCACCGCGTCGGTGTCGATGAAGGGACGGTTAAGCAGCTCGGAAAGGGCCTTGCCCACGGTGGACTTTCCGCTTCCGGGCATACCTGTCAGCACAATGTTTTCTTTGTCCGATAATATCTTTTTGAAGATGCCATCCGCTTCTCTGTCCATGGCTGTCTCGTCGGAGAAGGCCTCCTCCACGCGACCGAGGAAGATGCGGCAAGCCATGACCGCCTGAGCCACCAGCATATAGAGTCCACCCTCGGCGGGAATGCCACAATCAAGGGCATCCTGCACCAGATTGGTGCGCAGGGGGTTATAGACCGCATCCACCACCCCTGCGAGGCGGGGGAATTTCGTGACATCGATGGGCGTACCCTTGATGTGAGGCGCGCCGCCGGCGTAGGGGTACATCCCGCAGGGGGTGCAGTTGATGATGACCTCGGCATCGCTGTGGGTGGTTTCGGCGTCGGCGTAGGAGATCTGCCCCTCCCCTTTGGGATTACGCACCACGGTCAGCACCGAGGCGGCGCGCTGAGTGTCTGCCACGGCGCGAGCGGTGTGGGAGGTACCTCCCGAGCCTAAGATCAGCACCTTTTTGCCCTGCAAGGTACCGCACACACGGCGCGTCAGGGCTGAAAGACCGTAAAAATCCGTATTGTAGCCGTAGAGCTTCCCCGCCCGATTAACCACGGTATTTACCGCTCCGATCCTCCTTGCGTGGTCATGTATCTCACAAAGATAGGGCATGACCGTCTGCTTATAGGGGATGGTCACGTTGATAGCAGTAAAGGTGGGGTTTTGCATAAAGTCTGCCACCGTCTCGGGGGACAGCTCGCAAAGCTCGTAGGTATAGTCAGCACACATCTCATGGATCTCCTTGGAGAAGCTATGGGAGAGATGCTCGCCGATGAGGCCGTAATTCATAGGGGTATTCCTTTCTTATTTCATCAACCAATCCGTGCCAAATCTCGTCACCAGCAGATCGCACAGGGCGAGGGCTACCGCACTATCCACCACCACGCGGGCGCGGTGGATGATGGCAGGGTCGTGACGGCCGTGGATGACAAGGGGGGTGTTCTCGCATTTGTCAAAGTCCACCGTCTCCTGCTCCTTGTAGATGGAGGGGGTGGGCTTGACGGCACAGCGGATGGTCAGGGGCATACCGTTCGTGATGCCGCCCAAAATACCGCCGCAGTTATTGGTGGCGGTAATGATTTTCCCATCCGAGGCGCGGAAGGGGTCGTTGGCCTCGCTGCCCTTCTGATCCGCCAAAGCAAAGCCTGCACCAAACTCCACCCCCTTGACGGCGGGGATACCGAACAGGATATGCGCCAGTACACTTTCCACGGTGTCGAACCAGGGCTCGCCCACCCCTGCGGGCAGGCCTGTGACGGCGGTCTCCAGGACACCGCCCACGCTGTCGCCTTCGGTTTTGGCGGCTGTGATGGCAGCCTTCATCTGCGCCTCAGCGTTAGGGTCAAGGACGGCGAATTCTTTTTCATTGAGTGCGGCGAGGTCGGCGGCAAGATCACCGAAGGGACGGTCTTGGATATCCGCGCAGGCGGCGATATGGGTGCCCACGGTGATGCCCTTGCCCTTGAGGGCGGTCAGCGCCACGGCACCTGCGGCTACCAGACCTGCGGTGATGCGCCCTGAAAAATGGCCGCCGCCGCGGGGATCCTGGTATCCGTGATACTTCATCTCGGCGGTGTAGTCGGCGTGGCCGGGACGGGCAATATACCGCATGGCGGCGTAGTCACCGCTGCGGGTGTTGGTATTTTCGATCAGAAAGGTGATGGGCGTACCCGTAGTCTTGCCCTCAAACACGCCGCTGACGATGCGAACGAGATCAGGCTCAGCGCGGGCGGTAGACAGCATGGCGTTGGCAGAGCGGCGAAGGTTCATCTGATGGGCGATAAAAGCCTCATCCACGGGGATGCCGGGGGTCATGCCGTCCAGCACGGCGCCGATCATCTCACCGTGGCTTTCGCCGAACAGGGTGACGGATACGTTGTTGCCAAATGTGTTTTTCATGGTGTTCTCCAGAATATTGATTTTGGAATTTGGGGAGGTAAATTGTTGTTTACCACCTGCGGTGGGGCTTTGACTCGGGGATGTTCAACCTATGCGAACCGTGTCCCGCGATGGGGGGTAGGCCTGTAAATTGTTGTTTACCACCTGCGGTGGGGCTTTGACTCGGGGATGTTCAACCTATGCGAACCGTGTCCCGCGATGGGGGGGTAGGCCTGTAAATTGTTGTTTGCGAGGGCTTACTATGAATCCGTAGGGGCGAACTGCGTTCGCCCGCCGTTCCCCAAAAGCCTTTGCTTATCAATATACTTTTTATTACGGGCGAACACAGTTCGCCCCTACGACCATGTTGCTCAGAAAACCGTAAACAACAATTTACCTGCTTAACTGCCCATCGCGGTATGCGGTAAGCACAGGACGCACTCCCCCGAGCGTTGGCAACCGGCACGGTCGGCAAACAACAATTTATATGGCCGCCCTCTCTTGCGGAAAGACGGTTGGAAAGAAGCAACCTTCCCCGGTATTTGACCGACGGCACTGCCGCCAACAATTTACATCAATAAGCCCCCGAGTTTTTCACCACCTCGGCGTACTCATCAAGGCTGGCGGATCGGAACTCAAAGGCACCGATCTCGGGGCAATAGACGTAATTGATCTTACTTCCGTCCATCTTCTTGTCGTGGGACACGGCGGCGAGGGCGGCGTTCATGTCAATGTCCGTCTCGGTGGGCAGACCCGCCTTTTTGAGGACAGTCACGAGTCTGTCCCGAACCTCGGGCGCACACATGGGTAGCATACCAAGTGCCACACACTCCCCATGGTACAGGGCGCGGTCACCGTCACGGAGGGCGGCTTGACTTTCAATGCCGTGTCCCAGGGTGTGCCCGAAATTCAACACGCGGCGCAGGGACTTTTCGGTAGCGTCCTGCTCCACCACGTATTTTTTGATCTTGAGGGAGGATACGATGATCTCGTCCAGCATCTCCATGGGGTTGCCTGCCTCGATCCTTTCAAACAAATCTTTGTCGCAGGTCGCCGCCATTTTGATGGCCTCAGCCAGACCGTTGGAGACCTGTCTTGCAGGCAAGGTGGACAGTACCTCGGGGTCAATGACCACCTTTTTGGGCTGATAGAACGCCCCCACGCAGTTCTTGACCCCCTCGTGGTTGATGGCGGTCTTGCCTCCGATGGAGGAATCCACCTGAGACAAAAGGGTGGTGGGGATATTATAGAAATCAATACCGCGCATAAAAGACGCGGCGGCAAAGCCCGAAAGATCGCCGATGACGCCGCCGCCCACGGCCACCACACAATCGGTGCGTGTAAAGCCGTTTTCCAGCATGACGGCGCAAAGGTCTGCCAGCACCTCAAAGCTCTTGGTGTCCTCTCCTTGGGGGTAGGTGACGATGATCGGCTCGGCGCAGGCCTCGGCCACGGTCTCGGCGTACACGGGTGGTACACCGTCGTCGGTGACGATCAGCACACGGCGGTTGAGGTTCAGAAGCTCGCTCACACGGGCAAGGGCACCTCGCTCCACCACGATATCGTAGCTCTCCTTGCCGAGATCCATATGCAATGTCTCGCTCATAACTCCACCTCCGTGTGGTCAAGATCGGCGGGATAGCGGAAGCTGCCCACCACGCGAAGCCGTTCGCAGTACAGCTCCAAAGCCTTGATCATATTCTTGCCGTTTTCGGTGTCCAGATCTCCCTCCAGCTCCACGTAGAAATAATACTGCCACAAAAGCTCCTTCATGGGGCGAGAGCGAAGACAGCGCATATTGTAGCCGTAGTCACCGATGACGTTGATAGCCTTCGCAAGGAAACCTGCCTCGTTGCGGACGGTGAACATGAGGATACTGTGCTTGCCCATGACCTTCTGGGGGGCAGAGGAACGGGATAAAACGGCGAAACGAGTGGTGTTCAGTCCCACCTCGTTAATATCGTGCGCCAGGATCTTCAGGCCGTACAGATCGGCGTTTTCGGCGTTGGCGATGGCGGCCACGGTGGGATCCCCCTTTTCTGCCACACGCTTGGCGGCCAAGGCCGTATTGGAAGCTTGGACTTCTTCCAGTTTATGTTCCTCAATATAGGCGGCACACTGCATGAGCGCCTGGGGATGGCTGACCACCTTTTTGACATCCGAAAGCTCAGCCTCGGGTGTGCCCAGGAGACAATGACGCACGGACAAGCTATAGACTCCCGTAACCACCAAATTGCCGGCGTACATGAGGTCAAGCACCTGACTCACTTCCCCTGCGGTGCTATTTTCCATGGGCAGGACGGCCACGTCGCAGTCTCCCTTCTCCACGGCATCATAGGCTCCATGAAAGTCTCCATACGGCACCTGCTTGGCACCGGGGAAGATCTTTCCTGCGGCAATGGAAGCAAAGGCCCCCTCAATACCGCAGAAGGCCACCTGCATACCCTCCAGGCGCTTTTTCTGATAATGACGGGAGGCCTTCATGGTATCCCGTAAGAATTCCACGTAATACGGGCGCAGATCGGCATCCTCCAGACGCTCGGCGTTCTTTCTGACCACCGCTTCCTCACGGTCAGGGTCAAAGATGGGCAGACCGTGCTTCTTTTTATGGTCGGCCACCTCTGCGACGGCCTTCATGCGCCGCTCAAAAAGGCGCGCCATTTCTTTATCAACAAGATCGATCTCCTGTCTGGCTTTTTGCAACTGATCCATGGTTATATCCTTTCGCCACAAAAAACAATGGGGCATTTTAACTATGGTGTATATTATATCATTAATCACAAAAAAAGTCAATGAAAATCCGAAATTTATGCATAGGCGAGAGAAAATTTTCCCTTCCCGCGGGATGCGACAGATTACGCCTGAAGTATGGGGTAGAATATATAGCGTATTCATCCGGTAAATTGTTGTTTAGCGGGCAGTGCCCGCGGCCATCGCTCGGGGTAGGGCATCCTCTGCCTACTGCATCACGCGATGGGTAGGTAAATTGTTGTTTAGCGGAGGTTTAATGAAAACCCGTAGGGGCGAACTGCGTTCGCCCGCCGTTCCCCAAAAGCCTTTGCTTATCAATATACTTTTTATTACGGGCGAACACAGTTCGCCCCTACGACCATGTTGCTCAGATAACCGTAAACAACAATTTATCTGCCTAACTACCCATCGTGTGATGTCCATGGCATAGGATGCACTCCCCTGAGTGTTGGCCGCGGGCACTGCCCGCAAATAACAATTTATCTGCCTAACCACCCATCGCGTGATACGGACGGCAAGGGATGTACTCCCCCGAGCCAGAGCCCCACCGCAGGTGGCGGCAAACAACCATCTACCTCTCGACAGAAAGGAAACACGTTATGCTCTGTGAAAAATGCAAAAAGAAAAAAGCCACCCTTTACTATAACGAAAGCATCAACGGAAAGCGCCGTTCCTTCCACCTTTGCAACGATTGTGCCGCCGCCATGGAGACCTCCGGAGAGCTGGAGGACATGTGCATGGCTTTTCCTCATTTCGACACCCCTCTCAATTTATGGGAGGATGGCTACGGCGGTGCTGTGGTCATTACAGCGGCCCAAGGGCTGGCGGGAGAGACACCAGATCGCGCCTGTCCTCTGTGCGGCGCTACCTTTGCGGAGATTTCCTCCACAGGCAAAGTAGGATGCTCCAAGTGTTACGAGGTGTTTGCTCCCCGTTTTCTGCCTCTCGTTCGTTCTCTGCACGGACACAACACCCACACGGGACTTATCCCCCGCATTCATCGTGAACGGGCTGAACGTCTGGCGCGCATCAGCAAGCTAAAGGAGCAGCTCAAGGAGGCCGTGAGCACCGAGGCTTACGAGCAGGCGGCGGTACTGAGAGACGAGCTGCGGCGTCTGGAAGCCAACGGCTGATCTGCTTTGCGCATGCGCCACCCCACATACCAGCTTATCATATCACAAGAAAGGAAATATCGTTATGCCTTGGTATCATACCCCCGGTAAGGAGCAGGACGTAGTGGTCAGCACCCGCGTTCGTCTGGCCCGAAACATAGATCTTTACCCCTTTGTATCCCGCTTGGATGCCACAACCGCTGAAGAGCTGATCACGAAGATCGGCGCGGTGCTGGAGGAGGGCGGCTTTGTAAAAACCGATTTTCAAAGCATCCCCCGCACCTTAGCTTACTCTTATGTAGAAAAGCATTACGTCAGCCCCGGATTCGTCAAGATCAGCCTTCCTCACGCCCTTTATCTCAACGAGCCCTGCAATCTTTCCGTCATGCTATGCGAGGAGGATCACATTCGTCTGCAATGTATTTTACCGGGTCTTTCCCTGTCCGAGGCCTGGGAGGGTGCCCGACGGGTGGATGAGCTTTTGGACGAGTCCCTGGATTTCGCCTACGACAAGGGAGGGCGATGGGGGTATCTGACCCACTGTCCCACCAACCTGGGAACCGCCATGCGCGCATCGGTTATGATGTTCCTCCCGGCCCTGACCTCCGCAGGACAAATGGACGAGCTATCCGCTCAACTGGCGCTGGCCGGCATGACCATCCGCGGCATGTGGGGCGAGGGGAGCGGTGCCACAGGGTGTCTTTATCAGATATCTAACCGCATGACCCTGGGAATCACCGAAAAGGAGATCGTAGACGGCATTCATGAGGCTGTCCATGCCATTTGCGAGCAGGAGCGCAAGCTGCGCGCTTCCATCAAGGGACAAGCGCTGGATCAGATGACCGACAAAATCTACCGATCCCTGGGCATCCTCAAATACGCCCGCACCCTTCCTCTGAAGGAATTCACGTCCCTGTTGTCCGACGTGCGCCTGGGAGTAGCCATGGGGCTTTTGCCTGGTATTCAGATCCATGATCTGACCACGTTGTTCATAGACGCCATGCCCGCCACCCTTTCCCTGGCATCCAACGCCACCCAAGCCTCCGACAGGGAGACAGATTTTGCGAGAGGGGTGCTGGTGCGATCCCGTTTGGGAGAAAAATAAAAGGAAAACTCTAAAAGTCGAACGAAACACTCATTCATTGATCTGCCCGTTTAGGAAGTATCAAAAAAGGAGGTCTCATGACCAATCGCTTTACCGAAAAGGCTCGCCGCGCCTTAAACGGCGCTTTGGAGGCTGCCGCTGATCTGGGGCACACCTATATCGGCTCCGAGCATTTACTGCTCTCCCTGATTGGGGATGAAAGCTCCATTGCCGCCAAGCTCTTGTCTGCCCACGGGGTCACGCGTGAGGATATCAGAAAATCCGTGATCCATTTGGCGGGTGAAGGGGCATTTACCCACCTGACCGCCAATGATATGACCCCTCGCACCCGCAGGATCATTGAGCAATCCGCAATTTTGTCCACGCGTACGGGGCAAACTTATATCGGCACCGAGCATCTTTTGGCCGCTCTTGTGGAAGAAACCGATTGCGTAGCCGTGCGTATCATGTCCTCATCGGGCATTTCCTGCGATGATATCCGTCGGGATATCAAGCGTTTTCTGGACAATGCTCCCGGAGGGCGGGCCGAGGAGGAGGAAGCCT
This sequence comes from Oscillospiraceae bacterium, assembly GCA_015063685.1. Taxonomy (GTDB): domain Bacteria; phylum Bacillota; class Clostridia; order Oscillospirales; family CAG-272; genus CAMEON01. The sequence goes on along the minus strand of SVTR01000032.1, from coordinate 22,335 downwards.
CGGCATCTCTCACCTCCCGTGGATCTCTGCCCGGCGGTCACCGAAGCAAGGGAGACCCGCAGGAAAAGAAGCATCGGGAGCAAACCTCCCTTCCCCATGCCCCCACACTATCCAAATATGGGCGGGATCTGACCGCTATGGCCGGTCATGGCAAGCTGGATCCCATCATCGGGCGGGACGAGGAGACGGATCGAGTCATCCGAATCCTTTCACGACGGCAAAAGAACAACCCCTGTCTCATCGGCGAGCCAGGGGTGGGTAAAACAGCGGTGGTAGAAGGGCTGGCGCAGCGCATCAGCGATGGAAACGTACCGGAGAGCATTCGCGAAAAAAAAGTGGTGACGCTGGATCTGTCGGGCATGATCGCGGGGGCCAAATATCGGGGTGAATTTGAGGAGCGGCTCAAGCACATTTTGGAGGAGGCCTCGGAAAATCCCGATATCATCCTATTCATCGACGAGATCCACACCATCATCGGCGCGGGGGCAGCCGAGGGAGCGGTGGACGCGGCCAACATTATGAAGCCCGCCCTGGCGCGGGGGGAGCTACAGGTCATCGGAGCCACCACCCTGGAAGAATATCGCAAGCACATTGAAAAGGACGCTGCGCTGGCTCGACGCTTTCAATCTGTGACCGTGGGAGAGCCTTCTCCCGAGGAAGCCCTTATGATTTTGGAGGGCCTGCGACTGAAATACGAGACCCATCACAAGCTGAACATCTCACCCGATGCCCTTCGGGCGGCGGTGGAGCTTTCGGTGCGGTATATGCCCGACAAATTTCTCCCTGATAAAGCTTTGGATCTCATTGACGAGGCCGCCGCCCGTCTGCGGATCGCAGGACATATCTCGCCTCCCGATCTCAAGGCTATGGAGGGAGAGCTGGATGCCCTGTTGAGAGAAAAGGAGGAGGCCATCCTGTCCCAGGATTTTGAGGCGGCCGCACGGCTTCGGGATATGGAGCAGAAGAAGCGAACAGCCCTGGCAGACGCCAAAGCTCATTGGGTTCAGAAGCAGGATACTGCGCCACCCATCCTCACCGCCGCTCACATTGCCGAGGAGGTGACCCAATGGACGGGGATTCCCGTCAGCCAGCTGGTAGAGGGAGAAAAAGAAAAGCTCCTGCATCTGGAGGCATTGCTTGAAAAACACGTGGTAGGGCAGTCCGAGGCGGTAGCCGCCGTGGCCAAGGCCATGCGTCGGGGTCGCATGGGGCTCAAGGATCCCAAGCGTCCCATGGGGTCCTTCATTTTCTTAGGACAGACGGGGGTTGGGAAAACCGAGTTGTCTCTGGCTCTGGCCATGGCCATGTTCGGAGATGAAAAATCCCTTATCCGCCTGGATATGTCTGAATATATGGAGAAGCACAGCGTATCCAAGCTCATGGGCGCTCCTCCCGGATATGTGGGCTTTGAGGAAGCTGGACAGCTCACCGAGCAGGTGCGTCGCCGTCCTTACGCCGTGGTTCTGTTTGACGAGATTGAAAAAGCGCACCCCGACGTATTCAACATTCTTCTTCAGGTATTAGATGACGGCGTACTCACCGACGCCCAAGGACGGAAGGTGGATTTTCGCAATACGGTGATCATTATGACCTCCAATCTGGGGGCAACCGCCCAGGGGCGAAAGCTACTGGGATTTACGGGTAATCACCCGCCTGACGCCCCCGTTGGTACCCTTCTCCCCGAGGATCGTGCCCGTATGATGTCTGCCCTCAAGGAGACCTTCCGTCCCGAATTTATCAACCGTGTGGACGATATCATCATCTTCAATCCCCTGGGACACGACGCCCTCGTTGAGATCGCCGCCATGATGCTCTCCAAACTGAAGGAACGGATTTTGGGCATGGGGATCCATCTGGCATTTGATCCCTCTGTGACCGAGCTCATCGCCCGTGAGGGACTTGACCCCACCTACGGCGCCCGCCCTCTGCGCCGTGCGGTCGTGCGGCTGGTAGAGGACGCCCTATCCGAAGCGCTGCTCAGCGGAGCCATAGAGAAGGACGTGCCCGTGAACGCCATCGCCGAGGGGGGGCGGGTGGTATTTCATCCTCAAAATTCCAAATCCTCTGAGCCAACCGAATAAAAGAAACCCCTGGCCGCATTCACCACGGTCAGGGGTCAAATATTGGGTCACCTCTGAAAGCTCTCTTGACAAAATTCCTCTCGCCAATAGAATTTTAGTAATTTTCTTTGAATTATTCTTTGGGAATTACCACAGAGTCTGCCCACTCGGGGAGGATCAGGTCTATATCCTCGCGGTAGGTTCCCTTGCCCGAGGAAACGTCCAACACGGCAGGCACAGTACTGTCACCGGCTTCCCGTGTCAAAATTTCTGTGGCCAGCTCGATCTTGCGATCCAGCTCCTTCATGCTACCGAAGCACACCTTGATGCGGCCGTCCAGGATCACATACAGGCCGTATCTGTCTGCCAGCTCCATGCCCGTGATCCGTTTGCCCATGGACGACGCTTCTACCGCGTGGGCAAATTCCATGACGTAAGCGTATTCCTTTTTAGCCTCGTCCGTCTCCACCTCATAGGTTGCCTGCTCTTCGGGAGCAGACACAGGCTCGTAGGGCAAATAATCATAGACGATCCTTTCCCCTACCCTGATCCGTGCTTCCTCAGGAAATCCGAGATACACAGCACCATAGCTTTGGTAGTCATCCCCAAAGGAGGCAATGCCCAGCACCGAAAGATCGTCGGCTGAGATCAAATAATAGTTGCTGTGATGGCAGGTATAGTAAAGATCTGTCTCCTCGGTGACCGTCAGCGTCACGCCACCTTTAAGGCTTCGGTTGATCTTTACGGATCGGATCAAGGGATATGCCTGCTTCAGGCGCGTCTCCAGTCCCCTGCGGTCAAAGCTCATCATACCGTCACCCGGTTGGATATCAGACGCGCTGGCGATCTCCTCACGGTCGTACTGCACGACTCCCTCTACCTTGACGTCGGAAACCTTCCAAAGATGTCCCACGATCAAAATCGCCACGGTCAGCACCACGGCAATGCTCAGGCCGAGGACAGTATAAAAGCAAGCCTTCCAGGGCCACAGAGGGGTATGTCCTCTACCGCCCGCAAAGGTTTGATCACTGAATTTTTTGGCAAAGGAACGGGATGTGAACATAATAATCTCCATTCCGCCGTGATACGGCGGCGCAAATAAATTTTTTCATTCGCCTGTACCGTTAGGAAAAACAGACATAAGGCACTTTGAAGATAAGTCTTTTATTTTTTTAAAAGCTCTGTCAGCTCCTTGACAATGCGCTCGTTAGCCTCGGGCATGGCAAAGCCCGCAAAGATAGCGTCTGCCATGCTTTTCCGCTTTTCGGGAGAGGCCAGGAGGTTTTGAACCGCCGCCGTCAGCGTGCCGCCTCCAAGGGAGGCCTCCTCCACGCAAATGCCTGCCCCGCGATGGTGTAAGGCCATGGCGTTTTTGTACTGATGGTTATCCGCCACATAGGGAGACGGAATCAGCACGGCCGCCTTTTTCATCAGCGCCAGCTCCGAGATGGACATAGCGCCGGCCCGAGAGATCACCAGATCGGCGGCGGCCATGCGGAGGGGCATATCGTAGATGTACTCCTGTAGGTGTGCTCGGGGGTGATCCTTGAGTCCCCGCTTTTCCGCGTCCGCGCACATGCGGGTGTAGTCACGCTTGCCCGCGGCATGGCAGACCTGCACCTCAGGATGCTTGGGCAGAATTTGTTCCCACAGGGACAGGACGGCATCGTTTACGTGCTCGGCACCCAAACTGCCTCCGAAGGAAAGAATATAGACGCTGTCGGGTGAAATGCCCAAGGCTTTTCTGGCCTCGTCTCTCGTCACCTTTCCAAAATCCGCCATGTAGGGATTGCCCACACGCACCACGCGACTGTCATTCTCGGCAAGCCCCAGCTTGGCGGCGGTCTCGGGGAAGTTGATGAGGATCTTATCCACCTTCTTTTTCACCTGGCAGATGGCCTTGCCCGGAAGGGCGTTGGACTCATGCACCGCAGTAGGGATTCCAAGATCAGCACCCGTGCTGACCACGGGCCAGCAGGCGTACCCTCCCGTTCCCACGATCAGGTCGGGCTTGAATTCCTTGATCAAAGCCTTAGCCTCCTTGCGGGATCTGAGCATAATGAAGGGAAGGCAGAGATTGGCAGGGGTATATATGGGACGCCGCAGACCCCTGATATGGATGCGGCGCAGGTCGTATCCTGCTCTGGGAATCAGGTCACCCGCTTTATCCGTTGGCAGTGCCGAGGCCGCGAACAAAATCTCGGTTTCAGAATCGTAAGCCGACAGAGCGGCGGCGATGGCCAGAGCGGGGTTGACGTGTCCCGCAGTACCGCCACCGGTGAGAAGCACTTTCATAGGCGTTCCTTTCTGTTGTTGATAACGTAAGATAAATTGTTGTTTACGGTTTTCTGAGCAACATGGTCGTAGGGGCGAACTGTGTTCGCCCGTAATAAAAAGTATATTGATAAGCAAAGGCTTTTGGGGAACGGCGGGCGAACGCAGTTCGCCCCTACGGGTTCATAGTAAGCCCACGCTAAACAACAATTTATCGTTGTACCGCCCCTCGCGGGATGTTCGTGGCACGGGATGCACTACCCCGAGCCAGAGCCCCACCGCAGGTGGTAAACAACAATTTATCTTTTCTGATACGAATATCTCGAAATGGCCAAAATGATCCCCATCTCAAAGAGCTGAAGAATGATGGCCGTACCGCCCGAAGAAAAGAAGGGCAAGGCGATACCTGTGTTTGGCATGGAATTGGTTACCACGGCAATGTTGAGGATGGTTTGCAGCGCTACCTTGATCACCAGACCGTAAACAACGATAGAACAGAATTTATCCGGTGCCTTGGCAGCGATCCTGAAGCCGCGCCATACCAGGAGAGCAAACAGCACCACTACGCATACCGCGCCCACAAAGCCAAGCTCCTCACAAACGATGGTGAAGATAAAGTCATTCTGCGGCTGGGATACGTAGCCGTATTTTTGCTGGCTGTTGCCCAGGCCCTTGCCGAAAAAGCCGCCGGAGCCAATAGCGTTAAGACCCTGGAGGGTCTGCCAGGCCGAGCCCAGGGGATCCACCTTGTCAATAAAGAGCCAGGTGGTCACGCGGGCTTGGGCGTAGTCGGACACCAATAGCACCGCCAGAACGCCGACGACGCAAATGCCGATGATCCAAAGGAAGTATTTCCCTTTTGTGCCGCCGAGATACATGGTCGTCAGACCCAAAAGGCCGATGATGATGATACCCGACAAGTGGCGTTCCAGCATGACCAGCACGCAGATCGTGCCGAAGATCAGCATGGGGTAGATCACGCCGTAACGGAGGTGGCCTCCGAATTTTTGTTCGTTTTTCAGTCGGCTTTCATATTTGGTCATTTCCAGGGCAATGACCATGATCACCGCCATTTTTGCGATTTCCGAGGGCTGAATGGACACGGGGCCCAGTTGGATCCAGCGTGTCGCGCCCGAGCCGTAGCTGGAGCCGATAATCAGCACCATCAGAAGCAGAACCACCGACGCGGCGTAGGAGGCCACACCGAAGAGGCGCCAAAACCAGGGCTGTGCCTTGAGCACGAAGGGGATGGACGCCACCACACCGATGATCAGGTAAATGATGTGCCGCTTGACGTAGTAGGCACTGTCCCCGTGGTACTGATCGGCGTACACCGAGCTGGCGCTATAGGCCATGACCGCACCAAATACGGTCAGAGCGATCACGATAAACAGGAAGGGCAGGTCGATGCCGCCTTTGACCAACACGCGAGGTTGCGTATCCTCCGCAGGCCCATGAATGGGTTGGGTAAAAAGAGGGTCGTTTTCCGCCAGCTTTTCATCCCAGCGGTCACCGAGGCGGTCCGCCTTGTGACTCACCCGATCCAGGGTCTTATCAATCTTTTTGCCAATATTTTTGAAAGAAAAGCCTTTCTTTTTGGGATCCTGTTCCCCGTTCACAGTACCACCTCCTTTTCAGCAATATGTTAAGTCAAGCGCCTAACCAGGCCAGTACGCAAAAGATCAGCGAAACGGCGGCAAACAGCGCAACAATCTGTACTTCCCTCCAACCGCATTTTTCAAAGTGGTGGTGTACGGGTGCCATTTTGAACAGACGCTTACCGTGGGTCAGCTTATAGTAGTATCTTTGGATCAGACTGGACAGCATATCCATGACAAAGACAAATCCGGCAAGCACGAAGAGCAGAAGCTCCCCCTCAGCGACGGCACACCCCATGATGACGGCACCGAGGAACAAAGAGCCCGTATCGCCCATGAACATCTTGGCGGGGTGGAAATTGTAAATCAAAAAGCCAAGCATCCCACCAAGCAAAGCCGCAGAGATAAAGCTCGTACCCGTTTCGGTATAGGGATCAAAGCCCTTGGACAAAGAGAAGATCAGCATGAAAACTGCCACCACCGCGCATACCGAGGAGGCAAGTCCGTCCAAGCCGTCGGTGATATTGGTGGCGTTGACAAAGCCTACCAGCACCAAAAGGTAAACGGGGTAGGCGAACCACCCCAAGTCGGGTGCCCAGCTTGTAAAGGGAAGGCGAAGGGTGGTGTCCAGATGACCTGTGATAGCCATCATGGCGATAAAAGCGCCTGCTGCCACAAATTGAAGGATCAGCTTTTGAATTTCGGTGAGTCCCTCGTTTTGCTTTTTGAGCAGCTTGCAGCGGTCGTCAATGAAGCCGATCATGGCGTTGAACACGGCAAAGCAGACCACCAAGGCAAAGGGGATCAAGTTGAACTCGGATTTCTTTACGGCAAAAGCAGCAGCCACCGCCACCATGCAGACAAGGAAGGGGATGATAAAGCTGATGCCGCCCATGGTAGGGGTGCCGGATTTACCCATATGCCACTGAGGGCCGTCCTCACGGATGATCTGCCCCACCTTTTTGGCTCGAAGAATGGGCAGGACGATTTTTCCCGCAAGGAGGGTCATCAAAAAAGACAACGCCAAGGTTCCCAGCACGGCAATGACATACAGCTTTGAGGGCTCGGTAGGGGCGGTAGTAAGTGCCATATTTGAAAAGGTCAACAGCATTTTGATTCCTCGCTTATCTATCAGTCATTTGATTTAAGAGCGTCTGCCACCACCTCCAGGGTCATGGCGCGGCTGGCTTTGAACAGGATGGTATCACCCTCGCGGAGCAGAGATTTGAGATAGCGGACGGCATCCCCGTAGGGCGCCGTGTCGCGGCTTATAAATATATGGTCAGAGGAAAGCCCTTCGGAGGCACCGCGGGAAATCTCCGTCCCCAACTCTCCTACAGTGATAAGATGCACCTCTCTGCCGCCCTCGGAAAGGGATGCTACCCTTTTTCCTACGGCACGGTGGAGGTTGACGGTATTGTCACCCAACTCCTTCATGTCACCCAGAACGGCGATCATGCGGCCTTTGGCTGTCAGCTTGAGCACCGTCAGGGCGGCGGCCATGGACTCAGGAGCTGCATTGTAGCAGTCCTCGATGAAGGTCACACCACTGACCTCGGTAATGTTCTGTCGCATCCCGGCGGGACGATAGGCAAGGAGGCCTTTTCGAATTGCTTCGGGAGATAATCCACGCAAAAGGCCGACAGCGGCGGCAAAGGCGGCGGCCCAGACCATATGGTATCCCACGGAGGGCACGGTCAATCCTTCAAGTTTCCCCTGTGGGGTATGAAAATCGAAGGCCATGCTCTGCCCAAGGGCAACTATAGCATTGGCATAAAAATCAGCGGTAGGATCGCTGAGGGAGACCCGCAGACAGGTGATCCCCCGTTCAAGGCAGAGTGCTTTTGCGGGGTGCAAAAGAGGCTCGTCACCGTTGATCAGTAGCGTACTTCCCTGTTCCATGCCCCGGATTATTTCCAGCTTTGCCTTGGCAATCCCTTCACGGCTGCCCAGGTGCTCCATATGGGAGGTGCCGATGTTGATCACGCAAGCCACGTCGGGATGGACGGCCCGGGACATAGCAGAGATTTCGCCAAAACCGCTCATGCCCATTTCCAGCACGGCGGCAGTATGATGGTGGCCGATCTCCATGACAGACAGGGGAAGCCCGATGGTACTGTTGAAATTGCCGTCCTTCTTGAAAAGATTCTCTCCGGCAGCGAGAACCGCCGCCATACATTCCTTGGTGGTGGTTTTGCCCACGCTACCCGTAACGGCTGCGGCAAAAAGCTGATGGGCAAAGCTCTTTTTGTAAGTCTCAGCCAATCTTCCCAAAGCGGCTACCGTATCCTCTACCACCACGGCGGGAATTACCTCATCGGGATGTTTCTCACACAGGACGGCACGGCATCCCAGCTTCATAGCGGCCGAGATATAGGCATGACCATCCACCCGTTCCCCCGGAATGGCACAGAACAGGGTCTCCCTATCGGCCTCTCGGGAGTCTGTACAGATATAACCGACGGACGGCTCAGGGACGCCGACAGGGCAAATAAGCGTACCGCCCGTGGCCTCCGCGATCCATGAAAGGGACAACCTCGTCTCCTGTATCTTGATCTTCATAGTTTTCTCTCTTTACGTTGATCTACCCATTGTAGGGCGGGTGATATATGTCCGCGGCCTCCTTGACAATCTCCTTTTCCGAAAAGGGGTGTCGGCCGTTCTTATCAATTTCGTAGGTTTCATGCCCTTTGCCCGCCAGGAGAATGATATCTCCCCGCTTGGCGTAGCGAATGGCGTATTGGATGGCCTCCCGTCGGTCGGGAATGACCACATGATCACAGGTGGGATCCATACCGCCGAGGATATCCTCGATGATGGTCATGGGATCCTCGGTACGGCTGTTGTCTGAGGTGATGATCACCGTGTCAGCCATGCGGGAGGCAATTTCAGCCATGATGGGGCGCTTGGTGGGGTCACGGTCACCACCGCACCCAAAGAGCAGTACCAGCCGCTCACCCCGCCGTCGGAAGCCGTTGGCGGTGCTCAGCAGATTTTCCAGGGCATCGGGGGTGTGGGCGTAGTCCAAAAACACCGAAAAGCCCACGTGATCGCCCAGGAGGACACGCTCCAGGCGGCCGGGCACACCCGAAAAGGTAGCCAAGGCCTCCTTGATGCGGCCCGGCATTACCCCAAGACTTAATGCAGCAACCGCCGCCACCATAGAGTTGGCTACGGTAAAGGTGCCGGGGACAGGACAAAAGATCCGCGCGCGGGCACGGGGTGACATCAATCTGTACTCCACGCCCTCTGCTCCCAGGAGCTTTACCTGTCCGGCATAGACCCGATCACAGCAACGTCCGGGATGCAGGGTATCCACACATTGATAAAAGGGGGAGCTGTGGCATATGTACCACATATGGGACGAGGCTTCGGGATCGCTGATAAGGCGTTCGCCGTAGGCGTCGTCAGCATTGACTACCGCCGTTTTGCAAGCGGTAAACAACCGGCGCTTGGCCTCATAATAGGCTTCCATGCTTTGGTGCATATCCAAGTGCTCAGGGGTCAGATTGGTAAAGATGCCGCAATCAAAGGTCAGCGGCTTGGTTTTATCCAGATATAAGGCATGGGAAGTGACCTCCATGACCACTACAGGGTGTTCCTTCCCGGCCCGTCCCTCCTCGGCCAACGCCCCTAGGATAGCATATAGCTCCTCAGGATCGGGGGTGGTCATGTTGGCGTTTTCGTCGGGAGACCGAATGGTCAAGGGTTGCCCCGAAAATCCCATGGCACCCACGGTGCCGATGATTCCTACAGGTACACCGGCACATCGGAGGATGTGAGCCAGCATAGCGGACACCGAGGTTTTTCCGTTGGTCCCCGTGACTCCCACCAGGCGAAGACTCCTTGCGGGATGACCGTACCAGGCGTCACACAGGCAGGCCAGGGCGGCTCGGGGATTGCGGGAGACGATATTGGGGATATTGGCAGGCATGGCGCCTTTCTGATCGGCCACCACCGCCACCGCCCCCCTCGCTATGGCTTGGGGAATATACTTTTTGCCATCGGTATGAAATCCGCTGATGGCTACGAACAACCATCCCGGAAAGACACGGCGGGAATCCGAAGTCACGCCGCGAATCACGGTACCTTCTGCTCCCACGGGACAAGGAAGTCCCGATTCGGCACATAGGGCGCCTAAAGTCATTTGACGCATTTCAGACATAGAGCTGACTCCTTCATACATAAAAGAGCTTCACTTCCGTCTTTTGAAACGTCCGGCGGGTGGGATTTGCTATTTTTTACGTTGGGGTACAGATCAATCGGATTCGTCTTTATTGCGGAAGGTGACGGTAATAACCGTGCCCTCCTCCACTTGGGTACCCGCGGCAGGGCTTTGCTCAATGGCCACGGCGCCTGTACCGCTGAGATAATTGTTGGTGCCCTCAATACGGATATTGAGATTGCGGTTGGCCAAGGTTTCGTTGGCAGCCACCGCCGTCTTCCCCAAAAGATCGGGGACGGTCACCAGAGCGGGAGACTGATTCCCCTCGGTGTAAAGAATCATCTTGGCGCGGCTTTTCTCCATCTTCACCCCGGCGGCAGGAGACTGGTCACGGACGAGGGTACCCTCACCCATGATCTCCACTTCAATGCCCTTCTCTTCAGCATACTTCCGAGCGGCATTTACCGACCAGCCTGTGATATAGGGTGTCTCCACAGCCATGTTGGCCAATTCCTTATCGCTGTAAACGGCTTCCACGCCCAGGTAAGGCAATACCTGCTCCATGACGTTGGCCAGATAAGGCGCGGCTACGTAGCTACCGTACAGCACGCCCTTGGTGGGTTCATCCACCAGGATCAGCACGGCGATCTCAGGATCATCGGCGGGAGCAAAGCCCACGCAGGAGCAGACGTAATAATCCTTGCCGTCGTCCATTTCATTTTTCTTGTCGATCTTCTCGGAGGTACCCGTCTTGGCGGCAACACGGTAGCCTGCCACGTAAGCATTCTTGGCACCGCCTCCGCCCGAAACGCCTTCCTCCAAAATCTCGGCCAGCTTTTCAGCCGTCTCACCCGAGATCACCTGGCGTTTGACGTCCTCTCCATAGGTCGTGATGGTATTGCCCTTCTCGTCCTGCACCTCTTTGACCAGGTGCGGCGTCATCAGATATCCGCCGTTAGCCACGGCAGTCACGGCCATGATCTGTTGGATAGGCGAGATCTTGAAGTTCTGACCGAAGGAGGAGGTGGCCAGATCCAGCGTTGAAAAATGGTCCTCCTGATAGAAAATACTGATACCCTCACCGGGCAGATCGATACCCGTCTTTTCAAGATAACCGAAGGAACGGAAATACTCGTAAAAGGCCTCCTGGCCAATCCGCGCCCCCATCATCATCAGAATAGGGTTACAGGACTGCTGAAGTCCCTCCGCGAAGGTCAGAGAGCCGTGACCCGTGGTTTTATGACAACGGATACGGGTCTTGCCCACGATGTGATAGCCGGGGCAGTTGAAGTGCTCGTTCTCCACCACCAGATTTTCCTCATAGGCCATGGAGGCGGTGACGATTTTGAAGGTGGAGCCGGGCATATACACCTCGGTAACAGCCTTGTTAGACCAGGTCATGAGCTGGAGCTCCTGCTTGAGCTTCAGATATTCCTCCGTCCCCTCGGCGTAGCCGCTGGAATCCAGCACGGCTTGACAGTCCTCATTGAGGGTACGGGGATCGTTGAGATCAAAATTGGGGTAGGTGGCCATGGCCAGCACCTCGGCAGTCTTGACATTAACCACAATGCCCGAGGCACGGTTAGCACCGCCTGATTCAATATAAGTGGTACGAAGCTGCTCTTCCAGCACCGACTGTACCTTCACGTCCAGGGTGGTAATGATGGCATGACCGTCCCGGGCTTCGATATAGCTTTGGTACTCATAGGGCATTTCGTTACCGTGAGAGTCTCGGGCCGTGATATATTTTCCGTTGGTTCCGGCCAGGACGCTGTTATATTGCAGCTCCAGGCCATACTGTCCTGCGCCGTCACTGCCCGTAAAGCCGAGAACATGGCAGGCCAAGGTGCCATAGGGGTAATAACGCTGGCTACCCGCTTGGAGAAACACCATATCGTTGAGTCCCTCTTCGTCGATGAAGGCCTCCACCAGGGCGGCCGTATCCTCATCTACGTTACGGGCAATGGTACGGTCCAGATACTTGGTATAGGTCGTCTGCTTCATGACGTTTTCATAGGTCGTATCCAGGATATCAGAAAGGCCTGTAGCAATTTTTTCCGCATAGTCCTTTCCGTCCTCCGCCGCGCAGGCTTCAATGGTACGGGGAGCGATAAAAACGCGGTAGGTCGTGATATTGGTAGCCAAAACCACACCGTTTCGGTCGTGAATTTTGCCTCGCTCAGCCACCACCTCAGCTTCGGTTGTCAGCTGGTTGATCACCTTGTTCTGATATTTTTCAAAGCCAAGGGTCTGCAACAACAAAATTCGGACGAGCAGAAGCGCAAACAACAGAAAGATCACGATGCCCACCAGGGTGCCTCGCTTCACGTTTTGCGTATCCGTCGGCCGAAAAATACCGAAAGGAGCTTGCTGATGATCAGGGGTATTCTGCCCCGAGGTAGAACTTTTCATATTTTCTCCTTTCGCAGTATATCATGCTTTGGTCTCTTATGCAAAAATGACAGGCGGCGAGTTTGCACACGCCGCCTGAACAGATCTCTATTTATCAGCAGTTCCCCAGCAGGTCGGGTACCGCCGGCATACGGTCGGTATGGTCAGGAGCGTCCATCAACATGGTATGAAACCAATGCGACCGATATGACTTTTCCGAAGGTTAAAGGTTCTTCAATCCCCAAAGCCGAAGGCGCTGAGCAAGGCGGAAAGACCGTTTTTCTTTTCCTTACCTTCCTCATCAAACACCTCCACACAGTCCTCCGACAGGCTTTCAAGATACGCTCCATCCAGGTATCTCTCATTGACCATGCCGAATTCATTAGCGGCTCTGTCTTCTATGGTCAGCATATCACTCTTCAAAGCGAGCATATCCGTCAGATCGCTCACGGCGTCCTCACGGATGGAAAGCTCCTCCTTGAGCTGGCTGATTTCTCTGGTAGACTGGCTTACCAATACCGTGCTGCTGATGACCATGGACATGGACACCGCAACCGTGACAAGCGTCGCTACCAGTCCCACGGGAATCGACTTGCGGATCTTTTGGGGAGCCGCGACTACCAATTCCTTTTCGCGGGGGAAGGTCTCACCTGCCCATTCATTCAATCTTGCAAAGGCCTTAACGGTCAGCAAGCGCTGAAGAACGGCGGGGAGCTTGTCAGTATCAGTAAGCCACCCGGCTTTTTTTAACGAAGGTACCCCCTTCGCATTTTCTCGGGCAACGACCATAGCCCTGATCGCCTCGCGGCTTTCGGGCGTCTGCTTCACGTCACGGTATTGAGGATACCGATAGCTCCGCTGGTCGCGGTAATAACGGCGGAAATCATCCGCGGTCATATACCGCTTACCGTCACTGATACCACTCCGATAGGTGTTGGAAGAGCCCGCGCCTGCGGCCTCCTCCAGAATATCGGTCATCACGTAGGCGCCGGGAGTCTGTGCTCTGTGCAAAGCCTCCTTCTTTTTCTGCTCTGTCGCTTCTCTGCGAACGCGGCCTGCTACTCCGCGATCACGATACCGCTCACAGAACATCTCAATGTAACGGCTGTCCGTATCTCCGGTTTCCGCATCCTTACGGCGGCGGACGGAGGGATCCAGATCCTCGCCGCGAACCACGCGTGCACTGCTCCTGCTATAGCTAATGCTCACAGGCTCATGGCGATTGTATTCCTTTTCCATGACCGATGCTCCTTCCTTGAAATAATGAGTGATTATGCTATCCACCCCTCGGGTGGGGATTGACGTCGATACCTTCGCAACAGGCATCTCTTAGAGAGTAAAGGTTTTCTCTCCCCTGCACGGAGAAAAAGCCTTACAATTTTTCTGCTATTCTCAGCTTCGCACTTCTGGAGCGGGGGTTGACTGCCAACTCCTCAGGGCTCGGCAAAACAGGCTTTTTTGAAATGATCTTGACGCGAGGCTTCTTGCCGCAGACACATATGGGCAGCGACTTGGGACAGGTGCATCCCGAAGCCATATCCGCGAAGGTCTGCTTGACGATGCGGTCTTCCAGGGAGTGGAAGGTGATCACCGCCATGCGTCCGCCGGGATTCAAACGATCCAAGGCTGCCTCCAGGGCGGGACGTATCACGTCCAGCTCCCGATTGACCTCAATGCGAATGGCCTGAAAGCTTCGCTTGGCGGGATGGTGGCCGCCCTCCCTGGCGGCGGCGGGAATGGCTTCCTTGATCAGTGCCACCAATTCTCCGGTAGTACGGATGGGCGAGATCTCTCTCGCCTTGACGATTTTCGATGCGATGCGAGGGGCGAATCTTTCCTCGCCGTATTCGTACAGAACCCGTCGGAGCTCTGCTTCGCTATAAGTATTAACGACATCATAAGCAGTAAGGAACGCCTCGTCTGCCTTGTCGGAAAAAGCTTGTTCATCGGGACGGCTGTTCATGCGCATATCCAGGGGCGCATCAGCCATGTAGGAAAAACCGCGCTCAGGAGTATCCAGCTGATAGGAGGATACGCCGAGGTCTGCCAGGAATCCGTCGATACGTTGGATACCCAGCTCCCTACACACCGAATCGAGGTTACAGAAATTGCTGTGCACTACGAGGGCGCGATCTCCGAAGGGAGCCAGCCGCTCAGTGGCGACCTGCACCGCCGTCAAGTCCTGATCAATACCGATCAGGCGCCCGGTGGTCAGCCGCTTGGCGATCTCCGAGGAATGCCCGGCACCGCCGCAGGTTCCGTCAATATAAATACCGTCGGGCTTGATGGCCAATCCTTCCATGCACTCCTGCAGGAGAACCGATACGTGAGAAAAGCTGACGTCTTCCTTTCTCTCGTCCATCACAGGCCCATCCTTTCAAGCTCCTCGCGAAGGGCATCAAGGTCTTCGGCGGCCTTGGCAGCCTCATAATCCTTGAGAGACCAGATCTCGGCATAATCGCCGCAACCCAGGATCACCACTTCCCGAGAGTCCTGATAATTGATATGTGCGTAGTCCAGAAGATCCTTGCAGATCACTGCTCGTCCCTGAGAATCGGGACTTTGAGGATCAGCACCCGGGAACAGGAAACGGCTGAACTTTTCAGCCAGCTTGCGCTCCATGTTTTTGATGGGTGCGGTGTAGGCCTCCCAGGCCTCCAATGAATACACCTTCAGGATGGGCGTGCGAATGTCTTTTGCAATCACAAAGGAAGACCCCAAATTCTCCCGATGCTTCGCAGGAATAAACAGTCGGTTCTTTGCGTCGATGGAATGTCTGTACTCACCTGTTAACATGTAACACGCCTCCTTTCCTGAAAGTTTACGGGGTTTTCACAGCAACCGCCCCTGAGCAGATGCTCCTGCGGCCGTTTCGGCACCCCTTCGCCGTAGTTCTGATGGAATTTCGCTCCACGTTCCCACACTTTGCTCCACTTTCCACCACCTTGGCTCTTATTATAAACTAATAATAGAAGAAAATCAATAGGTTTTGAAAATGTTTACAAAAATTTCATATTAATTTTGGCATATTGAGGCATACCTTCTACCCTATCCGTTATGTTTTTGTTCACTTTTCAGAGGGGGTCTGAGGTTCGCTTCGCCCAACAAGCTTCTCAACAGCAAAAAAACAGGCCGGTCCTTCGCGGATCGACCTGTAGTTCATTCATTTGTGGGGGAAAGTGGTTCGTCGGAAGACGAATAGTCAAGCGTCGGCTTGGTTTTGAGCCAGGGTAAAGGTTGGCGGGCGGGATGCTTGGAGAACAAGAGGCTTACGGACAGCAGAACCGGCATCTCCCCTGCGAGTGTCCCTTCCCTGTCGGGCATCGGATCGCAGGTGATCGAGACTTGAACGCCGTTCAATTCCTGGAGTCCTCTGATTTCCTCTATTTCAGAAAGCCGCAAGCCTTGATCCGACGCGGTGTTCGTTAAAAAGCGAATGTCGGTTACCACTTGCAGTATCACACCCACGCACGGGTGATCCTCCGCTTCCGAGATAGAGATACCGCATTGGATCTCGCGGCCGTCTGCTGTTTCCCGAAGCATGCCCAGCCAGTAAAGAAGGGACGCTTCCCAAAGATAAGGTGCGGGACAGTCAATGACTGTATCCTCTTCCCTCTGCCATTTTGCCCCTTTTCCCAAAAGCTCGAAAGAGGCTTCGGGATGAAAGCTTGCGGGAACGCCGACAAAGGCGGGCAAAACCGTGAGAAAATGCCAAAGATCCCCCAAGGTAAGCGCTGCGCCGTTGACTTTTCGGAGAGACGTCTCCCGTAAAGTGTTCAACAAGGCACAAGCCTCGGTCAGACGACGGCGCACAGGCTCGTCCCACTCATCGGGACGCTTGCGTGTGCGCATACCGCCCAAGGGCGAAGCCGCCACACCGTCAAGATCAGGGCACTCATAATATATCAGGCGGCGGAGGGCTTTGGGGTCATCGTGAAAATGAATATAGAGGTAAGTTCCCAGCCATAGATCATAACGTCCGCACAGGATGCCAACACCCAGCGCCGAAACCAGCCAACAGGCACCGCCCCTTGAAAGGGTCTCATGCAAGCAGGTAATTTCTTTTCGGGAAAGACCCAGCCTTTTCCAAAAATTCTCTCCCTTTGTCACGGTAGGATCGGCAACACGCGCATGGAGAATCCTTCCCTCCTCAGCACTGCTGCGGAACAAGACATAGCCAAGATGACCGAAGTCATGAGGATCAGCCGTCAGCGGCTGATGCCATATCGCGGTTTGCTTCATACCCTATAAGTCATGGGCGCTCAGACGGCATCAACGTCGGCCATGATACCCATGGACATCTTCAATGCCAGGATCTTTTCCACAGACTCATCAATGCGAGTCTCGGAGATCACGCCGTTCTTGACGGCCTCCAGCACGGCAGGCATCTGCTTCCAATAGGTAGAACAACAGAGAAGATCGTTCCCCGACAGAACGGCGGCCACGGCGGAGGCCTGGTCGCCCGTGTAAAGCGTGATGGCGTTCATATCCAGGGAGTCGGTCATGATCAGCCCCTCAAAGCCCATATCCTCACGCAGGAATCTATGGACGGCGGGGGAGAGGGAGGCGGGACAATCGGGATCCATGCAGGAAACAATGTTGTGCGCCACCATGACGATGGGTGTCCCCGCCTTGATGCCCGCCTCAAAGGGCTTGAGATCCTTCGCGATAAACTGAGACAGGGGGCGGTCATCATGGGCAATGGAGGTGTGAGTGTCCACGTTGTCACCATAGCCGGGGAAATGCTTGATGCTGCCCACCATATGCTCGCGATTCATGACAGAGACCACGGTCTCTGTGTAGGCGGCTGTGGCCAGGGGATCGTTACTGAAGGTGCGATCAAAAATGAAGCACTCGGGATTACCCGACATATCGCAAACGGGGGCATAGTTGAAGTTGACGCCCAAATCAAGGAGAAATCTCGCCTTTTCTTCGGTGTCGGCGGCTACGCGGTCGAGTCCTCCTTCAGCATCCAACTGACGGGGAGAGAGAAAACCGCTTTCACGGAAGGCAGGATATTTACTGGCACGGACCACACGTCCACCCTCGCAGTCGACAGCGATAAACATAGGGATCTTGGCGGCATCTCTGTAGGACTGCAGCAAGGATTTGATTGCTTCGGGATCGCGATGCTCGAAGTCGCAGGCGTAGAGAGTGAAGCCGCCCAGATGGTAGTCGGTAACAGCCTCCATGGCCTCGGTGGGATCCTGGGGACGGCGGGCAACGAACATCTGACCCACCTTTTCTTCAAGGGTCATGGCAGTCAGGAGCTTTTTGATACTTTCTTTCATAAGTGAATTAAACCTCTCAATCCGCGGTATCGTCATCGGGGAAGATTCCCGTAATCGGCATATGCAACGGCTATACACGTCACATATTTCTCCGCAAGCATCTGTATTGTACCATATTATACCATGCCACACAGGATTCGTCAAGAGAGATCGGCAGGAAAAAGTCTGTTCCCTGCTCGCTATAGACTTGCTATATAAAAAATGCAACGTATTTTCCGAAAGATTCACAAAATCTGCTTGGAATTTGTGGCACAATGGTGTATAATAATAAGGTCGTCCCGGCTATAAGCCATTGGGCACCTCTAAATACTCAGCGTGCGGAGAGATGCGAGGGATTTTTTCGTCAGACTAAACAAAAATCTGCACGCATAGTTGTCCCTATGCGAAAGAATTTTGTGACGTATGACGGAAAAAGCACCGTCATATCGGCGTGCGATGAGTTTTTAGAGATGCCCCATTGTTGGCGGAAAGGATTCGCTATGATCATTGATTTTCACACCCATTGCTTCCCCGACGCTCTGGCCCCCCGTGCCATGCAGCAATTGACAGATACCATATCCTCCATGCACATCAAGCCCGCTACCGACGGTACGGCCGCAGGGCTCATATATAATATGAAGCAAGCAGGCATTGACCGCTCTGTGGTCTGCAACATCGCCACCAACGCGCGGCAGATGCACAAGGTCAACGACTTCGCCATTTCGTTGAAGGCATCTTATCCCGATGCCCTGATCCCTCTGGGATCTCTGCATCCCCATGCCGAGGGCTTGGAGGAAGAGCTGGATCGTCTCATAGCGGCCGGTATCTGTGGAATCAAGCTTCATCCCGATTACGTGAATCTGGACTTTGACACCCCTGATTTTTATCCTATCTTTGAGCTTTGCCAGGCAAAAAACATTTTTATCATCACCCACGCGGGCTTCGATCCTCTCTCTCCTCATCACATGCACTGCACCCCGCCCATGGTGCGTCGTGTCATGGCTCGTTATCCCTCCCTCCAGCTGGTAGTGGCACATATGGGCGGCATGAATTGCGAGGAGGAGACCCTGTCTCTGCTCTGCGGTCAGCCCGTTTATCTGGACACATCCCTGCTCACCCACCGCCCCGACAGGGCCCCCCTGATGCACAAGATCTTGACCACCCATGATCCTGCCAAGCTCTTGTTTGCCACCGACACTCCCTGGACCGACGCGGCAAAGGAGCTTACCGCCCTTGACGGCGCTCCCCTGTCTGATGAGATCAAAAACATGATCCTGTCTCAAAACGCGTTGGCTTTGCTTCAATCCTGCGGTTACGAAACGAGGTAATCATCATGAATCAAGATACAACAAATCTCCCCGAGCCCTCCGGTATTCTTTTAGTGGACAAGCCCGCGGGGATGACCTCCCATGACGTGGTCTTCCGTATGCGCCGCCTGTTCAACACCCGCCGCGTGGGGCATACGGGCACCCTGGATCCCATGGCCACGGGGGTACTGGTAGTGCTCATCGGACGGGCCGCCAAAGCGTCGGAATACGTTTCCCATGACGAAAAATCCTACGATGCCCTGCTCCGTCTGGGCTTCACCTCGGACACCGAGGACACCATGGGCGTCATTGACCCCGTTACCGTGATCCCGCCTGCCAATCTACCCGATAACCGGGCTGTCATTGAGGCAGCGAAGCAATTTCAGGGGAGTATTTCTCAAATTCCGCCTATGTACAGCGCGCTGAAGGTGGGCGGGCGCAAGCTTTGTGATATTGCCCGCAGGGGCGGTGTTGTGGAGCGAGCCGCCCGACCTGTGGTCATATCCTCCCTAAAAATCCGTCCCGGAAAGCTCCCCTCGGATTATCATCTGTCTGTCACCTGTTCGGGAGGCACCTACATACGCACCCTCTGCGCAGATATAGGTGCCGCTCTGGGATGCGGCGGTGTCATGGCTGCTCTGCGACGTACAGCCGCCTGCGGCTTTTCTTTGTCACAATGCCACACCATTGAGCAGTTGACCGAGATGTCCTACGAGGAGCGGGTTGCCTGTCTCCATCCCGTCGCTTCTCTGTTTGCTGATCTGCCTGAGGTAGTCCTCCCGCCCTTTTACGATACCCTTTGCCGCAACGGCTGTGAGATCTATCAGAACCGCATTCAGACCAACTTCACGCTTGGCACCCGTGTGCGTCTGCATCACCCCGACGGCACCTTCTTTGCCCTGGGGGAGATCATGGATTTCGAAGAAGGCTCGGCCATCAAAGCCATCAAGCTTTTCGTTTTGTAATCGGAAAGCATGCGGCGAGATGCGAGGGATTTTTTCGTCATATCGGCGCGCGATGAGTTTTAGAGATGCCCGGAAAATCATACCATACAAAATAAGCCTCCGTCGGTGCATACTGTTACTATCCAGTCTGTTTCCGACGGAGGTTTTTTATGTCGGTTATTCTCTTTCGCACCCTGGTCATCTATGCCTTCCTCATGCTGACCATGCGTTTTATGGGTAAGCGTCAGCTGGGAGAGCTGGAGCTTTCTGAGCTGATCACTGCCCTGCTTCTTTCCGAGGTGGCTTCTCTGCCCATTACCAATCAGGATATTCCTCTCTCTCACGCGCTTTTACCTATTCTCACGTTGATGGCATTGGAGGTCTTGCTTTCGGGACTGATCTTGAAGCTTCCCTTTCTGAAAAAGCTGTTGGGGGTACGTCCCGCGATCCTGATTCACCGAGGAAAGATCGATCGGGACACCTTGCAAAGCATCCGCATTTCCACGGATGAGCTCATCTCCCAGCTGCGGCTCAAGGACGTGACGGATCCCGGGGACGTAGAATACGCCATCCTGGAGCCTAACGGTCAGATCAGCGTGATTTTATCGTCTCACGCTCGCCCGGCCACCACGAAGGAGCTGGGGCTGAGCGTCAAGGAATGCGGCATCATGCATTTGCTGGTTTCCGATGGTCAGATTAACGACAAAAATCTTCAAATGGCAGGCAAGGACAGGCGTTGGTTGGAGAAATATCTGAAAGATAAAAAAACAACCCTGGAGGATGTGTTCGTGCTCATGGCTGACGACGGAGGGCGGGTACAGCTTCATACCCGCAAAAAGTCATGAAGGCATCGGTAGGAGGCGGGATTCTGCTTTTGATCCTGGTGATTCTGGTGGTGATCAACGCAGGATACATTCATAGCGTTACGGATGATCTGAGCCGTCGGATCAGCGCCTTGCCTGAAACGCCGGACGAAAGCACGGTCAACCATATTGAGAATTTCCAAAAGCTTCTGAGCCAAAAATATCCCCTTCTGCGTCTAAGCGTCAGTTTTTCACAGCTGGATCGGGTATCTGAGCTTTCAGAAACACTCATGGGATATGCGCAAAGCGGTGCTTGGGCAGATTATCGGGTAACCCGCGCATTACTTTTGAATGCCATCGAGGACATGAGTCGATTGGAGCGATTGCGGCAATAAGCCAACGTAAAAACGCAAGAGCCGACACGCGAAAATGTGTCGGCTCTTAAAATTCATCTTTATGCTCTTCGAAAAAGTCGTACCAGACGCGAACGTTCTCCAACTCCGTCCACTTTTGAGTCGTGACAGGAACGCTGTCAAGATCGTAGATCCTCGCCCCTTTGAGAGACAATAAGAAGGGCGAGTGGGTGGAGATGACCAGCTGGCAATCGTAAAAGCGGACGCTTTCCTCCAAATATACAGCCAAGTCCTTCTGAAGCCGCACGGAGAGGCTGTTCTCAGGCTCGTCCAAAAGATACAGGGCGTTTTCTCTTATTTTATCCTTGAAATACGCATAGGCGGACTCTCCATTGGACCTTCCCGAAAGATTATCTGGGATACGCTGATGGGTATAAGCAGAACGCGTCATATGCTTGGCGCGGTTACGCTTTTGCAGCTCCTCAAAATCCTGCAGGGATTTCATGCGGTAGGTCCCGTCCTTGCGGAGCGCCTCCCATTCGGAGAAAAGAGCTTCTCTTTGTCGGTCGATGCCTTGGTTCATCATACGAACGTCCAGAAGGAAGTCAAACACGTCGTCACTGGTGACGATGCGGCTGCCGGTAGGCACGTGGCGACCGCCCGTCAAGTGACAATCACAATCTGCCAGGTATCTGTCGAAAAAGGGGGTTCGGTTGAAGGGGGATATGCGATCCAGCCGCAATTTTTCGGCGATCACATTGAGAAGTGTGGATTTTCCCGAACCGTTACCGCCGTAGAAAATGGTAATGGGGGCAAAGGTCATTTGAGACAAGCCCTTATGGGGGAAAATATGGAAGGGATACGCGTTGTTGCGGTTATAGCAGGTCATGTCCAGGCGGAGATCATCAAAGACGAAGTTCAGCTCGTCCTGTTCGGTGGGCAGCTTGAAGCTTTCCAAATATTTCATGGCGCTCTCCCTTCTTGATTGTATATGCTTATTTTAGCATAGAAGGTAGGTGATGTCAAGGGGAGGGCTGGTAAATTGTTGTTTACGGTTTTCTGACCAACGTGGTCGTAGGGGCGAACTGTGTTCGCCCGTAATAAAAAGTATATTGATAAGCAAAGGCTTTTGGGGAACGGCGGGCGAACGCAGTTCGCCCCTACGGGTTC
>SVTR01000031.1 GCA_015063685.1 Oscillospiraceae bacterium | reverse complement strand
TTCACGGGCGGCAAGTAACAGTCTCCACGCAGTTGGCAGTTCGTATAGATGCGTTTACGCATAGCGAAGAACCGAGGGCTATGCCCGCATGTGAAAAACCACCCGCTTGGCGGGTGGATGTTTATTGTCAAAGGTGTTCTGAGAGATTCTATCCGTCTCTCTTGCAATTTCGATGATTCTGTGTTATAATATGGAAAAATTTTATCGGCAACTCAAGATATATGCAGGGAAAGGAGTTTTTATATGAAGCTCGCTACGACAACGGGAGATTTCCATGGCTATACCCACGCGCAGGCCGACTGCTTGCGCTACATCAGAGAGGCAGGCTTCCGCTATGCGGATTATTCCTTCGGTGTGGATCTCCGTACCCACGGGGGCGTGTATGTTGCCGATTACGAGGCTTACTTTGATGATATCAACCGTGCCGCGGATGATCTTGGCATCCGTTTGGTGCAGGCTCACGCGCCTATGGGCAGTCCCCTGGCTGATGACGGCGGACAATTTATCAGAGACACCATTCGCTGTGTGGATGCTTGCGGCGCATGGGGAATCCCCAACCTCGTGGTGCACTCGGGCTATACCCCCGGCCTCTCGGTTGAGGAGACCTTTGCCGCAAACAAGCGATTCTTCTCACCCATCCTGGAGCGGGCTGAGCGGTACGGCACCCACATTTTGGTTGAAAATTTCAATAAAATGTGCGTCGAAGGCCTTTATTGGATCGATAATGCCACCGACCTGTTGGGGCTGATTGAGTACGTGGATCATCCCTTGTTCCACGCGGTCTGGGATGCGGGACACGCCAATCTCCAGGAGATGCCCCAGGACGAGGAGCTTCGCATCCTGGGAAACCACGTCCGTGCGCTCCACATCCAGGACAATATGGGGGATACCGATACCCATCTGCTTCCTTTCCTGGGTACCATGAACCTGGATGCTCTTATGAACGGGCTTCGGGACATCGGCTACGAGGGTTACTTTACCTTTGAGGTTGGCGGTATCTTCACGTCCCCCTCCCGCAGACGGCCCTATGCCGCGGATACACGTCTTGCCAAAGCTCCCCTGGCATTGAAGCAAGCCGCGGAGCGGTATATGTACGAGATGGGGAAGTGTATTCTGGAGACCTACGGATGCTTTGAGGAATAACCCGTGAATCATCATGTCAAATAGCCTTGTACCCTGATCACGTAAATATCGTGATCAAGAACCAACCGACTGCAATACCAAACACAGGAGGAAACGTATGCGTATCTGTACACCCGAGGAGGCAGGAATATCCTCTGCCCACGTCCGCCGTTTTTACGAGACTCTTGAGGCTTATCATTTGCCTGTCCACAGTGTAATACTGGCAAGAGGTGACGCCATTTTTTCTGAGTGCTATTACGCCCCCTTCCAGAAGGATTTTCAACACCGTATGTACTCCACATCCAAAACCTTTGTGTCCATGGCCATCGGCTTTTGTGAGCAGGACGGTCTTCTCTCCCTGGATGACCCCATTGCCAAATTTTTCCCCGATTATCTGGAAAAGGAAGGCGCGGTTCATCACGGCTCCACCATACGTGATCTTTTGACCATGGAGACCGCCATGCCGGGCATCAACTGGTTCAGACCGGAGGTCACGGATCGTGTCGCGGCATATTTTGAGTACCCTTTTATGAAAAATCCGGGCACGTTGTTTGATTACGACAGTAACGGATCCTTCATGCTCAACGTGATCGTGGAACGTCTCACAGGCAAGCCTTTTTTGAAATATCTCCAGGAAAAGGTGTTGGACGACATAGGCTTTTCCAAGGATGCCTATTGTCTGAAGTCTCCGGGCGGCCATTCCTGGGGGGATTCAGGTATCATGTGCACATCGAGAGATCTTCTTTTGTTTGTCCGCTTCCTTTTGAATCGAGGCACCTTTAACGGCAAGCGTTATCTGAACGAGGACTATATCAAGGAAGCCACCACCATGAGAGTTTGCAACAGCAATTACGATTTTGTGGGCTTTGATACCTTTAGCTACGGCTATCAGATCTGGGGCATGCCGCGGGCATGCTTTACTACCTTCGGTATGGGCTCTCAGTTTGGGTTCTGCGACCCTTGCCACGATCTGATCTTTGTGATCAATGCCGATACCCAGGGCAATCCTCACGATAGCGAGCAGGTCTTTGAGGCGTTGTATCACAACATTCTGGATCACATAAGCGATGACGGCGCCCCCCTGCCTCCCGACGAGCAGGCGTACCAAGCCCTAGAAGCATGGCTGCAGGGAAGGGAGCTGTTCTGTTTGACGGGAAAGAAAACCAGCCCCTTCTCCAAGGAGATCAACGGGGTGACCTTTACGGCTTACGAGAATCCTATGGGAATCAAGTGGTTCCGGCTGGAATTTGAGGGCGACGAGGGTCGTTTCCACTATGAGAATGCCCAAGGCATCAAATGTATGCCCCTGGGGTTCGGGCATAACGTATTCGCGCAGTTCCCCCAGGAAGGCTACTCGGATCTGGTGGGCAACGAGGTGGTGCCCGGACATACCTATCGCGCCGCCTTCAGCGCCGATTGGCCTGAGGAGCGCAAGCTGCGTGTTCGTGTGCAGATCATTGATAAATATTTCGGTAATCTGGCCATGGTCTTTGGATTCCGTGACGACAAAACGGTTTCGGTTCGAATGGTCAAGCAGGCTGAAAATTTTCTGGATGAATATGTGGGCTGGATGAGTGCCGTAGCGACGCAAGCGCCGACGATATAAGCGAATAAGCGAAAAAAGGAAGGGACAACAGGGTTGTCTCTTCCTTTTTGGTGACCCGTACGGGAATCTGAACCCCTGCGTGTGCCAGGGTAAGTTGTAGTCGCAACAAATTTTGCACACGCGAGCAAAGCCTCGGGGCTTTGCGGGGCTCAGCTTCACAAGACGAATCGACAAAAAACAAAAAGAGCACTTTTGAGTGCTCCTTTTATTTTTTGGTGACCCGAACGGGAATCTGAACCCCTGCGTGTGCCAGGGTAAGTTGTAGTCGCAACAAATTTTGCACACGCGAGCAAAGCCATGGGGCTTTGCAGGGCTCAGCTTCACAAGACGAATCTGCAAAACAACAAAAGGAGCACTTTTGAGTGCTCCTTTTGTTGTTTTGGTGACCCGTACGGGAATCGAACCCATGTTTCCAGCGTGAGAGGCTAGCGTCTTGACCGCTTGACCAACGGGCCGTCTGTCCTGACGACTTGCATATTATATCATACTGCTTCGAGTTTGTCAAGAGGTTTTTTGAAGATTTTTTCGATTTTTTGAATTTTTTTGAGAAGCAGGGAAGCAGGGAAATCAGTGCCTTTACGCAGATGATTAAGATGCTATACCCTTATCTTCGGGTGGCATGGAAAAATCGATCCGGCAAAAAGAACATTCGGGCTTCATGACCAGCTTGCCGCAAAGGGGACAGATCAGATTTTCGTTGTCCTCCTCGGGATTAGCCAGCACGATATACTTGGCGCCCTTGAAGTGACGCACACGGTCGCCTGTGTGGAAATAGTCATCAGCTATGTCCTCGGTGTCGTAGGACAGGATGATATCCTCGCCACCATCCTTGTGCACCTTCCAATAGGCGTACATGTGCTCCTCGGCGTGAGGTCTGGCAATCCCCTTGAAGATCATCTTTTTCTTGCAGGCTCGGCTGTCCACGGTGCCCGTCCAGGTTGTATCCCTAAGCAGAGGGATCAGTTTTACCTTGAAAAACAAAAATACATAGATGACGACGGAAAGGAGGATGGAGAAGATTTTCTCGGCAAGATCGCAGAACTTAAAGGACGTGATGAGCAGAACGGTGATTCCGGCGGCCAGAAGAAGCAGGAGGGCGATCTTTTGAACGACTCGCCATTTGATCTTTTTTTCGATGCGCTTATACATAAGATGATCTCCTTATTTTCGTATTCTGTTTTTCTCCCAGCGCCCGTGGGACAGGATGCGGGCGGCAAGACTGAAAAGAAACACCGGTCCGAGATTGATGAGCATACCCAAAAAGGCGTTTCCCCAAGGCTGATAAAAGCCGATCCAGCCAATGAAGAATCTCTCAAAGCCCAAAGCGTTGGCATAGCCGTAGCCGAATCCTGTATAAAACAGGGCTATGGGCAGTTGAACGAGGAGAGCGGGGAGGGTCATGAGCAGGGCTTCCTTCAGGGAAAGCTTGCGGATCTCGGCGGCGCGCTCGTCGGTGACGCCACCCTCGGTATAGGCGAGATACTCCCTTTTGCGACTCGTGTTCTTGAAATAGGCATAGGCGATGATAAATTCATAAATGAGAAACGTCACCAGGGAAAATCCAAACATGCTCCATCGGAGCGTGGAAAACATTTCGTCCACGATCATCTGGTTGTGGGTGCCTGCCATGAAAAAGGAAAAGAACAACCACGAGATAGCGGTGTACAGTAAATGGAACAGAAAAGAATGAACGGCGATTTTGATGGGACGGATCTTCATGGTAAGGCTCCTTTGATGGTTGTGATATACAGCGCAGGGGAGGAAGATCGGTCGTTGCAGGGCTTACGGTGCCGTACCTTCGTCCACCTTTCTGAATACGTAATATTTAGGCTCCATCCCGCCGAAGAAATAATCTCCCGACTTGTGCTGGATGAACAAATAGGAAACTCCGTCAAGCTCGCGGATTAGATATCCCTCGGCAGCCTCATCCTGCTGGTTGATGATGTAGCCTCGGAAGGTGCCCATGCCTGAAGCGGTATATTCCAGTTGACGGGAGAAGGCACGGCCGTCATGGCGCAGATGCCGCTTGCAGATGCCCCGCTCGTAGAAGGTGATGGCCGTGACGTATTGAAGCACCGAAGGATCCAAGGGATTCGACGGAGAAAAATTTTCAGGGGTGTCAACGTATGCCACAGTCTCCCAGGTGCCCTGCAAAGAGGGATCGGGGATGTAGGGGAAATCGGTTCTGTCGCGTCTTGTCTGAGATTCTCTCGGCGTGTAGGCTCGGTTGGATTCCTGCTTGTAGAGAAGAATGATGGAGTCGCTGCCCTTGGTAAGACAGTTATATCCGATCCACCGCAGGGTCATGTAGCGGTGACCTTCGACATCATGGAGCTGATACTCATTGGGCACGACGGTATCCATGAACTGATAAAAGCAGTATATCACCCCACGGCTCCAGAGGATATTCCACCACATACTCCCCCCGGGAAGGCAGACAAATTCATCCATGACCGTGTCGGAAGGCGGCTTGGGGTTTCCCCAGGTCTCGGGGATCTGGGTGCGTACCTGTCCCATGAGACGCCAGCGTCCGATGACCTCGGGATCATTTTCGAAATCCGCAGTCAGAGCTTGGTATCTGGTCAACTCCCCAAGAATCTCCTGGCGGTGACCCAAACGCTCCACAAGGGCCAGGGAGGCGTCGATCCTGTTTCGATCCTCGGTCAGGGCGGTGCGCTTTCTGGCCAGCATGACCATTCGCGCTTCCTCGGATCCTCCCATCAGGATCTTGATCTCCTCCAGGGAAAAGCCCGCTTGCTTGAGGGTCTGGATCTCCCCGAAGGTTTTGATCTTTTCGGTTTTATAGTATCTGTAGCCCGTCTGCGGATCGATCCGGTCTGCGCACAAGACCCCCTCGGCGTGATAGTAGCGAAGGGTCTGGGTGCTGACGTGGCAGATGCGGGCAAATTCTCCGATCTTAAGCATGAATACCTCCAAACTGATGTTATCATGATTATAACATTATAGTTGGCTGTAAAGTCAAGAGGTTTTTTGGAAAAAACGCAAAAAATTGGGGGATTCCTTTGTATTATAGCATAGCCGGCACGGTTTGTCAAAGGCTTTTCGTCATTTAAAGTAGCACGAACAACAATTTGTCCCGAATCGCGCTTCACTACTTGCATTTTTTAGAAATTTGTGATATGATATGCATAGAAAAAAGCCACCGGAGGTGTGTGATGTATCTGCCCATGAATCGTTTGCCCTTTTTGTCCGTATCTTTGCCGGAAGAAGTGAAAATGTACCATTATTCCGGAGATTTTGAAGGTGAGCTGGCTTGTATCCACCGCTGGTTGAAAAAGTCCTTACCTGAGTCCCAGCGCAAGCGCCTGGAGATCCAGCGGATTTTTGCCGAGCAGCTCCTCAGCGACTACGAGCTGACAGAGACGCAATTCGTGTCAGCCCTCCGTGAGCGCTACCCGGCTGTGCCCGATCATATTGCGGATCTGCTTATCGAAAAGGGAAATCTTGATTTTATTCTGAAAAAGGGTGTCCGTCATTTCCAATACCAGGCGATCACCAACGCTTGCAACCGCCACGGCGATGAAATGATGGCCTTCGGTGATCCCGAGCACAAAGCGGCTGACAGCTCGCAAAGCGGTCACGAGCATATTCTCGCCATGCAAAAGGAGGGAAGTCTTTCCTATCGCTACGAGGTGGAGGAATGGATCAAGCTGGAGCCCCATGCCGAGCGCGTGGGTGAGACCCTGCGGCTGTGGTTCCCCTATCCCGTGGCCTGTGACACCCAGCCTGCCGACGAGATCAAGCTGATCTCCTCCTCTCATCCCGTCACGATTACGGGAGACGTGCACCGCACCGCCTTCATGGAGGTGCCCTGTGAGGCAGGGGCCACCTATTCGGTTCGGTTCTCCTTTGTGCAAAAGGCAAAGTATACCGATCTTTCGGGTCACACTCCCACGGGTCTTCCCGCTGGGCTGGGACTGTCGGCGGAGGATCTGGAAAAATACACCTCGGAGCAGTATCCTCATATTCGCTTTACCCCCACGGTGCTGGCGTTGGCCAACGAGATCAAGGGGGAGGAGACCGATCCCTTGCTGATCGCCAAGCGAATTTATGATTGGATCTGCGACAACGTGCGCTATTCCTATGTCCGAGACTACCTGCTCATTGAGAATATCCCCGAATTTGTTATGGTCAACCGATACGGCGATTGCGGTACGATGGCGCTGGTCTTTATCACCCTGTGCCGTGCTTTGGGCATTCCCGCCAAATGGCAATCGGGCAGCTCCTGCCGTCCCGATGGCATCGGCAGCCACGACTGGTGTATGTTCTACGTTGCCCCCTACGGCTGGCTGTACTGCGACCCCTCCTACGGCGAGGGGGCGGCACGCAGCCATAATACGGTTCGCCGTGAGCATTACTTCGGCAATCTCGATCCCTTCCGCCTGGTGGCCTCCAACGAGTTCCAGCAGCCTCTCACACCTGACAAAGCGCTTTGTCGCATGGATCCCTACGATAACCAGAGCGGGGAAGGGGAATACGCCGACGGAGAGCATAATATTTTCTTTGGCGATCGCACCCATGACCGTCGTGTGGTGAAGGCTGAAAAGCTGTAAGCTGCTTTCTGAAACGCCCAGAGCAACGAGGCGAATTGTGTCTTGATTTTACCCAAAGGAGTTACCATGTCCTACAACAACCAATCTCAAACACCAGTCCGTATCAAGATGGTCTCTTACCGCTATGAGGTGGCTGAATCTCTGTTTGATACCATCCTCCGCTCCGCTACGGGGATCAGTCACGGTATTCCTCCCGCCGAGGAGCCCCATGCTGTGTCCCCTGAGGAGGAATTGCTTATGGGGATCTTTGCCGACGATGAAACGGACGCGGACTATTTCGTCAGGCCTGCTGATCCCGGCATGGCCCGCTCGGCCCGCGGCCTTTCTCCCGATGCTGCCGATGACGAGGGTCTCGAAAAGCTGGAGCTTTTTTCTGAGGGATTGTTGGTATACAGTCCCGACGGCGAGTATGCCCAGGTCTCCCTGGCTTACGACGAATCCGATCTGACAGGTATGGACGGCGCCCATTCGGTGCTGACCTACCATACCTCCGAGCCGGATCTGCTCCATTTGATCCGAAGCGGCAGTGTGACCACCGCTCTGACCTTCAAGCCCCACCACCGTGCCATCTGCGTCTACGAGACCCCCTATATGCCCTTCCAGGTGGGCATTCATTGCCTGGTCGTCAAAAATAACCTTTTGACCGAGGGACACCTTGTGCTGGATTATATCATTGAGATCCGCGGCGCTCAGGCTGAGCGATGCCGCATGGAGCTGGAGCTTTTGTAAGCACCACCAACTGTCTGTCCGCGCCTCCGAATACTGATGAAAGGAGACCTGTGTCCTATGCCTTATGTGCTTCTGTTTTTCCAAATCCTGTTCTATACCCTGGGCGTTCCCGTGATCTGC
Source organism: Oscillospiraceae bacterium (assembly GCA_015063685.1). Taxonomy (GTDB): domain Bacteria; phylum Bacillota; class Clostridia; order Oscillospirales; family CAG-272; genus CAMEON01. The sequence continues at coordinate 36,286 of SVTR01000031.1, read as the reverse complement.
GGTCTCGTGGTAGGGCTTTGCCGTCTGTGGTTTCAATACGCCATGGGCAGGGGCTTTGGCCGTGGGTTGGTGATGGCTACCTCCATCGTGGGTACCCCCGTGCATGAGATGGGTCATGCTATCATGTGTCTCCTGTTTGGTCATAAAATCGACGAGATCGCCTTGTGGCGTCCCCAAAACCGCGACGGCGTGCTGGGCTATGTCACTCATAGGTATAACCCGAAAAATCCCTATCATCAGTTGGGAAATATCTTCATTGGCCTGGGTCCTGTTTTCAGCGGCCTGGGAGTCATGATCCTTTGTATGGTAATTTGCTTCCCTGAAACCATGAGCACCTATGCGGAAAACGCTTCCGAGCTCGTTGGGGAGGAAGGCGGGCTGCTGGCGCTGATGGGCGAAGGAGCCGCTATGATCCCCCATCTTCTGGAAGAATGGCCGGACGGTGGGATCCCCCTTTGGGGAAGGATCATAGCGCTCATCGTCATGCTGTCCGTATCTTTGCACATCAGCCTCAGTCCCTTGGATATCAAGGGTGCTCTGGGTGGCGTGCCTGTATATCTTGTGCTGACGCTGGTCGCCACCGTCGTGGTCTCCCTGATGGGAGAATCGGCTATGACTGCTACCGCCGCCGGCTTGCAATTTTTCAGCGCCGCTACCTTTGCTTTATTTATGTTGGTCTTTTTGCTATCCCTGGTGTGGGTGATCCTGGGCTTGGCGGTGTTGCTGATCCGCAAGATGCTCCACTTGAAATGAGGTGACATATGGATCGTTGTTCCTGGGCAGACCCCAAAGATCCCCTGTATCTGGTTTATCATGATACCGAATGGGGGATCCCCTCCCATGATGATCGCCATCTCTTTGAAATGCTCATCCTGGAGTCCTTTCAGGCAGGGCTTTCTTGGGCCTGCATTCTCCATAAGCGTGAGCATTTCCGTGAGGCCTTCGATGGCTTTGACCCCGAACTTGTCAGCCGCTTTACCGAGGATCGGGTGGAGCTGCTGATGCAAAACAAAGGCATTGTCCGCAACCGTCGCAAGATTTACGCCGCCATTGGAAACGCCGCGGTTTTTTTGACTATCAGGGATGAGTTCGGCAGCTTTTCGGACTACCTGTGGCAATTTACAAAGGGTGAGATTATCCGCTACGAAGACGGCGTGATCCGCACTACCTCCCCCCTATCGGACACCATATCCAAGGATCTCAAAGCACGGGGGATGACCTTCGTAGGCAGTACCATCATTTATTCATACCTGCAAGCCGTGGGCGTCATTGACGATCACGAACCCTGCTGTGCCCTTTATCACCGCCGAAAGGAGAGCTGAATGTCAACCGCCTATCCCATTATTTTGGTTCACGGGATCGCTCTGAAGGACGTGGGCCGCTTCAAGGCCTTTGGTAAGATCGAGGCTCTTCTGAGGGCACAGGGCTACACCGTTTATACATCGGACACAGACGGCTTTGGCACCATTGAGACCAACGCCGCTCAGCTCAAGAAACAGATCCTTGCCATCCTTTCCGAAACGGGAGCGGAGAAGGTGAATCTTATCGCCCACTCCAAGGGCGGGCTGGACAGCCGCTATATGATCGGGCATTTGGATATGAAGCACGCGGTGGCCTCGCTCACCTGCCTTTGCACACCCCATAAGGGGTCTCCCATTGCTACGAAGCTATACACCCTGCCGAGACCTGTCAAGCATCTCATCGCCGCCTGGCTGACCTTTTGGTATCGCCTGTTTGGTGACAAGCAGCCCCAGGTGTTGAAGGTTTGCAAGCAGCTTTCAGATACCCCCGACGGCGCCATGGCTTATTTTGACGATACCCCTCACGAGGGTATTTTCGTGCAAAGCTATTCCACCACTCTGGAGAGGAGTCGGGATGATTTCATTATGGGGATCCCCCTGTATTTTTCCCGCCGCATGGAGGATGTGCCCTCAGACGGACTGGTGTCCCTGTCCTCCAGTCGGTTTGGAGAATATAAGGGAAGCTGTACCGACGGCTCAGTGTCTCATTCCGAGATCGTGGACTTCATGGTGAAAAAAAAGAAAAAAGAAAAGATCTACGGCTTTTATCTGTCTCTCTGCGAGGATCTGCGGGACAGGGGCTACTGATGGGTCGATCCCTTTGGGGATCGGCTCTTTTTTTGCGGATGGGCGCGCCTTCCGATATGCGGTAACAAAAATTCGACAGAAGGCATACCCTTTGGTGAGGAGGTGTTGCTATGTACAACAGAGACACCGGCGCGGGACGAAAGACATCCGATCCCTACGCCTTCTCGGGGGAGGGTCCCCAAGGGAGCGGCGAATGCACCGCCGTGCTGGGTACCATGACTGCCGCGCTTCAGGCTCAAAGGACTGTGTCTAACGCTGCCATTCACGCGGCGGTGATCAAAATCAGCTCATCCAAAAGTGCCAAGGGCTGTGCCTACGGCATAACCTTTGCCTGCGCTCAGACCGAGCTCGTCCGCACCGTTTTGGGACGTGCGGGGATCTCGGTTAAAAAATATATGGGAGGATAACCGCATGACCACCCGTTCAGGTGCTTACAAAAGCCGACAGATCTACGCAGACCAAGCCGCCACCAGCTTTCCGAAGCCGCCCGAGGTGATCCGCGCCATGACGGATTATATGGAGACAAAGGGGGGGAATCCGGGACGGGGGGCCCATCGCCTGTCTTTGGCCGCCGCTCAGCAGGTGTATGCCTGTCGGGAGACGGCCGCCGAGCTTTTCGGGCTTTCGCATCCGGAACGGGTGGTCTTTACCATGAATACCACCCAGGCACTCAATATGGCCATCATCGGGTTGCTCAAGGCAGGGGATCACGTCCTCTGCTCGGATATGGAGCATAATTCGGTGTGGCGTCCCCTTCATCGACTGGCGGAAGAAGGGGTAATTACCTATGATACCTTTGAAACCTTTGCCGCCGCCCCCGTGTGCAATGAAGATATGATTCTTCAAAGCATCCGTCGCAAGCTGACGCCAAAGACCAAAATGATCATCTGTGCCCATGCCGCCAATATCTGCTCCTTGGTGTTGCCCATCGAGGCCATTGGCCGTCTATGTCAAGAAATGGGGATCATCTTTGTGGTGGATGGTGCCCAGTCGGCGGGGGTGCAGGAGATCCATATGGCGCGCATGCACATAGACGCCCTTTGTCTGCCGGGACATAAGGGACTCCTTGGTCCCCAGGGAACGGGCATGCTGCTTTTGAGTCCCCGTGTGACACCACGGCCCTTGATCACGGGAGGCAACGGAGTAGATTCTTTGGCGGGAGATATGTCGGAGGCTCTGCCTGAGATGTATGAAGCAGGGACAGTACCGGGACCCGGGATCGCCGGCCTGCATGCGGGAATGAATTGCGTCAAGCGCGTGGGGATCGAAGCCATCCGCCATCAAGAAACCCGTCTGGGAGAGCGATTGAAGCAGGCCTTATCCCGACTTTCCCCCGTGACCGTGTATGCGCCAAAACACAAGGGCGGCGTGGTATTGTTCTCAATACGGGGGATGGCCTCCGAATCCGTAGGCGCATATCTGGACGGGCAAGGGATCTGCGTCCGTCCGGGCTTTCATTGCTCGGCGCTGGGCCATCGCACCTTGAAAACACCCGAAGAGGGCGCCGTGCGGGTCTCCTTTGGCTACAATAACACCGAGAGAGACTGTGATGCCGTTATTGACGCTATCCGTCATCTTTGTCATGAGCGTCCATAGCCTTCAAGAGCCTCTGTAGCCGGATTTTTTTATCTTTATCATGATCCCCGTTACAAAGCCTATGTGGGAGATCAGGGTCAAGGCCGAGGAAAGAGCACCCGTACTGCTGAACAGGGGGATCAGGGTGGCCACGGTCTCAGACACCGGGGGGAGGTCTGCGGGATCCATAACGGAAAGCAGGAGCCAAGCCAAAAGACCGCACAAAATGCCCTGTAGTACCTTGGCGCAAAAATAAGGCTTGAAGGAAAGCCCTCGACCGCCGCACAGGGTGAGAATCTGGCAATGCACCGACAGTCCCGACCACCCCGCCATGGCGGCGGCAAGCACAATGGGCAGGAGGGAGAAAGCTGTCTCTCCTGTCAGCGTTGCCGCCTCGCTGATGCCCCCCGACATCTCCAAAAAGCCGTAGATCATGGCGTAAAGGGTGTGACTGACGTTTCCTACTTGCTGGACAGCACCTGCCAGGGCACCGGTCAATGCGGAAAAAAAGATCACGTAAGCGCAGACGGTCAGCATGCTCAGGGCGGCGTGAGAGACCGCGTTGGTAAACATGGATACTCCGCCGGGATGAAGCCCTGACGGAAAGTGGGGATGCTCTTTTCGAGGCGAGGAACGCGCCTTGTCGCGCAGAAAGAACCGCATGAGAAATCCAATGAAAAAAGAAGTGCCCAACACCAAAAGATACAGAATCAGCCCCAGCCTGTGACTGCCGAACAGAGAAACACCCACGGCTGTGATCAAAAAGGCAGAGGAGGGATTGTTGGAAAAGGTGAGCAGATGCTCACACTCTCGCTTGGAAATGACATTTTTGTCATAAAGGGAAACGGCGGTGGCCGCACCTACGGGAAAGCCGCACATAGAACCCAGCACCACCGCAGAGCATCCCGCCCCCGACAAACCGAACAACCACTTCATGGGCTTGGCGAGAAGCCGCCCCAGGGCTTCTCCCGCGCCGCTGGCTACCAAAAGCTCGGAGAGAACCATGAAGGGGAACAGGGAAGGGATAACGGTATTGGCGCATAGGGACAAGCCTCGACTCATGTAGGATATGGCCACCTCGGAGTTTCTGAGGATGAGTAAAAAGCAAAAAATGCTGAGCAGACAAAAAAAGACCTGCCCGATGTGAAGGCGTTGCGGCGGCCTTGTATCTCCCGCCGTTTTGTGTGTCATGTCACGACCTCCGGATGCATAAAGTGAAACACGGTCACCCAAGAAAGTGCTGACGTGAGAAGCTTTGTGACAGGTTTCACACGTCTGCGTTGCTTCGGTGTCCGATGATGATTTATCATATGGTGCGGAGGAGAAAAACATGAGTGACAGAAAAAATAAACCCGCTGAGGGCGAGAAGGGAACCGCACAGGCACATCGCCCCGTGCCCGAATGGTTGGCGGTTAAGCTGGATTTTCCCCCCGACGTTCTTAGCGGGGGCATGCGGATCGAGCTGCGAGGTCGCCATTCCATGCTGGTGCACGGATGCAGGAGGATCCTTCATTATACCTCTGAGGAGATGCGCCTCGCCCTTCAAAATTGTGTTTTGTGTATCACGGGACAGCGCTTGGTCTGTCATTCTTTCCTTGCGGGAGCCGTGGGGGTGGACGGGTTGATTCAGGGGATCTGCTTTCTGGACGAGGATGCGGAAAGCGCCCGGCCGTAATTTGTATTATGATCTTTCTTGAGCACACGAAGGAGACCACATGCTGACCTATTTTTTTGTTGGATACAAGATCATATCCATCCCCATGAGCCGGGCGGCTGACTTTTTGGAGCTTTGCCGCCGCTACGGCTGGACCTACGATACTTTTACAACCACTACCACAGCAAACGATGGAGAGCAGATCACTCTTCGGATGCGCACACCTGTTGCCCGAAAAGCGTTGGCGCTTTGCGGCGCCATAGAACTGCCCGTGACTGTGGTGGCCGAGCACGGACTACCCGGGATCGGGCGTTGGATTTTCCGCCGCCCCGGAGTGTGGCTGGGGCTTTTGCTGGTCACGGCCTTGTATATCGTCTCTTCAAGATTCGTCTGGGATGTGCGGGTGACAGGTAATGAGCTGCTGACCGAGCGACAGGTGGAGGAGACCCTGCGCACCTGCGGCTTCGGGGTGGGGAGCTATCTGGGGAGCTTCAAGGCTGACCGTCTGGAAAACAAAGTGCTCATGACCAATGACGCCCTTTCCTGGATCTCTGTCAATATGAAGGGAACCGTGGCCTATGTTCAGATCCGCGAGGCTATTCACAAGCCGAAGGCAGAGTCGGACACACCCGCCAACCTGGTGGCGGACACCGGGGGGCAGATCGTTCGTGTGGAGCTGGAGAGAGGGAACGTGGTTGTCTCAGCGGGACAATGGGTGGGGGCCGGAGATCTTTTGGTCAGCGGACTTTACGACAGCGAACAGGTGGGTATCCGCTATACCCACGCGGAGGGACGGGTCTATGCTCGAGTGGTGGAGGAGATTTTGGTGGAGATCCCCCTGACCTATGAAAAAAAGATCCATACAACTGATGCCGATACCATTTACTGTGAAAAATCTCTCAATTTTTTTGAAAATCCCATAAAATTTTCAAAAAAGGACTTCAATTCGGAGATGAGTTGTGATATAATAAAAAGGGTATCTGTGCCCTTTTCGGAATGGGGCGTGGATTTCCCCATATCTTGGGTCACCGAGTGGCATATTCCCTATACCGTGACCGAGGAAAAACGCACATACGCTGAGGCAGAGGCGTTGGCTTATCATACCCTGGCGCAGAGGATAGGCAGTCTGCCGGGAGAGGTGGAGGTGCTGTCCAAAACAGTCACCGCGACGCTTGCGGAGGATCGATATATGCTGACCTGTACCCTCACCTGCATCCGCGATATCGCCAAAGAACAGACCTTCAAGGTCTTGCCATAGAAAGGTTATATTTCCTTATGAACCAAAGGATCATCAAAGTAGACAGCCCCGACGTTACCGCTGCCATTTTCGGTAGCTACGACGTCAATACCCGCATCATCGAGGGAACCTTCGGCGTGACTCTCCGCAACCGCTCGGGGGAGGACGGCAGCGATGCCATTCTCGTCAGCGGTGAGGACATGGAGGCGGTGAACGCCGCCGCCCGCGCGGTGGAGTACCTCCGGGACATGGTGCGCTATAACGACAATCTTTCCGATCAGAGCGTCCGCTACGTGGTGGACATGATTTCCGACGGCAAGGGCGGGGAGCTGGCTTCCATCGGCTCGGATACCATCTTCGTCACCGCCAAGGGCAAGCCCATCAAGGCCAAGACCGTGGGACAGAACAAATACGTGGAGGCCATCCGCAAGAATACCATCGTGCTGGGCATTGGCCCCGCGGGTACGGGTAAGACTTTTCTCGCCGTGGCCATGGCGGTGAAGGCTTTGAAGGAAAAGCAGGTGTCCCGCATCATCCTGACCCGTCCTGCCATCGAGGCGGGGGAACGCCTGGGCTTTTTGCCCGGGGATTTGCTCAGCAAGATCGATCCCTATCTCCGTCCCCTTTACGACGCCCTGGGGGAGATGATGGGCACCGAGACCTATCAGAAGCTCATTGAGAAGGGGGTCATCGAGGTGGCACCCCTGGCCTACATGAGAGGCCGCACCCTGGACGATGCCTTCATCATTCTGGACGAGGCGCAGAACGCCACCCCCGAGCAGGTGAAGATGTTCCTCACCCGTCTGGGCTTCGGCTCCAAGGTGGTGGTCACGGGCGATCTGACCCAGACCGACCTGCCTTCGGGACAGAAGTCGGGCCTCGCATCTGCCGTCAAGATCCTGGCGGGCATTGAGGATATCGCCATCCACTACCTGACCGAGAAGGATGTGGTGCGCCATCATCTGGTGCAAAAGATCATCCTGGCTTACGACAAATACGACCGCGAGCTGGCTCAGAAGGCCGCCGAGAAAAAGGCCGCAAGGCAGGACGCTCGGAGAAGCGAGCATAAATTCAAGGCGAATTAATGATTATAAATTGTTGTTTAGCGTGGCGACCGCCGCGCGCTGTCATCCTGAGCAAGGCCGCTGGCCGCGCCGAAGGATCTCCTTCTGCCTCTCCAAACCATGATCATAAAAGGACTTTCGTTTATCGCGAGATCCTTCGACTCGGGCGTCGCCCTCGCTCAGGATGACTATTTCAAGGTGGGGCGAAACTATACTAAACAACAATTTACCACACCAGAAAAATAACACACCAAACATAAAGGAGAACCACCATGATCTACGGACAAAGAATGATCTACTTCACCAACGACCAGGACAAGCTGCCCATCACCTACAAGCTGAAAATGCTGGTACGCCGCGCCGTGGACGCCACCCTCAGCTTCGAGGGCTTTGAAAATGACTGCGAGGTGTCCGTCACCTTCACCGATAATGAGCATATCCATCTTCTCAATGAGCAGTACCGCGGGGTTGACAGACCCACCGATGTGCTGTCCTTCCCCATGACCGACTTCTCCGGCGATAGCGGAGAGCCTGCCATCGACGCACCCCTGATTTCTCTTGGAGATATCGTCATCTCTTTGGAGAAGGCCGCGGAGCAGGCAGAAGAGTTCGGTCACAGCTTTGAGCGGGAGACCGCTTTCCTGACCGTTCACTCCATGCTTCATCTCCTGGGGTACGACCACGAGACGGGCGAGGAGGACGAGCTGGATATGCGCGCCCGTCAGACGGCCATCATGGAGGCCATGGGGTTGGGAATCAAAAAGGATTGAGATGCAAAATACAGAGATCTGAGAAAGGAGATCTATCATGGGCGAATTGAATGACCGTGACGAGGGCGGCCTCTTTTCCGACGACTATGAGATCCCCAAGCGGGAGAATCCCTACAAGAAAAAAAAGAAAACCGACTCTGCCGATGACCCCGCTTCGGCTTACGTTCCCACCGAGGACAAGCCTGCGGAAAAGCGGGAAAATCCGTATAAGCGCAAGGCAAAAGAGCGCAAACCCGGTAAGCGCGGGGAGATAGCTGCCCAAGGAGATGGAGAAGCACCACCCGTGGACGATTCTCACACCTACCGCGACCAGGGCGGCGTTCATCTCTTGGAGCGAAAAAAGCCTATCCGCCAGCGGATGAGTGACTTTATGTTCAGCCACGTCAAGCTGATCTGCTTTATTGGCGGCGTGATTGCTGTGCTGTTGTTCATTTCCGCGCCGGCTATTTACTACGGCATCCAGGATGCCCGAGAAGCTGCTCAAAATGCTGAAAAAGAGCCTTTGACCATGAATTACGTCAAGGGACTGGCGGATAAGACCTCTCCCATCACCTGGGAGGATCTGGAGAAATTCCCTTACGACGAAAGCACTGCTTCGGAATCGGTCACCTGGAGAATTGACGTTAAGGATACTCGTTGCCAGGTATGGATCTCGGGTGTCAGTACTCAGAAAGCGCCTACCTACGTCTATATGTACGACATGAGCACCGGCGACAAGGTGGATCTTTCCGACGGTCTTATGGCGTTGGAGGATTTTCTTGAGGAGAGAGAGTAAAACGAAAATTGTTGCTTACCACCTGCGGTGGGGCTTTGACTCGGGGGTGTGAATCCTTTGCCTACTGCATCACGCGATGGGAAGTACAACGGTAAATTGTTGTTTGCCACCTGCGGTGGGGCTTTGGCTCGGGGGTGTGAATCCTTTGCCTACTGTATCACGCGATGGGAAGTACAACGGTAAATTGTTGTTTACCACCTGCGGTGGGGCTTTGGTTCGGGGTAGTGCATCCTATGCGTACCACATACCGCGATGGGCAGTTGGACAGATAAATTGTTGTTTAGCGGGCAGTGCCCGCGGCCAATGCTCGGGGATGTTCAACTCATGCGAACCGCATGCCGCGATGGGCAGTTAGGCAGGTAAATTGTTGTTTAGCATTCTTTCCACTTTTCTGCCCACGGCGGCAGAAAAGTTCCAAAAGAACGCCGCTTAGTGCAGAACCTACGGTTCTCCCTAAGAACCCAACTCCCTCGTGACGCACGCAGACCACAGAGGTGGTCTGCTATTGCGTATTTCTTTTCAGTCACCAGCGAATACCCGCCCCCACGGCGGAGCGCCTCGGGGCTCATCGAAAAGCCAATTGACATGTTTCTGTTGGCCGAACAGCGGGAGGTTCAGGATCATATAGCGAAGCTATAGTTCTGATGGCGAATGGACAAATAATGTTGTTTTTTAATCAAAAAATCTCCTATCGCCGTGAGAACTATGGATTCGATACTATTTTTCAATATTGAATTTCTTCAAACTCACTAACGCTTTCTGAACGGCACGGTATGAGCCTCAAGGCGCTCCGCCGCGGAGGCGGGCTATCGGCGTTGGCTGACACAGTACACGCGATAGCCGCTCCACTCCCCTTCGGGGAGCGGCGTGCGTCACGAGGGAGTTAGGTTCTTAGGGAGAACCGTAGGTTCTGCACTAAGCGGCGCTCTTTTGGAACTTTTCTGCCGCCGTGGGCAGAAAAGTGGAAAGAATGCTAAACAACAATTTAACTGACCAACTGCTCATCGCGGTATGTGGTACGCATAGGATGCACTACCCCGAGCAATGGCAGCCGGCACGGCCGGCAAACAACAATTTGCATTCCAAATATTAATTACAAAATAACATTCAAGGAAAGATCACATGAAAAAAACAGCTTTTATTGCCATTGTGGGGCGCCCCAACGTGGGTAAGTCCACACTTCTGAATGCCATCCTTGGGGAGAAGATCGCCATTGTCTCCTCCAAGCCTCAGACCACCCGTAACCGTATCACGGGCATTTTCACCGAGGGGGACGATCAGTTCGTTTTCCTGGATACCCCGGGTATCTTCCGCCCTCAGAATTCTTTGGGAGATTTTATGGTCAAAACAGCCAACGCTTCCATGCAGGAGGCTGACGCCGTTATTCTGGTGGCCGATACGGGCAAGGACATCGCCGAGGTGGAGGAGAATGTTATGAACTACGTCAAGCGCACGGGTGTGCCTTGTATCCTCGCCCTCAGCAAGACCGACCTCTACAACGCGACCCAGGTGGCCGAGGCCATCATGAAATACAATGCCAAGCACGAGTTCAATGCCATCGTGCCCATCTCCGCACCCAAGGGGCAGGGGGTTCAGGCGGTGCTGGACGAGTGCCGTCCCTACCTCCACGAGTCCCCCTGGTTCTTCCCCGAGGACATCGCCACCGACCAGCCCGAGCGTCAGATGGCCGCTGAGATCGTCCGTGAAAAGGTGCTTCGCACCACCAACCGCGAGATCCCCCACGGCGTGGCCGTGGTCATCGAGACCTTCAAGGAGGACAAGCACACGGGCATGGTCACCATCCGCGCCGAGATCTACTGCGAAAAGGCCTCCCATAAGGGCATCATCGTGGGCAAGGGAGGCGAGTCTCTCAAGCGCATCGGCACCTACGCAAGACAAGACCTGGAAAAGCTCCTGGGTACCAAGGTGTTCCTGGATCTTTGGGTGAAGGTGAAGGAAAACTGGCGGGATTCCACCGCCGCCGTCTCCAACTTCGGCTATAAGGACGAATAAAAAGTATTTTCCTGTTAAAAGTTCTTGGAGGGTGTGAAATACTGCTTTCAAGAAGTTTTCCACAAATTTCAAGAGAAAGGAGACCGCCATGCTCATTACCACCGACGGGCTGATTACCCGATCATATCCCGTGGGCGACCACGACAGAGTTGTACATCTTGTGACTCCCGAGCATGGGCGGCTCTCTGTGATGGTCAAGGGCGGCCAATCCAAAAAGAATCCCCATGCCGCCATTACTCAACTCTTTACCTACGGCAATTATGAGCTGTACCATAAAAATGGAGACATGTACTGGCTTCGCGGCGGCTCTGTGCTCCATAGCTTTTATACCTTGACAAGCGATCTTACGGCCATGGCTTTGGCCACCTATCTGTGCGACGTAACCTCGGAGCTGACGGGGGAGGGAGAGCGCGCCGAGCCCCTTTTGCGGATGCTGCTCAATACCCTGTACGCCCTCAGTGCCGGCACTTACGCTCATGCCATTGTCAAAGGCGTATTCGAGCTTCGGGCCCTGGCCATGGAGGGCTATATGCCCAGTCTTGAGGGGTGCTCGGTTTGCGGAGCGTCCCATCCCGAGCAATCATATTTTGATATCATGAACGGCGGTATTATCTGCGCTGATTGCCAAACAGCCTTTAATCGTCAACGCAGTGAGCTGGATGCGGCAGAGCTGGGAGAACGCCGGATCATCTGCCCCATGACGGCCTCCACCCTGGCGGCTGTCCGCTATGCGGTTTCCGCGCCTGCCAAAAAGATCTTTTCCTTTGTCCTGGCGGACAAAGAAGAGGAGATGTTCTTTTCAAGAGTGGCCGAGACCTACCTGCTCCATCAATTGGAGCGGGGCTTCGACACGTTGGATTTTTATCATTCTATAGAAGAAAGTCTGCCTCAAGGAGAAAACAAATGACGAAAGCCCGCGCTGCGCAAGTAAGAATATGCATTCTTTGCTTTTGGGCCGTGATGTTGACGGCTCTTTTCCTTGTTGCCTGTGGCGGTGACGGAGCCCTTGCGGAAACCGAACCGCTTTCCGGCGGGGAAGCGATGACGTGTGCTGAAAGCGTAAATGAGGATGGAACAGACGAAGCAAGCCAACCGTCGGAGCCTGTAGTGACGAATTCCTCCATACCAGAACCTGAGGAAACCATGACCGAGACAACAGGAGCACCCGAAGCAGGGGCTCTGACCGAGGGAGCTGCTACACAAATACCCGAAGATGAAACATCTATTCCTGATCTGCCGACGCTTTCTCCCGAAGGTTCCGAGCCCGTGACTTCCATCGAGGATGTGCCGACGGCTGATGAGCTTGACCCGGAGGCGGATTATGGAGGGCTCGTTATCACGTCGGTGTATTCTGCGGGACGCATGCCCAACAAGGCGCTTTGCGAGGCTTCCTTCGTAGAGCTTTACAACAATACCGACCGAGATATTTCCTTGGCGGGGGCGGCTCTGTATCTTGCCGGTAAAAACGGCGATTATACGGCCTATCCCTTCCTTCGTGGCCAAGTGATTCCCGCAGGCGGCTATTTTCTCATCAAGGGAGCGCCTGCCATCGGTGAATTTGCAACGGTCTTTTCTTTGGAAAATTATGACGCCGCTATGTCCCTTCGCCCCGATGAGTATGGCTTCCGCTTGGCTGTAGCTCCCATGGGACTGGTGCCGGATAGTGACGCGCCCATGGCAGAGCTGGAGGGCGTGTTTACCTACGTTTCCTCGGTGTCTGCCGACGCGGCGGATACTTACCATTATGCAGGCAACCCCCAGCCTGACCGCTTGATACGAAAGAAAGCCGCTACCCACAAGGTGGATTATCAGCGGATGGATCTCAACGAGGCATCCAAATCGGTGCTGGAGCAGATCCGCCCCAAGACCTCGCAGGGAGACGTAAATCTTGCGGTCAGCCCTGTCCGCGCGGAGGTGGTTTTCTCGATCAGCGGCGGCATCTATACGGAACAGCAGACCCTCACTCTGTCGGCACCCGATGGCTATACCGTTTACTATACGGTCAACGGTGAGGATCCCAGAGAGGCAGACGCCGGGGTTTATACCGAGCCCCTTGTGCTTACCGATACTTCGCGTCTTGTGTGGGGGCCTCTGATCAAGGCCTGCGGTGATGCCATGGGAAAACCTTACTACCCCAATACCGCTATGTTCCCGGGGGCATGGGTCGTCAAGGCCTACGGGATTTGCGATGCCGACGGCTCGACGACACCCTTGACTACACAAACCTATTTTGTTGGCCGTATGTTTGATGACGTGACCCTTGATATGGTCAGCGTCACTCTTGATCCGGAGGATTTTATCGGGCGGAAGGGCATCTATAACAACGCCAACGGCGGCACCACCGAGGAGCGGGACAAGGTGGCGGCCTATATCGAATTCTTTACGTCCAAGGATGTGGCCAACGCCACCGACGGCCGTGTGTACGCAGGATGGTCTGAGATCGCCATGAACGGCAAGGGTTCCTTGGGCATGACTCAGAAATCCTTCCGTATTCTCTTCAAGAACACCATTGAAGGGGAGGAGGATATGGGGGAAAATCTGGCGACTATGAGCTATGACCTGTTTGGTGATTACGCCGCCACGACCCCCGACGGTGAGCGTATCACCTGGTATCGCCACCTGCTACTCCGCAACGGCGGCGGTGATATGAGCGGCTCGACCATCTCCCGGTCCCATTTCGGAGACGCCTACATTCAGCGGGTGGATCGCTTCCTCGGCGCTGATATTATGGCCTCCAATTCGGTGATGGTTTACGTCAACGGTGAATTCTGGGGCATCTACAATACCCGCGACCGTTTGGATACCAAGTACTTTGAAGGGAAATACGGCATTCCCGAGGAGGACTTCACCATGCTGGAGTGCCCGCACCCCCTGGTCTACGGTTGGAACGTGGACTACGTTACCGCCTACGGTGATCCTGCTGAGGCGAAGGTCTTTATGGATCTCATCCAATTCTGCCGTACCAACGACCTCTCTATCCCTGAAAATTATCAGTATGTGGCAGATCGGGTAGATATCGACGGCCTCATTGACTTTTTCTGCGCACAGATCTACCTTTGCTGCTCGGACTGGCCGAGTAACAACATCAAGGTTTGGCGTAACACCGACCCCGATCTTATGGATACCAAGTGGCATTTCTGCATCGTGGACACCGATCACGGCGTGGGACTGAATTCCTCGGTGGACACCGACCTGTTCGGCGTTATCAACGACGTGTCGGTCATGGGATCTCTCTTCAACCGTCTCTGCGGCAATCAGTCGTTCAGAGATCAGTTTATTGCCCGTTTCATCTGGTGTCTGGAGTTTTACTTTGAGCCCCAATGGATGCTCTCGGAGCTGGAGGATATGATGACCCCCATCCGTCCGCAGATGCAGTACCAGCTTGACCGCTGGCGCGCTACCGATGGCTCTCTCACAAGCTACGAGCTGTGGGATCACTACATTGGCGTCATCGAGGACTTCGTGCAGAGACGCCCCGCGTATGCCAAGGCCCAGCTCATGAGTTGGGCGGGGCTCAACGAGGAAAGCTACAGTGCGTACAGAACCCGAGCGCTGAGGCTTTGGGGGACGGAGGGTATTCATACATAATCAGAAATATGTGCGTGGATTTGGCGTGATGCTTTGACAAAGTATCACGCCAAATTTTTATGTCTTCGTTACGGTAATCAATTGTTGTTTACCACCTGCGGAGGGAGCGGCCGTGCCGCGGCCAATGTTCGGGGGAGTACATCCCGTGCCACGAACATCCCGCGAGGGGAAGTTAGGCAGATAAATTGTTGTTTAGCGGAGCTAAACAACGTGATGTATGCCTGCGGCAAGTGATGAGCTCGCCAAGCGAGCGTGATGATTGCCTGCGGCAAATGATGTTCGTCCTGCGGACGAGTTGAGGTTCAAATCCTGCGGATTTGTCCATTCGACTTTTAAATTGAAACACGAAGTGTTTCTTCCTTCACTTGCCGCAGGCAAGCATCACGTGACCGAAGGTCACTCATCACTCGCCGCAGGCGAACATAACGCTTGCTCTGCAAGCTCATCACTTTGTTGTTTAGCGAAGCTAAACAACAATTTAATTCCCGACCATGTGAACTAATAAAAAAACATTCCAATTTCAAAATATTTTTCCAAAACCTATTGCCAAAACAAAGAAAATAAGTTATAATAATACTGTATGCAGACTTGACTGCGACAAAGTTTCGTCAAATATTATTTGTATAAATTTTAGGAGGTTCTCATTATGAATCAGAACGAGCGTTATCTCTCCGCTAAGGAAATGTACGCCAAGATCGGTGTTGACACCGAGGCTGCTCTGGCCAAGCTCCAGAACATCCGCATTTCCATGCACTGCTGGCAGGCCGACGACGTCCACGGCTTCGAGGGCATGGGTGCCCTGACCGGCGGTATCCAGACCACCGGTAACTACCCCGGCATCGCCCGCAACCCCGAGGAGGTCTTCGCTGACCTGGACAAGGCCCTGTCCCTGATCCCCGGTACTCACAAGATCAATGTCCACGCCAACTACGCCATCGGCGAGCCCGGCGAGGTCATCGAGCGCGACAAGCTGGAGCCCCGCCACTTCAAGAAGTGGGTGGAGCTTGCCAAGAAGCACGGCTGCGGTCTGGACTTCAACCCCACCATCTTCTCTCACCCCATGGCCAAGGACGGCATGACCCTGTCCCACCCCGACAAGGAGGTTCGTGACTACTGGGTCCGTCACACCATCGCTTGTATCCGCATCTCCGAGTACTTCGCTGACGAGACCGGCTACCCCTGCGTTATGAACATCTGGACCGGCGACGGTACCAAGGACATCCCCGCTGACCGTATGGGTCCCCGCGCTCGCTACGCTGACTCCATCGACCGCGCCCTGGCTTGCGGCTATGATAAGTCCAAGGTATACGTCACCGTCGAGTCCAAGGTCTTCGGTATCGGCGTCGAGGCTTACACCGTCGGCTCCGGCGAGTTCTCCCTGTGCTACGCCATCTCCCGCGGCATCACTCCTCTGATGGACAACGGTCACTACCATCCCACCGAGGTGGTCTCCGACAAGATCCCCGCTCTCCTTTGCTTCTCCGACAAGATCGCTCTCCACATCACTCGCCCCATCCGTTGGGACTCCGACCACGTGGTCGCCTTCGACGATGAGACCCGCGAGATGATGAAGGAGGTCGTCCGTTGCGACGCTCTGGATCGCGTGTTCCTGTCCACCGACTATTTCGATGCCTCCATCAACCGCGTTTCCGCTCTGATCATCGGTATGCGTAACGTCCAGAAGGCTCTGCTCAACGCCCTGCTGACTCCCAACGAGGATCTGAAGGCTCTGCAGGATGCCGGCAACTACTCCAAGCTGTTCGCTCTCCAGGAGGAGTACAAGCTCATGCCTCTGGGTGACGTCTGGGCCGAGTTCTGCGTCAGAAACAACGTCTGCCCCTGCAACAACTGGTATTCCGAGATCGAGAAGTACGAAGAGGAAGTTCTCTCCAAGAGAGTTTAATCTGCTACATACTCCGTATAAAAACCCCGCCGAATTTTCGGCGGGGTTTTGTTATCAAAAACTCCGGACACATTGCCCGGAGTTTTATTGATTTTTAAATTGGATAGATGAAATCAGCGGAAGAACAAAAACATGGCTTCCCGCAATGCTTCTTCGTAGGCTTCCTGGAAGATTTCCATGTACATGGGGAGCATTGCCAGAGTGGAGATGACGGAGATGACAGAAAGTACAGTGCCGACAATACCCATGATCAGACCAACCATATTAATGGTTTCGGTGTTGCCCTGCTTCTTGGCCTTGAGCGCACAGATGATGGCGGGGATACCGGTAAAAAATCCGCAGCAAACAAGGCTGATGATAGCACACACCAGGGATGCTACGGCGAGATTGTGTGCGGGCTGAACGAAGGGGCGGTAATGCTGGCCATAGGGTTGGCCGTAAGGCTGCTGGCCATAAGGCTGCTGACCATAAGGCTGCTGACCGTAAGGCTGCTGACCATAGGGCTGTTGACCGTAGGGCTGTCCGTTGTACCCTTGATTCTGATACGCCTGGCCGTTATTTGCCTGGTTGTTTTGATTGTTCTGTTGGCCACTCTGATTCTGAGCGCCGTTGCCTTGCTGATTATAGGCATTGGGGTCGAATTGATCGTTCATACGAATACCTCCTTGGGAAAAGATCAGGATGCGTGCTTTTATTTTAGCACGGAACGGTGAATTTGTCAAGTATCATGCGAGAAATGATCCGGGCTGAGGTTCAGGATTCAATGATATCCTTATCGGAGCAATGCACGGTCAATTGCTTCTGAGGCAAGATGGAAACCCAGCCTTCCTTTTTCTCCAAGGCTTGCCACTCGGCGGCAGTGCCCGTGTAAGAAATTTCGGTCAAGGCATCGCATCCCATAAAGGTGGTAAAGGTGATTTGATCGTACTTCTCCGCGATAATGGTTACGGAGGTCAGCTTGGTACGGTTGACGTGAGTAAGCATATCCAAAGGTCCGGTGTAGGAGATCAGGCTCGTCAGCTCGGAAAAGGCTCCGACACCTACGGTCTTTAGACTCTTGGGTAAGGTGATGGCGGTGATGCCCGTACATCCCTTGAAGGCGTATTGCCCTACGGAGGTGGTACCCTCGGGGATGACCGGTTCGGTTAGTCCCTTGCAATTCTGGAAGGCCCAATCGCCAATCTTTTGTAGACTATCGGGAAGGGTTGGGGTATTCAACCAAGCGCAGTTGGCAAAGGCTGAATCGCCGATCTCAGTCACTCCGTCGGGGATGATCACCTCAGTCATCCTGAAGGTGCCTTCAAAAGCCATGGCGCCGATGGCAGTCACTTGGCGATCCTGGTAAGTTTCCGGAATGGTGACGGTGTCCTGAATTTTACCCTTATAGGCCGTCACCGTCAAGGAGCCGTCGGTATTTTGCGCGTAGACAAAGGGTTCTTTGTTATTTCCACCACAGGCGGTAAAGCAGAGCAGGGTCGTCAGCGTTAAAAGAGCGCAAATGATTTTTTTCATTACATCAATTTCCTTTCATTCTTTAATGACAGAACAGACCTTGATGTCATAATAGTTAAAGCATTCGATGGCAGACTCGTCGATGATCTCGCCGCTGACCACAATGGGCACCGCGGGAGGACAGCCCACCGTCGCCTCCGCCAATACCCGACCGAGACATTCGGACACGGGCAACGTCTCCGCAGGGGACAGCATGGCCTCTCGAATGGACATGACTCGCTCAGGTCGAACCAAGGCGGGAGGACACTGCATCAGTGCCTCGCGGCGTGGGAGAGACAGAAGCACCTCGGTCAACTGCTCAAGATCAGCTTCGGTAATGGCGGGGGTGATCATCATGACCACAAAATCGGGATCGGCAAATTCACATTCGATGCCGTTTTGACGAAGGTATTCCGCCACTTCCATGCCCGTGTAGCCGTACGTTTTGGGATATAGGGTCAGCTTCAAGGGCTCTTCACTGTAGTTGGCGTTGATACCATGGGCCATCAGCTTGACCCGGCAGGCATCCACCCATTTGGATGTTTTCATCAGGGAGGTTGCGAAATCCTTGCTTGCCATCACGGCGTTGGCCATATCCAAGGATTGCAGGATGAGATAGGAGGGGCTGGTAGAGCCGAACAGGGCGAGAGCTTGCTTGGCCTGAGAACGCAGACCCAAGGGCATATGGGAACCGACGTGCAGATACGCGCCACCCGTCAACACGGGTAGAGTCTTGTGCGCCGAGTCACAGCAGAGATCTGCGCCCAGATCCATGGGGTGAAGGGAAGGGGACAGGAATTTCAGATAGGCACCGTGAGCATTGTCAACGAGCAAAAGCACGCCGTGCTTGTGGCAAACTTCCGACAGCCGCTCAATATCTGCTACGCCGCCTAAATAATCAGGTGAGGTCAGATACAGTGCCGTGGGCACAACATCGTCTTCCGAAAGCCGTGAAAGCTCACGCTCTAACAGGACGGGGGAAATGTGGCAGGCCAAATATCCCTCATTTTCGTTGGGGTAGAGCCATTCCACGTCGAGATCCAGCAGAGCTGCCGCCGAAAGAAAGGTTTTATGCGCATTGCGCCCGGCCAAAATGAGCGGACGGTCAACACCCTGCTCCTTTGCGTAAAGCAGGGTCAAATAGAGCATGGCGCGGATGCATTGGGAGGATCCTTCCGTGGAATAGAAGGTGGGGCAACCAAAGAGCAGGGAAGCGTTCTGTTCGCTCTCGCGGATGATGCCCTCGGCCTCGTAGAGACTGTCTGCCCCCGCCACCTCGGTGATATCGTCACCCTCGCAACCCGTGAGAAGGACACCCTTGTGACCGGGCATATGGAGGCGGAGAGGCTTCTTACACCGATAAGACCAAATGAAATCCGAAATTGGCGTCGTCATTTTCACAACGGTATTCCCTCCGTTCATTCTGTTTGTTGAAAGTTCTTGAAGGGGGTCAAGGGGGAAACTTCTTTCAAAAAGTTTCCCCTTTGCGTTCTCCTTACTCCCCTAACTGTCTCGCAATCGCCACCATAATGGCGCATTCCATGCGCTTTTTGAAAAGCTCGCAGCCATGCTCATAAACGCCCTTGACCGAGCCCGTGGCGTGGTAGGCGTTGGCGGCGCAACCGCCCGAGCAGTAAAGTCTTGCCCAACAGTCGCGACACTCGGGACGGGCGTAGACGTTGCAGGAGGCAAACTCATCCTGAATTTCGTGATTATCCACACCCTTCCAGATGTCGCCCAGCTTGAATTTTTCCTCGCCCACGAACTGATGGCAGGGATAGAGATCGCCCCAGGGGGTGACGGCCATGTACTCGGTGCCCGAGCCACAGCCCGAAATACGCTTGTAAATGCAAGGGCCGCCCGTCAAATCAATCATGTAGTGGTAGAAGGTGAAGGGCTTGCCCTCCTTGTCCTTTTCCAACATCAGCATGGCCAGTTTCTCGTACTGATCCATGACGATGGCGCGATCCTCATCGGTTAGCTCCGCAGGATCGCCGGGTGCGCAGACCACAGGCTCCATGGAAAGCTCGTTGAAGCCAAGATCCAGCATGACCTGAATATCCTTGAGGAAATCGGGATTGGCGTGGGTAAACGTCCCGCGCATATAGTAGCCCTTGCCGCCGCGGGCTTCCACCAACTTTTGGAACTTGGGCACGATGCGATCAAAGGAGCCCTTGCCCGCATAGTCCACGCGGAAACGATCGTGGATCTCCTTGCGTCCGTCCAAAGACAACACTACGTTGTGGCACTCACGGTTGGCGAACTCGATGACGTCGTCATCAATGAGCATACCGTTGGTGGTCAGGGTGAAGCGGAAATTCTTGCCCTTTTCCTTTTCAATGCTCCGGGCGTAGGCCACCAGATCCTTGACCACCTGGAAGTTCATCAGGGGTTCACCGCCAAAGAAGTCAACCTCCAGGTTGTGGCGATTGCCCGAATTTTCAATGAGAAAATCCAAAGCCCGCTTGCCTACCTCAAAGGACATGACGGCGCGGTCGCCGTGATATTTGCCCTGGCTGGCAAAGCAGTAGGAGCAATTCAGATTGCAGGTGTGGGCGATGTGGAGGCACAGAGCCTTGATCACTCCCGAGGTCTTGGCCTTGAGGTGGCCGGCCATAGGCTCGAAGGTGTCGGGAGCGAAGAGCTTGCCCGCGTCTTTGAGGGCGACAACGTCAGCATAGCACTCCTCGATATCCTTGGGGGTGATGTCAGCACGGTCATTGTATTTTTCATTCATGGCGGCAATGATTTCGTCTTTGACGTGGGTCTCGAACATCTCAATGATGTCGTAAGCCACCTCGTCCACCACGTGGACGGCACCGGAGCAGACGTCCAGCACCACGTTATAGCCGCCCAGCTTGTATTGATGTATCATGATATTTCCTCTTTCTGTTTATGATTTGAACTCAGGGGAACGAGGAAATACAAGATACGAGATACAAAGATACAAGATAGGTGTTATCTATGCCTCGTCCATATCTTGTATCTTTGTATCTTATATCTTTGTATCTTGTAGCTTTGTCCTGTGCCCCATAAAAAATGCCGCCCGTTGGGCGGCATTTTCACGCAAGGGGAGAATTACTTGCTCTCCTTCTCCTTGCTCTCGCACTGCTGGTTAGCGATACCGCAGCTGGTCTTGCAAGCGGACTGGCAAGAGGTCTGGCACTCGCCGCAACCGCCGTTCTTAGCGCTCTCGCACAGATTGCGGGTTTCAATCGTCTTAATGTGTTCCATGGTGTAACCTCCATAAAATATACTACACTGTATTATAGCACAACTGTCTGTGCTTGTCAAGTGGATTTCAGATATTTTTCAATCCAATCGCCGCTTCGAGACACACTTTCCCGTCTCCCCGCACGGTTCTGAGCAAATAATCTCCCTCATCTGTCCGGGAGCGCTGTACCGTCAAGATGTCTCCGAAGGCACCCTCGTTCATGTAAGCTAGGGACAGGGAAGAGACGAACTTGCCCTTCATGTCGGGCAGATAGTCGCAGACCATATCGGGATATTTCGTGTTGTTCATGTGGAAATTGAAGTCCAGATCGCTGTAAACAATACGGCGCTCACCTACGGTCTCCATTTCAGCGGCGGCAGGAATACGGATCTTTTTGGGCAATGTGGCTTCGTCGAGAGGATCCCCCATGGGAAATTCCCGCTGAAAATCGTTGACCCTTACCAGAGTCTTGTTTTTGACATCCATGAGGGCCCAGGTGGACAGCGCTTCGGCAACGATCTCGCCGTCCCTCAGAATAGCAAAGCAGCGAAGAAAGCTGAGGGCGCGGGAGGGAGGACACCAGGTGCGGACCTCGATGTTTTCATAAGCGTGGAGGGGGGCATCCACGCGAAGCTGGAGACGGCTCAGGAGAAAGCCAAAGCCTTCCTTATAAAACAGATCGTTGAGATCCATGTCGTAGTCGCGGCATTGGAGGTTGGCGGTCTCCTGCATGTATTCCAACACGCGTGAGGGACGCATGATACCACAAGGATCGGTATCGTGCCATTTGGTAACGTATTTGGCGGAGTAGTACATAAAAATTCCTCGGTTCAAAAGCTTCTTTGACAACATTATAAATCAAAAAACGGGATTTTTCAATAGAAAGCAGGGAATATTATCAATGTTTTTACAATATGAACCCAAAATAAAGCAGTATCCGCACTCTCGGTGGGCAAAGTGCTGTTTTTTGCATGAGTTCAAGAAATGTTCATGAATTGTTAACTGAAAAATCAGAGCAAATCTTGAAAAAGGGGTTGACAAACAGTCGGAAAAGTGGTACATTATTAGCGTGGTTAGCACTTAATCGGTTTGAGTGCTAAAACATGAAAATCGCAAATGAAAGGATGGAATCCATGAGTCAGGAACCCGTTTATGAATTAAGTGAACGAAAAAAGCTCATACTAAAGGCCATTGTGGATGCACACATTGCTGAAGGCGAGCCTGTGGGCTCCAAGTATCTCATGGAGAGTAAGCAGATCCCTTGCTCCTCTGCTACCATCCGAAACGAAATGGCTGAGCTGGAAGCGATGGGCTTTTTGGAACAACCCCACACCTCTGCGGGCAGAGTGCCAAGTGAGCGGGGATATCGGTTCTACGTAGACTCTTTGGTAGAGCATTATGCCATGACCGCCAGGGAAATCTACCAGATCAACGAGCTTCTGCAGGCCAAGATGGCAGAGCTTGATCAGATTCTTTTGACCGCCTCAAAGGTGGCCTCCAATCTGACCAACTACACGGCCATGGCCATCAAGCCTAAGTCCAACCGCGCCGCCATCCGCCGCTTTGACGCGGTTTACATGGACGAAAAAAGCTTTATTTTGGTGTTGGTTGCTTCGGGCAACCGTGTCAAGACCAAAAATGTCCGCCTGGGTGATGACGTGAACGTCGTTCTCCACCAATCCACCACCGATTTGCTGGCCGCTGTGCTTAATGAGCACTTGCAGAATTTGTCTGCTAACGAGATCACCTTGCCGATTATGATGTCTATGGAGACCGCCATGGGCAAGGATGCCGCTTTGATTGCTCCTGTGGTCAAGATCATTTATGAGGTCATGAGTGAGATTGACGGCGGTGAGGTGCGTGTCAGCGGCGTGGATCGCCTTTTGCAGTACCCCGAGTTCAGTCAGCCCGACCGCATGAAGGAGATTCTCGGCGCTTTTGAGAAGCAGGAGGAGATCCTCAATATGGTCTCGGGTGCCGCGGGGGACGATATCAGCGTGGTCATCGGCTCGGAAAGCTCGGTGAAGGTCATGGACAATTCCGCCCTGGTTTACAAGCCCATCGTCAAGGACGGCAAGACCCTGGGTGCCATTGCCATTCTGGGACCCGCCCGCATGGACTACGCCAAGGTGCTGGCGACCCTGGAGGGGCTTTCGGGCAATATTACCAGTTTGTTAGATCAGGATCATAAATCACTACCCAACGGAAGGAACCAAGAAAATGATGGATGAAAAAGACGTGGAAACGACGGCTGCCGAGCAGGAGCCTGTCGCCGAAAACGATAAAGAAATCCCTGAGGCCGACAGCAAGAAGGGAAATGATAAGAAAAAGCTGAAAAAGGTGGAGGCCGAGCTTGCTGAGACTCAGAAAAAGCTGGAGGCCGCCGAAGCTGCGCTGGCAGAGGAGAAGGACAAATACCTCCGTATGCTGGCCGAGTACGACAACTTCCGCCGCCGCACCGCGAAGGAAAAGGAGACCATTTACGGTGACGCCACCGCCGACACCATCAAGGGTCTGCTCCCCGTGGTTGACACCTTGGAGCGCGCCGCCGCAGGGCTCACCCCCGAGGATGCCGAATCCCCTCTCGGTAAGGGCATTTTGATGATCCTCAAGTCGGCTACCGACGCCCTTTCCAAGCTGGGCGTGGAGGAAGTCCCCGCTGATACCTTCAATCCCGATTACCACAACGCCGTCATGCACGTAGAGGACGAATCCCTCCCCGAGGGCGCCATTGTCGCGGTGTTCCAGAAGGGCTACCGCAAGGGTGACCACATCATCCGCTACGCTATGGTGCAGGTGGCCAACTGATGAGTACGAGGGGCTCTGCCCCTGACCCCCGTTTAAGAACCTTTTCGAGAAAAGGTTCTTAAAAATCTCCTAAAGTTTTCCCAAAGAAAGGCTTGAGGGAGAATAAGATACCCCGTCCGTCATCCTGAGCGAGGCTCACGGCCGAGTCGAAGGATCTCAAATAAGTAAATATTATCAGATATAAAGGAGAAAATTATCATGGCAAAAATCATTGGTATTGACTTAGGTACGACCAACTCTTGTGTAGCAGTTTACGAGGGCTCCGAGCCCATCGTTATCCCCAATCCCGAAGGCGCGAGAACCACTCCCTCCGTGGTGGCCTTCTCCAAGTCCGGCGAGCGTATGGTGGGTCAGGTGGCCAAGCGCCAGGCGATCACCAACCCCGACAGAACCATCAGCTCTATCAAGCGTCACATGGGCTCCAACTACAAGGTGTCCATCGACGGCAAGAACCTCACTCCCCAGGAGATCTCCGCAATGATCCTCCAGAAGATGAAGTCCGACGCTGAAGCATACCTCGGCACCACCGTGACCCAGGCCGTCATCACCGTTCCCGCTTACTTCACCGACGCACAGCGCCAGGCAACCCAGGACGCAGGTAAGATCGCAGGCCTGGAGGTCCTTCGTATCATCAACGAGCCTACCGCGGCCGCTCTGGCTTACGGCCTTGACAAGGACAACAACCAGAGAGTCCTGGTCTTTGACCTGGGCGGCGGCACCTTCGACGTATCTCTCCTGGAGATCGCTGACGGCGTTTTCGAGGTGCTGGCTACAGCAGGTAACAACCGTCTCGGCGGTGACGACTTCGACCAGCGCATCATCAACTGGATGGCTGAGAAGTTCCAGAAGGAGAACGGCGTGGATCTTCGCAACGATAAGATGGTTATGCAGAGACTCAAGGACGCCGCAGAAAAGGCAAAGATCGAGCTGTCCGGCATGACCCAGACCGATATCAACCTGCCCTTCATCACCGCCACCGCCGCAGGCCCTCTCCACTTTGAGGCAACCCTGACCCGTGCCGAGTTCGACCGTATCACTGCCGATCTGGTGGAAGCCACCATGGGCCCCACCCGTCAGGTCATCCGTGACGCAGGCATCGGCGTAGATAAGATCGACAAAATCCTTCTCGTGGGCGGTTCCTCCAGAATCCCCGCCGTGCAGGAGGCTGTGAAGAAGTTCCTGGGTAAGGAGCCCTTCAAGGGCATCAACCCCGACGAGTGCGTGGCCATTGGTGCCGCCATTCAGGGCGGTGTGCTTGGCGGCGAGGTTAAGGATTTGCTCTTGCTTGACGTTACCCCCCTGTCCCTCGGTATCGAGACCATGGGCGGCGTGTTTACCCGTATCATCAATAGAAACACCACCATTCCCGTAAAGAAGAGCCAGATTTTCTCCACCGCCGCTGACGGTCAGACCTCCGTTGAGGTTCACGTTCTGCAGGGCGAGCGCGAGATGGCCGCATATAACACCACCCTTGGCCGCTTTGCTCTGGACGGCATCATGCCCGCTCCCCGCGGCGTGCCCCAGATCGAGGTAACCTTTGATATCGACGCCAACGGTATCGTCAACGTGACCGCTTGCGACAAGGGTACCGGTAAGGCGCAGCACATCACCATCACCGCTTCCTCCAACATGAGCCAGGAGGACATCGACAAGGCTGTGAAGGATGCTGAGAAGTTCGCAGAGCAGGACAAGAAGCAGAAGGAAGCCGTTGAGACCAAGAACCACGCCGAAGCACTGATCTTCCAGTCTGAGAAGACCTTGAATGAGCTGGGCGACAAGGTCAGCGAGTCCGAGAAGGCTGAGATCAATGACGCTATTGCCAAGCTTCGTGAGACTCTGAACACCGGTGACACCGAGGCTATCAAGGCTGATACCGAGGCGCTGAACCAGGCATTCTACAAGCTGTCTGAGAAGATTTATCAGCAGGCCAATCCCCAGGGCGATCCCAACATGGGCGGCAACGGAGGTTACGATCCCAACCAGGCCGGAGGTAACGACGGCACCTATTATGACGCCTCCTACGAGGATAACGGCAACAAGTAATATTGAAATGAATAGCGCGGGAAAGGGCGATTCGCCCTTTCCCGCAAGGCTGTTTTATCCACCAAGGTGGAAATGCAAAACGCAGAGTGTAAAAGAAAGATAAATTGTTGTTTAGCGGGCAGTGCCCGCGGCCAACGCTCGGGGTAGTGCATCCTATGCTTACTGCATCACGCGATGGACAGTTGGTCAGGTAAATTGTTGTTTGCGTGGGCTTACTATGAACCCGTAGGGGCGAACTGCGTTCGCCCGCCGTCCCCCAAAAACCTTTGTTTATCAATATACTTTTTATTACGGGCGAACACAGTTCGCCCCTACGACCACGTTGGTCAGAAGCCCGCAAACAACAATTTACCTCTCACTTTTACCCCCTCCATTTTGCACTTCACTTTCTCGAAAGGAACACACATATGGCAGAAAAAGACTTATATGAAATACTCGGCGTTGACAAAAACGCCGATGCGGATACGGTCAAACGCGCTTATCGCAAGCTGGCCATGAAATACCATCCCGACCACAACCCGGGAGATACCGAGGCCGAGAAGAAGTTCAAGGAGGTCAATGAGGCCTATTCCGTCCTCTCCGACCCGCAAAAGAAGGAAAACTACGACCGCTTTGGCAATCCCGACGGCCCCATGGGCGGCGGCTTCGGCGGCGGTGAAGGCTTCTCGGGCGGCTTTGGTGACTTCGGAGATTTGGGAGACATCTTCTCCAGTATCTTCGGCGGTGGCTTCGGTGGTAGTACCCAAACCCGACGCAATGGCCCCCAGCGGGGTCAGGACGTGCAGACGAGACTCACCATTTCCTTTGAGGAGGCTGTTTTCGGATGCAAAAAGGAGGTCTCCTATGCCCGCCTCCACAAGTGTCCCAACTGTAAGGGCACAGGAGCTGAACCCGGTACCTCTGCCGAGACCTGCCCCGATTGTAAGGGCTCGGGTCAGCGTGTGACCGTTCAGCGTATGGGCGGTATGGCCTTCCAGTCCAAGACCACTTGCGAGAAGTGCGCGGGCACGGGTAAATATATCAAGACCCCCTGCCAGAAGTGCCGCGGCGCGGGCTTGGAGCGTGAGACCCGTAATCTGACGGTCAATATTCCCGCGGGCATTGACGACGGGGAGCGTATCGCCCTCCGCGGTCAGGGCTGTGACGGCAAGAACGGCGGGCCTGCGGGAGATCTGATCATCCAGCTTACGGTTCGTCCTCATAATTTCTTCAAGCGTGACGGATATAACATCTATTGCGAGGTGCCCGTCACCGTGGCAGATGCCACCCTGGGTGCTGACATCGACGTTCCCACCCTGGAGGGCACCGAAAAGCATACCATTGCCGAGGGAACCCAGCCCGGTACCACCTTCACCATGAGAGGGAAGGGTGTGCCCCACGTCAATAACAATAGCGGGCGCCGAGGAGATCTGATCTTCACCGTCAACGTGGAGATCCCCAAGGGGCTGGATAAAAAGCAAAAGGAAGCCATGCGCGCCTTTGCGGACGCTTGCGGTGATAAGAATTATACCAAAAAATCCAAGTTCTTCAAGTTTTTCGACAAGGATAAGAAATGAGGGGAAAAGACATGACAGATAAAGACTACGTCTGTGAAGATTACGGTACTGTTAAGGAGTGGACACAGCTCCGCGTTACCGTGCCTCTTGCCCAGCTCGACGAGCTGGTGGCTCTTATGAGCATGATCAACAACAACCTCATGATCGAGGATTTCTCCGATATTGATACCAACCTCAAGACCTGCTACGGCGATCTCATCGACGAAAAGATCCTGGAAGCGGACAAGACCATCGCCTCGGTGTCCGTGTTCGTCCCCTCGGATCGTTCCTACATGGACGACCTGGCATACATCAGAAGCCGCTTGGACGAGAACCATTTGGATGGTAAGATCGAGATCGTGGGTGTCAACGAGGAGGACTGGGCAAACTCCTGGAAGCAGTATTATAAGCCCATCAAGATTGGGGAAAAGATCGTCATTTGCCCCGCCTGGGAGTCCTACAAGCCTGCCGAGGGTGAGCTGGTCATCCGCATGGATCCCGGCATGGCCTTTGGCACGGGTACCCACGAGACCACTCGCCTGGTCATCCGTCTCCTGGAAAAGTATACCAAGGAAGGCTGTCATATGCTGGACGTGGGTACGGGTACGGGTATTCTGGCCATCTGTGCCTCCCGTTTGGGGGCGAAGACCTGCCGTGCCTATGATATCGACCCCACCGCCGTCCGTGTGGCCCGCGAGAACATCAAGGACAGCGGCCTGACAAACGTCACCTGCGACCAATCCGACCTTCTGAAGCAGGTCAGCCTGGAGGAAGGGAAGTACGATCTGGTCTGCGCCAACATCGTGGCCGACATCATCATCCGCATGACCCCCGACGTGGGGAGCTACATGAAGGATGACGCCGTCCTGCTGGCTTCGGGCATCATCGAGGAAAGATGCGACGACGTGATCACCGCCTTTGCCGCTCACGGCTTTGAGGTGGTCGAGTGCCTTACCGAAAACGGCTGGTGCGGACTTGCAGTTAAGAAAGCATAATTAAAGTAAAAAGCCTCCCATGAGGAGGCTTTTTGCGTGATGCAGTAGGCATAGGATGCACTACCCCGAGCGTTGGCCGCCGCACTGCGGCTAAACAACAATTTTCTTTATCCCCCTTCGTTTTCACTGTTCAATTTAATAAAACTTCCGATATGTGACTAAACTCAAAACAGTCAATGAAGCGTATGCAAATCTTGGATTTTTAAAAGAGAGTATATTGACTTTGAAAGCTTCATATGGTATAATAGCAATATATAAACAGCAAAAACCAATCAAACGAACGCAAGGAGGAAATGCATTGTCATCCCACAGTCAATCCAAGGAAGAATTCTTAAAAGCCCTATCCTGTGATCCCCAAAAGGGCCTGACCTCGGCAGAAGTAGCCGAACGCCGTGAAAAACACGGCCCCAACAAGCTCAAGGAAAAGAAGAAAAAGTCCACACTGCAACGCTTTTTGGACCAGTTCAAGGATGTGATGATCCTGATCCTTATCGCCGCCGCCATCGTGTCCTTCGTGCTGGTGTGCGTAGAGCAACATTGGAGTGAGCTGTTCGAGCCTGCCCTCATCCTGCTCATCGTTATCCTTAACGCGGTTATGGGTGTGTATCAGGAGGGTAAAGCCGAAAAAGCGCTGGATGCCCTCAAAAATATGTCTGCCCCCCATGCAAGGGCTATCCGTGACGGTCAGGAGCAGGTCATTGACGCCGCAGATCTCGTCCCCGGCGACATCATCAAGCTGGAGGCAGGCGATTTCGTTCCCGCCGACGCTCGACTCATCCAAAGCACCAGCCTGAAAAGCGAGGAATCTGCACTGACGGGTGAATCTGTCCCCTCCGAAAAGGATGCCGAAGCAACCGTAGATGAAAACGCCCCCATCGGTGACCGTACCAATATGGTCTTCTCGGGCTGTAGCATTACCTACGGTACCGCCGTGGCCGTGGTCACAGGTACGGGCATGAATACCGAAATGGGTAAGATCGCGGGTCTTTTGGACGGCGAAGGCGATACCCAGACCCCCTTGCAGAAAAAGCTGGCTCAGCTTGGTAAATATCTGGGCATCGTGGCTATTGCCGCTTGCGCGGTTATTTTTGTGGTTGGTATTTTCAGCGATACCATGGAGATCAAGGACGTGTTTATGACCGCCGTCTCCCTGGCCGTGTCTGCCATCCCCGAGGGCCTGCCCGCCATCGTTACCATCGTCCTCTCCATCGGCGTTCAGCGCATGGTCAAGAAGAACGCCCTCATCCGCCGTCTCCCCGCCGTGGAGACCCTGGGCTCCGCCTCCATCATCTGCTCGGATAAGACGGGTACTCTCACCCAAAACCGCATGACTCTGGTCAAGGCCTACGTGGACGGACAGGGAAGCACCGAGGATATCTCTGCCGAGAACTCCGAGGCCGTCCGCGCTCTGCTCCTCAAGGGCGCCCTCTGCTGTGACGGCTCCGTCGTGTTTGGCGAGGACGGCACCGAACAGCACATCGGTGATCCTACCGAGACCTCCATCGTCCTGGCCGCCCACAAGAACGGTATGCCCAAGGACGACATCAACAAGCAGTATCCCCGCGTGGCGGGCATCCCCTTCGACTCCGACCGTAAGCTCATGACCACCGTCAACGTCATGGACGGTAAGAATGTGGTCATCGTCAAGGGCGCCTTCGATATGCTGGCCGCCCGCTGTGTTGCGGGTGACCTCGACACCGCCAAGCGCATCACCGAGGAGATGAGCGAAAACGCCCTCCGCGTCCTGGCCATCGCCTGCAAGACCGTGGATACCGTCCCCGAGGACCCCACCTCCGAGGAGCTGGAGAACGGCCTGACCTTCCTGGGTCTGGTGGGTATGATCGATCCTCCCCGTCCCGAGTGTAAGGTGGCCGTGGCTACTTGCCGCCGCGCAGGCATCAAGCCCGTCATGATCACGGGTGACCACGTGGTCACCGCCTCCGCCATCGCCCGCGAGTTGGGTATTTTGGAGGAAGGCGACATGGCCATCACCGGGGCGCAGCTGGACGCCATGACCGAGGATGAGCTGGATGCCACCGTAGAGAAAATCTCGGTCTACGCCCGCGTTTCTCCCGAGAACAAAATCCGCATCGTCAAGGCCTGGCAGCGCAAGGGCCAGGTGGTCTCTATGACGGGTGACGGTGTCAACGACGCCCCCGCCCTCAAGGCCGCTGATATCGGCTGTGCTATGGGCATTACGGGTACTGACGTGGCCAAGGGCGCCGCCGACATGACCCTGACCGATGATAACTTCGCCACCATCGTGGACGCCGTCCGCGAGGGCCGCGGCATCTACGCCAACATCAAGAAGGTGGTGGGCTTTTTGCTGGGCACCAACATTGGCGAGGTCATCACGGTATTTGTGGCCATGCTCATTTGGCAACAATCCCCCTTCCTGTCCATGCAGCTTTTGTGGATCAACCTGGTTACCGACAGTCTTCCCGCCATTGCCCTGGGTATGGAACCCGTGGAGGCTGACGTCATGGACCGCAAGCCCAAGCCCAAAAACGAAGGCCTGTTTGCCGGAGGCTTGGGTGTTCGAGTGGTGCTCATGGGTGCTATGTTCGCAGTTCTTTCTCTCCTGGGCTTCTGGATGGGTAAGACCATGGGAGGATCCCTTGAGGCGGGACGTACCATGGCCTTCATGGTGCTGGCTATGTCCCAGGTGCTCCAAGCCTTCAATATGCGCTCGGA
Organism: Oscillospiraceae bacterium; assembly: GCA_015063685.1. Taxonomy (GTDB): domain Bacteria; phylum Bacillota; class Clostridia; order Oscillospirales; family CAG-272; genus CAMEON01. Next base: position 4,819 of record SVTR01000031.1, on the reverse strand, counting down.
TAAGTCTCTCTTCAAGATTGGCCCCTTCGGTAACGCCAAGCTGAATTTGGCGGCGCTGGCATCCATTCTGTTGGTTGCCTTCGTTCTGTTTGTTCCCGGCGTGCAGGGTGCCTTCGGTCTTATCTATCTTCCCGGTCACCTTTATCTGATCGCCTGTGGTCTTATCCTTGTACCTACTGTGATCATGGAGCTTTGCAAGCTGGTTGGACTGATCAAATGACGTATAAAACAACGAAAATCCCACCGCCTATCGGCGGTGGGATTTTCGGCTTTATTTAAGAAGCTTTATTTGTGGGATCACAGAGTGTTATCAGAGCCCAAGACGTTGACGATCTTGTGCTTGACCATTTCCTTGATGGCGGTGCGGCCTGCGCCCAGATAGTCGCGGGGATCGAAGGCGGCGGGCTTCTCCACGAAGGTACGGCGAATGGCGGCGGTCATGGCCATACGGATATCCGAGTCGATGTTGATCTTACAAACTGCCATGGAAGCAGCCTTGCGGAGCTGCTCCTCGGGGATGCCCACGGCGTCGGGCATCTGGCCACCGTACTTGTTGATCTCGGCCACGAACTCCTGAGGCACAGAGGATGCGCCGTGGAGCACGATGGGGAAGCCGGGGAGACGCTTGCCGATCTCCTCCAGAATGTCAAAGCGCAGAGGAGGGGGAACCAGGATGCCCTTCTCGTTACGAGTGCACTGCTTGGCGGTGAACTTGTAGGCACCGTGAGAGGTGCCGATGGAGATAGCGAGGGAGTCAACACCGGTGCGGTTGACGAAATCCTCAACCTCCTCGGGGCGGGTATAGGAGGAATGCTCGGCCACCACGTCGTCCTCAACGCCGGCCAGCACGCCCAGCTCGCCCTCGACCACAACGCCATGGGCGTGAGCGTACTCTACCACCTTGCGGGTCAGAGCCACGTTGTCCTCGTAGCTATGGTGAGAGCCGTCGATCATGACGGAGGAGAAGCCACCGTCGATGCAGGACTTGCAGATCTCGAAGTCAGCGCCGTGATCCAGGTGCAGAGCCAGATCAATGCCGCTGTCCTTGATGGCAGCCTGAGCCAGAGCCACCAGATACTCGTGCTTGGCGTACTTGCGGGCGCCTGCGGACACCTGGAGGATGACGGGAGACTTGACCTCACCGGCAGCCTCGGTGATGGCCTGGATGATCTCCATATTATTGATGTTAAAGGCGCCGATGGCGTAGCCGCCTTCATAAGCCTTTCTGAACATTTCCTTGGTTGTAACGAGAGCCATAATGATATTCCTTTCTAAAACCGCTTACGGCGGGACATTCAAAATCAAATTTATTATATCACAAAACAGGAAAAAAATCAAGGGGAGTGCAGGTATTTTATTGCTAAAACCAAGATATTTTACGCTTTTTATCATTTGATGCGGTTGGAGGATAATATACAACCGCCCTCACGCTGCTTGTGAGGGCGGTTACATTCGCGGAAAAGAATTTTCAGCTCTTTCCCTGGATCTCATGCTTGGCCACCGCCGCCGGTGTCCCGCTGTCTGCCGAAATGCGTCCGGGCGAGGGTTCATGAACGGGGGGGTGCAATACCCGAGAGCCGGAGGTTCCTTGACTCGGAGCCTCCTTTACAGGTTCTCTCACGCCTTCGTGCAGGCCAAAGCTGACGGCAATGGCGTTGTTGACCTCTTCCATGACGTCATCGTCCAGGTGTCCCATTTTTTCCCGTAAGCGGCGCTTATCCAATGTACGTATCTGCTCCAACAGGATCACAGAATCCTTGGCCAAACCAACGCGGTCGGCGTATATATCAATGTGGGTAGGGAGCTTGGTTTTTCCCATACGGGAGGTGATGGCGGCGGCAATGACCGTGGGGCTGTAGCGGTTGCCCACGTCGTTCTGAATGATCAGAACCGGACGCAAGCCTCCTTGCTCAGAGCCCACCACGGGACTGAGGTCAGCGTAAAATATATCTCCCCTGCGAACTGCTACAGAGGTTGCTTGATTTGTATATGATGCGGACATGATGAGTGACCGTTCCTTTCATCAGTTTCACAGACTCTCCCGAGGGGAGGGTAAACATAGTCTTGCCGTGAAGGTGGCGGTTCTAAACACCCAAAGAAAAATTTGTCATTGGAATTTTTTGAAATACCTTTGGATACCTGAGATGTTTCTTCGACGGCTAAATCCTTTTATGCCAGTATATGTCGAATGAAGGGAAAGGTTGACGGTTGCCTATCCTAAGGGAATAGGAAACGATGAGCGTAAAAAGCCCACCGCACGGTTGTGCGGTGGGCTTGGTGACGATGTTCAAAATCACTCAATCGTCCTCTTTCTTATGCTTTTTGATGGCGGCGCAAGCCAGGGCGGTAGCGGCTACCGCAAGCACGCCTGCGGAGATCACTGAGCTACAGCCGCTATCCTCTGTGGGAGTTGTGCCGGCGGCGTTTATTGAAGAGGCGTCGGATTCGGTGGGGGTAGACACGTTGGGCTGGTTTTCGGTCGCTGTATCGGCAGACCCCGACCCGTCGGGCGCTTGTGTGGATGCCTCGGAAGGATTTCCTGCGGTGGTCTCCTCGCCGTCGGTCACGTCGGGAAGGCTCCCGTCGGGGGAGCCGGTGTCGGCGGGGACGGTGTCGGACTCGGGCTCGGGGACGGTGTCGGACTCGGGCTCGGGGACGGTCTCGACGGGCTCCGTCTCGGTCTCCTCCTCCTGCTCCAGCCAATCGTAGGTGGGCAGAGGACCGTCGGTAAAGTCGCCGCCGCGGACAGACCACTTGCGCTGACTGTATACCGTCTCGCCGTCCAGCTCGTAGGAGGCGGTGACGGTCAGGGTGGCGCCGTTGTCACAGTAGTCGCGGAAGGCGGGCACCGTCACCGTCAGGGTCTCGGTGGAGAGGCCCTTATTGTCCTTGGAGAAGGCGTCCACGCTCATGGTGATGCGCTCGGCGTACAGCACCGTATCCCCGCTCATGATCTTGAGAGTCACGGGCAGGTCGGTAATCGCCTCGCCGGTGTCATTCACCAGGACGATAGGCAGGCGGAGCTTCTGTCCCCGCTTGACCTCCTCGGTATACTCGTCGATGACGATACCCAGGTCGGCGAAGGCATTCTTTAAACGCTCCTTGGTGTAGGGACGGATCTGCAAGGACTCGGCGGTGGAAACGTCGGGGGACAGGATATCCGATGTCACGCCCTGGGCCGAGGGGAAGGAGGAGCCCAGACCGCAGAAGAAGAGCAGACCGATGTAGGCGCGCTCGGTGCGGAAGGCCTCCATCTGGGCGGCCATGAGATCGGCGTAGTAGACCAGCCGCTCCTCGTTGGTGGCTCCGGGCAGGGCGTTGTTCCAGGTTCCCGCCGTACCGCTCATGGCGGCACCCTCGCGGTTGATCCAGTACTCACCGTGCTCGTTGATGAGGTAGGGATGGTCGGGGTACTGGTCATAGGTCCAGCCGATATCGGCGGTGGTGACGATGGGCTTGGAGACGTTCATGCTGTTCAGCCCCTTGATGCCCTGGGTCCCTATAATATAAGGATGACATTCCACGGGATCGTTCTCCCCCACGGGAGGCCGCCAGCCGTTCTCCCAGGGCCGCTTCTGGAGGTCGTACTCCCGTCCCTTGCGGATGATCTGATCGGGCAGGTCGTAGGTAGCCTCGTTCTGGGCGTCGAAGACGATCATGGAGGGATGGTTGGCGCGGTTATCGATCCAGGCGTAGATCTCGGGCATGATGGTGTCGATCGTATCTACCCCCGCGTTGCCCCAGATGGGGTACTCGTCAAAGATCATCATACCCATCTCGTCGGCGATGTCGAACCACTTACTGTTGGCGTGACCCAGATGGGTGCGGAAGCAGACCCAGTTCACGTCCTTGAACTCGCTGTACAGCTTGCGGATCCAATCCTCCTCCCAAGGCGTGGTGCCGCAGAGGGGATCGTCGTAGTAGCGCTCGATGGCCACGTTGGTGCCGAAGAGGTAGAAGATCTCTCCGTTGAGGCGGGCATACTTGGTGACGGGATCGAAATCAAAGGTGCGCATACCGAAGCGGGCGGTGTAGGTGTCTCCCGCGGTCTTGACCTCGATGCGGTAGAGGTAGGGAGAGTCCGGCGACCAGCACTTGTCCTTCGTCCAATCCTGAAGCTCCACGGCATCCACCACGAAGGTGGCCGTGCCGTCCTTGTTCACCTTCACGCCGGTCTTGGTGAATTCACCCACCTTGACCTCAGCCTGCTTGGCTACGCCGTTCTCGAAGATACCCAGCTCGTAGACCGAAATGGTCACGTCGGTGGTCACGGCCTTGTTGGAGCGGTTCTTGAGGGTGACTTGCACCTGCACCGTTCCCTTGTCAAGATTGGGGTTGGTCTGGACAGCCTGCACCTCGGGGGCGGCGTTGAAGATGAGGGAGACCGAATCCGTGATGCCGGGCTCGTCCTCGGTGGATTCGCCATCGTACAGCACGTGGGCGGGGGTGTTGGCGTTGCCGAACTGAGCCGTCCACGTCCCCAGCATGATGACGATCTCGTTCTCTCCCTTCTTTAAGAAGTCGGAGATATCGGTGTAGGAATGGGAATAATTGTACTCATAGCGCCCCGCGTACTGCCCGTTGACGTAGATATGGCGGCCGTACTGGGCGGAGCCGATATAGAGCAGAGCCTGACCCGCGGGCTCCTCCTCCAGCACCACGGTCTTTCTGTACCAGGTCAGAGCACCGCTGTACTCACCCAGATCAAAGGCGGCAGAGTGCCACAGACCGGGGACGGGGATGGAGTTGATGAAGTCCACTCCCTCGGGGATGGTCTTGGGAGCCGTTACGCCGCCCGTAGAGCGGGAGGTACCGATCC
>SVTR01000030.1 GCA_015063685.1 Oscillospiraceae bacterium | reverse complement strand
AACATACTCATGGCCGGGATCAAGCTCGGGTACGGTCACCGTGATCTTGTTGGCGTCCTCGGTACCCAGGCTCTCGATATCCACGTCCTCACCGTCCACGCGGAAGGTGATGTCGTAGGTGTAGGTGTCGTTGCCGTCCTCGGTGTCTTCCTTGCGGGTCACCACAAAGTCTACGTCCTCGTAGGTCTTGCCGGTCTCCTCCAGGATCTTATCCAGCTGATCCTTGATGTTCTGCAGCTCGTCGGCAGAAATGTCTACGTCTACGTAGTCACCGTTGCCGAAGTCTACAGTAATATCCAGGTTCAGATCCTCGTTCTCCTCGGATTCCTCCAGGATGGGACCCATGGGGATCTCGACCTTGTCGTCGTCGTTCTTATCGGTAACGTCCACGGTCACGTCGTTGCTACCGGGATTCTGATTCACAACGATATCGTCGGGATCATCGGTGGGATCGTCGGGATCGTCGGGATCAGGCTCGTAGATAGGCGCGTCGGTGTAGTATGCCTCATAGTAGGCGTCTGCGGTGACGGTATCTACAATCTCGATCTCAAGGCCGTTTTCATCCATCCAGTACTCGAACTTGTAGGTGTGGGATGCGGTCTTGAAGTTTTCTGCATACGCGGGACGGGTCAGAGTCGCATTGTACTCATAGACGGTCTCGCTGGTAACGGGATTGCCGTTCAGGTCGTGGTACTTGAAGATGACCGTGAAGGTCAAAATCTTCTCGGTAACCTTGATCTCGGTGTACCAGGGGGTATTTACCTCGATCACGGGGTTGCCGTTCTCGTCGGTGGTGTAGGTGTACTGATCCTCGTCAAGCTCCTCGAACTTGCCGGTCTCGGGGTTGTAGACCTCAACAACATACTCATGGCCGGGATCAAGCTCGGGTACGGTCACCGTGATCTTGTTGGCGTCCTCGGTACCCAGGCTCTCGATATCCACGTCCTCACCGTCCACGCGGAAGGTGATGTCGTAGGTGTAGGTGTCGTTGCCGTCCTCGGTGTCTTCCTTGCGGGTCACCACGAAGTCTACGTCCTCGTAGGTCTTGCCGGTCTCCTCCAGGATCTTATCCAGCTGATCCTTGATGTTCTGCAGCTCGTCGGCGGAAATATCCACGTCTACGTAGTCACCGTTGCCGAAGTCTACGGTGATATCCAGGTTCAGATCCTCGTTCTCCTCGGATTCCTCCAGGATGGGACCCATGGGGATCTCGATTTCGGTCTTGCCATCGCCTCCCTCGGTAGCATCGCCATTGATATCTACCTGATCCTTATCGTCAGGATCGGGGGTAACTTCAATGTTTTCGTTACCGGTGTAACGGGATTCCTCGGTGTAGGTTGCGGTGTAGGTTGCGTTTCCTGCAACGATCGTCACTACATTGGGGCTCCATCCGCTGAAGGTGTAGGAATAGATGGCATCAGCCTTACGAGTGGGATCTGCAGGCTCTACGACTGTCTGACCATAGTAGTAAACAGTGCTGCTGATCTCCGTACCATCCCAGTTTTGGAAGGTGATGGTATATTTGTTGAGCTCAGTATTGTAGAGCGCATAGATGGTGACGTCGCTGACAACGTTCTCATAGTCGCCGTCCCAGCCTGCGAAGGTGTAGGTATACTGGGCATCGGGATCACGAGAAGGATCGGCGGGAGGTGTAGCATCCTCGCCGTGCTTGACAGTGACTACCGCGATGATCTCGTTGCTCAGACTATCTTTGAAGGTAACCTCATATTCAGCCACCTTGTAGATGATCTCAACGGTCGCGCCGCCGGAGGGCTGCTCGTAGGTGAACTTATTCTCGTCGTCGGGATCGGGGGTAACCTCGATCTCGTTGCCGTCCTTGTCGGTTACGATGATCTTATCCACCTCAAAGCCCTCGTCGGGAGTGACGACAACGGTCACAGTCTCGCCGGCAGGTGCATTTTCGGGATAAACAGTCGCGGTACCGTTTTCGGAGGGCGTTACCTCGGAGGTATACTTCTTAGCCTCTTCTACAACGTAAATCTCGCCGTAGACGGGGGTTGTAAATTCAATGATGGTTTTGCCGTTATCATCAACGACTGTGAAGGGAATCTCGATCAGTTTGCCTTCGGCATTTTTGACGTAAACCTTATACTCGGCCTCGGGATCGGTCAGGGCATCCACGTTGACGCGGATGGTATTGCCGCCGTTACCGGTAATGACCACGTCCTCACCGGCCACAGCAAAGATGATCTCGTATTTTACGGCGGGCTTACCCTCTACCGTAGTAACCTCGCGGGAGGTGCGGAGGGTGACGTCATCATAGGTCTTGCCCTTCTCCTCCAGGATCTGATCCAGCTGGCTGATGATGTGCTGCAGCTCGGTAGCGGAGAGCTCCACACTCATCTCGTAGCCGTCGCCAAAGTTGTGACTGTAATTCAGGCCCTGGGTGGGATCCTTATCCAGATCCTCCAGGATGGGGCCCATGGGTACTTCGATCTCGCCGACGCCCTCGCCCTCGGGGCCTACAACGTCGATAACGATATCATTGTTCTCCTTATCCTTGCCAATGTCCACGTTTTCGTCTACGGTTTCATTGTAGCGGGAGGAGGGATCAAAAATCGCTTCGTAGCTGGTATCGCTGTAGATAGGAGTAAGCTCGCGATCCCAGGAAACGAACTCATATGTATAATTGATATCTGCGGCCTTCTCGGGAGCGGCAATAGAAGGAATCTCGCCCCAAGCCACCAGAGTCTCATCGTACAGAACGCCATCGATCAGCCATTGAACGGTGAAGTAAATGCGCTCGCATTCAACCGTCAAGGTCAGGTCGCTGTCGGGCATGGTAACCACACCGGGAAGAACCACGGTGTAGCCGTCCAGAGAAAGACCCATATCGGCCATCACAGCCTCGAGGTAAGCCTTATCCAACACCTTACCGTAGGTAACGGTCAGAGTCTTGCTCTCGGTAGCGCTGTCGCCCGTCACGGGATCGGTCTTCACCACGTCCACGGTGAGCTGGTGCTCTCTTGCGCGGTATTCATAGGTCAGCGCGGTATCCGAGGTCAGATCGTAAGCGGGAGTCAGAGTGATCTCCTGATCACCGGCGAAGAAGACCACATCGTAGCCTTCGCGCACCTCAATGTTATCAAAGAGCACAGAGGGATCCATATCGGATCTCATGAACACACACTCGGTGCTGCTGCCGTTATTGACGTAATAGAGATAGTAATCGTAAGCGAGGATATCCAGCTCCAGCTTGACGTCAACCACTGTCAGCCTGTCAAAAACGTGCCCGATCACCTCAGAGAGAACCACCTCACGTCCTGCAACGTTGAAGGAGAAGCCGCCGAAGGCACTCTGGAAGAGATCCTCAAACCACTGCTTATCTCTTTCGCCGTCAAAGGCGAAGAGACCGTTATCATCATACAGACCTGCCAAGGTATCATCGTCCCATTCGGCAGGAATGGTATCCATCAGAATATCCAACAGCTTTCTGAACAGCTGCTTCTGGTTCAGGGACACATTGCCATCCACCAGGTCACCCAGGTGGTCGTCGTAGTCACCGTAGCGAACCAGATCCTTGAGCTGACCCACAGTCATGGAAGCGTCGATCACATAGAAGTAATCGCCCTCGGGGGTCTCAAAGCGGCTGAGCATATTCTTGATGGTGTCGGGAGTAGCGGAAGAGGTATACGCCTGACCCAGGATCAGCTGCATCTTCTCGTTGGTCAGATCCACGCGGATGTTCTTTCCTCCGGTGATATCGGTGACCGTTACGGCTTCCTCCAGCCAAAGAGCAGCCTGCTCAATATCAGAGGTATCGCCATGGAAGCAGAGGGACACTGTCCATGTATCGGATGTCAGGCCCTCGGTCTCCAGCTTGAACTCATAGTCCCCAAAGGACTTATAGGTCTCACCGCCAACAGAAATTTCGGTCATGTTGGTGAAGCGAGCCATGTGATAATCTTCGTTCCTGATGAAGTCCTCAATACCGGGGATTGAAACGAGACCGTCCACGTTACCTGTGGCAACCTCGTCGAGCAAAGCCACCAGATCCACAAGCTCGTAGCTATCCACGGTGAGGATCTTATGGCCGTTGACGCTCAGGACATTGACACCGGCGTTGATACCGGCAGCGGCCACGTCGTAAGCCAAAGCCTTCAGCTCGGCCTTGAGCTCAGCGTTGTGCTCGCCGCTCATCAAGGACTCCAAAACATCCATGTAATTGCCCGCATTGACATCCAGGGCCAGCACGACCTGCTTCTTGCTCTCGTCAATGGCAGCGTGGAACACCTTGTTGGCATCGGTAACACCGTCAGACACGTCCACCAGCTCCTGTGCCAGGTTGGAAACGGTACCGCTGATATAGGTAACCTTATCTCCATCGGGCGCATTGAAGAAAGCGCCGCAATCCCAACGCACGAACTCACCGGACACAAGACCCAGTGCCGTCTTGGTAGGATAGTTGAAGGCATCCATGTGGCGATAGGTATCGGTCGCAACGGTCACGCCGTCGATCTGCCATGCCACCTGGTATAAGGTTTCCGCGTCACCCTTCAGATAGCCCTCCTGGGTTTCAACGAACGCAATGAGCTCGTCGGCCGAAGCCACCTTCTGCAACATGTCCAAAGCCACATTGACAGTAGCGGCATCGTCCTCGCCCTGCATCAAACCGATCAGGATGGCGTAATCCACCACACCCTCATCGTTTTCAAGCAAAGCGTTCAGCTCAGCCATTTTATCTTCCGGGAAATTCACAGGATCATCCTCGGCCTTGGCCTCCAGATAATTCCGGGTAAAATCCACCAGCGTATCGCGGTTCAATTCAAGACTGCCTTCGGTATTTTCGAAGTAGCCCTGCATATCACGCAGCATATCCGCTGTCATTTCAAAGGCACCGGTCGGCACAATCGCGCCGATCATCACAAGTGCCAGCAGGATCACTGAGAGCATCATTGGCATAAACTTTCTTCTGCCATTTCCTTTTCTGCTCATATTACACCTCCTGTAATCCATATTTTCCACTGCCACGCCCGAACGCGTCACAAGGGATAGTCATACATTTAATATCATACCACGAAATTATGCAAATGTCAAGATGTTTCCCGGAAATCAAAACGTAATTGCTCCACATTTTTCCTCGCGGCCGTCCTGCATACGGCTCGGAGCTTGATTTCGGGATCATCCGCAACGCACAGTCATGGACATCATATTCCGTATACACAAATATACGGATGCCATGGACAAAATTTGGGTGTTGCGCCAAAAAAACAGTAAAAATTTTTTCGCACAACACCCCAAGCCCCTATATTATAATAATGTTAGTTTTGTTAAAATCAGTTCTCGGTCTAAAGCTGCGTTTTGATATACGAAACGCAAGCGGAGCAGATGCGCTTATCGTGGAAGTAGATCACGTCCTCCGCCTCTCCACAAAAGATACAAGCGGATTGGAACTTTCTCAGGACAATGCGGTCACCGTCAGTAAAGATCTCCAGGGCGTCTCCCGCTTCTATGCCCATGGGGGTGCGGATATCCTTGGGAAGGACAATACGACCCAGCTCATCAATTTTTTTCACAGTTCCTGTACTTTTCATGATTTTTCCTTTCTCCGAATTCGGCCAAAGCAATGAATGCCATAACGTCTCAATCTGTGGTTATGTTTTTTTTAAAAGGCACAATGCGTTACCCGTTTATTTGACTTTATTATACACGAAAGTACAGATTTTGTCAACGGCTTTTATGGATATTTTTGATATTTTTTCTTTTATTTGTCTATATTGTCATTTTTTGGCATTTTTCAAAGATGAATAACCGAGCTATCGGATGTCAAACATCATGGCAGTCTTACATAAAGCTAATATACTAAAGGAGCGATTCAATGATTCGAGGGGCACAGAAGAAAATGATCGTCATCAGAACCCACGACAGTCGGGTTTTCGAGGAAGCGTATTTTGTCATTCGTCGGGACACTGAGATCTCTGAGGGAGAGACCGATATGCTCACCGAGGCTGATCGCATCATCAGGCATAGCACCCAGGGATTTTCGGTGACACGCACGCCAATTCTCGGGGAAGGCAAGTGGAAACGGTTAGCCCTGCGTCTGGCCTGGCTGGCCGGTGGTTTTCTTATGGGTAGCGGATGCACGGCACTTTATCTATGGCTCCTGTAAAGTCCGCCAATTTTGTGCAAATACGCCAAGAACCACCGTTTTTTATTTTATAGATTGGCCAATGAGCAGAAACTTCCCTTTCGGAAGCTCGGGACTGTTGACAGACGCGTTTTTTTGGTGTATAATGAAAATGATGTTTGTGTTCGTATCGGCGCTCCTTCAAGGGCAGGCTGACGCCTCTCCCTGAGCGCCACGGCAAAGCATAAGAGCACCCGAGCGGAACGGTCATGGCTCGGGCGAGCAGGTCCCACACCCTGCTCTGTATCCATAGGATCCGCCATGCTTTGCACAACTTAACATACAGGGCAAGCTGAAACACGTTCGGCCAAAATCGCAGAGCGTTTTTTTGTGTTGCCCACAGCCTTGCTGTGTCCTTTTAAGGGCACGGCGGTTTTTCGCGCATAAAACCGCGTTTTTCGCGGTATCAACATCAGGGAACCTCTAAAAACTCTATTGGCGAGCGAGCCGCAAGGGATTTTTTCGTCAGATGATACAATTTTTCGCGCGCTAGTAGAGCTACGCGAAGAAAAATCTGTGAAATATGACGGGAAAACCACTACGGTTTCGCCGTCAAGAGAGTTTTTCGAGGTGACCATCACCCCAGTATGGGTAGCGCGCAAGCGCAGAAAGGAAATTCTATACGAAAGCATGAATCATTCTGACAACAATAAGAAAAATGCCCCTCAAAAGGGCAACCGTCCCACCAGAGGACGCAAACCTATCGGTCGTTCGCCCAAAGGCGATCCTACCCGCACATCCGAATTTTTCATCGGCTCCAGAGATATTTTAGCCGGCCCCGAGATCATGTCTCCCAACGAGCCCGCAAGCGCACCTTCCAAAAAGCGCAACACGTCCTCTGCCAAAAAGAAGACTGAGCCGATGGAAACAGCCCCAGCCCCCGAAGCTCCTCGCAAGGGCAAAAAGAAAGCCAATATTTCTGCTCCTGCCCCCAAGGCAAAAGCTGAAAAAAAGCCCGCGGCGGCAAGCAAAATCTCTCCCGAGGAGACCTCCCCTGCCCCCAAGACGCACGCCAAGGCCCAAAGCAAGCGCACCCCTGCCCCCGGCAAGGTGATCCCCGCTGAAAATTCCGTGGTGCGCCCCGCAGGCGTCGTGCCGTCCGAGCCTTCGGCCCATACGAAGGCCCCCGATCGTTCCCCCCTGAAGACCGTCCCCAACGCCAAGCTGCGAGTGATCCCCCTGGGCGGCCTTAACGAGATCGGCAAAAACATGACCGTGGTGGAATACGGTGACGATATCATCATCATCGACTGCGGTATTGGCTTCCCCGATGAGGACGAGATGCCCGGCATCGATCTGGTCATCCCCGACGTCACCTATCTCGAAAGCAATCGAGAAAAGATCCGCGGCATGGTGCTGACCCACGGCCACGAGGATCACATCGGCGCCATTCCCTATATTCTGCAAAAGCTGGACGTGCCCATTTACGGCACCCGTTTGACCCTGGGCATCCTGGAAAACAAGCTCCGTGAGCACACCCTTCCCTGGAAGGTGGATCTCCGTTGTGTCAAGGCCGGGGATACCGTTCGCCTGGGCGCCTCCTTCTCGGTGGAATTTATTCATGTCAACCACTCTATCGCAGACGCCTGCGCACTTGCCATCCGCACCCCCGTAGGCCTTGTGGTTCACACGGGTGACTTCAAGCTGGATCTCACCCCTATCGAGGGCGAAATGATGGATCTGACCCGCCTCGGCGAGCTGGGCCGTGAGGGGGTTCTGCTCATGATGTGCGAATCCACCAATGCCGAACGGGCAGGATACACGCCTTCCGAAAAGCTGGTGGGCAATTCCCTGGAGCTGATCTTTACCATGAACCCCGAAAAGCGCATCGTCATCTCCACCTTCTCCTCCAACGTACACCGCGTACAGCAGATCATCGACATCAGCGCGCGGCATGGCAGGAAGGTGGCCGTCACGGGGCGCAGTATGATCAATATCGTTTCCGCTGCCGTTGAGCTGGGATATATGAACGTCCCCTCGGGTGTGCTCATTGATATCAACGACATCAAGCGCTACCGTCCCGAGGAGCTGACCCTTATCACCACAGGCTCCCAAGGCGAGCCCATGTCCGCCCTGTACCGCATGGCCTTCGGTGACCACTCCCAGGTATCCCTGGGTGCCGGTGACCTGGTGGTTCTTTCTGCCAGCGCCATTCCCGGCAACGAAAAGCTGGTGGGACGCATCATCAACGAGCTTTCCAAGATGGGCGTGCAGGTCATCAACGACGCCGCCGCCGACGTGCACGTATCCGGTCACGCCTGCCAGGAGGAGCTCAAGCTGGTGCAGGGACTTCTGAAGCCCAGATATTTTATGCCCGTCCACGGTGAATACAAGCACATGGCCGCCAACAAGGCGCTGGCTGAGAGCATGGGTGTGTCCGCCGCCAACATCTTCATCTCGGATATCGGCAAGGTGCTGGAGATCGACAAAAAAAGCGCCCGCTTCGGCGGTGTCGTACCTGCGGGCGTGGTTCTCATCGACGGCTACGGCGTGGGTGACGTGGGCAACATCGTACTCCGCGACAGAAAGCATCTGTCCCAGGACGGCCTCATCGTGGTGGTCGCCACGGTGGATGAGCATTCCGGACTGCTTCTGTCGGGTCCCGACATCGTCTCCCGAGGCTTCGTGTACGTCCGCGAATCCGAGGAGCTGATGGAGGAGGTGCGCCGCATCGCCGCGGAGACCATCAACAAGTACCTCACCGCCAACCGCCGCGGAAACAGAAGCGGTTGCGATTGGCACGAGGTGAAGCTCCACGTCAAGGACGATATCACCCGCTTTCTCTACAGCCGCACCAAGCGCAAACCCATGATTTTGCCCATCATCATGGACGTATAAACTCATATTTCCCCGAAATACAAAGAAATTGATTAAAAATTTCATTTGGTTTCACGAAAAATTCATAATTTAATCACGAAATGAGTTTATAATAATGTATTGTCTGTAGCTCTGTCTTTGCGACTCTCCGCGAGGGCAAATGCACAAAATAACGTATACGGCTTTGCGGATGTCAATCATCCCCGATGACGTGTACGGAGTAAAAGAAAGGATATTTTGACTCATGAATCAAAATGCAAAAACCAAGCGTCCATTTCCTTATGTGGCGATTTGTCTGATTGTCATCGCCGTATTGATCTGCGCTGTGCTTCTGTTCCACGTTCTGGACTCTGTCGGCGTTGTAGGAAAGCTGGACAAGGCTGTTGTCAGCCAGAACTATTCCGTTTCCGCTAACGAATTGGCCGTTTACGAGTATCAGGTTGGTCTGTCTCAGCTCGCCAACCAGTTCTGGTACTATCAGTACGGTCTGATGGAAGATACCAACGGCTACACCAAGGTTTTCTCCGATGCGTATGAGTATGCATACTACATGCTGCCCAACTACATCGGTACCGGTGCTTTCGCCGACCAGGCCTACGCATATGCTCAGCAGTACGTCGTATACTGCGAGGGCGCGCGCGACGAGAACAAGATCGCCGATCTGCAGGCAGAGATTGACGAAGAAGTCAACACCTATATGGCTGACCTGAAGACCACCGCCGAGTCCGGCAATATGTCTCTCAGAACCTTCATCAAGACCTACATCGGTCAGGGAATCTCCGAGTCCGAGGTTCGCTCCGCTATGGAGAAGTACACCCTGGGCTACAAGTTCGCCAACCTCAAGAACGAGGAGTTCTCCGACGCCGTCGAGGATTCCGAGATGACCGAGTACCTCAACAACAACAAGAGCTCCTTCTACAAGAACTACTACCACTCCTACGTGCTGGTCAACAACAGCCTGAAGGACGAAGCTGAGAAGTGCACCTCCATCGATGAGCTGAAGGTGGTTCTGGCTAAGTACATGGTAGAGAGCAAGTTCGACGACACCTACAAGACCAAGATCACCGATGCCAAGATCACCGATCCCAACGGTCCCGAGGTTACCGAGAAGATGGTGCTTGAGACCCTGCTGGCCGCTTTGGGCATTAAGCCCTCCGTGGCTGAGAAGTTTGTCGGCGATCTGACCGTTGAGACCGAGGGCGCAACCGAAGCCGAGACTGAGGCTGCAACCGAAGCCGCAACCGAGGCCGAGACTGAGGCCGCAACCGAAGCCGAGACCGGCGCAGAGGCCGAGACCGGTGCAGAGACCGATGATAAGGAAGAGCCCGAGAAGAGCTACAAGAGACACTTCTCCTCCTCCGATACCGACGCCTACAAGAAGGCTGCTTACCAGGTCTTCACCACCATTCAGTCCTCTCTGACCACCGAGGTCAACAAGATCACCAGAGATGCAACCATCGCTTACGCAGATCTCTCCAAGGAGGAGGATCTTGAAAAGGCTACCGCTCTCCAGAAGTGGATGTTCGGCGACAAGGGCAAGGCTGTTGGCGATTACGGTCTGGTAGAGGAGAAGAAGACCTCCTCCAGCTCCACCACGACTACTACCTACACCTGGTGCCTGGTGACCAAGGTCAATTTCTACGATCAGGAAAAGACCAAGGATGCTTACTATGTCAAGCTGACCGATGACAAGACCGCTGACGGTACCGGCAGCGATACCTCCACCGCTCCTGACAACCCCAAGACCGCAGAAGAGAAGGCCAACGAGTTCTTCTCTGCTCTGGAAGCAGACAAGACCGTCGAAAAGTTCGACGAGCTGGCTGTGAAGTTCGGTTGTATTTCTGAGGGCGGCACCGCACTCAAGGAGAGCATCACCGAGAGCTCCGCTACCTCCATCGGTTCCGACTTCTCCAAGTGGCTGTACAGCGATGAGCGCGAGGCCGGCAACATCACCAAGGTCAAGATCGGCTCCAACTACTATATCGCATACTTCGTAGAGGAGAACGAGGAGACCTGGAAGGTCAATGCCCGTGCATCCATCGCCGCAGAGGAGTTGGATGCTTGGTATCAGGAAGCTCTGAAGAAGTTCAACGTAGAGGTCGACACCAAGGCTCCCGCCGAGACCGAGACCGAGCACGTTCACGAAGAGGGCGACACCTCTCACACCCACTGATATCGCGTCAACCGCGCATGAGCCCACGGCTCATCTTCAAAGGAGCTGCCCCCGGGCAGCTCCTTTCTTTACCAACCATATTTGATCCCTTCAAAAGCCATCCTATAAGAAACCTGTCACACATAGATGATGGACCTCATAGGATGATCATGGAGAAATATGAGGAAGGAACACTACTATGATATTAAACGAAAAACGCACGACCGTTGCCTATCGTTGTCCTGAATGCGGCAGCGGTGTCCTCAGCGCCGTGGGGCTTTTCAATCTTTCGGCTGATCTCGTCAAGCTGAAATGCACCTGCGGAAAAAGCGAGTTGAAAATCTTTTACAACCGCGATGATACCGTACGTCTCCAGGTTCCTTGTATGATCTGCTCCTCCCCCCACAACTTCACCATCCGAACCAACGTATTTTTTTCGGATGATCTGTTCGTGCTTCCCTGCCCCTATTCCGATATCAATATCTGCTTTACGGGCGAGCTGAACCTGGTCAAGGCCGAGCTGGCGCGTACCGAGCTGGAGCTCATTGATCTGCTGGAGGAGCACGGTCTGACGGACTTCTCCGCCTTACACGGCGACGAGGAGGTCTTGGGAGACCCGCAAATACGGGACATCGTATTGTTTGTGATCAATGATCTGGACGAGGAAGGCAAGATCTATTGCCGTTGTCATCCCGAGGGCACCCCAGCCTCTGTCGATACGGAGGATCTCGGAGAAGGCAAGGAAAGCCGATACGAAGCGGAGATCACCAAGGACGGCATCCTGGTTACCTGCAAGGAATGCGGCGCTTCCCGTCTCATCCCCGCCGACTCCTCCCTGTCAGCCCATGCGTTTCTCAATTGCGACAGCCTTTCGCTGGAATAATCTCTGTTCCCCAAGGACCGACAAACCGTCGGTCCTTTTCTTTTTTCCCAACGGTTTTTATGGAGAGCAAGTCCTCAGGGCGGCATATTCGTCTGTCTCTTCGCATAGAGTATACCAACAAACTCATATGCACGCAAAGGAGACCTTCTATGAATGATATCTACGCCCAGAATCTCCCCCCTGAGGCCTTGGGAGATCCGTCTGCCCAAGCGGCAGATCCCACCGTACAATTGCCAGTCTGTCAGAAGATCCTCACAGCGGATCTGTCGGGTGACTTTTCTCTGCCGGATTATCAGCCCGAGATCAAGCGTCTGCTCCGCATCAGCGTATCGACCCTCCCTCCCGAGCGCTATTTTGCAGGTGATAGCATGGATCTGGAAGGAAGTCTGGACTATTTCGCCCTTTACATGGGCAACGACAATCAGCTATATTGCGCCCCTTTATCCACCGAATATCACATGACCCTGCCTCTTAGCGAGGAGCGTGACCGCGACCGCGATCGCGGTCGCACAGCGTATGGACTCTCTCCCTTGGATGGTGACCTGACCTGCTCCTGCGATATCAGCGTCGATCCCGTCAGTGGGCGTGTAACCGCTCCCCGTCGGCTGAATATCAAGAGCCGCGTCAAGGCCGACGTCAAAATGTATGGCACCTGCGCCCTCTCGCCCGACACCTCCAAGGAATTGTCCCCTGCCTCTATAGAGCGTCTGACGGCCAAAGCAGAGACCGCACGCCTGTATCGTGCCGTCGGCACACCTCTTGATCTGCAGGACGACATGATCCTCTCACCCTCCGATGGCGGCGACGTTCGTGTGATCTGTGCCGAAGGACAGGTCATGGTAGGGGAGGCTTTGGCCGGCCAGGGAACCGTGACTTGTCGTGGTGACGTTCTCTTGAAGCTGACCCTGTGCCCTTCCGAGGTGGGAGACGGCGAAGAGGTGCTTCCCACCGTCACCACCCGGAGGATCCCCTTTTCTCAACTGATCGAAGTACCCGGTGTAACCCCCGAATGTGCGTGCTGTGCCCACGGTGCCTGTTCCGAGCTGAGCGTGGAGCTGGAGGAAGGGCATCTGCACACCGAGCTCAGCGTTATCATGGAGGTTCTGTCTCAACGGAATGAAAGCTCTACCTACACAAAGGATCTTTACTCCACTCGGAAGGAAACCTCGTGCACATACACCGAATATCCCACCCGACACGCCATGGGGTGCTTTAACGGAAACTTCACCCTCAGCGATTCCCTGCCCCTGACAGAGCTGAACATTCATCCCGCCACCCGCGTGGTAGACGTTACGGCGGTGGCCTATCCCGAGGATCTATCCGCAGATCCCGAAAAGCGCCGTTGTATCCTGACAGGGCGTTGCCATGTGCACGCCATCCTGTTCCGCGAAGGAGAATACGCCACCACAGAGATGGATTTCCCCTTCCGTTACGAGAAGGACGGCTGTCTCCCCGAAGGTTTTGACGACAAATGGCTTCTGACTTACGACGGCAACATCAAGGTCATGACCTGCCGTGCCCGCATGGATGGGGAGCGCATTGGTGTGGACGCCGAGATCGGGGTGGCACTCCGCGTATCAGTTAACGATACCTTAACCTCTCTTTCCTCGGTCACCTACGGTGAAGACGTAACGAGAAACCGAGGAGAATATGTGATCTGCTATCCCTCCTCCGAAGACACGCTCTGGTCGGTAGCCAAGCGCTATCACGCTCCCATGACGGTTCTCAGCGCCGCGAACAGCATCTCTGTTCCCGAATCTGCTGATGCCGAAGGATGCCTTGCGGGTGTTGATTATCTGATCGTTTGATCAATAAAAAGCCGATTCACCTGAGTGAACCGGCTTTTTGTATACGCATTGTTGAGTTATCAACTTTTAATTAATATTCCTTCTTGTTACGCTTCAAAGTGAAGGCGCATATAGCCATCACGCTCAACACACCAAGGCTGATGCCGCTGATAACGGAACCGCATCCACCTCCCTCGGCCGAGGTTTCCGCATCGGTAACAGCGTTCGTTTCACCTGTCACCGGGGTCGTTGCTTCGGTCTCAGGAGCATTCGTTATGTCAGTTGCCGTCTTTTCGGTTTCGGGAGCGTTGGTTTCGGGGTCATCGGTCTCGGAACCATCAGTTTCAGACACGTCAGTTTCGGCAGGGTCGGTCTCGGGCTCGGAGGTACCGATTTCATCAGTATCGGACTCATCGGTAACCACCTCGTCGGTGACGGGCTCGGTTTCAACAGGCTCGTCGGGCTGAGTATCTTCGGGCTGCGTATCAT
Source organism: Oscillospiraceae bacterium (assembly GCA_015063685.1). Classification (GTDB taxonomy): domain Bacteria; phylum Bacillota; class Clostridia; order Oscillospirales; family CAG-272; genus CAMEON01. The sequence continues at coordinate 30,413 of SVTR01000030.1, read as the reverse complement.
CAAAAATCGTCTCGTTAAGAAGCGCGGGCTGAGAGCAGAGAGTGATACTCTGATTACCAAGACGGTATGTGTGCTTTAAGAACACCACCACCCTGGCGTATTGCTCACGGAGGGTCAGTCTATGACCATCAACCGTAACGGCATCAGCGCCTTCAAGAACCACGATTTCAGTATCCACATCAGCTTCCCGACGATCGTAGTAGATGGCATGTAGACCGAGCTCCACGGTCAGCCCCACCTCGATATCAGGAAGTATCTTCTCGACAGACTTCACAAACCGCTTCAGCACGTCAGCATTATCGCCTGTCAAAGCGCTATAGCCCCAGATAAAGTGGTTCTGGTAAACGCCGGCATCCCCGCGGAAGGTCCAGGGGAACACACCGATACCGCGGATAAGCGCGGCACGGACCGCCTTTTCGCCATAGCCGGAATAAGAGGGGTTGAGAGTGGCGTTGGACTTGCCAATGAAGCCCATGACCGCCTTCATGTCGGCATCGGGATTGGCCTCGCTCATATAACCCGAGCAAAGGGCACCCACCGACATTTCGGGATAATCCCTGCGCATAGCTTCCATAATACCTGTGTTAAAGGTAATGACCGAGCACTGACCGTACATGCCGTACTCATCTACCATGGCCTTGATCTTCTTGACAATGGCCGTTTGGTTGGTCTTGATCTCAATGAAGAATCGGCAGTCCGTGTCCTTAAAGGTCTCCAGGAAATCCTGCAGACGGGGGATGCGGCAATTCTTGTAGGTGGCGTGACTTTCATATCCCTTATTGACGTAAAGCTCTGAGAGCTGAGCCCATGTAGATCCTTCTACGGGCAGATCCCTATTACAGGTGCGTCCTGTAGTGCCGTCGTGCATGACCACGATTTCTCCATCCTTGGAGAGATAGACGTCGATCTCGATGCAATCCGCACCGTGCTCGTAGGCGTAGAGAGCGCCTTCCACGGTGTTCTCGGGAGCCTTGGAGGGGATCGCTCTGTGCCCCACATTCAGAGGCATACGGGTCATGGTATTGTCGGGCAGATCACAGGCCGCGGTGAGAAGGGTAGTCGTATCATCGGAAATCACACCCGTAGCGCCCGACAGAAGAGCATGATATGTTTCGGTAGCATCCAGGTCATCATCGGCGCGTACCCAGACGTTGATCTGGTTGTCATAGAGGTACTGCACCATGTCCTGTGCGGCGATATCCGCAGGAAGAACCGCTACGGAGGCGGCGTTAGACTTGACGGTGCGGCGGATATCCAAACACATCTCTCGGGTCAGCGTCACGTCCTTGTAGGCCTCAGTAAGGTCAATGGCGCCGCGGACGGTGGGCATCTTGGTTCTGGCGGCATTGACCAGGGCCGCGTCCTTGGAGAGAATGCAGATATCCGCAAAGCGCGTATCCCCGATGAAGGCGGCGATGGCGTCCACGGTAGCGGCATCAACAGGAATCAAGATCGGAAGGATCTTATACTCAGTCGCGACCAGCACCTCGGAAAGCGTGGAAAAGGGCTTGCCACTGTTATCCAGGAGCTCCAGCTTGTCGTTGACCATATAGATGGCGGCGGCGGGAAGCTTTTGGGCGGCCATCATGGCGGTCAGCTCGCCTGCGGAGGTAATCTCGCGGGTCACGGAAATATCTCCCACGATATTGGTTTTGGGTTGTGCCACCGAAATGTACGTGGGAATGAGGTCTTCAGGGGTGTTGGCGCCCGCAAAGTTACCGTCCACCACGGCGTTCCGGGCGATTTCTTGATCGGTCAACGCACGATTGTAGAAACGGATGGAACGGTAGGTGGTCTCAAAGAGCTTGGAGGCCTCAGCGTGACCAATGAACAAATTGTCAGCGCCCATAGCCTTGGGGGAAGCTACCTCGGCCATAAAGAGACCGTCCACAAATATACGGCACTTCCCCCCCACCTCGTAGGTAACCGACACGGTACTATGGTCAATGAGGTTAAGTCCGTCGGGAACGGTGGGTCGCTCGTTACCGGGGTTGGCCGCGAATTTAAACTCCAGCACGTTGTTAGAATTGCGGCGGAACAGAGCGAAATGATCGTTTTTACTGTTAAGGAAGGTGTTGAAGTCACCGCCTATGGAAATAAATTCCCCAAAGCTCAGCTCTACGGTAAATGCCTGACCGTTGATCAGATCCACGATGGGCCGAGGGAAATAGTGCTCCACACCGGTCACATAAAGCCCCTCCTCGGTAAAATAGCTCTTGTCGCTGACTGCAATGGGCAGATCATTATCTCCCGCCAGATCTTCCCAAACGGTGGCGTCGGGATCGTACCCCGCTTCGGTGTTGGAGGTGCCGCTGTAGAGAGACACCAGACCGTCGGATACGTAGGCGTCCTCTGCCGTCTCAAAACCGTCTGCCGCGGCGTTGCGCTTGACCTCGGCGGAGGTCAGGGCACGGTCATAGAAGCGGATGGAGCGATAGAGAGCGTCAAAGTGACGGCGTCCTTCGGAATGACCGAAGAACAGATCCCCGGCACCCATAGAGGCAGGCGCAGGCATGGAGGACATCACTTGTCCGTTGATATAAATGATAGACTCTCCACCGACCTCATAGGTGACGGTGATGAGGGCGTCCTGCAAAAGGGCCAGGCAATTTTGCACCTTGTTACGGTCAGATGCGGCGTTGCCCGAGAATTTGAACTCCAGCACATCCTCCGAGATACGACGGAACAGGGCAAATTTGTCGTTGGTGGAATTCATGATGGTGGAATAGGCGTCGGCGGTGGACACCAGATCAGCCATGCTGATCTCCACGGTAAAGGCATCGCCGTTGACCGTGTCTACGATGGCTTGAGGGAAATAGTTTTGGGCGGCACTGACCTTGAGACCGTCCTCCGTGAAGTAATTCTTGTCATTCTTGGTGACAGTCACGTCGTAACCGCCCACAAGATCCTCCCAGACAGATGCGTTGGTGTCGTGACCGGCACGGGTATTCTGCGTACCGCTGTAAAGGGCAACGAGGCCCTCGGTCACATAGCCATCAGCCGTGGCGGTTTCCTCTGACGCATCGGCCGCCGTAACGGTCACGACAGAGCCCATCATACAGGGCAGAATCATGGCCAAGACCAGAATCAGACACAAAAATCGCTTTGTTTTCATATAAATTCCTTTCCGGCGTAAAGAAAAGCACGCCCCTAAAGATATCACCTTAATTATAGTGGAAAATTTCTTGCTCGTCAATGCTTGATTATTCCAAATTTTGCAAGGTATTTTTGGTGATAATGATCTTTGGGTAGACCGCAGGTCTTGCGGGTAGACCGCAGGTCTTGCGGTTAGGGAGCATGGAATTAACAATTTCTTTACCTTTTTGTTTTTTTGTTGTCACGGAAACATGATATGCTAAAATCAGCGAATTTCGGGGATTCTCGAAACACCCTCACGAAAAAGAAAGGAATTTGCCTTATGAACGCTGTGATGGAGTTTATCGTAAAATCCATTCTACCGCTGATCGGCGGCCTCTGTCTCTTCCTCTTTGGTATGAACACCATGGGCGGTGCCCTGGAACGCCGCGCCGGCTCCAGCCTGAAGGCGCTGCTCGGCAAGCTGACCAACAACACCTTCCTGGGTTTTCTAACGGGTACAGGCGTTACAGCCGTCATCCAGTCCTCCTCCGCCACCACGGTCATGGTGGTCGGCTTCGTCAACTCGGGACTCATGACCCTGCGCCAATCCATCGGTGTCATTATGGGTGCCAACGTGGGTACCACCATCACCGCCTGGATCCTGAGCTTGCAGAACGTGGGTGCTTTGGGCAGCGATACCTGGTATCTGGATATGCTCAAGCCCACCTCCTTCTGCGCCGTCCTCGCCCTCGTCGGTATCGTCATGTATATGATGCCCAAGTCCACCCAAAAGCGCAAGGACACCGCCACCATCATGCTGGCCTTCGCCGTGCTGATGTTCGGTATGGACATTATGTCCGACGCCATGAAGCCCTTGACAGCCTCCCCCACCTTCCAGAATCTGTTCATCGCCTTCGGCAATAACCCCCTGCTGGGTGTGCTGGTAGGTGCCGCGCTGACGGGCATCATCCAGTCCTCCTCCGCCTCCGTGGGTATTCTTCAGGGCTTCGTCACCGCCGCCATTTTGTCGGGTGACCCTGCCGCCACCGCGCCCCTGACCTTCGGCGCTCTGCTCCCCATCATCATGGGTCAAAACATCGGCACCTGCATCACCGCCGCCATTTCCGCCATCGGCACCAGCGTCAACGCCAAGCGTGCCTCCATGATTCATCTCTTGTTCAACATTATCGGTACCGCTTTCCTGCTCACCGGCTTCTACGTGATCAACGGCGTATGGGGCGGTGATGAAGCGCATCTCTTCAACCAATTCGTCGGTCCTTGGGGTATCCCGCTGGCACACACCACCATGAAGCTGATCTGTGTAGTGCTGATGATGCCTGCCAACCGTCTCCTGGAGAAGCTGGCCTGCCTGCTCGTGAGCGAGAAGAAGACCGTCAAGGTGGAAGATGGCATCAGGCTGGACGAGCGTCTGCTGAACTCCCCCACCGTGGCTCTCCAGCAGGCTCGCACGCTGACCATCTGCATGGCCGACGATGCCGTGAAGGGTCTGAAGGACAGCCTCTATTCTCTGAACAACCTCACCCCTCAGCTGGCTGATTCCATCCGAGAATACGAGGACAAGGGCGACCGTTACGAGGACGTGCTGGGCACGTATCTGGTCAAGCTCTCCAGCCGGCCCCTCACCGAGGAGGAATCCGCCGAGGTTGCCAGCCTCCTGCACCTCATCGGTGACTTCGAGCGCATCTCCGACCACGCGGTGAACATTCTGGAATCCGCCGAGGAGATCAAGGAGAAGAAGCTGGTGCTGACCGAGCAGGCTCGCGCCGAGCTGACGATCCTGACCACCGCCGTGGACGAGATCCTCACCCTGTCCAAGAAGGCCTTCGTGGACACCGATTTCACCGCCGCCATGCAGGTAGAGCCTCTGGAGCAGGTCATCGACGAGCTGAAGGAAAAGATGCGCGCCAGCCACATTTTCCGTCTCCAGCGCAACGAATGCACCATCGAGGGCGGCTTCGTATGGAACGATCTGCTCACCAACCTGGAGCGTATTGCGGATCACTGCTCCAACATCGCGGGCTGTGTCATTGACACCGCCGCCCAGAACCTCAACCTCCACGAGTCCCTTCGCAACGCCCGTGAGAACGACGCCGAGTACGAGGTCATGCACAAGCAGTTTGCAGAAAAATATTCCCTGTCCAATTTGTAAATGATAAAACGCCTCCGCGCTAAGGATGATTCCTTGCGCGGAGGCTTACTTTTTTGAGAAAATAATGATCAAGTAGGCAAAATACCGAATCCTGCGAGGCATCCTACAAAAAGCATGAGAGATACAGCCGCAAAAAAGATACCGAACAAAAGATATTCCATCTCGCCGCTTGAGGTCAGATCGTCTATATAGGCGTACCTCGGGTGGGTCGTGATGTACACCACGGGGACAAATTTGGGAGTCTGCCTTTTGGTAGTGAGATAATGGGTGGTCTTGATATAGTAGAGCTTCCCTTCCACGGTATAGGCGTAGACCGCCTTGGTCATATGCTTAACAAAAACGGGGCGTCGGATGCCCACACGGACGTTGTTCTTCTGCACGGCGTCCTGCAGGATGGCCCCCACCTTTTTTGTCTTCTTCGGATATTTTTCAAAAATAATATAGACCCACAAGCTTCGGGCGCCGAGATACCCCACCCCGATAGCCGCCAAAAGGCAGATGATGCCTACGAAAATACGCGTTCCCTCGTTCATTTTCCTTCACAGCATTCCTTCCAGTAAGCAAAGGTCTTCATGATGCCCCGATCGGCAGCGTCACCACGGCACTCAAACTTAAAGCCCGGTGCGCTTTCGATGGTCATGATACCGTCAAAGCCGAAATCCCGCACCACCCGGGCGATCATGGGGATATCCAGAGGGCCATTTTCCAGGAACCAATGCAAATCACTTTCCCCGTCATTGTTGTGCAAATGCATCTCAAGGACGGGAAATTCCTTTGATTTCAACGCTTTCATAAAGTCATCATACCCCGGATTTTCCCTTGCGGGGCATTCGTCGGGGCTGTTGGTAAACAGGGGCTTTCCGCTCTTGTTTTTACCCCCGATACGAAGAAACATATGCCCGATATCCAGGAGATAGCCAAAGCGGGGATTGCCCTTGAGGTGTTCGATCTGTGCCCGCTCGTCCGATGTGAGGCCAAAGTCTTCCACGGCAAGGAAACAGTCCGGTACCCGCGCCATGGCGTAATCCAGATAGGGCCCGATCTGGTCCCGAATGGGCGTAGGTACATCGAAGGACAGAATATGGATCAGGCCATGGGCCCTCTGCCACGCTTCAAGCATATCAATTCCTCGGCGATATTCCTGAACATGCCGGGCATCGTGGCTTTTGGGTAGCGCATAATGCACCGTCAAAACCACCCGGGAGTCCTGAACCGCCCGTGCCAGGCTTTCATCTCTGCCTTGGGTCAACGCCTGCACAAACTGCGCGCCGTGAACGCTGACGGCATCATATCCTTGCCCCGCAAAATATCGGATGTTTTCTTCTATGGTACGATGGGGATAATGCCAGATGGCCAGGCAGTTTTTCATATGCGCTCCTCCTTGCAAAAATCCCCCGTGATTGGGTCTCACAGGGGATTTTTCGAAATGCTGAGTATTTAGAGATGCCCATTATTTTGCCATATACTGAATATTGGTCACCGCGCCATCACGGAAAATGAACACCAGCTTCATGTCCCCCTTCTCATAGGACAGGTTCTCTCCCACAGCGGTACCATTTCCCATAGCCTTGATCACGGCGTCCTTGGCAGAGCCGATGGTCAAGCCCTCGGGCGTGGAAACGGAGTCGTCTGTCAGCTCGATCATATTGACCACGTCACCCTTGTCAGAGGGGGTGGTATAAACGCGGAAGCCTTTGTAAAAATAAGTGCAGTCCTGTCCCTTAAAGCCACCGCAGGAATCGGTCTTGTCCACAGATTCATAGTCACCTAGCTTGGGAATGACATCATCGTGGAGGGCGCCAATAGCGATCTCGGTACCGTCAGGCGCTTTGAAGGTATAGCCATCGGAGGTCTTGCTGCCTCCGCAGGAAGCAAAGCAAAGGGTCAGAGTCAAGGCGGCCAACAGAACCGCCAGCATACGAAGCGTCTTATTCATGATATGAATTCCTTTCTTTGATTTTTACGGGTTAATTTTGCTTTGGCTGACACTAGCCATTTGGGTTTTGCGTTCATTGTACGCCGCCACGCGGCGGTTCCAGACCCGGGATAATTCCACATCCTGCCGACGGTCGGGGGCGTGATGCTCTTCCGCCAGGATCTTTCCGAAATAGCGGGTCAGCTTTTCCGCGCCGTAGACGTTCAGGTGCACACCCTTGTCGTAGGTATCGGTGGACATATCCAGCCCCATCTCCTCAGCGTGGGGGATGAAATTGTAATATGCCAGCCCGTTTTTAGCGGCATAGGCCAGGATCTGCTCATCCCACTCGTCGTACCAATGGTAGGCCAGGGCGTTGGTGGGAGCTTTGATGAGGATCAGCTCCATATTCTTCTCCCCACAAAGCTTTGTGATGCGGTCGAGATACTCCATGGCCGCCTTAGGAAGGGTATAATCCACCAGGGGACGGGGCGTCTCCTGTCCTTCCGTAGCCGGAACGATATCCGTCTGCATGAGATAGCCACTATCCGAGACGGTAGGTTTGTCAGAGAAAGCGTATTTGAAATCCTCGGCGGTCAGCTGGTTCCAGCGGCTGTGATACCGCAGGAAGGGCCAGACGTAGGAGGTAAAAGACTCTTCCTCGGTCATGGATGCCTTGATGGCACCCACCTTGGTCTCCGACCACTCCATACCGTCCAGGGCCAGGCGGTTATAGGCCTCCTTTTGAGGCTCTCCGTACTTGAGGGCAAGGACGTTGAATACCACAATCTTTGGGGTCTCGTAGCGGAGGGCATCCTCCAGCATATAGTAAGAGTGCCAGACCAACTGCTGAGCGCCGCCGCGGACATAGGAGGAAATGCCGTATTCCTCCCACAGAACGGCAGGCACGAAGGATTCGTACACCTCGCAGTCCCCAATAAAGAGCACGTCGTGCTTTGTTTCCTTCACCGCGTCATAATACTCTGCGGTCAAAGACCCTTCGGGGGAGGCGGTGATATATTTGGGTTGCAGGATGGGGGTGGCACAAATCAAAAAGGCCACCACAAGCAGGAGAGGGATAATCAGCGCCGAGGCGCGGATGATTTTGTTACTGGTTTTCATGTCCGTCCCCCCTTAAAACTGCGTTTGGTAAATGAAATCGCCCGCGTCAAAGCCGATACCGTAGCTGCCGAAAATCAAAATGATCACAATCAGCAGGGCGCAAACACCGCCCAAGAGCCAAGGGCGCTCAGAGATCTCGGTGAGCACAGGCTTTGTCTTGCTTCGATGGCAGACAAGGAACACCACCACAGTCGCCAAAGCGATCACCACGCATTGCCACAGCTCAAGTCCCAGCATATGCAGGAACTTCCCCCCCGCCAGGTCTCCCCAGGAGGCGAAATCGTAGAAGATAGAACCAAAGGCCTTGAAGGTCACGGGGACGTCACGGTAGCAGTCCAGGATGCGGATAGAACCCATGAGGAAGAAGGTTCGAAGGGCGCAGAAGCCACCGTAAACCGCCTTTTCCCTGAGACCGGGAAATCTCTTGTGGAATTTGGCGTACAAGGGCGCAAGCTCTCGGGAGATCAGAATGACCGCGCCGTTGAGCAGGCCCCAAACGATGAAATTCCAGGACGCGCCGTGCCAAAGCCCCGTCAAAAACCAGGTAATGAGGGTGGCAAGATATACAGGCACCCGCATACCCACCGTCTTACCCAGCTTTTCCCTGCTCCACTTGGATAGCTTTTTCATGGGACCGCTGATGGACAGGGGGTTGAACACGTAATCGGTGAAATAGGAGCCCATGGTCATATGCCAACGGTTCCAGTATTCCTGAGTAGAATGAGAGGAGAACGGGTGGTCAAAGTTCTCGGCCAGGCGCAGTCCCATCATGCGTGAGAGACCGATGGTCATGTCGATGCCTCCCGTGAAGTCACCGTAGATGACGGCGGAATACAGGATGATAAGAAAAAGCACGTACATACCCGTAAGCTTCGTGGGGGAGGACACAATCATTTTCACCGCGATCATGGCGGTATCCGCCACGACCATCTTCTTAAAGAAGCCCCACAGCACCCGAAGTCCACCCTCCGTGAGGTTTGACCACTCAGCCTTGTGAGGGGTGAAAAACTGGGGCGCCAGATCCTTGTGTCGGCTGATGGGGCCTTGGAGGACGGCGGGAAAGAAGGAGACGAAAAGGGCATATTTGGCGATGTTTCCTTCAGCCTCGGTCTTGCCCCAGTACACGTCGATGAGGTAAGCGGTGGAACGGAAAATGTAATAGGAGATACCCAAAGGGAGAATCAGGGATGGGACGGTCACCGACACGTCGCCAAAGAGCGACAGGAGATCATTGACCCCACCCAACACAAATCCTGTGTACTTGAGTACCCCGAGAATGGCAAAATTAAACACCAGACCGCCCACAAGATAGGGGCGCTTTTTCTTTTTAGCCCCGTTTTTGAAGGCCTTTCGCTCCTCCTTGGTCATATCCGCCTTATGCTCAGCGAGATAGGCCTCGTCCAAACGGTCACGGCGGCGGATCCCCAGGGCACAGAGCCATGTGGAAAGGATGGTCACCGCGATGAAGGGCAGGTACCCCCCCCCGGCCGCCCAGTAAAAGAGGAAGGAGGCCACCAGCAGCACGATCCATTGTCCCCGCTTGGGTACGGTATAATAGACCAGTAGCGTCAGCGCGGCAAAGATGAGAAACGCCGCAGATGTAAAGCTCATACAGCCGTCTTACGCCTCATCAAGACGCTGTACCAGCGCCCACAGAGCCTCAGCGGAATCAAAGTTTTCAGGCAGGATCTCCTCGGCGGGTATCTGAACGTCCAGGCGGTCGTCGATCTCGGTGATGATCGCCACAATGTCCAGGGAGTTGAGGATGCCGTTTTCCACAAGACCGGTTTCGGTGGTGAAGTCCACGTCGTCGTGGAGCTCGGTGAGGATTTCAATAATTTCGTTCATCATATGTCCTTTCTGTATAGCAGATGATTGGGCATCTCTAAAAACTCATCGCACGTCGATATGACGGTGCTTTTTCCGTCATACGTCACAAAATCCTTTCGCATAGGGTCAACTATGCGTGCAGATTTAGTCTGACAAAAAAATCCCTCGCATCTCTCCGCACGCTGAGTATTTAGAGAAGCCCTATTTTTTGAGGTGACTCTCAGATTATCATTCCCCGCGCTCCGCTCTTTCCCGCAACCCCTTCCGATCCAGCTTGCCGTTGGGGGTTCTGGGCATGGCGGTAAGGGTCTCGCACAGGGCGGGGAGCATATAGCGGGGCAATTTCTCACGAAGGGCTTTGCTGACCTCCTTGGGCTCCACAGTGCCCACGTAATACAGCACAATGCGCTTGCCCGTGTTGTCGTACACACAGCAACACTGCCCTACCCCTTCAACGGCCGAAGCGGTAGCCTCGATCTCCCCAAGCTCGATACGGTGACCCATGTGCTTGATCTGAGCATCGCGGCGCGAGATGAATACCAGCTCTCCCCGCTCGTTATAGCGGCCGAGGTCGCCCGTGCGGTAGATCAGCTCGGGGTAGTAAGGATTCAAGGGATTTTGCACGAAGGCCTCGGAGGTCTTTTCGGGATTGGCGAAATAGCCCAGGGTCACGCAGGTGCCCTGCATATGGATCTCTCCCACCTCGCCTGCGGCGGCTTCCTTGCCGTCGTCGGTGAGCAGGAGAATGCGGGTATTGTTGAAGGGATAGCCCACAGGGATAGGCTCGTCGGGCGCAAGGTCACGGACAGGCCAGTAGCAGGACATGCCCGTAGCCTCAGTGGGACCGTAAAGGTTGAAGAACTTGGCTCCGGGATAGGCCGCCCGCCACAGATCGTACTGGGGACGGGGGAACACCTCGCTGCCAAAGCAAATGGTTGTCAGATACTTGGGCGGAGTCTTATCCAGCGCACCCAGTGCAGAGATCATGGTGAGGGCTGAGACCACCCAGCAAATTGTGTTAATCCTATGCTCGTTCAAAAACTCGCAGAGCTTTACGGGAAACATGAACAGCTTTTTGGGCACCAGATAGACCGTCGCGCCGTATTTCAGGGTGGGCATGATCTCTTTGAGAGGCGCGTCGAAATACAGAGGGGTCTGGTTGGCAAAAACGGTGTCCTCGGAGAACGGCAGTACCTCACAGAGAGCTTCGGTATAGTCAATGACCGAGCGATGGCAGGCGGCCACGCCCTTGGGCACGCCTGTAGAGCCCGAAGTGAATACCACGTAAATGGGATCGGTATCAATCTGACCGCGACGGATGCGGTCGAGGACATCGCCATCCTCCTCGGTATTCTTGGCAGTCTCCCAGGAGAGGATCTCTCCCGTAAACAGACCGTTTTCCACCAATCCATTGGCCTTTTTGCTATTCTTTTCATCGCAGACCAGCGCGCGGGCCTTCATGGTGTCGATGATCTGACCCATGCGAGCGGCGGGCATATCGGTGTCCAGCACCACATAGTAGCATCCGCTGTAGATGACACCAAAGGTGGCGGCTACCGCCTCGGGAGAACGGTCAAGCAGGAGCATGACAGGCTCATGGGCATAGCCCTTTTCCGCGAGAAAGCTTCCCAATCGACGGGCAAGGGTCAAGGTCTCCCCATGGGTCAGTTGTCGCTCACCGTCTGAAAAAGCCATCTTTTCGGGTACGCGAGCGGCGGTATTTTCAAGGTATTGAAGAATATTTTTCAACATAGGCGTCACTTCCGATCAATAATAAGGCTGCAAGGTAGGGGTGGGGGTGATGATCTCGGTAGACGTAGCGGGGTAAGCCGAAGCGTTGTAGGCATAGAAGGTCATACCCGCCATGCGGTTGTAAGCGTACATCTGCTTGTCCGTAATGAAGCATCCGCTGTTTTCGTAGGTGTTGCGCAGTCTTGTGGCATCGTAATGATACCAGCGGGGATTCTGATGGGTGCCCAAGTTGACCATCAACCAGAAATGGGTGCCCTCCTCTACCCCGGGTGTGCGCTCGATCTCCCGGTAGTCCACGCCGTAGTAGATCAAAAACGCCTTGGCGGCGGCAAAATAGTTGAAGCAATCCCCGGAGCCCGTGACAAACAGGCTGTCGTAGGCGGCTCTCACCCAGTCCGACTTATCGGAATCCGAGGTGTAGGCGATATTCTCCTGGATATAGGCATGGGCGGCGCGAAGCTTTTGCTCCACCGTCATGTCGGAGGTTGTGATCTCCGCGGACAAAGCTTCAATCTTCTCGAAAAGCTGGGCTTCGGTGATTTGATTCTCATAAATGTGGATCACCGTCTGCGCCGTGGACACATTGCCTCGGGTATCGGTCGCCTTGAAGCTGACAGTATAATCCCCGGGCACCTCAGGCTTCACCTGAGAGGCGTCCACCTCCACCTGTACGGTTCCGCTGCAATTGTCGGTGACCACCAGTCCCTTTCGGTAAGCGATAGCCTCACCCACGTAGGCAGACAGCTCAGGTACACGGTCAAAGACGGGAGGGGACGTATCCTCCACCACCGTCATAATCGAGTGGCATTCCTCAGACACGTTGCCGCTGGCATCCTTGACGCAAAAAGAGACATCATAATCTCCGATCTTTGTCATATCAGGCAGCTTGCCGGTAAAATACGCAGTATAATCGTCGGCTTCCTCAATGGTATTGATAAAATCCAGGGCGTTGGGATTTTCCGTACCCAGAGCGTAATAGACATGGCGGGTGACCACCACGGGCTTTTTCGTATCCTTCACGGTGAGCTTCAGAACGTACTTCTTCCCTGCGCCGTCGGTAAGCGTCAATTCGTAGGTGCCGGCGTGGTTGACACAGTTAGGATCATAACCGCTGTCATAGGTCAGCCCTTCCATATCGCCGAGCTCCTCGGGATCGGGAAGGTCACTGCCGGCCTGGATGGTATAGGTGAGCTTTTGACCGCAACCGGCAAGCAGCAGGCAAAGCAACAAACCGATCAGCCAAAAAAAGCACCGCAAAGCGAATTTTTTTATCTTCAAGGCATACTCCTTAGTATACAAATATAGTTATATATATTATTATAACAAATCTCCCCCGTCAAGTCAACGGGGGAGAGAAATCTTTTTTGTTATTTAAGGAAAATTTTAGAGATGACCTTTAGAGTTGCCCTCAATCAGCCAAAAGCTTTTCCACCGCCGCCAGCCGCAGGCAAACGGTCAGACCCTCCATGGCGAGGGTGAGATCCTCCAGGGAGGGGAAGGTGGGTGCAATACGGATATTGCTGTCGGCGGGATCCTTGCCGTAGGGGTAGGTGGCACCCACGGTGGTGAGGGTCACACCTGCGGCCTTGGCCAGGGCATATGCGCGCTTGGCGGTGCCGGGCATGGTAAAGAGGCTGACGAAATAGCCGCCCTTGGGATTGGTCCAATGAGCAAAGCCGGGGTCCTTCAGATCCTTCTCCAGGGTAGAGAGCACCACGTAGAACTTAGGGCGAAGCACCGAGGCCTGCTTTTTCATGTGCTCAAGGATTCCTTCGGCGTTACCGAAGAACTTCACGTGTCGCATCATGTTCAGCTTGTCGTAGCCGATGGTCTGGATGCCCACAATGGGCATGACCTGCTTCATGTTACGATCGGACATAGCGAAGATAGCCACACCCGAGCCGGGGAAGGAGATCTTGGAGGTGGAGGCAAAGTAGAACACGCGATCCTCCGTACCCACCTTCTCACACTCCTTGAAAATATCCAGAAGCGTATCGCTGACGCCGTCGTAAAGGTCATGCACCACATAGGCGTTGTCCCAGAAAATACGGAAATCGGGAGCGGCAGTCTTCATGGCGGCCAAACGGCGGACGGTATCGTCGGAGTAGGTGTAGCCGTCGGGGTTGGAATACTTGGGGCAACACCAGATGCCCTTGACGGCAGGATCGGCCACCAAGGCCTCAACCGCATCCATGTCGGGGCCGTCGGGGGTCATATCCACGGGGATCATCTCAATGCCCAAGGACTCGCAGATGGCAAAGTGACGGTCGTAGCCGGGGGCAGGACAAATGAACTTAATGGTTCCCTGCTTGATCCAGGGCTCGCCGTCGCAGTTGCCGTAGAGCATACAACGAGCCACCGCGTCGTACATGAGCTTGAGGGAGGAGTTACCGCCGATGAACAGGTTCTTTTCGGGAATGTCCAAAAGATCGGAGAAGAGCTTCTTAGCCTCGGGCGTACCCTCCAGGAGACCGTAGTTACGGCAATCAAAGCCGCCGCCCGTCTTGCAATCCTCGGCGTTCAGGCAATCCAGCATTTCGGTGGTGATGTCCAGCTGCTCGGCACCGGGCTTACCGCGGGACAAGTCCAGCTTCAGGCCGCGGGCACAGAAGGCATCGTAAGCGGCTTGCAGGCGCGCCTGCTCAGCGATCAGCTCGGCGCGGGTCATATCGGTATATTTCATAATGAGGAATCCTCCGTAGGTTGACAAATTTTCGGGAGACGAGCCATCAAAAGGGCCGCCTCCGCACACCGTGGTACATTATATCATATTCTTTCCAAAAAAGCAAGAGGTATTTTCAAAAAATGCAAAAATTTTGTATTTTTTCCTTTTTGAAGGATTTTAGGCGCCGGACAATGCAGGATTTTGTGGAATTCTTGCAGAGAGTGCTGAAAAGAGCCCCACCTCGGAGAGGTGGGGCGGGATGATTACATTAGGATTCGGTTTTGGGGATGTCGCCGTCGGTGCAGTGGACGGTGTAGTTGCCGGTGTTGTTGTTCCAATCCTCATTTTTATCGATAGCCTGCCATTTGGATTTGTTGCCGGTGAAAGTAATACTTGTCAGATTTTCACAACTACCGAAAGCATTCTCTCCGAGACTTTTCACACCATCGGAAATTACGACGCTCGTCAGCATCCAGCAACTGTAGAACGCACATTCGCCAATGCTTGTCACGCTGTCGGGAAGCTCAATGGTTATAAGATGGTCATAATCATAAAACGCATTATCACAAATACCCACGGCATCCGAGCGCAATATGATAATACTCCCAAACCAATTACGATCTGCGCCTAAAACCCATCTGTCTACATAATATACATTGTTTTCCTCTTGAATCAATTTACTACAACCTGAGAAAGCTGAACTATCGACACTTGTTACGCTGTCAGGAATCACAATGCTCACCAGATTATTGCAACCAGAGAATGCTTCGCCACCAATGCGTGAAAGTTGGCTATTTTCACCAAACTTTATACTCGTTAGTCTTCTACAATTGTAGAATGCAGAACTGCCAATGCTCGTAAGCTGGCTATTGTCTGCAATCCCTACACTCTGTAGACTACTACAATTAAAAAACGCACAATCATCAATAATCGTTACATGGGAGGGAACATTAATAAGCGTTAAATTTATACATCCAGAAAACACATATTTACCGATGTTTTTAAGGTGACTATTCTCGCCAAATATGATGTTCGATAATTCTCGACAATCTTCAAACGCATAATCATCGACAGTTGTCACGCTGTCAGGAATAACAATGCTCGTCAAACTATGGCAACCCCTGAAAGCAGAATTGCTAATATTTGTCACGCCGTCAGGGATAACAATGCTCGTCAGGCTACTACAACCGTAGAACGCCCTACTACCAATGTTTGTCACACTGCCGTCCGTAGGAATCACACTGGTTTCACATCCCAGTACCAAAGTCTTGGTGGCGGTCTCGATTAAGCAATTATCGTTATCATGATATGTGGGATTATTGTCATCTACTTTAATACTCGTTAGGCTGCCGCGGTTCAAGAACGCTGAAGTGCTGATGCTTATTATAGAGGCAGGAATCTCAATACTTTTTATGCTGCTACAATTGGAAAATGCCATATGGCCTATGCTTGTTACACTACCGTCGGTAGGAAACGCGCTAGTTTTACATCCCATAACCAAAGTTTTGGTGGCTGTCTCAATAAGACAATTGCCATCATCATGGTATATGGGGTTGTTGTCATCCACTATGATACTTGTCAAACTGCTACACCCATAGAACATTTCAGGGTCAATATTCGTCACACCAGCAGGTATTACAATACTCTTCAAACTACTACAACCGGAGAATGCGCTATCGCCAATGCTCGTAAGTAGACCCCATTCGACAATATCTATGCTCTTCAAGCTACTGCAATTGTGGAACGCATAAGTAGCGATGAGCGTTACATGATAGGGAATCGAGATGCTCGTCAGTTTTTTACATCCCGAGAACGCAGAATAGCCAATGGCCACAGTATCTGCACGTAGTGTAACCTCTCTTACACTCGTATCACAATCAATAACCCATTTATCCACATAGGATACGCCATCTTTCTTTTTAATCAGCTTATTACAGCCTTCAAATGCCGCATTAGCGACATTCGTTACGCTGGCGGGTATCTTGATACTTGTCAGATTACTACAATTATAAAACGCTCCAACACCGAGACTTAACAGTTGGCTATTTTCACCAAACTTTATGCTCGTCAAGCTACTGCATCCTTCAAAAGCAGAACGACCGATGCTCATAAGCCGGCTATTGTCGGCAATCATGACGCTTCGTAGACTACTGCAATCATCAAAAGCATAATCACTAATGCTTATTACGCTGGCTGGAATCTCGATACTTATCAGGTTGCTGCCGGCAAATGCGAAAGGACAAATACCTGCAGTATTTTCACGCAACTCAACATTTTTTACGTCATTATCACAATCAACTATCCATCGGTCCACATAATATACACCACGATCTTTTTGATATAATTTGTTACTTTCGTAGAACGCAGAATTGTTGATGGTATTAACACTATCAGGGATTTTGATGCTCATCAGGTTATCACAATTATAAAACGCATTACTACCAATCCACGTTACACCATCAGGAATTTGAACGCTTATCAGGTTATCGCAATCGGAAAACGCCTCGTTATAAATTCCTATTACCTGATCCCCCTCAGGAGAAACCTCCGGAATGATAATATCCAGATCCTCACAAGTTCCTATACCACTCACATAACATCTGCCATCATCTCTAGAAATGAATTCAAGACCTTCACTCAGTTTCGCATGACAATATTCACATTTTCTGTCAACAAAATTGTGTTTTATCGCAGTCACAATCTCCTGTACCGCAAGAATAGCGTTACATACAGAGCAATGAGCACTCTCCGTCAAACCTGTTTCGGTGCAAGTAGGAGCGGTGGCCGTAGCATCGATTATCTTAGTATGACCCTTCGCGGCCACGGTCTCCTGTGCCACCAGCACGGCATTGCAAACACTGCAATGCTTACCCTCGGTCAGACCCGTTTCGGTGCAGGTCGCCTCTACAGCGGCATCAACCACCTCGGTGTGACCCAATGCGGCAATCTCACGGCTCTCGCTCTCCCCGCACGCGCAAGTCCGCTTCTCGCTTCCCTTCTCGGTGCAGGTGGCGGTCTTTTCCTTAGTCCAATCGCCCCAAACGTGTTCATGGGGAACTTCCGTGGTGGGCTCGTTGGTCTCGGACTCGTTGGTCTCGGACTCGTTAGTCTCAAACTCGTTGGTCTCAGGCTCGTCGATCTCGAGCTCATTGGTCTCAGGCTCGTCGGTGATAGGCACGCCGGTCTCGGGCTCACCTGTAGCAGGCGCCTCCGTCCCAGGCGCTTCCGTGACAGGCGCAGTCGTCTGTCCTTCGGTAGCCGTCGTATCTTCCGGCACATTGCCTCCGCTGCACGCTGTCAGCGCAAAGCTCAAAGCCATGAGAAGAACCGCGAGGATCGTCAAATATTTCATTGTCTTCATCTTTTCCCCCAAAATAAAATAATTATGCTTCATTTTATCACTAAAAAAGCTTTTCTTTATTGCTTTTCTATGAACTTTCATTTAATTCCTCCAAAAAGGAGCGACCGAAGCCGCTCCTTGGCATTTTACGGGAACCGGTTGTAATGGATGGAAGCCATCAAAAGATAGTCGTTATCAAGATAAATATTAAGCCTTCCCCATTCTTCCGACGTTCCTGCATAGTGTACCTTGCTCAAGCTCCTGCAATATGCGAAAGCGCTCTGATCAATGAAGGTCACACTGCGGGGGATAGAAATTCTCACAAGCTCAACACAGGAGAAAAACGCTGCCTCCTCAATGGTCGCAACTCCGTCCGGGATAGTGAAATATTGCAGTTTCCTGCAGTTGTAAAAGGCGCGCTCTCCGATGGTTTTCAAGGCAGACGGAATCGTTATATTCTCCAAAGCAATGTCGTGATAGAAGGCCCATTCACCTATAGAGGTTACATGATCGCTCATGGTTACATCCGTCAACCCATGGCATAACGCAAACGCATAGTCACTGATAGCAGTCAAGCCTTCGCCTATATGGACATAAGCAAGGTGATTGCAATTTTCAAAAGCATACGAGCCCATGGAAGTTACACTGTCAGGAATATCTATACCGAGCAAGCCATCGCAGTACGAGAATGCGCTATTTCCAATACTGGTCAAAGTTTCCGGCAAGATCAGTTCCGTGAGACTCTCACAACGTGAAAAAGCATTATCACCAATGCTGACAAGTTGTGGTGGGATATCCATATTTTCCAGGCTTGAGCAACCCGAAAAAGTACCGTCATTGATTGCCGTCAAGCTTTGGGACAGGATCACTTTTTTGAGATTATCACAACTTCTAAAGGCTTCCTTCCCCAGGGTTAACACATCATTCGACATGACAACCTCGGTCAGATTGTCACAGCTGTTAAAACAATCTGCTCCGATGAAAGAGATATGATCCGGGATATGAACGACAGTAAGCCCCGATAGTTGATAAAACGCTCTGTCTGCAAGACCAACCGTGTTCTTTCTCCATGTGATCTCTGTGATGGAATCGTCAGCACTCACAATCCAGTCGTCTATATAATTTATGCCGTTTTCTTTCTCCAATACCGGATCACATTGTGAAAAAGCGCTCCAACCAATACGAACCACCGTATCCGGTATCTTATTCACCGTAGAATTGTCGACCGTTGTAACTGATTTTAAGTTATCGCATCCGGAAAAAGCATGGTCTCCTATGGTTTTCAATTTCGAAGGAAGCACAACGCTCTCCAAGCTATTGCAAGATGAAAATGTGCTATCCAGAATATCCGGCACACCCTCGGGAATCACAATACGCTGCAAACTCCAATTGCAATCAAAGGCACGTGCACCCAGGTAAGTCAAATTTTCACTAAGCCTTACTTCGGCCATATTGAAATTAAAAACAAATGCCCCCGTGCCTATATAGACCACACTATCAGGCAGGATGATCTGTTCCAGATATTCACACCACCCAAAAGCATAATCTTCAATTCTCTTCACAGTATCAGGGATATCAATATTTTTCAGTCCATAGGAATAGCTTTTACAACTTGCGAAAGCATGCTCACCGATCACCTCGACACTTCCATCCGAAGGGATTTTGCTGTTCGGACAACCACGGATGAGAACTTTACTCTCGGTTTCGATCAAACAGTTCCCGTCGCTGCAATATACGGGGTTGTTTTCATCTACAGTGATACTCTTGATATTGCATTCACCAATCATAAACGCCTGATAACCTATACTGCTTACACTGGCAGGAATATGTATGCTTATCAGGTTACTGCAGGAATAAAAAGCATGTTCTCCAATGCTTCTTACGCTATCATGAATTAAAATGGTTTTCATAATTTTATATTCCCAGAATGCGCGGTCACCAATCCCTGTCACAAGGTCTTTATCGGGTGAATATCTGGGAAGGATGACATCAACATCAGTACATGTACCAACGCCGCTGACATAGCAAGTACCGTCGCCGTTGGACGTGAACACCAAACCACGAGAGCCCTCCAGCGCAGGGATTGCCTCTTCTCTGACGGTTTCATGACAAACAATACACTCGGTATGTCTATGTCCTTCCACCTCATATGCCGGCTCCTCGTCAATCATCCAGTCGCTCTCTTGGTGTCCTTCGGCATCGAGGGCTGCTGTTTCCGTCTCACCGCAAGCACAGCTTCGCTCTACAAGACCTTCTTCTGTACAGGAAGGTTCACGAATTGTCATCCATTCACCCCACATATGCGTGTGAGGCTCTTCTGTTTCAGGCACCTCTGTTTCTGTTTCCGGCTCTTCTGTTTCAGGCTCTTCTGTTTCAGGCTCTTCTGTTTCTGTTTCGGGTTCCTCGGTTTCCAATACTTTGGATTCAAATTCTTCGGTTTCAGGTTCTCTGTTTTCAGCGTCCTCTGTGACAGGTCCATCGGATTCGTTTTTTTCGGTCAGAGGCTCGTTCGCAGTCTGTTTCTCCACAGTGGCACTCTCTCCAAAAGGGTCAGACGGAGACGACATCTCCTCATTCGTTTCGTCGGCAAACGTATCCTCCGCCGTTATCCTTTCGGTTTCCTCGTCGGTTATCTCGGGAGCCTCGGTAGCCTCTTCTGTAGTTTCTTCAGGGGCACTCGTCTCCCTTGGATCGCCCTCGATACAAGCCGTTAAGGGCAACGCCAACACCAGAAAAAGCAAAATTGTCAGCAGTAAAAGTTTCGTCCGTTTCATAATTGTCCTCCAAAATCAAATGTCGCTATTGTTTTTTTGCGGTGTCAAAACACAATGATTTGTTTTTCATTCGGGCTCCTCCCCCTCTACCTTCTCCCAAAACCGCTCCAGATGCTCCTTCAGGGACATGGGTTCCCCCACGGCGGTCATATTTGTCCAATGGTCGGGATAGAGTCGGGTATAAGGCGGGGCGGCGTAGCGGTCATCCAGGAGCACCACCACCCCCTTGTCCTCGGGACGTCGGATGACACGACCCGCGGCCTGGAGCACACGATTCATGCCCGGGTAGGTGTAGGCGTAGGCGTAGCCCTCCCCGTCCTTGGTGTCGTTATAGTGCTCCGCCATGATGTTGCGGAGGGAGGACAGGCCGGGAATCCCCGTGCCGAGGATAATAACCCCGATCAGGCTGTTGCCGGGAAGGTCAACGCCCTCGGAGAAGGATCCGCCGAGGACGCAAAAGCCCACGCGAAGCTTGCCGTCGCCCTCGGAAAAAGAGGAAATAAAGGCCTCCCGCTCGGCAGCGGTCATGCCCTGCCGTTGCACCAGTAGGCGCACCTTGGGGTATTTTTTCTCAAAGATCTCCCTCACGTCCTCCATGTATTCATAGGAGGGGAAATAGACCAGATAATTGCCCTTTTTGGCCGACACAGTGGCGGCAATATAGGATACCACCTGGCGGACGGCCTTTTGTCTGTCCTCATGGCGCAGGCTGATATGGTCTGCCACCGCCACGCACAGGCGCTCAGGGGGAAAGGGGGAGTCAAAGGAGATGCAAACGCTGTCACCATCTCCACCCAGAATATCCGCAAAGTAATCCTGGGGCGTCAGGGTAGCGGAAAACAACACCCGCGCCACCGCCTTTTTCAGTATCGGCTTCAGAATCTCCGCGGGATCCAGACAAACCAAACTCACACGGATGTCCTGCCCCTCCACCTCGGTGAGGGTGGCGTAGTGCTCGTCGTAATAGCTGCCCGCTGAGCGGAAGGCCTTGAGCATGGAGGTCAAGCGATCCACCGTAGCATAGAGCGGGTGGGCTGCATGACGACGCAACCAACGATCGTATTTTTTGCACAAGACCCCCACGGTATCCAACAGGATCAAGGGGGATTCCCGCCGGAGATCAGCCCCTCGACAAACGCCGTCCGTCCCCTCGGTCAGGTGATCACGGCATACATAGGATGCCCGTCGCATATCCCCGATGAGATCATCCATAGTCAGGGCGCTAACCTCCTGATGGTCGCAAGGGGCATCCTCCTCGGGAAAGATCGCCCCGCGAAGGCCGTAGGCATATTGGGTCTCATAGGCGTTCACCGTATCCTGGATATCCATGATCTCGGACAGAGACAGGGTCGCGCTGTAAAGATCCCTGGCGCGGTCGGCCAGGTTATGGGCTTCATCCACAAGAAAGATATACCGATTCCCCTCCCCGCCGGGCACGCCTTCGGCAAAATACCGACGCAGGTACACCGAGGGAGAAAAAACGTAATTATAGTCACAGATAACAATTTCGCACCGCTCGGACAGATCCAGGGACAGCTCATAAGGGCACACCTTACCTCGCTCTGCCGCCGCGCTGATCACCCGGGGAGTGTAGACCCTGCCCTCCTCCGATAAAAGCTCTTGCATGACGCCCTCCAAGCGATCATAGTAGCCCTTGGCATAAGGACAGGTCTCGGGATTGCAAAAACGAGTCAGCCGTCCCTCCGCTCCCTTGGCCTCACCACAGGCGCACATGGGCTCCCGCGCGGCGATCACCACCGCCCGCAAGGGGGTACCCGCAGAGATCATCTTCTCAACGGCACCGACCGCTTCACGGCGGGTGGCTGACTTGGCGGTCAGATAAAAGATCTTGTCGCATCTGCCTTCTCCGAGGCACTTGACGGCAGGATATAGGGTGGAGATGGTCTTGCCGATGCCCGTAGGGGCTTGGGCAAAAACCGTCTCGCCGTGCCGCATATCCCGCCAGACCTCCCGGATCATTTCGCCCTGGGCATCTCTGATATGGGTATAGGGAAACACGGCGTCCTTGGCCCTGGGGCGCAGAACCACCGCCCGATTTCGCAGGTCTTGGGCCCGTGGAAGGATCAGGTTCAGCACAGCCACAAAGGCGTCTCGTAGCTGATCTGCGGTCATGATGGCGTCCTGATAATGGATATCGTCATCCGCCGAGCAAACGTAGGTCAAGCGCAGGGTCACGCGGGACAGTGACTTAGCAAAGGCCAGAAAGTAGGCGTAACAGATCAACTGCCCCATATCGCTTTGCCGCGCAAAGCCCTCCCCCCCATACCACAGAGGGCGGGACAGGGTCTTGATCTCCTCTACCGTGTAGTCTCCGCTCTCGGGATCGCACAGAATGCCGTCCGCACGGCCGTTGACGAAAAAGGTCACGCCACCCAACCGACATTCGTGGTGCAACGTGACCTCGGAATGGTAAGCGGCTCCCCGCTCCTTCTGGAGGCGCTGATGGATCTCCCGACCCACCCGAGCCGCTTCATATGGATTGACAGGCGAGACCCGGGCATCCAGGTCTCCCGACAGGAAGGCCATGGCGCATAGCTCACGGACGGAAAGCTCTATCCTGTCTTCTTTCGGATTATAATACACGCCATGACCTCCTTTCTCACATCAAATCACTTGCGATATTTTCAGATAGATACCCACGGTACGTTAGCACCCTCGCTGAGTCTGCTCACGCCCAGGCGGTTGCAATCAGCGTAAAAGCTGTGAGCCAGCATATCAAATTGGGCGGGATAGGAAAATTCACCCCGTTTGCCGTCCAGCTTGAACCAGCGATGACACAAGCCTGAGCGTTCTACGTGCTCAGCGGCCAGCTCGGGGGAGATGCCGTATCCCTTGGCAGTCTTGCCGCCGCTTCTGGCGGCCGCGTAGGCTTTGGCCCACAAGCCGTCCAGCATGGGGATATCCTCGTCGGGAATCAGGCTGTTCCACAGATTTGCGGCGGAGACGACCAGGTTGAAGTGAACGTCCTTCACCTTGCTGTGGATATAGTTAAGATACTGCTGAACGTAAGGCGCGCCGCCGCCGTAATAGGCTTCCATAAATCCCTCCACGTCGGGAGTCTCGTCAGGGTTCCACAAAAGCTTGGCCAGCATATAGGCTCTCAGTTCTCCGAACTCGCCGCTCTTGCCTTCCGTATAGTTGCCCTGCTCAAACACACCCTTGACGTTGTGGTGCTTAAAGAACTGCGCGTTGAGCTGCAGGGTGTTCAGGTTGGGATAGGGCACCAGATACTGGGCGAAATCGGTGGTATAGTCCCAGATATACAGGCGGTCGCAGATCTTGCTCCAGCCCTCGATGCAGGCCTTGGTGCCCGCGTTTCTCTCACAGGACTCAATGGGATGAGAGGAGCAACCGCCGGTACACATCCGCACCATGACGTTGTGACGGGGCTTAGTCAGCCTCGGCGGTGTAGTGGAATACTGATAGGCCAGGGTGTCCACGGCCACATAGGGGAAATCGTGCTCCACGGCCTCGGCCACCTTGTTGACAAAGCGGATCAGCGAGCCCGAAGGAGCCCCCTCCTCCGCATCCACGGCGGCACAGGCGGGGCAGGTGCAGTAGGAATTGATCACGAAGCTATCGTTCTGAGAGACAGACACGATCTGCGCGTCGGGATTGTCACGAAGCCAGCCCTTCACACGGTCGATCACGATCTCCAGCACCTCGGGGTTGGACAGGCAGAGCTGGGAATAGAGGTGCTTGCAGGTGCGCTCTCCGTCGATCATGGAGAAGTATTCGGGGTGATCTTCGAAATATTCTTCGGCGGGAATCAGCTTTTCAAAGGTGTGGACGAAATGAGGACCGGCGTAACCGATATCGCCGCCCCAAGGGGCAGGGATATCCCGCTTGTGGGTGCCCTTCCCCGCCATACCCGCGTTGATGCGGAGCTTGACCGCCATATCAGGGCGATATGTACAAGTCCAATACAGATCACGGAATTCAAAGGGAGAGGCTTCACTGATGCAGAGTCCATCGGACAGCTTTTCTGTCATATCCTCCGCGGACATGACGGGGATGACCTCGGTATCCTCAGCATAAAATCGGCAACCCAGATGTTCCAGCAGACGGTATGCGGCATAAAGCACACCTCGGCCGTTACCGCCCCGCAAAGTCACAAGGCCATCCTTCACAGACACCGACAGGGCGTCGGGTGCAAGGCTCTTGTCAAGCGCCAGCACAAAGCCCTCATCGACGGCAGCGGGAGACTCGATCACGGGGACATCATCACCGCACATGGCGGTCAGATATTTACTCAGCTCCTCGGCAGCGTTGCGGATAGCGGCACCGGGGGTAGTGGGGATTGTAACGGTCAGCTTCATATGATTCTCTCCTTTCGGGGGATAAAGATAGCTATTCTATTGTATTATATCTAATTTCCCTCAAAAAGTCAATCCCCCGCGAGGGATTTAAGTGCAAATTGTCGAAAAAATCTCGTTCCGCCGGCGGGTTTCTCTTGACTTTTGACCAAAAGAGTGATATGATATAAGTGGTATATTATGAAAATTTACCCGAAAGGATGCAAAATATGATCTATATCAAGCGCGTATATTTGGACGGCACCCCCGTCCTCTCCCCCATATGCGAATTTTCCGAAAGCCACGCTACCCCCGTTCTCTCCTGGGCAGTAGGCGGCGGCAATCCCGATGATAAGCAGGTCGCCTACACCCTTACCGTGGAGATCGGCGGCGAGACCGTCTTTGACAGCGGCCGTGTGGAAACTGATCGCCAATCTGCTCTGCTGGACGGCTTTACCTTCCCCGCAGGGACTTACGCCGAGATCACCGTGACCGCAGAATCCGCTACGGAGGTAACCGAACCCTACTCTGTGACCCTGTTCAACGGTTGCCTCGACTCTTTCCCCGGGGAGTGGATCACCTCCCTGGAGGATCAGGGCGAGCGGGTATTGCGGTTCGTCAAGAAGTTCACCGTGGGCAAGCCTGTGAGGGATGCGGTGTTGTACTATTGCGGTCTGGGCTACCATCAGGCTACAGTCAATGACCGTCCCCTCAATCAGCACCGCCTGGATCCCGCCCACGCCAACTATACGAAAACCTGCTACTATAAAGTCGCTCCTAAGGTAAAGCTGAATAACGGCGAAAACCGCCTGGAGATCAAGGTCGCCCCCGGCTGGCGCAAGAACGGCACCGACTTCATGTGGCAAATGCTGGGTGCGCGCAAGATTCAGTTCTACGGCGACAGCATCCTGTGGGCTTACCTCCATATCACCTACGAGGACGGCACCACCGAGGACATTTCCACCGATACCTCGTGGGAATGCGCCCTCGATCCCCGCACCGCCTCCATCTTCAACGGCGAGACCTTTGATGCCGCGCTGAACAAGGACTTTGACGAGTGCGAGAAGATCGCCGTCAAGGCTACCGTCGCCCCCGGCGGAGAGATGCGTCCCATGATCCTTCAGCCCATCAAGCATATGTGCGAATTTCTTCCTAAGGAGATCGTAAGCCCCAAGCCCGGTGTGTTTGTGGTAGACTTCGGGCAGAACATCGCGGGCGTTGTCAATCTCTGCCTGCCCAAGGGAATGAAGGCAGGCCAAGCCATTACCATGGTTCACACCGAAGAGTTGAACGAGGACGGTACCGTCTACACCGATGTTTTGCGCGGTGCCAAGCAGACCGACACCTATATCGCCACAGGTGACGGACGGGACGTGGCGCTTTGGGAACCCCAATTCACCTATCATGGTTTCCGCTATTGCCAGATCACGGGTCTTGACCGTCTGGAAAAGAACGACATTTACGCCCTCCTCATCCACACCGATCTGGAAAACAATTCCTCCTTCACCTGCGGCTCTCCCATGGTCAACGCCATTCAGGAAGCTCTGGTCATGACCGAGCGGGACAATATGCACTCGATACTGACCGACTGCCCCCAGCGAGACGAGCGCATGGCATGGATGAACGACGCTACCGTGCGCTTTGAGGAAACCCCCTACAACTTCGATGCCTCCCGCATCTTCCCCAAGATCCTCCAGGACATCAAGAACGAGCAGCGCGCCGAGGGACAGTTCACCTGCTGTGCTCCCTTCATCTACGGCGGACTCCCCGCCGATCCCGTCTGCTCCTCCTACCTGGTGGCCGCCAAGGAGGCTCTCATGCACTACGGTGAGCTGGGTGCCGTGGATGAATTCTTCGACGGCATGGCCGCCTGGGAGGACTTCCTCCTGTCCCGCAGTCCCGACGGCACCGTGGATTACTCCTACTACGGCGACTGGGCGGCTCCCGCCTACGCCTGCCTCAGCGACGAGGGCGCACCCAGCGCGGTGACCCCCGGCGTGGTCATGTCCACGGGCTACTCCTACTACAACTGCAAGCTTCTGGCCGATTTCGCCCGCCGCACGGGTCGTTCTGAGGCCGAGGCCAAGTATACCGAGCGTGCCGAATACGTGAGAAAGGCCTTCCTGGACAAGTGGTTTGATCCCGAGACGGGCAAGGTGGCTACCGGCTCCATGGGCTGTCAGGCCTTCGCCCTGTGGCTGGGGATCCTGCCCGCAGAGTATGAGCAAAAGGCCGCCGAGGTCATGCGAAACGACTTGGTGGAGAAGAACTACAAGTTCACCACGGGCAACCTCAACACCCGCTACCTCATGGATATGCTGACCAAGCACGGCTACATCGAGGACGCGTGGAAGGTCATCACCTCCGACGAGTACCCCTCCTTCGGCTATATGTTCCAGAACGAGGCCACCACCATCTGGGAGCGCTTCGAGATGAAGAAGAACCCCGGCATGAACTCCCACAACCATCCCATGTACGGCGCGGTCGGCTACTGGTTCTACGCCTACCTGGGCGGTATCATCCCCACCGAGCCGGGCTTTAGCCGCGTGTCCATCAAGCCCTACTTCCCCGAGAAGCTCACCTCCTGCCACGCCGTGGTGGATACCGTCATGGGGGAGATCTCGGTGCGGTGGTCGAAACGCTACGGCAAGCTCTACCTGTTTGTCCAGACTCCCTTCGGTGTCACGGCTGACGTGGATTTCGACGGCAAGGTGACTACCGTGGGGGCGGGGTATCACGTGTTTGAGAAGGAGCTGGAGGCGTGATCCGTCCTGAAAACGCAATGGGATCACGGAGTATCATCCTACGGGCTCCGCATGAGTCCGACGCCCAAGCTCTCTATGAAATGTGCCTCGACCCGCTCCACCAAAACAGCGGCCTCCACACCTTCCCCTCGCTCTCCGAATGCCGGGAAGCCATCCGACAGTGGGCTGTCTCGGACGGCTTCAAGGTGATCACCGAGGCCACCACCCATGCCCTTATCGGATCCATCAGTCTCGGCGGCATGGATCGCTACGAGGGGTATATGGAGCTGGAATTCGCCATCGCCGCCCCCCATCGAGGCAAGGGCTTTTGCACTGAGGCCGTGCGGAGAATGCTGGACTACGGCTTTACCGACATGAACGCCCAGGTCATAGCCGCGTGGGTGCGCTCCCATAACCTCGCCTGCGTGAGGGTGTTGGAAAAATGCGGCTTCACCTCGGAAGGGCGGCTCCGAAGACACGCGCGGGACGGAAGTGATACGCTGTGCTACTCCATTTTGAGGGAAGAATGGGAAGAGATGCAAAAAGCGTGATCATTCCGTAGGGGAGGGGTCTCCCCTCCCGATAACGCCCTCCTATGAATATACGGGAGGGGAAACCCCTCCCCTACGGCAGAACCCCTATAGATCAGTTTACAAAATATCGTACATAGAAAGGAACCTCACCATGGCAAACTATCTCGACAACTACAACCGCTGGCTCACCTCCGACAAGCTCTCCGACGCCGAGCGTGCCGAGCTTCTGTCCATCAAGGACGATGACAAAGAGATCCAACTCCGCTTCACCGATTACCTCTCCTTCGGCACCGCGGGTCTGCGCGGCACCATGAAGGTGGGCATGAACGCCATGAATATCCATACCGTGGCCTACGCCACCCAGGGTCTGGCTCAGCTCATCATCGAAGAGGGCCGCACCGCCGACGGTGTCGCCATCGCCTACGACAGCCGCAACAACTCCGAGCTCTTCGCCAAGACCGCCGCCCGTGTGCTGGCTGCCGCTGACATCCCCGCCTACCTCTTCGACGAGCTCCGCCCCACCCCCGAGCTGTCCTTCGCTCTCCGTGAGCTGAAGTGTGTGGCGGGCATCAACATCACCGCCTCCCACAACCCCAAGCAGTACAACGGCTACAAGGCCTACTGGGAGGACGGCGCCCAGCTGCCCCCCGAGCACGCCGACGTGGTGAGCGCCACCATGCAGAAGCTGGATATCTTTGAGGACGTGAAGCTGGCTGATTTCGACGAAGCTCTGGCTGCGGGTAAGATCGTCATGCTGGGGGCTGATATGGACGAGAAGTATCTGGCTTGCGTCCAGGCACAGGCCGTCAACCCCGAGGCCGTCAAGGCCGTGGCCGACGAGCTGAAGATCGTCTACTCCCCCCTCCACGGAACGGGCTACCGTCTCGTCCCCGAGATCCTCCGCCGTTGCGGCCACAAGAACGTCTTTACCGTGGACGAGCAGATGGTCATCAGCGGCGACTTCCCCACCGTGGCCAAGCCCAACCCTGAGTATAAGGAGGTCTTCGACATCGGTATGAAGATCGCGGATGAGGTCGGTTCTGACCTTGTGGTCGCCACCGACCCCGACGCCGACCGTGTGGGCGTGGTCACGAGAACCCCCGACGGCTCCTTCACCACCATCACGGGCAACCAGATGGGCGCGCTCCTCATGGACTACATCCTCACCGCCTATGAGGAGACGAACACCATGCCCGAGATCCCCTTCGCAGTAAAAACCATCGTCACCACCGAGCTGGCCGCCAAGATCTGCGCCGCTCACAATGTGAAGATGCACAACGTGCTGACCGGCTTCAAGTTCATCGGCGAGGTCATCAAGGACTACGAGAAGAAGGGCTACGGCACCTTCGTGCTGGGCTTCGAGGAGAGCTACGGCTACCTGAAGGGCACCTACGCCCGCGACAAGGACGCCGTGGTGGCCGCCATGCTCATCTGCGAGATGACCGCCTACTACAAGGCCAAGGGCATGACCCTGTCCGACGCGCTGGACGCTCTGTATGAGAGATACGGCTACTGCTACGAGGCCAACGTGGAGATCTACATGGAGGGCCTGGACGGCCCCGCCCGCATGGCCGAGAAGATGAACGCCCTCCGCAACCCCGCCCCCGCCGAGATCGCGGGCCGCAAGGTGGTCAAGTTCGGCGACTACCAGGCACAGACTATCGAGGACCGCGTCAGCGGCACCGTGGAGTCCACCAACCTGCCCAAGTCCAACGTGCTGTCCTTCACCCTGGACAACGGTGACGTCATCGTCGCCCGTCCCTCGGGTACCGAGCCCAAGATCAAGTTCTACTTCATGCTCATCGGCAAGGATAAGGACGAGACCGTGGCCAAGATGGCGGCTTACAGGGAGAGCCTGGGCGTCTGATCTCACCATAAAAAAACATCGGGGAGGCTTCGGCCTCCCCTTTCAAATGGTTGTTTGCCGGCAGTGCCGGCGGCCAACGCTCGGGGGAGTACATTCTATGCGTACCGTGTCCCGCGATGGGAATTACAACGGTAAATTGTTGTTTAGCGGGCAGTGCCCGCGGCCATCGCTCGGGGTAGAGCATCCTCTGCCTACTGCATCACGCGATGGGTAGGTAAATTGTTGTTTGCGTGGGCTTACTATGAACCCGTAGGGGCGAACTGCGTTCGCCCGCCGTTCCCCCAAAGCCTTTGCTTATCAATATATT
>SVTR01000029.1 GCA_015063685.1 Oscillospiraceae bacterium | reverse complement strand
TCTCTCGCGGCGCTTCTTGATGCCTCTGGCGGCCTTATCATTCTTTGCCATTGTTCATGCCACTCCTTTACTTCTTCTTGTTTGCGATGGTCTTTGCAGGACCCTTACGGGTTCTTGCGTTGGTCTTAGTGCGCTGACCTCTCACAGGCAGACCCTTTCTGTGACGGATACCGCGGTAGCAGTTGATCTCCACCAGGTTCTTGATGTTCAGAGAAACCTCACGGCGAAGGTCACCTTCCACGTTATAAGAGTTTTCGATCTCATCACGGAGCTTTGCAATCTCGTCCTCAGTCAGATCCTTTGCGCGGGTATCGGGATTGATACCGGTAGCGGCAAGGATATCGTTGGCGCTCTTGCGGCCGATTCCGTAGATGTAGGTCAAAGCGATCTCAACGCGCTTGTTGTTGGGAATATCAACACCAGCTATACGAGCCATTTCTTTACACCTCTCTGTGTGATTTTGTTGCTCTTTTTGAGCAGCTCCTTATGGAGCAGTTCCGATGCCGGAACAGGTTACCAAAGCCTCTCGGCGTCCGAGCCGGAGCTCTTTGGCGGTCATTGTTCATTCAGAATCAGCAATCAGCCCTGTCTCTGCTTGTGCTTGGGGTTCTCGCAGATGACCATGACCTTGCCTTTTCTCTTGATGATCTTGCACTTTTCGCAGATCTTCTTAACGGACGGCTTCACTTTCATGTGTGATTACCATACCTTTCTGTGAGAATTGGTTTTTATCACTTGGAACGCCAGGTGATGCGACCCTTGTCGAGGTCATAGACAGATACCTCGATGGTTACATGATCGCCCGGCAAAATGCGGATATAATTCATACGGAGCTTCCCTGAGATATGAGCGGTCACAACATGACCGTTGGGAAGTCTCACCTTGAAGGTGGCATTAGGCAGTGCCTCTTCAACCACGCCTTCAAATTCAATAACATCGTCCTTAGACAGAAGAATCCCTCCCTTGGATTGATTTTAAATGATGCATTCGGTGATATACCCCATTAGAAGTCGGGGTCGATGCCTGTCAGATTGATCACGCCGTCTTGCGTCAGGGCTACGGAATTTTCGTAGTGTGCTGACAGCGATCCGTCTGCGGTCTTGACCGTCCATCCGTCGGAAAGCTCACGAACCGCTTCCCCGCCGATGTTGACCATAGGCTCAATGGCCAAAGTCATACCAACGCAGAGGCGTGTGCCTCTGCCGGGCGTACCGTAGTTAGGCACGTCGGGAGATTCGTGGAGCGCCTGTCCTACACCGTGTCCGATGTAGCGTTTGACGGTAGAAAAGCCGTTTTGAACCACCAGCTCATCGATGGCATAGCCAAGATCGCCGAGCCGATTGCCTACCTGCAACATAGCCAGGCCGGCATAGAAGCTATCTCGGGTAACCTGAATAAGCTTCAGGGCCTTGTCGCTGACCTTCCCTACGGGAATGGTTCTCGCGCTATCGCCGTGGAATCCCTTATAGAAGGCGCCCACGTCGATCTTCACGATATCTCCTTCTTCAAGAAAACGCTTCTTGGATGGAATACCATGAATGACCTCGTCGTTGATGCTGATGCACGCACTGGCGGGGAATCCGCCGTAGCCGAGGAAGGAGGGCTTAGCGCCCGATTTCTCGATATGCTCTCGCACCAAGCGATCCAGCTCATAGGTACTGATACCGGGACGGACATGGTCACGGGCGACGAGCAAAGCCTCGCCCGTGATTCGTCCGGCTTCTTTCATGATCCTGATCTGATCACCGTTTTTAAGTTGTATCATAAGCAGGATACCTCAGAGGAAGTTCTTACTTCCCGCACTCGACGCCTTCCAAAGCGGCCAGCACGGCAGCGGTGGTATCTTCCACCTCTTCGCGGCCCTCGACAGTAACGAGCAAGCCCTTAGCACCGTAGTAGTCCTTCAGGGGCTCAGTCTGTGCATGGAAGGTTTCCAGTCTCTTGCGGACGGTGGCTTCGGCGTCGTCGTCTCTGATATAGAGAGCGTCGCCGCACTTATCGCACACGCCGTCCACCTTGGAAGGAAGGTAAACCACATGGTAGGATGCACCGCACTTGCAGACTCTGCGTCCGCTCATACGCTCGATGATCTTCTCATCAGCAACCTCCAGGGACAGGACTGCGTCCACTTCGGCGCCCATAGCGTCAAGGGCCTCAGCCTGAGGAATGGTTCTGGGGAAGCCATCCAAAATATAGCCGTTCTTGCAGGAATCGCTTGCGAGCTTTTCCTTGATAAGACCGATGATAACCTCATCGGGAACCAGCTTACCGGCATCCATATAGCTCTTAGCCAAAAGGCCGAGCTCGGTGCCTTCGCTCTTGGCCGCACGGAGAATATCTCCGGTAGCCACAACGGGGATGTTGTACTTAGCGGTGATGTTAGCCGCCTGAGTACCTTTACCTGCGCCGGGAGCGCCCAATAAAATGAGTTTCATGTCGTTTTTCCTCCTCTGATCAATGGAAAGGGGGTGTTTGTTGCTTCATATAAGGTTTGTTCATAGGGTACTTGCGTATGCGCATCAATCAAGGAAGCCCTTGTAATTGCGCAGGGTCATCTGAGCCTCCAGCTGACGGTAGGTCTCCAGAGCAACGCCCACTACGATGAGGAGGGAGGAGCCGGAGAAAGCAAGGTCGGCCAAACCGACACCGTCGATGGCGTACCAAATCGCGTTAACGATCATAGGAACACCGGAGAGTACGCAGAGGAAGAGGGCGCCCAGCAGGGTGATTCTGTTGAGGATCTTGGTGATGTACGCAACAGTAGGTCTGCCGGGACGGATGCCGGGAATGGCACCGCCATTGTTCTGCAGGTTGTTGGCAACTTCTACAGGGTTGAAGGAAATCATCACATAGAAGTAAGCGAAAGCAACCACGAGGATCAGATAGATTGCAAGGTAGGGGAAGCTGTTCATGCCCAAGTAGTCGTTGACGAACTTACCAAAACCGGTGTTAGGGATAAAGCCGGCAACGGTGGGCAGGATAGATACGATGGAGCTGGAGAAGATGATGGGCATAACACCGGTCATATCCAGCTTGATGGGCAGGTTCGAAGACTGACCGCCATACATCTTACGGCCGACAACACGCTTAGCGTACTGAACGGGGATACGACGCTCAGAGTTAGAGAACCAAATCACCAGGACGGTGAAGAACAGGAGAACTGCAGCAAACAGGAGGCACAGAGCAGCACCAATAATGTACTGATATACCTTGCCGTTAGCAACCTCTGCGAACATCTTCCACTCGTTCTGGAAGCAACGGGCAGACAAGCTACCAACCATGCTGGGCAGACGGGCGATGATGTTAGCGAACAGGATGATGGAGATACCGTTACCGATACCGTATTCGTTGATACGCTCAGCCAGCCACATGATCAGGGAGGCACCTGCGCAGAAGCAAACGACCAAAGTGATCATCTGCAGCCAGTAAGCACCGGGATTTGCAGACGTATAAGTCAACCAACCATAGGTGCTGAGGAACATAGCATAACCGATACTGGTGATGAGCGCCAAACCAACGGTAATGCTACGGGTCAGGTTGGAGAGCTTCTTGCGGCCACGCTCGCCGTCCTTCTGCCAATCAGCCAGCTTCTTGAACGCGATGGTTAAGAGCTGCACCACGATGGACGCGGTGATGTAAGGCGAGACGGACAAAGCAAACAGCGTACCACGAGACAGCGCACTACCCGACAGCAGGTTCAACCAAGTGAAGGCGTTACCGCCGCTATTGCCGAACCAGTTGCCCAAAGCCTCGGTCTGAACCCAAGGCATGGGGATGTTGGCACCGATACGATACAGAATGACGATAAACAGGGTAAAGAGGAGCTTGCTCTTCAGCTCGGGAATTTTCCACGCGTTCTTTAACGTTTGAAACATTCTTATACCTCCTCTGCCTGTCCACCTACTGCTGTAATCTTCTCCTTAGCAGCTGCCGAGAAAACGGTAGCCTGAACAGTCAACTTCTTGGTGAGCTCGCCGTTGCCGAGAATCTTAACGCCGTCGCAGATCTTGCGAACCAGCTTCTTCTCGCACAGATTTTCGATGGTGACAACATCACCGTCGCTGTACTTGTGCTCAAGCTGACCAACATTGACGATTGCATAAATAGTAGCGAACTTGTTGTTGAAGCCTCTCTTGGGAAGCTTTCTGTACAAGGGAAGCTGACCGCCCTCGAAGCCGGGACGGACACCGCCGCCGGAACGGGCGTTCTGACCCTTGTGGCCCTTACCGGCGGTCTTACCGTTACCGGAACCGGGGCCTCTACCCTTGCGGTAGGAGTCTTTTCTGGAACCCTCAGCGGGTCTCAATTCATTCAGTTTCATTCTCATACCCTCCTTTTAGTCGTTGACGGTCTCGACCGTAACCAGGTGAGCGAGAACCTTAACCTTACCGGCCAATACAGCGTCATCAGCGTGGATGATGCTGTCGCCGATCTTACGGAGACCCAGGGATTGAGCAGTTGCCTTCTGATTGGGCTTTGCAGCGATCAGGCTCTTCTTAAGTGTTACCTTCTTCATTTCCGTCGCCTCCTTAAGCCTTGACCTGCTCCACAGGGATGTCACGGATCTTAGCGACTTCCTCTGCGGTGCGCAGCTCTGCCAAACCGGCCATGGTAGCCTTAACTACGTTGGTGGGGTTGTCAGAACGCAGGCACTTTGCACGAATGTTGGAGATACCGGCGCACTCCAAAACGGCACGGACCTTGCCACCGGCGATGATACCGGTACCAAGGGCAGCGGGCTTGAGCAGGACCTTACCTGCGCCAAACACACCGGTGACCTCGTGGGGGATGGTGGTTCCCTTCAGGGAAACCTCGATCATATTCTTCTTGGCATCTTCGATACCCTTGCGGATTGCCTCGGGGACCTCAGCTGCCTTACCAAGACCAACGCCAACGTGACCCTGCTCGTCACCGACTACCATGAGTGCGGCAAAGCGAGCGATACGACCACCCTTAACGGTCTTGGAAACACGGTTCAGGGAGACGAGCGTTTCTTTCAGCTTCAGCTCTCCCGGATTAAACTTGTTAGCCATTTTTGTTTCCTCCTAATTGAATGCTCAAACATTGTTTGAACAGTGTACAAACCGGACTAATCTCCGAAGAGATTAGAACTTCAGGCCGCCCTCGCGAGCGCCTTCAGCCAACTCCGATACACGTCCGTGGTAAAGGTAGCCGCCTCTGTCGAATACGACTTCGGTGATTCCCTGTGCGATAGCCTTTTCAGCGATCATCTTACCGACCGCTCTTGCGGCAGCCTTGTTGCTGCCAACACCTTCGAAACCGGCGCCGTAAGTAGAAGCGGCAACCAGAGTAACACCCTTCACATCGTCAATGATCTGCGCGCTGATGTTAGCGTTGGAACGATACACGGCCAGGCGGGGACGCTCGGCAGTACCGGAGATCTTGCTTCTGATGCGGATATGTCTCTTCAGACGGGCTTGGTTCTTATCCTTTTTCGTTACCATGTTGATCCACTCCTTTCAATTATTTACCGGTCTTACCGGCCTTGCGGCGGATGGTCTCGTCGATATAACGAACACCCTTTGCATGATAGGGCTCGGGAGGTCTCTTGCTGCGGATAACAGCTGCCATCTGGCCGACTTCCTGCTTGTCGATACCCTTAACAACGATGATCATGGTGGAGCTCACCTTCTCGGTGGTCATCTTGTCGATACCGGCCTTCTTGATTTCATCCTCAGAGGGAACCTCCAGCTTAACGGTGTCGGTCTCGGGGATGATGAACTTATCCTGGGGCATACCGGTCTTGGGCATGAGAGAGTGACCGAGGTACAACAGCAGGTTCTTGCCCTGCTTTGCAGCCTTGTAACCGACGCCAACGATCATGAGAACCTTCTGGTAACCAACGGAAACGCCGGTAACCATGTCCTGCAGAAGTGCACGGGTCAAGCCGTGAACACTGCGGTCTTCCTTCTCATCGGTGGGGCGGGTAACGAGAGCCTGATTGCCCTCGACGGTGATGGTCATTCTTTCGGAGAACTGCTTAACGAGGGTGCCGAGAGGGCCCTTAACGGTAACGACGTTACCGTCAGCGATAGTAACATTTACGCCGGCGGGGATAACCACAGGCATTCTACCAATTCTTGACATATCTTTGTACCTCCCGTTTCATTACCAGACGAAAGCAAGGACTTCGCCGCCTACGTTGAGGGTGCGAGCCTTCTTGTCGGTCATGACGCCCTTGGAAGTGGAAACGATCGCGATACCGAGACCGTTCATCACCTTGGGCATATCCTCACAGCTTGCGTAAATACGCAGACCGGGCTTGGAAACACGCTTGATCCCACGGATGACCTTCTGCTTACCGGCGAGGTACTTCAGGGTCACACGGATGATGCCCTGCTTACCGTCGTCAACCACGGTGTAGCTCTTGATGTAGCCTTCCTCAACGAGGATCTGAGCGATGGACTTCTTCATGTTAGATGCCGGAATGTCAACAGTTGCGTGCTTTGCAGTGTTCGCATTTCTGATTCTTGTGAGCATATCGGCAATTACATCTGACATTTGCATTATTTTTTCCTCCTGATGCAAGTTATCATTATCTTGCTGCCACCCTTAACTTCGGGCGGCGGCATATCGGGGGTTAAGTGTGACCGGGCGACCCGTATCAAGCGGGCACCGACAGATCATCTTGGACATTCTTTTGCCCTCGAGCCTGCCATATCCGGCTCGACTTCCTACCGATAGGTGGGGGTCCCGTCCGACGCATTTCGCGTTCGGACAGGGGTGGGTAATTCTTTTAAGTCTGAATTACCAAGAGGACTTCTTCACGCCGGGGATCTCGCCCTTGTATGCGAGGTTACGGAAGCAGATACGGCAAATACCGTACTTGCGGAGGTAAGCGTGAGGACGGCCGCAAATCTTGCAGCGGTTGTAGCGGCGGGTAGAGAACTTAGCCTCTGCCTGCTGCTTGTTGATCATAGCCTTCTTTGCCATCTTTCAATACCTCCATCAATCCTTTGCGAAAGGAGCGCCCATCAGCTTCAGAAGCTCGCGAGCTTCCTCGTCGGTGTTGGCGGTCGTCACAAAGCAGATATCCATACCGCGGATCTTCTCAACCTTATCGTACTCGATTTCGGGGAAGATCAGCTGTTCCTTCAAACCGAGGGAGTAGTTACCACGGCCGTCGAAGGCGTTGGGGTTGATGCCCTTGAAGTCACGCACGCGGGGCAGAGCGAAATTGAAGAGTCTGTCAACAAACTCATACATGATCTCGCCGCGGAGAGTAACCTTGGCACCGATCTTCATACCCTCACGGAGCTTGAAGTTTGCCACGGACTTACGTGCGTAAGTGGGGACAGCCTTCTGACCGGTGATGAGGGTCAGATCAGCGATTACGGAGTCGATGACCTTGGAGTTCTCCTTGGCATCGCCGCAACCGACGTTGATAACGATTTTGTCCAGCTTGGGGATCTGCATCACGCTCTTGTAAGCGAACTTCTGCATGAGAGAGGGAGCGATCTCGCTGGTGTAGAGTTCTTTCATTCTTGCCATTGCTATCTACCTCCTCAATCAAACTTGTGGCCGCACTTGGTGCAGACGCGGATCTTCTTGCCATCGACAATCTCGATGTGAGAACGGACACCCTTATCGCACTTAGGGCAATAGAGAGCGACCTTGGAAGCATACATTGCGCCCTCGGCGTCAACGATGCCGCCTGCCTCGCCCTGACGGCGGGGCTTAACGTGCTTGTGAATGATGTTGGCATCCTTCACAATGACCTTCCCCTCTTCGGGAGACACAGC
Organism: Oscillospiraceae bacterium; assembly: GCA_015063685.1. Classification (GTDB taxonomy): domain Bacteria; phylum Bacillota; class Clostridia; order Oscillospirales; family CAG-272; genus CAMEON01. Next base: position 38,196 of record SVTR01000029.1, on the reverse strand, counting down.
GATAACTTCGCCCTTCTTTACGCCCTTTTCCTCACCGTCAACGATGCGGAACTTGTCAGCGCCGGAGATAACCTGTACGATATCGCCCTTCTTAATATGCATCTTAGCCATTTCGCGATACCTCCTATTACAGTACTTCGGGAGCCAGAGAGAGGATCTTCAGATAGTCCTTCTCACGAAGCTCTCTTGCCACAGGCCCAAAGATACGGGTGCCTCTGGGGGTCTTATCTTCCTTAATGATGACGGCTGCGTTCTCGTCGAACTTGATATAAGAGCCGTCAGCACGGTGAACACCGTGTACGCTTCTAACGATAACTGCCTTTACGACATCGCCCTTCTTGACCATGCCGCCGGGAGCAGCCTTCTTGACTGCGCACACGACTACGTCGCCGATGTTAGCATAGCGGCGACCGGTGCCGCCCAGCACGCGGATGCAAAGAAGCTCCTTCGCGCCGGTGTTGTCGGCAACTTTCATCATGGATTCCTGTTGAATCATGTTGTTTTTCCTCCTACTGTTTCAATACGCAACGGCGTACCTACTATTCGAATTCTGACCACAAATGCCCGTGTGGCCTTCGGGTTGCCGATAGCGGACTTACTTAGCCTTTTCGATGATCTGAACCAGTCTCCATCTCTTGGTCTTGGACAGAGGTCTGGTCTCCATGATCTCAACGCGGTCACCCACGCCGCACTCATTGTTTTCGTCATGAGCGTGGACCTTCAGGGTGCGCTTAATGATCTTGCCGTAGACGGGATGCTTTACGTTGTCCTCGATAGCCACAACGATGGTCTTGTCCATCTTGTCGCTGACAACCATACCGACACGGGTCTTTCTCAGTGCTCTTGCTTCTGTCATGACTGTTCCTCCTTACGCGTTCTTCTCATTGAGAACGGTCATTACTCTTGCGATGTCGTGCTTGACCTCAGTCATCTGATGAGGGTTGTCAAGCTGGTTGATCGCATGCTGGAAGCGAAGGTTGCGAAGCTCGCTCTTCAGCTCCTGGAGCTTAGCCATCAGCTCTTCAGAAGTCATATTTCTCAGTTCTGCTGCCTTCATTGCTCTTACGCCTCCTCTTTGGTGATGAACTTAGTCTTGACGGGGAGCTTGTGGCTTGCGAGACGCATAGCCTCTCTTGCCACGTCCTCTGCAACACCTTCCATCTCAAACATGATGCGGCCGGGCTTCACGACAGCAACCCAGTACTCAACTGCGCCCTTACCGGAACCCATTCGGGTCTCAGCAGGCTTCTCAGTGATGGGCTTGTCGGGGAAAATCTTGATCCAAACCTTACCGCCACGCTTGATGTAACGGGTCATTGCAATACGGGCTGCCTCGATCTGTACGCTGGAGATCCAAGCGGGCTCAGTAGCCACCAGACCGTAGGAGCCATAGGCGAGGGTGGTGCCTCTGGAGGCCTTACCCTTCATTCTACCGCGCTGTACGCGACGGAATTTAACTCTCTTAGGCATCAACATAATTAGTTCTCGCCTCCTTCTTTGGGAGCCTTAGGTGTTCTGGGCAGTCTCTCAACAGGACGAGGAGCGGCTGCGGGAGCACCGGGCTTGCGGTCACCGAAGCGGCGGTCGCCACCCTGACGGCGGTCACCACCCTGACGGCGGTCGCGGTCGCCACCCTGGCGACGGTCACCCTGACGGCGGTCGCCATTCTGGCGACGATCACCCTGACGGCGGTCGGGGCGAGCTGCCTCACGGGCTTCGGGGCGATTAACTTCGTTGAGGATCTCGCCCTTGAAGATCCAAACCTTGACACCGATCTTACCGTAGGTGGTGTTAGCCTCCCAGAAGCCGTAGTCGATGTCAGCGCGCAGAGTCTGCAGCGGAATGGTACCTTCGTGGTAGTGCTCGGAACGAGCGATTTCAGCGCCACCCAGACGGCCGCCGCAGGAGATCTTGATACCCTTAGCGCCACATCTCATGGTGTTGCGGATAGCCATCTTCATGGCACGACGGAAGGAAGCGCGGCGCTCCAGCTGGCCGGCGATGTTCTCAGCGACGAGCTGTGCGTTCAGGTCAGGCTGACGAACCTCAACCACGTTGAGGGCCACAGGCATACCGACCATAGCTTCCAGTTCCTTCTTGTACTTGTCGATCTGCTCACCGCCGCGGCCGATAACCATACCGGGCTTAGCGCAGTGGACGAATACGCGAACGCGACGGCTGTCACGCTCGATCTCGATCTTAGGAACGCCTGCCTCCTGCAGAGCCTTCTTCAGATACTTTCTGATGTTGTAGTCGGAAACCAGGGTGTCGCCGAAGACTTCGTCCTTAACGAACCATCTGGAATCCCAGTTCTTAATAACGCCCACGCGCAAACCGTGGGGATTTACCTTTTGTCCCATTTGTCTGGTCTCCTTTCTTAGTCTCTTTCCTTAACCACGATGGTCACATGGCTCGTTCTCTTCAGGATGCGGTCAGCGCTTCCCTTTGCACGGGGCATGATTCTCTTCATGGTAGGACCGGGGGTAACGAAGCACTCGGAAACGTAAAGCTTCGAGGCGTCCATGTGGTTGTTGTTCTCGGCGTTAGCGATGGCGCTCTTCAGGAGCTTGATGAGGTACTCAGAAGCACCGCGGCGGGTGTTCTTGAGGATTGCCATAGCCATGTCCGCATCCTTGCCTCTGATGAGGTCGAGGACGATCTGCACCTTGCGAGGAGAGATCCGAGCATGCTTCAGATGTGCTACTGCTTGCATTCTTATATCCTCCTCTTAATTACTTGTTGGAAGTCTTGGAGCCGGCGTGACCCTTGAAAGTGCGGGTCAGGGCGAACTCACCCAGCTTGTGGCCGACCATTTCTTCGGTGATATACACCGGAACGTGCTTTCTACCGTCGTGAACGGCGATCGTGTGACCGACAAATTCCGGGAATATCGTGGATGCTCTGGACCAGGTCTTGAGCACTTTCTTCTCATGATTCTCGTTCATGGCGCAAACTCTTGCATAAAGCTTTGCTTCCACAAACGGAGGCTTCTTTAAGCTTCTACTCATGTTATATTCCCTCCTTATTTAGCGTTTCTGCGCTTGACGATCAACTTGTCGGTACGAGCCTTCTTGTTTCTCGTCTTATAACCCAGAGCGGGCTTACCCCAAGGGGTAACAGGCGACGGATGACCGATGGGAGAACGACCCTCACCACCACCGTGGGGGTGATCACAGGGGTTCATAACGGAACCGCGAACGGTAGGACGGATGCCCTTATGGCGGGTCTTACCGGCCTTACCAACCTTGATGGTGTTGTGCTCGAAGTTGCCGACCTGACCGATGGTAGCCTTGCAATCCAGACGGATGATGCGAACCTCACCGGAGGGGAGACGAACCTGAGCGATGCCGCCGTCCTTGGAGATGAGCTGAGCCATGACACCAGCGGAACGAGCGAGCTGAGCGCCCTTACCGGGGTACAGCTCCACGTTGTGGATGAACGTACCGGTGGGGATGCTTGCGATGGGCAGAGTGTTACCGACCTTGATGTCAGCGTCTGCGCCGGAGGTGACCACGTCGCCAACCTTCAGGCCTTCGGGAGCGATGATGTAGCTCTTTACGCCGGCCTCGTTCTGGAGCAGAGCGATGAAAGCGGAACGGTTGGGGTCGTACTCGATGGCGATGACAGTTGCGGGAGCATTGTCAAGGCGCTTGAAGTCGATAATTCTGTACTTTACCTTGTTGCCGCCGCCGCGATGACGGACGGTGATGCGGCCGTAGCTGTTACGACCTGCGTGCTTTTTCTTGATAACGACCAGGCTCTTCTCAGGGGTGTCCTTGGTGATGATCTGGCTGTAAGCCGGAACGGACATATTTCTTCTGGAAGGGGTCGTAGGCTTATACTTAATCGTAGGCATTTACTTCAACCTCCTTCATTAGTTCAGGCCTTCGAAGAACTCGATGGGCTTGGAGTCAGCCGCGAGGGTGACAATGGCCTTCTTCCAAGCGGAAGTGTAACCAAAGTGTACGCCCATTCTCTTAGGCTTTCTCTTCATGTTGATGACGTTGACGCTCTCCACCTTGGTGCCGGGGAAGATGGCCTCAACAGCTTTAGCGATCTCAGGCTTGGTAGCGGAAGGCAGAACCTTGAAGACGTACTTCTTGTGGTTCTCGTCATTCAGCATGTCCATGCTCGCCTCGGAGATCACGGGCTTAATGATGATATCTTCAAGCATTTTCATTATGCGTACACCTCCTCGAGCATCTTAACGGCTGCGGCGGTGATGACCAGCTTGTCGGCCTTCATGATCTCGTACACGTTGATGGTGGAGGAGAGGCAGGTCTCGACGCGCTCGATGTTGGCGCAGCTCTTAATGGTGTAGTGGTTGACCTCAGGGAGAACCACCAGGGTGCGATTCTCGGCACCCAGAGCCTTGAGCATGTTGACCATGATCTTGGTCTTATACTCATTGCACTTGATCTCATCAACGATGATGAGCTTGCCCTCTGCAACCTTAGCAGAGAGGGCGCTGAACAGAGCGACTCTCTTGGCCTTCTTGTTCATATCGGTGCGGTAGCTACGGGGCTTGGGGCCCAGAGCGATACCACCGTGAGTCCACTGAGGAGAGCGGGTAGAACCCTGACGGGCACGACCGGTGCCCTTCTGTCTCCAGGGCTTTCTGCCGCCACCGGAAACTTCGGTGCGGGTCAGAGTGGACTGAGTGCCCTGTCTCTGGTTGAGCAGATATGCTCTGACTGCGGCATGGAGGACAGCAGCATTGATCTCTGCGCCGAAGATAACATCGGACAGAACCATGGTGCCCACAGCCTCGCCGGCCATGTTAAACACTTTTACGTTAGGCATGTTTTATTTCCTCCTTCCGCTTATGCTTTAACCGAGTCGCGGACGAAGACGATACCGCCCTTGGCACCGGGAACGGCACCCTTGATGGCGATAATGTTTCTCTCGCTATCGATCTTAACAACTTTGAGGTTCTGCACGGTTACGCGCTCGTTACCGTACTGGCCAGGCATCTTGTGATTCTTGAAGATTCTGGCGGGGTCGATGGAACCCATGGAACCGGGCTGGCGGTGCACAGGGCCCACACCGTGAGTCATGCGAAGCTTGTGGTGATTCCAGCGCTTAACGACACCGCTGTAACCATGTCCCTTAGTCATACCGGTTACATCGACCTTTTCGCCTGCGGCGAAGGTATCGACGGTAATGACGTCGCCGACATTGTACTTGGCGCAATCATCAAGGCGGAACTCCTTGAGGTGCTTCTTCGCGCTGATGCCATTCTTTGCGAAGTGGCCTGCGCGAGGCTTTGTGACATGCTTGGCCTTCATCTCCATGAAGCCGAGCTGGACGGCGTCGTAGCCGTCGTTCTCACCGGTCTTCTTCTGTGCAACAACACAGGGGCCGGCTTCGATGAGGGTTACGGGAATGACATTGCCATTCTCATCGAAGATCTGAGTCATACCGATCTTCTTGCCGATAATTCCCTTTTGCATTTGAGTTTTCCTCCTGTAAATTATTGGTTGGCTGAGGTTTTCAGTCGAGATCCGACATCCTTCAGTCAACGTGACTTACAAAGTTACCGATCCACCGACGCGCATGTTCGCAGGTGTCGGCTGTTGTCTTTGTCGCAACCCTATATAATATGTAGGGTTACTTCCGCTTCCGCGGCAGGGGCGCGTTTTTTGCAGTTGTTTTCTCGAGGGCTTGATATTACAGTTTAACCTCGATCTCAACGCCTGCGGGGAGCTCGATGTTCATGAGGGCTTCCACAGTCTTCTGGGAAGGCTTCATGATGTCGATGAGTCTCTTGTGAGTTCTGGTCTCGAACTGCTCACGGCTGTCCTTGTACTTGTGAACAGCGCGCAGGATGGTGACGATCTCACGGTCGGTGGGAAGCGGGATAGGACCCGAAACCTCAGAACCGTTAGCCTTAGCCACAGCGACGATCTTTTCAGCCGCGGTGTCGATAAGGGTGTGATCGTAGCTCTTGAGACGAACTCTGATCTTCTCTTTCACTGCCATTGTTTCTTGCCTCCTTTTAGATTTCGTCAACCCGATCTGCCGCAACCCGAAGTGGCAGGTCGTTTTGACGATTCGTGGTGGGGCCACCGATTCAACACCGCTCCGTGCGTTCCTTTTTAGCCCAATAAAAATCGCCGTTTCGGCGGCCTTATAGACTTTCAGGGACACGGGGGAGTGATGGTTCGCCCGATGTTCGGACATACTCCGCGAAAATTACCTCACAGGACTCGGTGAATCCCGCAAGCAACCTCTCGCATCAGCGCATATCAAGCCCTTCAATTATACACGATTTCCCTTCAAATTGCAAGGGGTTTCAAAAAATTTCACGATAAAATAAATCATGAAATTGCAAGATTTTTTTCATTGGATTTTGTGCATGTTAAACAAATTCTCGTAGTGCCAGCAAATTCTTTCAAAAAATATCAAAATATTATGTCAATTGGTTACAAGGTGTTCACATATTTGCATTATAATAATGTAGAATATGTGAATTTTCCGATGAAATCGAGAAAGGAGGCTGTGCACATGAAAAAAATGCCCCTCACGGCCAAAATCTGCCTGCTATCCGCCGGCGTGCTGACCCTACTTGGTGTGATCCTACGCACAGTCGCTATGTTTGTATGCTATGATGGAGAGGTGGGCTATTTTGACAGTACCCCCCTGTCCCTGCTCCTGACGATTCTGTCCTTTGCGGCGGCACTTCTTCCCCTTCCGCTGACTTTGCTGATTCCCAAGGGCTCCCTGCCCACAACCTGGCCCATTTTTAAACGAAACATCGTAGCCGTCGTTCCCTTTGCCCTCTTCGCCGTAGCCGGCGGTTGGACGCTTTGGGTCGGTGTCAGCGGTGACAGTGCCACCATGCTGCTCCTGTCGGGCATCCTGGCCTTGGCCTCGGCACTCTACTATATCATGACCACAGGCAAGACCGCCCCCCATCTGGTCGCCTGGATCGGTTACCTCCCCATCCTTTGGGGTCTCATCTCTATGGCAGAGACTTATACCGACCAATGGACCACCATGAACAGCCCCATCAAGCTGGCCCTCCAATTTGGGTTCCTCGGCGTCATGCTGGTGACGGTATCCGAGCTTCGTTTCCTGCTGGGCAAGCCCGCCCCCCGCGCGTCTTTGTGTTTCCACAGCATCGCCATTTATTTCTGTCTCACAGGTAGCATCCCTACCCTGGTGGCTCTGGCAGCAGGAATTTTGGATCGTCCCATCCACGGCGCATACGCCCTCGGTTGCTTGGGCGTGGGTATTTACGCCGCCGTCCGCCTGGTAGTGTACCTGCTTTTCCCTGATATCTCCGGCAACACCCCCGAAACAGAAGTCTCTTCCACAGATGCCGAAGCGGATGCTCAGTGAGGTGCCAAGTGAATCACAAGACATCCGCGAATCTTCGCATTCAATGGTTTCATGACGAGGTATGCCGAAGCTCTTATCCCAACGCCCCCCGCTTAGCTGAGCGCTTCCACATATCCCTCAGACAAGCCCAACGGGATATCGACTACCTGCGCAAGCAAATGGGCGCGCCGTTGTATTTCGATCAGCGCAACCGCGGCTATGTATACACCGCATCCTTTGCCCTGCCCCTGGCGGTGGCCTATGAGAACGACGATCTGTACGCCTATGCCCGTCCCGCCGAAGAGTTATTTCTATCCGGTCACACCTCCTTGCATCTTCCCGAAGCGGATCACGTCATCATCCAAAGTCAGATCCCCTACACCGCCACTCTGGAGATCAAGGACAAGCTGACGGTGATGGAAATGCGCAGCTACATCATCTCCGAGGAAAAGAAGCACACCTTCCTCTGTGAGTTCCATAACGTGGATCGTTTCCTCTGTGCCATCATAGTCGCGCGGTCGGGCATCCGCATCGTGGAGCCCGATTGGCTGAAGGACAAGCTCATCCACATGGCAGAAAAAATCCTCAAGCACAACAACTGACCAGTCCTCACGAAAGGCTATATAATAATGAAAGAATTTCACATCAATACAGAAATATTCTTCGGAGAAAACGCCCTGGACAGACTGGCCGAGCTCAGCTTTGACTCGGTCATGATCGTCACCGACCCCTTTGTCGTCCAGAGCGGTATGATCACCCTGCTCACTACCCGCTTGGACGGAGCAGGTATCCGATACGAGCTTTTCACCAACGTTGTTCCCGATCCTCCTGTGGATAAGGTCATCGCTGGCGTGGCAGCCGTGCTCAAGACCAAGGCTCCCTGCATCATCGGTGTGGGCGGCGGCTCGGCTATTGATACCGCCAAAGCCATCAAGAGATTTGCCGCGCAGTTTGACGAAAATTATACTCCGTACCTCATCGCCATCCCCACCACCTCAGGTACGGGCAGCGAGGTCACCCGCTTCGCCGTCATCTCAGATCCTGCCGCAGGGCGTAAATATCCTTTGGTAGACGAGGAGCTTCTCCCCGACGAAGCCATTCTGGACGAGGTGCTGGTCAAGTCCGTTCCCGCCTCTGTCACCGCCGATACGGGCATGGACGTCATGACCCACGCCATCGAGGCCTACGTCTCCACCGAAAACAACGAATTTTCGGGTGCTTTGGCAGAAAAGGCAGTGGAGATCTCGGGGCAATTTCTCATCCGTTCCTATAGCAGCTGCGAGGACACCCACGCCCGCAGAAAAATGCACATTGCCTCCTGCCTGGCAGGTTTAGCTTTCAATTCTGCTTCCCTGGGTCTCAACCACGGTATGGCGCATCAGCTGGGCGCGCGATTCCACATCCCCCACGGACGGGCCAACGCCATCCTGCTTCCCTATATTATTGAATATAATAGCGGTGTCACCCTGACCAACCGTTCTCAGAAGGAATATCCCTCCTGCGTCCGCAAGTATTGCAACCTGGCCCGCATTTTAGGCGTCAGCAACATGAACGAGGTCACCACCATCCGCGCCCTGATCTCCTATCTCCATTTCCTCAATGCCGAGATGGGCATCCCCTCCAAGGTATCCGAGGCGTGTCCCAAGCTGAGCGAGACCGAATATCTGGCCGCTCTGGACGATATGGCCGTGGCCGCCCTGGCGGATAGTTGTACCGCCACCAATCCCCGTACCCCTTCGCACGAAGAAATCGTGGAAATTTTCAAAAAGATTTGGTAACATCCATGAAAAAGACCGCGAGGCACTTGCCTCGCGGTCTTTTTGAACACTTTATTTATTTCCGGGTCCTATTCTTCTCCTTCATCGCCCTCACAATCTGCGGCGCATACAAAATTGCCAGATAGGCAACCAAAATCACCACGGCAACGTACATATACCAGTACGGGAACGGAATGATCTTCCAGAACAACTCAAAGATGGGCGTGGTGGGCGTCATGGAAAACATATAGTTGAAGGTCAGGACGTTACCGGCGTAATCCACGATTTGATTCGCGGCGCAGTAGTGGTTCAACGCCAGATTGATGATATGCACCACGGTATAGATCCCCACGGTGATTCCCACAGTGGAGGGAATGCACTTATAATCTTTCTTGATGTAACCAAACTTAAAGAGGTAGACCGTGACGGCAAACTCCAGAGTATGAGGCACAAAATAAAAGAAGAAGGTTGCCGAGGGAATAACGTACTCAGCCTGTGCCTGATTCATCACCAAGGCAAGGATGGCACCGAGACACCAAACCAGCAACAAATTTCCAATATATTTATTGCGGGTCAGCACCACCACGGGGAGAAGCATGGCGGTGATAGAACACATATGAAAAGGCAGGTACTCCAAAGGAGAATCCCATGCCACAAGGTTAAAAATAATGGCCGCGATACCGGCCAAGGACAATAGAAACAGGCTCCAATAGCGCACTTTCTCAGGTAGCGCTTTCAAAAGAAAATAGAGGCCAAATATGATACCGGCCGAAACGGCGAGAGATACCAGATGTATCACACCAAACGAACCCCAAAGCATAATCCAAGCTCCTTTGTTGTTATTCCTGTTTTGGGTCACCTCAAAAAAACTCTCTTGCGGCTCGCTCGCTCATAGAGTTTTAGAGGTTCCCTTCTGACAACGGATACGCTCGGCTATTAGTATAACATCCCCTTGTATATTTGTAAAGAGGGCAGGTTGTTACATTTTGCCAAAAGGTTTGTGAAGGTTGTGTGAACATCAAAGAGCGGTATGCTCTCAGCATACCGCTCTTTGATGATTGTCCAAGATCAATTTTCCAACAGGCCTTGGATGTAAAGCTCGTACAAATTTTCGTACGCTTCGGCCACAGCACCCGCGTCATACTTTGCCAGCGCGTAGCGCAGGGCAGTGGGGCAATCCTTTGACATAGGCAGGGTTAGGGCGGGCAACATTTTCTTTTGAAGCATATTCAGGGAAATATCATTTCCTTCTTTAAGTTTTGCCATGATAGGTATTCCTTTTCATCACATCGGGAAAAGTCGATGGTTATTTTCTTTTTTGATGTCCGTGTCGGACTTGAGAGGGACGTCTGCTCCCCAGCTTTGCGCCAAGCAACGCCAACAAGACCACGGCGCCGTGCAATCCCCACAATACCGCGGGAGGAAAACCCGTGGTCAGCCGCCCCCGAGCTTCGTCTCCAAAAAGCAACGACAGGATGACAAGAACCAGCGCAAGCAAAAGTCCCGAAAGCAATCCGCTGAGCAGAGAGCGGGAGGGTTCACGTCGCGCCGCCACCAAACCGCCAAGACAAGCCGTAAGCCCCAGGGCACCCAGCCCAAGGGGGGTGGTCAAAAGATCCGGATCGGGGTTAGTGTAAGCAACCGCTGCGGCGATCAGCAACAAAATCAGCCCAATGATCGCCGTGACAGGCAAAGCAAACAGAGCAGACATCAGCGCAGAAGCGAAGCGGCCTTCTGTGGCGGCTTCCGAAGAGGGGGCTTTTGCCCGAGAGCTTGTCGAGGTATGCCCCCGTCCTGCTGAAGAGTGTGGGCGGGTCACGCTTTTACGTGACGCACCTTGGGAAGAAGAAAAGATGCTCATACAGAGACCTCCGTGGGATGCAGATGGGTTTGTACACCATATGCAGCAAAGGCTATCCATAGAACATCTTTTTCTTCAGGGCATCTCCAAAAGGAACTCAGTCCTGTGCGTCCTCGGACTTCACGTCCACGCGGCTGACGGCAGTCTTGAGGATGCGGATGCGGGTGCGATCCTTGGTGGTTTCCAGCACAAGGGTCTCGTCCTTGATGCTGACGACCTTGCCGATAATACCGCCGATGGTGGTGATCTCATCGCCCACGGTCAGCTCGTCTCGCATACGGTTGGCTTCTTTTTCCTGCTTCTTCTGAGGGCGGATCATAAAGAAGTACATGACGACAAAGATGAGAATGATCGGGATAAACATCAGCAGCGAGCCGGCAGCGTCACCGCCGTTTAAGAAAAGTGCATTCATAAATTTTCCTCCTGATGGATAAACTTTCCTTTATTAAATCTCAGTATAACCCAAATCCCTCAAAATATCAATAGACGATTTGTAAATATTCATCAATCGCTCAAATCTTTGGTTACCCTGTCCATGCCTCAGAAAAAACGGGCAGAAAAAACTGTATTTTTTATCCAATAAATCTTGCATTTTACTCATACCTGTGCTATACTGTATCTGACCCCTGCGGAATTTCCGCGGGGATTCTGTACAAAGGAACGGTACCCCATATGAAAGCAACTCGAAAAGACATAGCGCTGATTCCCTATCTGCGCCCCTACGTCTCCCCCAAGGATATTCCCGTGGTCTACACCATCGGAGATAAAACATACCGCGGCTTTCCTGATGAGTTTTCACCCAAAGCTATCCGCCGCCGCATCGACTCCTGCATTTACGAGACGATCATCACCGCAAAGACTCCCGAAGGGCTGACACTCCGCGCCGAATGCACCGAATTCCGTGACTATCCCGTGGTGGAATGGGTCATGTACATCACCAACGATGGCAAAGAGAATTCTCCCGTCATCTCGAGCTGGAATCTCGACCTTTCCCTGCCCGCTACCAATCCCGTGCTTTACCACGGCAACGGTGACACCTGTAACCCCGAGGGCTACGAATGGTGGCGGAATCCTGTCACCGCCGAGGGAATTGTCAAGCAGCCTTGTGGCGACGGCACCCCCTGCAACGGTGCCTTCCCTTATATGCGCCTCTTGGGCATGGGAGAGACCAGCGGCGTCAACATTGCTGTGGGCTGGTCAGGCACCTGGCGCTTGGAGGCCAAGCTGCAAAACGCCGGAGATTTCAACGAAGTCCACTTGACCGTCGGGCAGGCTACTTTTAAGTCCTACCTCTTGCCCGGCGAGACCGTCCGTACCCCACGCCTCACTCTGGAGGCCTTCGCCGCAGACGACGAGGCATCTTTGGACGACCGCGGCCGCAATCTGTGGCGCTCCTTCTACATCGACCACATCCTCCCCCGTGAGGACGGCCACCCCCTGGATCCCAAGCTGGTGCTCCACACCTGGATGATCGACGGCCTCCCCGAGTTCTGCGGCGTCACCGAGGAGAATCAGCTGGCCGCCATCGACACCTACCTGGCAAAGGGCCTCAAGCCCGACATCTGGTGGATCGACGCGGGCTGGTACCCCTGCAACAACGACTGGCCCACCACCGGTAACTGGTATCCCAATCCCGACCACTTCCCGGGCGGCATGGGTCCCGTAGGTGAAAAGCTGGCAAAGGAGGGCATCGACTTCCTGGTCTGGTTCGAGCCCGAGCGTGTCCGCCGCGGCACCAAGCTCTGGAACGAGCACCCCGAATGGCTCCTCCACTACCTCCGCGACGATAATCCCTGGCTCTCGGAAAACGCCCTTCTGGATCTGGGCAACCCCGCCGCCTGCGATTGGCTCATTGACACCGTGGACAAGATCATCAAGGACTCCCACATCAAGATCTACCGCCAGGACTTCAACTTCCCGCCCGCCCCCTACTGGGCCCACAACACCGAGGAAAACCGCGAGGGTGTGCTGGAAAACCTCCATATTCAGGGCTATTACCGTTACTGGGACACCCTCATTGAGCGCAATCCCGGCCTGTGGATGGACTCCTGCGCCTCGGGCGGCCGCCGCAACGACCCCGAGACCATGCGCCGCGCCGTGCCTCTCCACTACACCGACGTGGGCTACGGCGACCACTACATCAAGCAGAAGCAGCACCGCGAGATGTTCGAATGGATCCCCTACTTCCGCGCCCACAACTACAACTGGGACGAGCCCGACGGCACCTACAACGGGCAGCAGCATCAAGTGGACGACTTCGGCTACCAAAACGCCCTGACCCCCGCCCTGACCTCCATGATCGAATACTACCACCCCGACGAGATCTGCGCCGTAGGCCGCCGCTTCCATCCTGTCTGGCGCAAGGCCGCCAAGCTGGAATTGACCTGCGACTACTACCCTCTCACCGAGTGCCGCAAGTCCACCGAGGACTGGTACGCCATGCAGTTTGACGGAGAGACCGAGGGCTTTGTCCAAATCATCCGCAACGTGAATGTGAAGTCTGAGAGCATTACACTCCGCAACCTCCACATCGACGAAACCAAGACCTACACCTTCACCGACGAGTTGGATCATAGAACCTTCACGGTACCCGGCGCCAAGCTGGCCGCTGAGGGCTTCTCGGACAAGCTCCCTCACAGATCGGGCGTGATCTGGTTCTACAAAAAGGCATAGATGTCTCCGAACGAGCTATCGCCCGGCAAGTGGCGACAGCATTCAAAAGCCCCATAGAAAAACCGCCGTCCTCACAGGGGCGGCGGTTTTTTTATGCATACGCTTCCAGAGCCTTTCGCTCTTTATCCGTCAGCGTATAGGGCTTATTGAGGTCCTTTTTCGTCTCATACACCTTCTGATAAAGGGGCAAGGTGCCGTAGGGATCCTTTTCGTAGTCCACGTCCTCAACATAGTACACGTCCATGTAAATGGTCAGAATGGGCTTGTTTTCCACGTTGAAGTCCACGCCGTCAAAAACGAGCTTGCGGTAATTATACAGACTCTTTTGAGCGGTGAGGGTCTCCTCCGCTGTGGGATAGAAGCGGACGTACTCCACGTTTTCATCGTCCTCTGCCACATCGGGGGTCAGGTCGTAGACCACCCACAGAGAAACCTCGTAAAGCTCGGCATCCCGAGCAGGCACCTCGGGCAGATCGTAATCCTCTGCCAGATGGCGAATGGTGCTATTATTATAGCGGAAGGTAAGCTGTACCTGGTCCGCATCCTTGATAAACACCGTGTTGCTCACCGAGAAATAGCTGTAATTGTGATCAGCAGTGGTAATGGTGGTGGGCTGCTCCTGGGTAAACATATCCATCTCCCGCCCCTCGGCCTGCGCCTGTTCGTAGGCCTCCACCAGCCGAGCGTTGACTTTCAGCGCCTTCATCTCCGCGGGATCTCCCGAGGTAAAAATACGCCACAGGAGAATGCCGATGGTTCCGAACACCAGCAAAAGGCCCAGCGCCTTGAAGGTATATTTGAGGATTTTGGTACCAATTCCTTGATTCATAGGGGGGTCGCCTCCGTATCTCTCATGAATTTCAGCTTGTCCAAAGCGTTTTGCAGAATGATCTCCGCAGACAGGGTGTCAATGACACTCTTTCTTTTTTTGCCTCGGGTGTCGGTCTCGTTAAGGTAACGGGAGGCCGCCATGGTGGTCATTCGCTCGTCCAGCATAGCCACGGGAACGGTTACAAGGCTTCCCAGAATGCGTCCGAATTTCTCAGCGTGCTGGGCACGGGGGCCGTGGGAACCGTCCATATTTACGGGCAACCCCACCACGATGCCCGCGATGCCACGCTCCCCGGCGATCTGCGCCACGGCCTCAGCCGTTTTCTGCATACCGCCCACAGAGATCTGAGTGACGCCTGAGGCGATGGTCTGTCCGTCGTTGGAAATGGCCAGTCCCGTGCGTTTGTCACCAAAGTCCACGCCCAAAAGCTTGCCGTTTACGTGTAAGAGCTCTTGCATATCGTCTTTTATCCTTTCAGAAGTTCCTTGAATTCCGGGCTGCTTATCAACGCCCGACAGCCGTCCTCAATATCCCGATAGGTCATGTCAAAGCGGTCGGTATACCAGGGATCAGCCACATCACCGCCACGCCCCGTATACTCCATAAGCTTGCGGATCTTACCCTCAGGGTCTCCCCCAAAAATACGGTGCATGTTGCGGATGTTGGCAGAATCCATACCGATGAACAAATGGTATACGCCATAATCAGCGCGGGTAAGCTGTACCGCCCGTTTTCCCTCGCAAGCAAGCCCGTGAAGCGCCAGCTCACGCTTGGCGGGCGGATAGACGGGATTGCCCACGCCGTTCCATATTTCCTCGGTGCTGGTGGCAGAAGAGGATACGGTGACCCGATCTGTAAGTCCCGCCTTTTTGAGCATATCCCGCAGAATAAACTCGGCCATGGGACTGCGGCAGATATTGCCGTGGCAAACGAACATGATGCGAATATTTTGATCCTTCATATTATCTCCGGCGCCCCTTGCACGGCCGATCTTTTCCGGAGGTGTCCACCAAGCGGGCGGTCAGGTCAATGATGAGACGGATATCATCAGGCTGAACATCTGCCTCATGAGCGGCCTTGCATCGGCGGATCTCCCCACATTTTTTGCATTTTGATATGATGATATAACCCTTTTTGGGGTCAGGCTCGGCCGAGATAGGCTCCAGCTCCCCACGGCAAGGATTGGCGCGGTCGCCCGGGTTGATATCCACGTGAAGGGACCACAGGCAGAAGGGGCAATGATTCCGCGAGGAATAGCCTAAAGGGAGCACTTCCTTGCCGCAATGCGCGCAGGTGAAGCTATCGTCGAATTTTGAAAAACGTTTTTGTTCCATAATTTTGCTTTCTTTTATAAAATAAATCGTTGTTTACCACCTGCGGTGGGGCTTTGGCTCGGGGGTGTGAATCCTTTGCCTACTGCATCACGCGATGGGTGGTTAGGACTGTAAAATGTTGTTTAACGGAGCGAATATCGTGCGCTGTCATCCAGAGGAGGGCCGATGCCCGACGAAGGATCTTTGCCCATAGGGCAACCAAAACCGTTGCTGGATAAGGGTTTCCCTTCGGGAAAAGATTCTTCGGTCGGCGAGCGCTTACGCGGGCCTCCCTCTGAATGACAGTTGCAGGGAAAGCTCCCTTACACTTGTAAATAACAATTTATCTAACCAACTGCCCATCGCGGTATGCGGCTTGCATGGGTTGAACATCCCCGAGCGATGGCCGCGGGCACTGCCCGCTAAACAACAATTTTCATGGATTATCACGAACCTGTAGGGGCGGATTCTATATCCGCCCGTTCCCCTAAAGGTTTATAGAGAGCAATTTTTTTGCTTCGGGCGGATATGGAATCCGCCCCTACAGAATCATAATAACCCCGCCAAACAACAATTTATTCGCCTAACCATCCATCGTGTGATGCTGTAAGCACGGGATGTATTACCCCGAGCGATGGCAGCCGGCACAGCCGGCAAACAAACAATTTACCGTTGTACTCCCCATCGCGTGATGCAGTAGGCAAAGGATTCACACCCCCGAGCCAAAGCCCCACCGCAGGTGGCAAACAAACAATTTAATGGTAATACGCCTCCAGCACCCTCGCGGCGGCCAAAGCCGCATAAGAGCCGCCGCCGGACTTTTCAACGACGGAGGTCACCACAATCTCAGGACTGCGAGAAGGGGCGCAACAAACGAACAAGCCGTTGTCGTTCTGGTTGCCGCCCAGCTGAGCGGTACCTGTTTTACCGGCAACGGTCACAGGCACCCGGGACATCCAGTTGGAAATGCTGGCAGAGGAGGTGATCACCTGCTCCATGCCGTCAAGGATCTCCTGACGATAGGACTCACCCAAGACAAACGCATCCAGCACCTCCGGAGCGGAGGTATAAATCGGGGCGTCCTCAGAGATATCCACCGCCTTCATCAGCAGATGGGCGGCATATCGCGTACCGCCGTTGACCAAGGTGGACAAATAAGCGCTTAGCTGTAAGGGGGTAAACGCGTTATCCGACTGTCCGATGGCGGCGGCAATGGTGTCGGTAGCCATCCAGTCCTTTTGCTTGTTGGACTGGCGCCAGGCAGGGCCGGCCAAACTACCGGTGGCCTCTCCCAGCTCAATACCCGTGGGCTGTCCCAAGCCAAACAGGGTGCAGTAATGATTCATGCGGTCAATACCCAAAAGCCGACCGGCTTCATAATAATAGCAGTTGCAGGACACGCGAAGCGCATCGTCGGCGGTCAACCAGCCGTGCTGGCGCTCGCTGCTGTTGCTGTTATAAATCCAGCATTTGGGCTGGTAGCTTTGATAGTAGGTATACACGCCCGTGCACTCGATCTGCGTGTCAACAGAAACCACGCCCTCCATGAGGGCGGCGGCGGTCACGGCAGGCTTGAAGGTGGAGCCGGGCGCGTACAGACCCAACAGCGCTCGATTGTAGAGCGGCAAAGCCTCGTCTGCCTGCAGACTGTCATAATCCTCGCTGAAGGTAGCGAGATTATAGGTGGGATAGGAGGCCAGGGCCAGCACCTCGCCCGTGTTGGGATCCATGACGCTGATGGCGCCCGACTTGCATTCCTCCTTACCCAGGTTATGCTGAACGTAAGCGACGTTTTCCCGAAGACCGTCCTCCGCGGCGATCTGGAGGTCAATATCAATGGTCAGATACACGTCCTTTCCCGCCACGGGCTCGGTCTTCATATATTCATTGACCACCCGCCCCTCGGCGTCCTCCACGATTACCTTAACACCGTCCTGCCCGTGGAGATAGGACTCAAAGGCGGCCTCACAGCCCGACTTGCCCACAATGGCATTCATGTTGTAGCCGAGCTCCTTGTATTCCGGCCATTCCTCGGCATAGATAGGGCCTGTTTGCCCCAGAATGTGAGAGGCGTATCCGGGGTAACGGTACACCCGTTGATAGGTTGTTGAAAAGCCAACACCGGGCAAGGAAAGCTCTCTTTCGCAGGTCACGGTGTTCATGCTGATCCCCACAGCCATGACGTAATCATTGGCGCGGGAGAAGCCCGAGGCCTCCATGCCCCAATAGATATGGAGCAAACGGTTGACCTCATCGTCGGTATACAGGCGCTCCCCTGTCACCTCATCCACCGCCAACAGCTCGTATTCCTCCACGAAATAATTCAGGAGCTTGGCAGAATCAATATAGGCCAACGGATCCGCGTCAAAGGCGGCGGTGGCTGCCTTGGTGGACATGCCTCCTGCCTTGAGGCCACGGATGGCCGCGTTGCGAAGCCCGGAGGATTCAAACTGGGAAATCAAGGTCTCGTAATCTGCGGAATCGGGCAGCTCAGCCACTGAGGTGTAGGTCAACTCGGGATACACCCCCAAAAAGGGGTACCGAACGTCAACGAAGCGGTTTCCCTCCCCGCAGGTATACAGCACCTCCAGGGCCTTCAGCAAGGTGGCGTTGCGACTTGCGGGATTCGTCGGCAGGACGCTATAATCCACCGTCAGACTATAGGTATATTCATTGGTCACCAAAGGGGTACCGTTTCGGTCATAGATCTGACCGCGCATGGCCTGCACGATGACGGTTCTCTCCGTGGTACCGTCCCTGGCGTGGCCGCCGATGTTTTCGCTATTCAGCTCCATAACGGCAAACACGATCAGATAGACAAGACAGCACACGAGGAACAAAATGCCCAGTGCCGTCACGCGGGACACACGGCGAAAGGATGCGTTTTTTGGCATCGGTTGTCATTCCTCCTTGAACGTCCTTAACAGACGTCGGATCATTGAGGTACGGGAATCAGATTCATGGCCATCAGAAGGCACAGAAGGAGGATGCAAATAGCAATCCCCTTATTGCCAAAGGCGGCCAGCCCCCGATCCTCTGGGCGCAAGGGCGTCTCACCCGCCCCAAGATAGATCTTCTTTTTTCTAATATGGTAAATGATGATCACCACCGAGGCGATCATGGCGCCGTAGATCAAAAGGGAGAACAGAGCCAGCCCAATATATGCGCCCATGTGGCTCATCATATAGGCCTCCATGGCCTCAATATCATTGGGATCAATAGCGTTCAGCTCCTCCATGCCCAGAAGGGAGGTCAGCTTGGGAATCACCATCATGCCCATAAAATTCATGAACATATGGAGTCCCGCAGACCAGTAGAGCTTGCCGGTTAGGGTGTACAGATACGCCATCAGCCCCCCCACCAAAAAGGCGTAGAAGAACTGGAAGAAGTTTCCGTGGAACAGGGCAAACAGCAATGCGGACAAAAGGATAGCCATGCCGTCTCCGTAGCGGCGCGCCCTATCAATGAACAGCTTACGGAAGATGAATTCCTCGCCAATGGGCGCGATGATCACCGATCCCAGCAAAAGCATCCACCAGGGGCTGGTGGCGGCCAGGTCGTTAAGCCCGTTCTGATAATCATAATTCAGTTTTTGAGACATCCAGCTCATCAGTCCGTTGCCCACCAGGCTACCCATATACATGAGGCCAAAGGCAACGACGGCGAAAAGGCAGAAATGCCCCAAGTGGAAGCGGGGCTTTTCATAAATCAAGCCATAGGAAACGTAGGTTGGGTCGTGGCGGCCCTTATCCACACGGCGCAGACACAGGTAAAAGGCAGGCAACGCCAAGCAATAGAGAGGCACTAGGTTGAGCACCCATTGGAACCACCATTGTCCGTACAAATCGGGCAGCAGATAATCCGTGGCGTACATCAGGGCGTAGGAGCCCACCATATAGACGAAAAACAGTACGATCACGGCAATCCCCAGCCCTGAATAGGCCTGCTTGCATTGCTTGAAATTCGAGAGATATGCCTCCCGGTCTTGGGTCTCGTATGTCATGAAGACACTCCTTTCAAGGGTTAAAAGCCCTTGGGAAAATTCAATCGTATTTTATCGACGGCGATAAGTCAGGGGCTCTCCCATCAGCTCGGGATGGCAAGCGATCCGCCCCAGGCCTTCAACCACGGCATCCAGCGGATTTTTGGAAACCACCACCCGCATGCCGATTTTTTTGGACAAGGCCTTCCCTATCCCGGGCAGGAGGGCACTACCGCCCGTCAGCATCACGCCCATGCTGTATAGCTCTCGCTCCAGCTCATGAGGTGCTTCCTGCACCACCGATTCCACCATACGGGCCACGGCGTCCAGCGCGGGGGTGATGGCCTCGCAGACGTCAAAAGAGTCCACGGCTCGACTTTCGGCCAGCTTGGAGCGGGCATTGCGTCCCCTCACCACCATCTGTCCTCGATCAATGGTAGGATCGGCCGTGCCCAGCTTGATCTTCAGCATCTCAGCCGCCGTCTCACCGATGAGCAAATTATATCTGTTTTTTAAATAACTGATAATAGCCATGTTCAGGCGGTCGCCCGCCACGCGCAGGGTCTTGGCGTGGATCACATTGCCGGAGCTGATAACAGCGGCCTCGGCCACACCGCCACCCATGGACAAAACCAAATGCGTTCTGGGGGAACGGACGTCTAACCGCTCGCCCACCGCCGCGGCATATACCCCGGGAATCACCGCCACCGAGCGGGCGCCTGCTTCCAATACGGCGTTTTCTACCGCCAACTGATGTACCTGATCCAGATAATAAGGAGCGGCCACGATTACCGCGGGGCGTCGGAACAGGGTACACAGCCGCTTGGCGTCAAAAAAGCCCGTCACCATGCGGGAAGCCACCTCAAAATCCGTGATCAAGCCGTCCGAAACAGGGCGATACGCCAAAATGTGCTCCGGTGTTTTTCCGATCATGCGGCAGGCTTCACTTCCCAGCGCCACCACCCCGTGGGTGCGGCTGTCAATGGCCGCCGCCGTGGGGCAACGCAGAATAATTCCCGCCTCGGATTTCCATATGCGGGTGTAATGAGTACCAAGATCCAATCCAATGGTATAATTCATATCCGTCTCTCCAAACGTTCAGACTCGGAGGACGGACTCCCCGTCCCCTCGTCAAAGTGTGATATCAAAAGCTTCCTTTACCGTGGTGTACAGACGATGCACAGGCAGGCCTACCACGTTGAAATAATCCCCTTCAATGCCCGTAACGTATCGGGCGGCTTGTCCCTGGATGGCGTAGGCACCTGCCTTACCCATGGGCTCATCCGTGGCAACATAACGCTGAATATCCTCGTCGCTCATGGCAGCGAAATGAACCGTGGTCAGCTCGTGAGCTGTCACCAGCGCTCCGCGGTACCAAAGAGCGATGCCGCTGGCCACCGTATGCCCCCGTCCGGAGAGCATTCTAATCATTCGGCAAGCATCCTCGTGATCCCGGGGCTTACCCAGGAAAATACCGTCAAGGGTCACCAGGGTATCCGACGCAAGAATCAAGGTCTGCTCTGTCAGCCGTCCCTCGGCAGCCATGAGCTCCATCACCGCCAGGCATTTTTTCCCGGAAATATGCTCCACCCGTTGCCCGGGATCGGACAGATCGCAGGTCTCATCCGTCTCGGCAATGACAATTTCAAAGGATAGCCCCAGGGAAGACAAAATCTCCCGTCGGCGCGGAGAGGCTGAGGCTAAGATCAACTGTATATCTGACATAACTGTAGTTCCTTTCAAAGCAGAGTGACACCCCGCTTCTCACGGGCATATAATCCCATAGTATTAATTAATAATATATTATAACATAGAATTGTGACAAAGGCAAGGGCTTGAGCACATTATTTTGTGAATTTTCAGAGGTGAAAATCAACAACGCAAAAAGGGTTGGATCAAATAACATGATCCAACCCTTATGGTCACGGAGCAACGCTCCTATGTATCATCAATCGAAGATATCCTCGTCAAGGCCACCCTCGCCAAAGAAATCATCTATTCCCTCGTTGATGGTTTCATCCTCCACGTAGCCAAGGCCGTCGTCGATGTTATTGACGAGGTAATCCTTCAGCTCGTCAGACTCGATTACGCCGTCCTTACCAAGTTCCTCAATGGCCTTCTCGGACATTTCGATAGCTACATCCTCGGGAAGATCCACGTCGTAGTTTGCGAAGGCATCCTTCACGGAGACAGCAATCACTTCCTTACGCTTTTTGGGCGACAGATCCAGAACATCGTTCAACTCATTGGCCATATCATCGATCAGGCCATCATATTCGTCGGTGTTCTTAAGGGTATCACCCAACACAGAGGAAACCACGCGAACGCTGAGGGTTCTCAGCTCGTCAGCCAAGGGAGCCATGTGCTCGTTTTCCTCCAGAGTTTTGAGCAGGTCATTCAAAAGACCGTCGTTGCCCAGTGCGGCAAGCATTTTCTCGTAATCCACGTTGCCCTCCAGGAAGCCCGCTATCATCAGATCGGTCAGGATGTCCGTTACAGTGATCACATCCTCGCGGAGCGTTTCGGGGCTCTCGGTAGACAGCACCTCCAGGGCGGTGTTCATCACAGGCTGAAGCATATCGTTCAGGCGGGGAGGATTCACGCTCAGGAAGGACTCGCCGGCCAACCAGCAATCAGACATATAACCCAAGGAATCGGCTACCACCATCGCGATCCAGTCAGACTCCAGAAGATGCTCCAGCGCACCGGTCAGCACCTTCTTGTCCTTCTCGGACACTTCACCGTCCTCCAGACGCTCTGCGGCATCCATCATTTCACCGATGGCGCTACCGATGTGGGGAAGCTCGTCGTTGAAGCTGAAGGTGATCTTTACATCGCCGCTCTTCAGCGTACCGGTGGTCATCCAATCGAACAAGGGAGCACCGACAACGTTGACGGTGTTGATGGCGGGATTGGCCGCGATATCCTCAAAGGCTTCGATCAGCTCATCCATTTCCTCGTCGCTGTCATCGTCACGATCCTTGTCGTCGTTCTTGTCGTCGTTCTTATCGTAGTCATTACCGTATTTGGTTTCGGACTCAATGTCACCGAAAGCCAGCTGCTCAAAGCCGGGGGCAGACATATACTTGTCGTATTCCTCGTACTTTTCTTCACGCTCCTCGGCGACCTCATCGGCGGCGGCAATGCTGTTCAGCGCCTCGACGGTATCGGTAGCCAGGGTCAGATATCCGCACAAAGGAATCAGGGTGATCAACGCCACCAGGATACCGTTAACGGCACCGATGGGCATAGCGATCAAGGTGTTGCGGGTGCTTCTGTCGCGCAGACCGGGAACCACTCTTTCCACAATCCAAGCAACGACGGAGAAGAAAAGTCTGATGACCAGGAACAGTACGATGAAGATCAGGGGCGCTGCAAGCAACGCGATCATCAGCTCAAAGCTGTCACCGATCAAAGAAACCTCTTCCATAAACGCGATGATATCAGAGGGCAACGAAGATTCCAAAAGATCCAGAAGCGTTGCGCCCAGCACGCCGCCAACCGTCTTGGACAGGGGAACGGCAATGACCGCAGAAAGAATGATAATACCCGTGCGGACAAGGGCCATCATCCAATGGCGTTTCCTCGTGGGCAGCGCGGTCAAAAGTGCCGACAAGAGAACGTAAATTAAAATGACTGTGGTAATAACTCCACTGATTGCATCCATGATGAATCCTCCTAAAAGAAATAGCATGTATATTGTACCACAAAAGAAAAATTTTGTCAACCAAAACTTCCCCATTTTACATTTTCTCCAAATATTGTAAAAAAGTATGTCGTTTCTACGGAAATTTGGTGTTATTTTACTTGACTTTTCCAATGGTCTGTGCTACAATGAACCCGTTTTGGGCAACGTCAGGCTTTGCCCATATCCATTTCAGCCATGATTACCCGAAAGGATAGATCTCATGCGTATCCGTCAATCATACAAGCACACCGTCCTGGCTGCCTATGTGGGCTACATCACTCAGGCCATCATCAATAACTTTCTCCCCCTGCTGCTTCTGACCTTTCAGTCCACTTGGGAGATCCCGCTCTCCAAGCTGACCCTGCTCATATCCATCAATTTCGCCGTCCAGCTTACGGTGGATCTCATCTGTGCCAAGGTGGTGGACAGAATCGGCTACCGGCCCTGTATCGTCACCGCCCATATTCTGGCAGCCATCGGCTTGGCTGGGTTGGGTATTTTCCCCTTTGTTCTTCCGGATCCCTATGTGGGCATCCTGCTCTCCATCATCATTTACGCCGTTGGCGGCGGCATTACCGAGGTGCTCATCAGCCCTATCGTAGAGGCTTGTCCCACCGAAAACAAGGAATCCGCCATGGAGCTGCTCCACTCCTTTTACTGTTGGGGACATGTGTTCGTCATTCTTGCCTCCACCGCCTTCTTTGCTCTGGTGGGCATTGACAATTGGCGCATCCTCGCAGGGCTTTGGGCATTGGTTCCCCTTTTCAACGCGGTTTATTTTATGCTTGTTCCCATCCGTCAGCTCAACGAAGCTGCCGATGGGGAGCAAATCCCGACCCGTAAGCTATTCTGCATGCCCCTTTTCTGGCTCTTCGTAATCCTCATGCTCTGCGCCGGCGCTTCAGAGCAGGCCATGAGTCAATGGGCATCTGCCTTTGCCGAGGCAGGATTGGGAGTTTCCAAGACCGTAGGTGACCTGGCAGGTCCCTGTATGTTCGCCATCCTCATGGGCCTTTCCCGCCTGGTATCCTCCCGTCTGACCCTGAAGTACGATCAGGGCAAGCTGATGGTGGGCTCCTGTGTCCTTTGCATGATCAGCTATCTTCTGGCTGCCCTGTCTCCGTGGCCGGTTCTTTCCCTCGTGGGATGCGGACTTTGCGGTCTGTCCGTGGGCATGATGTGGCCGGGCACCTTCTCTCTGGCATCCGTGGCTTGTCGCGGCGGCGGCACCGCGCTTTTTGCTTTCCTTGCTTTGGCAGGAGATCTGGGATGTATGTCCGGCCCCGCCGTGGTGGGCTTGCTTTCCGAGCAATTCAGCGGTGACATGAAGCCCGCCCTGCTCTTCGCCATCGTCTTTCCCCTGCTGCTGGGCCTCGGGCTGTTACTCTATCGACGCACTACGAAAAAGATTTCAAAATAAGAGAGCTACATTATGACTTCATCCGCTATTGCCGTCCTCGTGATCTTCTCTGCCACCTGCGGCGGCCTTCTTACCCTGGTTTTTGCCAAGCCCCACATCATGCTGGGCGGCAAAAAGCTGAGCATTTTTTGGCTCGCCCCTCTGCTGGGCGCCCTTTCTCTGGTTGTGAGCGGGCTTTTGACCCCCGCCGAGATCGCCACGGGTCTGACAGGCGCGGGGGACGTGAACCCCGTCAAGATCCTGCTTTTGTTCTTTACCATGACCATGATGTCGGTCTACCTCGACGAGATCGGATTTTTCCGTTATCTCGCCGTCAAGGTGCTCGGCAAGGCGGGACACAGCCAAAAGGTGCTGTTTTTCCTGCTCTATGCCTTGGTGTCGGTGCTGACGGTGTTCACCTCTAACGACGTTATCGTCCTCACCTTTACGCCCTTCATCTGCCACTTCTCCAAAAACGCCCGCATTGACCCCATTCCCTATTTGGTGTCGGAGTTCGTGGCGGCCAACACCTGGAGCATGGCGCTGATCATCGGCAACCCCACCAACATCTATCTCGCGGGCTCCGCGGGGGTGGATTTCGGCGGGTATATCGTCAAAATGCTCCTGCCCACCGTCCTTTGCGGTCTCGTGTCCATGGGCGTTCTCTACCTGCTTTTCCACAAAAAGCTGGCACAGCCCATCAATCCCAAGGAGGAAAAAATCCCCCCTATTGATAAGGTCACCGAGGTACTGGGACTTGTGCATCTGGGCGGTTGCATTCTCCTTTTGTCCCTGTCCTCCTTCCTTGACCTTCCCATGTGGCTCATTACCTGTATCTTTTTCCTGAGCCTCGTGATCTGCACCATGGCGGTCAGCATCTTCCGCCGACGCGCCCCCTTCCTCATCGCCAAATGCATCCTCCGCGCCCCCTGGGATCTGGCCCCCTTCGTGCTGTCTATGTTCGTCCTGGTGCTGGCCCTGGACAAGTACGGTCATACCGCCACCCTGGCAGGCTGGCTGGGGCAATTCAATACCATCCCATTGGTCATCCTTGCCTTTGGCGTGGCCTCCTTCCTGGCGGCCAATATTCTCAACAATATCCCCATGAGTGTGCTGTTCAGCTCGGTCATTGCCGCCTTGCCCGTGGCAGGAAATCCCGCAAAGACTACGCTCATCTCCGCCGCCCTGTTCGCCTCGGTCATTGGCTCCAACCTGGGCGCCTTCTTCACCCCCACGGGCGCATTGGCCGGCATCATGTGGACAGGTCAGCTTCACGATCACGGCGTCCCCTTCTCTTTTATCACCTTCGTGAAATACGGCGCGACGGTGGCCATTCCCGCGCTTATGACGGCGCTGGGTGGGTTGATTCTGGTTTACGTCATATGACAAAAAAGATCCGCAGAAAAAATTCTGCGGATCTTTTGGACATCTCTCAAAACTCTATCGCCGAACGAGCGGCGAGCAATTTGTTTGGCAATTTGAATAAAAATCCGCACGTGCAGCAGGAGCTGCGCGAAGGAATTTTGCGAAAAAAGTGCCGAAGAAAGTATCGTCAATTCGTTGGTGAGAGAGTTTTTAGAGGTGTCCTTTTATTTTACACCCCCGAATGCTTCTCAAAAAAGTCCTTGGCAGCCTTGGCATAGCCGTCGGGGTCAACGGGATAGGCCAGACCGTGTCCCGCGCCGGGGATGACCACAAATTCTTTAGGTGCGGTGCAGGCTTCATAACAACGCTCGCTCATCTCACAGGGAACGAAATCGTCGGTGTCGCCGTGAATGAACAGGACAGGCACTCGTGCCTTTTTCACAGCTTCAATGGGGGGCGTGGCATCCAAGTCAAAGTGGCCGTAGACCTTGGCGCCCAGCTTGATGAAGGGATAGAGCAGGTTGGCGGGGAGCTTCATCTCACGCACCACC
The DNA here is from genome assembly GCA_015063685.1 of Oscillospiraceae bacterium. Taxonomy (GTDB): domain Bacteria; phylum Bacillota; class Clostridia; order Oscillospirales; family CAG-272; genus CAMEON01. The sequence goes on along the minus strand of SVTR01000029.1, from coordinate 11,452 downwards.
TTTTTGATGATCTCCTTGGCCGAGGAATAGCCGCAATCCTCCAGAACACCCACCACGCACTCGGGCAGGTCGGGATGCCCCGCAGCCATCATGACGGTTGCGGCACCCATAGACACGCCGCCCAGAAGGATCTTGGCCTCAGGAGCGAATTCTTCATGCACAAATTTGACCCAGCGGATGCAGTCCTCCACCTCCTTGACGCCGAAGGTGATGACCTTGCCGTCGCTGAGCCCCGAGCCGCGATGATCCACCAACAGAGCGCTATGCCCCATAGCGGCACAGCGGAACACACCGCCGTTGAGATCACGCTCCGCCCAGCCGCGGTAGCCGTGGAAGATGATATTGATAGGCGCTCCGGGGGCGTATTCGTAAAACTTACCCCGCAGGGTCAGGCCGTCATCCGTGACGATCTCCACCCGCTTAAAATCCCGTTCGCGGTTGGCGTAGGTCCAGCGAAGCATATCCTCGCGAAAGACCTCATAGATCTCCCCCTCGGGGATTTGGGGCTCGGCGGTCTCCAAACGCTTGATCTCCTCGTCGGTCATATATTTTTTCTTTTTGGGGACGTAAAAGCACATGTAAAAACAAATATAAGCGGTCAGCAGGGCGGCAAAGACCAAAAAAGCGGCCACGCTCAGAACCGTCCAAAGAATCCACAGATGCTCCACAAGATCACCTCCGGTCAGGATTTGTTTTTCACATTTTACCACGAAAACCCGGATTTTGCAATGGGTTTTGGGAAATATGAAGTGAATGATAAATTGTTTACAGTCCCCTTCACTTTCCTCTTGCATTTTGTCACATTATCATGTATAATGGAGGTTGACACAACAAAAAGGAGTATTCCATGGATCTTCAAGTCAACTATAAAAACCCGAAATTCTATAAAACCACCAAATATCCCATCCGTCAGCCCATCTATCTGACCTGGCTCATTTGGGTGCTCTCCAAGATCATGACCGCGGGTGTAGAACATAAGGTAGAAAAGATCAACATGGAGGGTCTGAAGCCCCCATACATGATCCTCAGCAATCATATGCACTTCATCGATTTTGAGTTATGCGCCCTGGGGACTTATCCCCACAAGGTCAACAACGTGGTCAACATCGACGGATACTATCAGCGTCCCTGGCTCATGGAGTGGATCGGTGCCATCTGCACGAGAAAATTCACCACCGACCTGCACCTGGTGCGCTCTATCCGCAAGGTACTGTCCCGCGGAGACATCCTCTGCATGTACCCCGAGGCGCGTTACTCTCCCTGCGGTACTACATCTTACCTGCCCGACTCTCTCGGAGGACTGGTGAAGATGAACAAGGTACCCGTGGTCGCCGTGGTGCATCGTGGAAACTATCTCCGCGCCCCCTTTTGGGATTTTCGCCGCAAAAGGAAGGTTCCTTTGCACACCACCATGACCCAAATTCTCACCGCCGAACAGGTGCAGTCCATGTCTGCCAACGAGATCAACCGCGTCATCCGCGAGGCCTTGACCTACGACGATTATCAATATCAATTGGATAATGGCATTCGCATCACCGAGCCTTGGCGTGCCGAAGGTCTGCACAAGATCCTTTATCAATGTCCCCATTGCGAGACCGAGTTTGAAATGGCCACCGAAGGAACACGCCTCTTTTGCAAATCCTGCGGCAAGGGATGGCAGCTTTTAGAGAACGGTCAACTGGAGGCGGAAACAGGCGAGACCGAGTTTTCCCATATTCCCCATTGGTTTGAGTGGGAACGGGCACAGGTACGGGAGGAGGTCAGAAGCGGCACTTACCGTTACGAGGACGATGTGGACATTTACTCCATGCCGGGGTGTTGGAAATTTCCTGCCCTCGGTAGCGGCAAGCTGATCCACGATTCCACGGAAGGTTGGGTCTTAGAAGGGCACTATAACGGCCGTGATTACCGCATCCAACGCACGCCCCTGCAAATGAATAGCCTGCATGTGGAGTACGACTGGTACCGCATCCGCAAGGCTGACTGCCTGGACATATCCACCGAACAGGATTCCTTCTACTGCTATCCCACCAAAGAAAATGTGGTCACCAAGCTGGCCTTTGCCACCGAGGAGATCTTTGAGATGCATATGGAGGGTAAACGGAGGGCAGAAAAATGCGGATAAATTGTTGGGCACCTCTAAATACTCAGCGTGCGGCGAGATGCGAGGGATTTTTTCGTCAGAGTAAACAAAAATCTGCACGCATAGTTGGCCCTATGCGAAAGAATTTTGTGACGCATGACGGAAAAAGCACCGTCATATCGACGTGCGATGAGTTTTTAGAGATGCCCTGTTGTTTAGCGGCCGTGCCGCGGCCAAAGCGCGGGGCAGTGCATCCTGTGCCTACTGCATCACGCGATGGGTGGTTAGGACTGTAAAATGTTGTTTAACGGAGCGAATATCGTGCGATGTCATCCAGAGGAGGGCCGATGCCCGACGAAGGATCTTTGCCCATAGGGCAACCAAAACCGTTGCTGGATAAGGGTTTCCCTTCGGGAAAAGATTCTTCGGTCGGCGAGCGCTTACGCGGGCCTCCCTCTGAATGACAGTTGCAGGGAAAGCTCCCTTATACCTGTAAACAACAATTTATCTGCCTAATCGCCCATCGCGGGATGCAGTAGGCACAGGATGCACTACCCCGAGCGATGGCCGCGGGCACTGCCCGCCAAACAACAATTTATCTGCCTAACCGCTCATCGTGTGGTGCCCATGGTACAGGATGCACTCCCCCGAGCCAAAGCCCCACCGCAGGTGGAACAATTTTACAACGAAAAAGAGGTACACCATGAAAACCATCACATACAACAAGCTCGTCCGCGACCGCATTCCCGAGATCATCGAGGCCAAGGGCAACACCTGCATCATCGAGGTGTTGACGAACGAGGCCTATCTCAAAATGCTGGATGCCAAACTCACCGAGGAGCTGGCCGAATATCACGCCGACGGAAGCCCCGAGGAGCTGGCCGACCTTTTGGAGGTTATCTACGCCGCGGCCAAAGCGCGGGGTATTTCTCCGGAAGAGCTTGACCGCATCCGGACGGAAAAGACCGACAAGCGCGGCGGCTTCGACAAAAAGCTTCTCCTTGTCAGTGTAACCGAGAATTGATACAGGGATCCTCTGTCTCTGCGGATAGAGGATCCTTTTTTCATGGCATTCCTCATAATCTTGCAAATACGTCTTGCAAAATCCCGGGATCTGTGATATAATGTATAGTGATATAGTATGTACGGTGGAGAGGTATAGATATGTGGATGTCCGTAGACCGCGTTGAGAACGGGATCGTGGTGATGATCGCGGAGGGCGAGCAGGCCTATCATTGGGACGTCACTACATATGAGGCCGCCGTGGGACAGGCCCCCGAAGAAACACACATACTGTGGTGCGAGGTGCAAGATCATACCATCATCTCCGCTCGCTTTGATCCCCATGAAACGCAACGCCGCGCAAACGCGGCTCACGAAAGGCTTCAACGGCTCATTCAAAAAAGCAGCTCTAAAAACAATCGAAAAGGATAAGGAACGCATATGAACGGAATCGGACAATGGAATCTCGTTGCCTACCTCATTGAAAAAACAGGGGCGGCCAATACCGTCGGCGCGGCGCTGATCGTGGTAGGCGGCATCCTGCTTTGCATGGTCATTCCCTATTTCCTCGGCAGCTTGAACTTCGGACTCATCATTTCCCGAAACAAATTTCACGATGACGTCCGCACCCACGGCAGCGGCAACGCCGGCACCACCAATATGCTGCGAACCTTTGGGAAAAAGGCCGCCATCCTGACCCTTCTGGGTGATATGTCCAAAGCACTTGTGGCCGTGCTCATCGGTCATTTCATTTTCTGCATTGACAACATCGCACTCAACGAGGCCGGGCAGGTGGTCACTCGCTATTTTGACCCCATCGGCGGTGCCATCGCGGGCATTTCTGTCATGATCGGCCATATGTTCCCTTGCTTCTTCAAATTCAAGGGCGGCAAGGGCGTGGCAACGGCAGCCATGGTGGTCCTCATGCTGGATTTGCTGAACCCCCTGCACAAGCATGTTCCCATTGTCTTTCTGATCTGCTTTGCCACCTTCGTGATCATCGTGGCAGGCACCAAATTCGTCTCCCTCGGCTCTATCATGGGCATGATCCTTTACCCCATCATCTACACCGCCTTTAACGGCAACGGCACGGCAAGCATCATGACGGTTCTGATGGCTGTGCTGGTGGTGTGGGCCCACCGCGAAAACATCAAGCGCCTGCGGGACGGCAAGGAATCCAAGCTGTCCTTCGGCAAGAAAAAGACCGAGGAAGCCCCCACCAAAGAGGAAGCGCCTGCCGAAGACGTCAGGCTCTCCCCTGAACCCCCAGCCCCCGTCTCCGACAAAAGCAAGTCCCCTGTATTCGTGGTAGAAAAACCGGATACCTTTGAGTTTGAGGATGACGGCAAGCACAAATTCGTCACCTGCCCCGGTTGCGGGCACACCATTCCTCAATCCCGTAAGATTTGCCTTTATTGCAACACCAAAAACGCCCAATACATACCCGATCCCGATGCGGAGCAGGAGGAAAAGGGTAAAAAGAAGAAATCCAAAGTCAACCTCAAAAAATAAACCGCGTCTGCTATCGCAGGAGAAAGGAGGCCTCCGTGAATACGCCCTTTGAACGGCTATGTGATTTGATCTATCGTTGTGCCATCGCATCTATGATGGATAAAACCGTATTGTCCAAGTGCCATGACCGGACGGTTCAGCGCTGTACCCTGACCCTGCGGCGCATCCGCGGAGAGGTCATGCTTCAGGCCGAGACCATGCGCACCGCAACGGTGGCCAAGGTGGCAGGCAAGGGCGAGCCCGTGCAGGCCTCCCACGAAAACATCCCCCTGACCCCCGTCGGACAAGGGAGACTTTCGGAGCTTCTTACGGACTACGATCAGGTCAATGTCATGACCCCCGCAGGTAACTGCGAGTTCCGCCGCTCCAAGAACGGCAAGGAGACCCTTTTGGGCGCATCTCCCGTGTATACGGCATTGGACAAGGGCAAGGATGCCCCCGTCCGTCTCCCCGTGATCGGCAACGACAAGCAAAAGAACCGCATCCTCACGGGTGCTGAACCCTTCTTGATCCATTTGGGTGTCAGCGACGAGCGGGGACGAGTTCACGACAAGAAGCAGCCCAAATTCCGTCAGATCAACCGCTTTTTGGAGCTGATCCGCGACGTGGAGTCCCAGCTCCCCGCCGAGGGAACCCTGAACATCTGCGATCTGTGTTGCGGCAAGAGCTATCTGTCCTTCGCGGTCTATCACTATTTTTCGGTCATCCAAAAGCGTGTCGTTCGCATGATCGGCGTGGATATGAAGGCCGAGGTCATGGCCGATTGTAACGCCATCGCCAAGGCTTTGGGCATGGATGGTTTATCCTTCGTCTGTGCCGACGTGACGACTTTTGACTTTGGCGCCCCCGTGCAGATGGTCATTTCCCTTCACGCCTGCGACACCGCCACCGATCTGGTGCTGGACAAGGCGCTGGAATGGGGTGCGAAGGTGATTCTGTCCACCCCCTGCTGTCACCACGCCATGAACAAGGCCCTGGATTGCCCCGCGCTGTCCTTCATTGCCGAGCATTCCATGCTTCGTCAAAAGCTCTGCGATGCCGCCACCGACGCGCTCCGTCTCAAGAAATTGGAGGCCAACGGCTACGAGGTGACCGCCCTGGAGCTGATCGACCCCGAGGAGACCCCCAAGAACGTGATGCTCCGAGGCATCAAAAAGTACGATCCTGCCGCGCAAAGGTGCAGAAAAGCCGCAGAAGAATACAAAAAAGCCTACGAATTTCTCATGGGCAATGTCTAATAATATTCTCTGCTTGTTCATTCTCCTAAGGAACAGCAAGAGATCAGCATAACGTAGGGGCGAACTGTGTTCGCCCGCTCATTATGATACTTCGGGCGAACACAGTTCGCCCCTACGGAAGGAAAAACTATGTTCAAAAAGGTTATCGCTCATTGGACCAAGAGCAAAAACCCCGAATCCAGCCGCTACCGCCACGACATGGCCGAGAAGATCGTGGGATATCCCATCAAATACATCACCGAAAAGCACGGAGACAACGAGGACGTCATCGGCAGAAGCGGCTCTCTCAACATCAAAAGAGAGACCGATGAGCTCATCGTCTCCACCCCCTCCGAGACCATTCTGAAGTGCGATATCGACCAGCTCCAAGCCTGGATTCTCATGTCGGGCGACGGCGTGGTCATCACCGCCCCCGATAAGGAGCACGGCGGCGCCGTAAGAACCATTACGGTGCATTACGTGTATTATCGAAAGTAAGGTGTGTAACAGAACGTATCCCGTATCCTGTATCTCTTGCCCATTAACAACCGCCAATCATTTGTGAAAGGAGCCCTCCATGCTACTGACCATCGACATCGGCAACTCCAGCATTTGTCTGGGCTTATTCCGAGGCGAGTCCCTTGCCGCCACCGCCAAGCTGTCGGCTGACACCAAGCGGAGTGCCGACGAATATGCTGTCATCATCCGAGGGCTGCTATCGGCTCATGGGGTTGATCCCCAAGAGATCGCCGCCGCCATTATCTCCTCGGTGGTGCCCAAACTGATCCACACCGTTGAAAAAGCCCTCTCGTGGCAGGAAATGCCCGTCTACGTGGTGGGCAACGGTGTGAAAACCGGCATCAGCCTGAAGGTGGACGATCCCGCCCAGTTGGGCGCGGATATCGTGACCAACGCCGCCGCCGCCGTCAAGCTTTACGGCGCGCCCGTGGCCGTCGTGGACATCGGTACGGCTACGGTCATCAGCGCAGTCAGCGAGCAAAAGGCCTTGATCGGCGTGGCGATCGCCCCCGGTCCTGCCGCCTCCCTGGAAGGACTCAGGGCCTCCGCCGCCCTGATCCCCTACACCGAGTTGAGCGCACCTGCCGCCGCCTTGGGCAAGAACACCCCCGACGCCCTGCGCGCGGGACTGGTCACGGGGCACGCCTGCATGATTGACGGGATGCTCGACCGCATCCTTGCCGAGTACCATCTGCCCGATGATACCCCGGTTGTAGTCACGGGCGGTCTCGCACCTTTGATCACCACCGAATGCCGTCACGAAATGAAGCACTCGGAGCATCTGACCCTGTGGGGGCTCTACCATATGTATACCGCCACGGTCATCGTCAAAAGCAAAAAAGGATAATTCTGCCCAAGCCGAAAGGATTTGGCGGTTATCAATAAATTTTATACGCACTATACCGCCTTGTCGGATGGTAGCACGGGGTGAAAGTCCCCGAAGGAGAAACAAAATGAAAAACGTAACCCTCAGGACGGCACGCAAGTCGGCCGTACCCACCCGTACTTCCCCAAAGGAGGTGGCCGCATGAACACCATCGCAAAACGCAAGCAGGCCGTGCTGAAAATGGTACAGCTGGCCCTGCTGACCGCTATCATTCTGGTGCTTCAGTTCACAGGAGTAGCCATTCGCCTCCCCATCCCCGGTGCCACGAATATTTCTTTAGTGCTGATTCCCATCGCCCTGGGCGCTATGCTTTTAGGCCCTGTCGCAGGCGCATTTTTGGGCTTTATCTTCGGCCTTGTGGTCTATATCACGGGCGGCGTTATGCACATGGACCCCTTCACCGCCTTCCTGTTTGACAACAATCCCATCGTCACCGCAGGCATTTGCATCGTCAAATCCACGCTGGCAGGCTTTTTGGGGGGCTTAGTTTACAAGCTCTTGAAGGATAAAAAGAACCTTTTGGCCGTCTTCCTGGCCGCGGGCATCGTTCCCATTGTAAATACCGCCGTATTCTGTCTGGGGTGCCTCACCATCCTCGGCACCATCGAAGGCTTTATCGCCCAAAACAGCCTGGGGCAAACCGGACTTTACTTCATTTTCATCGGTTGCGCGGGTCTGAACTTTGTGTTTGAGTTTGCCGTCAACATAATCTTCTCCCCTGCCATTGAGCGCATCATCCGTTTGGTCTCCAAGCAGATCAAGCGATAAATCCCCACCATCTGTACGGGCTCACCGCCCCTCACGAGGTATCACTATGAAGCAATATATCATCAATTTTGATCTCCCTGCCCTGGTCAAAGGCGGCGCTTCTGCCGTCAAGGGCATCGGCCAAAAGACCGTAGGTACCGTCAGATCCATCCGCGAGGAGATCGCCACCGATATTGCCGCCGTGCGTCAGCGCGACCCCGCCGCCAGAAGTGATCTTGAGATCCTTCTGCTCTATTCGGGCGTTCACGCCATCCTGGCCTACCGCGTGGCACACAAGCTGTATCTGTCCAAGCACTACTTTGCCGCCCGCGCCATCAGCCAATGGGCACGGCACAAGACGGGCATTGAGATCCACCCCGGTGCCACCATCGGCAAGGGCTTATTTATCGACCACGGTATGGGGGTGGTCATTGGCGAGACCACTGAGATCGGTGACAACTGCACGCTTTACCAGGGCGTCACTTTAGGCGGTACGGGCAAGGACGTGGGCAAGCGTCACCCCACCCTGGGCAACAACGTGCTAGTAGGCGCGGGCGCCAAGGTGCTGGGTCCCTTCGTCATTGCGGACAACTCCAAGATCGCCGCCAACGCGGTGGTGCTGGAGGAGGTGCCCGAGAATTCCACCGCCGTTGGCATCCCTGCCAAGGTGGTGCGCCGTCACGGACGCAAGGTGGACGACCTGGACCAAGTGCATATCCCCGACCCCGTAGCACAGGAGATCAAGCGCCTGGAGGATCGCATGGACGCGCTCTGCGGAAAAGCGTCATCCCCCAAGGCAGAAAACTGAACAACAAAAAAAGTGGGGCTGTCTCGTTGAGACAGCCCCACTTTTCAGTTGTCGGGTATATTACCTGTCGGGATCAATCCTTTTTCTTGAGCACAACGGCAGCAGCGGCGGCAGACAGAAGGACTCCAACAGACGCCATCACAGATGCGCAACCACCCTCGGTTGTAGCATCGGTACCGGCGGTGGTGCCGTCACCCTCGACGGTGGTACCGGCAGCCTCAGTCTTGGCCTCCGCCTTGGTCTCGGCAGATGCGGGAGCCTTGGTCTCAGCCGTGGCGGGAGCCTTGGTGCTCTCCTCGGCAGGAGCCTTGGTGTCGTCCTCAGCGGGAGCCTTGGTGCCGTCCTCGGCAGGGGCATCGGTACCATCCTCGACGGGAGCGGCGGTCACACCCTCCTCAACAGAGGTGTCAACGGTAGCCTCATCCGTGCCGACCTCGGCGTCGGTTTCAGGCTCAACCACAGGCTCGGTATCAATCTCTTCCTCAGACTCATAGAGATCGTAGGGCTCCTGCTCGTAGTACTTGACCCAAGCGATATCAATGTATTCGCCTGCGCAGTCGGTCTCTTCATAGAAGGGAACGAAGCCGATGTTGGCGATCCAGTCTCTCCAGTTCTCTTCCAAACCCATGTCGAAGATCACATAGCGCCAATGACCGTCAGTCTCCAAATCCTCGGTGTAAACCCAGTCAAAATCATACTCAGGCACGCGAGCGGAGCGGTAGATGTGGCCCAACTCACCGGCCTTGGCAGAAGAGGTGCGATACTTGACCACAGCGTAAGAGCCAAGGTCAGCGCGCAGAGCGCGGGGGTACTCCTTGCTCCACAGGTAGGGGTTATCACCGGCGGCAAAGATACGGGCGAAGGTCTCATCCCCTTCGGTGGTAAGCTCAATGTAGCAGTCCTCGGTGATGAAGCCGTTAACGACCTTTTCCTCACCCATGTTGACGTACTCAGCCAGGCCGTAAGTCAGATCCTCTTCGCTGACACCGGGAATTTCCTCGGGCTTGATCTCCACATCATCGGGCTTGCCGTCAAAGGTGACACAAGCGAAATACTGCGTCATCTTGTTGGAATATTGGCCGCCGATACCATGGCAGAAGCCTACCTGCCAGTAGTTATCAACAGAGGTCTCCTCGCCGTTGACGGACAGAAGCCAAGCATAGTTGATCTGGTCACCGTTCTCAACGACGGTATCAGTCAGACCAAGAGCAGTCTGCAGGTGGATACGAACCTCGTAAACCACCTTCTGGTTATCCTTGTCATAGGAACCAACGAAATCCTCATTGCTCACAGGCTTGTAGGGACCCATCCAGGCGTGTGCCAGGGATTCGCCGGTCTCACTGTGAACACCGTAGCCAAGCTCCACGTACTTGTTGCCGTAGCCGCGGCCGGTGCTGTCGGTGGGAGCGATACCGACCTGGAGCATGTTATATGCGTACAGGTAAGCAGTGCTACCCTCCACCTCAGGAGTACAGGTGTGACCGTTGACGGTATCTACCTCAAAGGCGAGGTACATATACACGCCGTCCCAGCCCCAGTAAGCATCAAAGAAGCCGTAGCGGGTCAACTCGTAGAACTCTTCAAAGTCCGCCTCGGTGTTACCGGTAGCGATGGCCATGTAAGCCAAGTAGTCCTCGTACATCTCAAAGGGCAGGTACTCGCCCTTACCGATCTTACCGTCCAGGGTGGGGGAGATCTTCAGCCACGGAACCTCCCAAGCAGTAGTCACTTCACCGGCTTCACCGGCAACGATTTCGGCGTGCTTGGGGGAGTTGACGACCCAGTGGCCGCCTTCGTTGATCATACCCTCCACCGCGGCAGAGGTAGGAACTACGAACAGGCTGGCGATCATAGCCACAAGGGCTACAAGTGCGATGATTCTTTTCATGTTTTTTCTCCTATCTGAGAGATTTATTCAGCGCAAAGCTCCCTCGAAAACGGAGGGAATATGCTTACCGTCATTATAACAAATTTTCTCAAGAGTGTCAATTATTTTTTTGCTTTTTGGCGCTTTGACTAACAAAACGCCTTCCTTTTTGGTTGAAACAGAGAAACACTTCCGAAATTCCTTTTCCAAGGGTGTCATTTCCTCTTGACAAATACCCCGTGGGGGTATATAATAGAAGAAACCAAATGATGAAAGGGACCTTACACCATGGAAGATAAAATTGAAATCAACGAAGAGACCTGTCCCTGTTGCCGCACCAAGATAAGAGATGAAGAGGAACACAAGGCTCTTATCAACCGCCTGAATCGAATTGAGGGACAGGTGCGCGGCGTCAAGGGGATGGTGGAGCGTGACGCCTACTGTATCGACATCATCACCCAGGTAGCCGCCATTACCGCCGCCCTGAACGCCTTCAACAAGGAATTGCTGAGCACCCATATCCGCACCTGCGTGACAGAGGATCTGCAAAAGGGCAAGACAGAGACGGCGGAAGAGCTGGTAGCGGTCTTGCAGAGGTTGATAAAGTAAGTCACCTGAGGTGGACTCCGGCTCGGGGGAATGCATCCCGTGTGAAACTCATACCGTGGTGGGCAGTTAGGCAGGTAAATTGTTGTTTAGCATCCTTTCCACTTTTCTCTCCGCGGCGAGAGAAAAGTTCCAAAAGAGCGCCGCCAAAGACAGAACCTACGGTTCTCCTCTGGACTCCAACTCCCTCGTGACGCACGCCGCT
>SVTR01000028.1 GCA_015063685.1 Oscillospiraceae bacterium | reverse complement strand
TGTTTCAATTTTCATTTTTAGAAAGGATTATTTGTATGAAATTGTTTATCGATACTGCCAATGTGGAAGACATCCGTCGAGCCAATGACTTAGGAGTCATATGTGGAGTGACTACCAATCCCTCGCTTATTGCAAAAGAAGGTCGTGATTTCGTCGAGGTAGTCAAGGAAATTGCCGAGATCGTGGATGGTCCCATTAGTGCGGAAGTCATTTCTGTAGAGGCAGACAAGATGGTGACAGAGGCCTTAGAGTTGTATCGTACCATCAACAACAAGAACCTCGTCATCAAAATTCCCATGTGTGCTGAGGGATTAAAAGCTACCAAGCAGCTTGCGGCTATGGGAATCAAAACTAATGTTACTTTGATCTTTTCGACGGCTCAAGCACTCCTAGCGGCTAAGGCAGGAGCCACTTATGTAAGTCCTTTTGTTGGCCGTTTAGATGATATTGGCTTTGAAGGTATCGACTTGGTGGAGGATATTGTGAAAATTTTTCGCAACTATGCTATCAAGACCGAAATCATTTCTGCTTCTATTCGTTCCTCTAATCACGTCATCGAGGTAGCTCGAGTAGGTAGCGATATCGCTACAGTTCCCTACAAAATCATTGAGAGCATGATCCAGCATCCTCTTACCGTTAGTGGTATCCAGCGCTTTCTCGATGACTGGGCTAAGGTGGAGCAGCAGCAGATTTAATTATTGACAGGAAAGGCCACATAACCATATATAAGGACATATAAACCATCTCTTTTTCGGTTGAATCACATCAAAAATTCTTTCTTATGTATCTTTCAAAAATCAAGCATAGAACCAATGCAAGAGTTCAAATCTCTAACACAAAAGCGCGAAAACATCTTTTTTATAGCCCTTTCACAAACATAAGAAAAGGCTCATTAAATAGCACAAAATGGGGTTCAAAAATGCACCATTTGAGGTTTCGACCTCTCGTTGTATTAAATAATGAGGTTAATTTCAAAAACGAAAGCAGTCCATCGGACTGCTTTTTCGTTTTTGGAACGATGTGTTCCGCATGCGGAACGTGATGCGCACGTCGTGCGTGATGACGGCTTCGCCTTGTGATGTGCCCTTCGGGCGTGTATAAGGAACACATCACATCACTTTGCGCCATCGGCGCAATACATCACTGTGCGTATGCACATCATCACTTGCCCGCAAGGGCAAACATCACTCTTTACAAACGCTCTAAATTATGGTATAATATCATTGAAAGCGAAGTGATACTGTGGCTGAATTATCACCCGCAAGGATGCACTATCTTTTTCAAAACACTAAAATCATTATGGAGCAAGCTTTATGAAATATATAAACAAAAATAATCTATACGATTTTGCTTTTTTGAACGAAGATACTCTCGTATCTCCTCTACGCGCTATATGCGTTTGCTTTCACGGATATACCGATGCGACTATGTATAAAAGGAGTCCTGAAATCGCAAAAGTTTTAGGAGAAGCGGGAATTGCTTGGGTGTTTCCTTACTACAGTGTCTGGGCTTGGATGAGTAAAAGCTCCTGCGAATTTATCGAGCAGGTTATCGATGCGGTTTACGAAAGACTCGGAGCTGATGAAAGTATTCCGTTTATAGTGAGCGGAGGAAGCATGGGCGGACTTACCGCGCTTAATTATCTTGTTTACGGAAAAAGACATGCTGTAGGTTGCGCTGTAAACTGTGCTGTTACGGATATGAAAAAAATCTTTTTCGACAAACCGGATTTCAGACGCGCGATACTTTCGGCTCATATTGAAGAGGATGAGGATCTTTTATTTGTTATGAAAAGATATTCTCCGGTAGATTTTTATAAGCTTATGCCGAAAATTCCGTATTATTTCGTTTACGGCGAAAACGATGCTTACTTTACCCAAAATCATATGCCGCCACTAATTGAGAGACTAAAAAAAGAGGAGTTTGACTATAAACTTCGAATAGAAGAAGGAATGAATCACTGCGATATCGAAAGTCATCCGGATGCGCTTATGGAATACTGCAAATTCATAATAGATTTAGTAAAAGTATACGGCTAATATTTTAAATTTTGATCATCATACCATTATATACATTGACGAGTGCGAATTGGAATCATCTTCAAAAAATATTTGATAGAATGAAACAAGGCATCTATTTTGTCAAGATAACACAAAAACGAAAGCAGTCCTATGGACTGATTTCGTTTTTGGAACGATGTGTTCCGCTTGCACGGAACGTGATGCGCACTTCGTGCGTGATGACGGCTTCGCCTTGTGATGTGCCCTTCGGGCGTGTATAAGGAACACATCACATCACTGCGACCAACGGGAGCTACATGACTATGCGAAGCATAACATCACTGCGGCTTTGCCCGCAACACCACTCTTTACAAACTCTAAAAATTATGGTATAATTATTTTATCAAAGTTTCCCAAAACCTCTGGACTTTCCCGAGTCTTTCGGTATAATGTGTGTTACCACCCGAAAGGAGCGAGAAAATGATAGACCTGAAGCCATATTATCTAATTCGTTTTTGTTTTTTTGTTTGTATTGTGATAAACCCATAACCAAGCATTGACTTTGTAAAAATAGAGGAATATTATGATTTATTCATTGCCGCCGGTAGGAAATAATGCGCTGGATTTGTTGCATTTTCCGACAAAGCACCAAGCATTTATTTTTCGTGCGTACGAATACGTACCGATAGAAAGAATAGCAAACCTTTTGAGGACGGACGTTAACACGGTAAGACGCGCCGCCGATGAGATGGGATTGCCGGACTACAATCCCAGTGATTTGTGGCTCCGACGCGGTTATATTACGATCATTCGCAGAATGTGGCACATTTTGCCGTACGAGCAGTTATTAGAGCTGCTGGATATGGATGAACAGACGCTTGCGCGTATTATGCGTGAGGATGATTTTCTCGATGTCAAGCTATCGGATAAGCCATACTGTGAAAGAATTTCGTGGCGTGAGCTTACTGAAGAAGAAAGAATAAGGACTCGCCAAATTCAAAAGCTGATGCAATCGCTCGATTTTTCCGGCAAGCAACCGTTTGCATTTGAATATGATGTTCCAAAACTGCAATTTACCGGCAAGGAACGCTTTTCCACACGAATGATCTATGCGTTCTCCGGATTATATCAGCACGCATTCGACGTCGATAGCGAAGAATTTTTGCCCGATGAGCAGCTAAAGGCGTATCAGGCGCTTGGCATAAATGGTATCTGGACACAGGGCGTGCTCTCGCAGCTTACCCCCTTTCCGTTTGATCCTGCCGTTTCAGCGGGATATGAACAGCGCATAAAAAAAATGAGGGCAATGACCGAGCGCCTTGCTCGCTACGGTATCAAGCTTTATCTTTATCTCAACGAGCCGCGCTCAATGCCGCTTACTTTTTTTAAAAAGTACCCTGAGTTGCTTGGACATGTGGAGAATGATGAAGGGTGCCTCTGCACATCCAAGCCGCAGGTGCGGGATTATCTTAGGGATTCCGTTGAATCGATATGCCGTACCGTGCCATTGATAGGTGGCTTTTTCACCATAACCAGATCGGAAAATCTGACGAACTGCTACTCTCATTCCGGCTTTCCGAATAAACCTTGCAACTGTTCCAAATGTAAGAGTAGAAGCGTTGCGGATGTGATCTCCGAAACAATAAGCTGCTTTTCGGAGGGCGCACAGCGTGTAGATCGGAACATCAAGGTGTTTGCGTGGAGCTGGAGATGGGATGAGTTTAATGAGGATATCATTAGACAGCTTCCCAAAGATGTTATACTCTTATCGCAGAGCGAATTGGATATTCCGTTTGAGATAGGCGGAGTCAAGGGTAATGTCCTTGACTATTCTATGAGCATTGTCGGTCCGGGAGAGCTTGCGCGCCGTGAATGGAAGATAGCAAGGGCTCGTGGATTAGAGGTTGGAGCAAAGGTGCAGATAAACACCACGTGGGAGGCATCCACCGTTCCCGCAATACCGATTTCACCGTCTGTCGAAGAGCATATGAGAAGCCTTCAAAAAGAGGATGTCAAACACCTGCTGTTGAGTTGGACGCTTGGTGGATATCCATGTCACAATATTGTGGCGGCGGCAAGGTATTTCTACGAAAAATGTACGGGTCAAACTCAAAGTCCCACACTGTATGAAGCGGAAAAGCAATTCGTCGAGGCATTCAGAGAGTTTCCGTTCCATATCAATGTTCTCTATTTCGGGCCGCAAAATGCGGGTCCCTCTAATCTTCTGTTTGAAAAGCCGACGGGATACAAAACATCTATGACCTGCTTTGCCTATGATGATCTTAAAGGCTGGAGGTCGATATATCCGCTCAGCACCTTTGAGGAGCAATTTTCAAAGCTATGTAAAAAATGGGAGATCGGCTTGGATATGCTGGATGAAGAAGATGAAAGCGAAACTGCAATCATGGCAAGAGCGACCTATTGCCTTTTTAGATCGTCCCTGAATCAAATCAGATTTATTCGTGCAAGGGACAGTGGCCGCTATTCAGATGCCGTCTCTGCCGCAAAGGAAGAATTGCTTATTTCCGAAAAAATGTTAGATCTGATGAACAAAAACGCAGCAATTGGATACGAAGCGGCAAACCATTATTATTTTTCAAGAGGTCAAATAGCGGAAAAAATAATAAATTGCAATTATATAATTGATCAGTTTACCAAAAAAAAATCCAGCATCTATTTAGAAAGCACAACACAAAGGACACCATATGGTGTCCTTTTGGCTTTAGCGGGGGAGATAGAAAAAGCAAAAAGCCTTGATTTTATTGACTTTTTAGGGGTGGCATCTAAATTGGCGGTACAACACCAATAAGGAACAGTAGATTGATACAATCGTATCGACCTACTGTTTTTTATTTCACCGTTAGGTGAAATGGTTTATCGTTAAAAATCAGCCGAAAGTCCTTGTAAATCAAGGGCTTTTTGGCTTTCGTGGTGCAATTCGGTATTTGCGGTGCCTATATTTTGTGCCTTTAATACCCCAAAATGCAGAAAAGCACTACTTCCCATCAAGGTGTAGTGCCTTCCTATCGTTAAAAGACAGCTATTCGTTAAACTGCTGAATTACTCTACGTCACATCGCAAAATTGAAATTTAATACTCTGTATAGTTTTTGTGGAAAGGACATTTTTCCTGTCTGCACTGATTGTTCAAGTGTGAGCGAGTGCAAATCACAGAGTCCAGCTTCATATCGATATGTAATTTTTCGCTCGTGAATTTGATCGCTTCGATGATGGCAAGATACACATCTTGTTTTGCTGTATTGTTTTTTGTGGCAAAGCACACATTCCATTTCCTCGTCAGCATCAAGGTATTCAAGCGGAGCTTTGCAAATCAAGCATTCTTCATTCATATATGTTACCCCTTGCTAATTGGAATTTACCTATCAAAGCCTCTAAAATGAATACATCAGCATACCAAGACCTGCCGATATGACTATCATCAGTATCGGAGACGGCTTTTTCTTTAGCGCAAGCTTTGCTACGACACTGATTGCTATCAATATGGCAAATATGATAATGCCATTGAAGTCTATCGCAAGCGTATCGCCTATGCCACTAAAGCCGATTGCCGCACTCAGAAACATCGTGATTGCTGTTGCGAGTATCAAGCCAACAATGCACGGACGGATGCCGCCGAGGAAAGCCTTTACTCCTGCATATTTCATCAAGTTTCGTACCAGAGCTGCGATTATGAGAATGATAAAAAACGACGGTAATACCACACCAAGCGTAGCAAGAAGCGCTCCGAGAAAACCGCCTTGTGCCGAGCCAACGAAGGTTGCCATATTAACCGCTATCGGTCCGGGAGTGGATTCAGCTACGGCAATCATATTGAGCATTTCTTCCTCGGTAAGCCAACCGTATATCAAGACCTTTTCTCTGATCAATGAGATCATTCCGTAACCGCCGCCAAAGGAGAATGCACCTATCTGAAGGAAGGTTAAGAACAATTCAAGATAGATCATGCTTTTTCTCCTTCCTTATTTTGCCGAGAAGATATACCACTACACCGCAGATTCCGCTGATCAGTATGTAAAATATCGTTGAAAACTTCACCGCGAACAATGAAAACACGACCATACAAACAAGTGTTACCAAAATAATGATCATGTTAAATGCGGTTTTCTTCATCTGCTTCAGCATTTTCAGCCCTGCCGTAAGGATCAGATACACCACGCATATCTGAATACCCTTGAAGGCGTAGGCAACCAAAGTCAAAGAAAGAAACGCATCAAAGAACAGTGATATTGTGTAGATGATAACAAACGACGGAATACAAATCCCAAGTGTAGCAATGATTGAGCCGATAATTCCGGCGTTTTTGTATCCTATGTAAGTTGCGGCATTGATAGCAATAGGACCGGGCGTGGATTCGGCAATCGCCGCAACGTCCAAAAATTCGTCTTTTTCAAGCCATTTCTTTTTTGCTACGAACTCATTTTCGAGCAGAGCGATCATGGCATATCCGCCGCCAAAGGTGAATACACCGATTTTCAGCATTGCCAGAAATAGTGAAAGCCATTCTTTTGTTTTCCTCACAAGAGCCTCCATTTATCTAACTTACAAATTCTTATTCGGTGAGTTTATTATATCATATTTCTATGAACTTTTCAACCGATCCAGATTTTCTTTACTTCCTCTGACGCAAATTTTGAGGGCTGACGAGTCATTTTCGTCAGCCCTCTTTGTATATCAAACAACGATCTTACCTCTGTACGCCCCAATACCTCCGATGTCATGAACCTCCCGATATCCCTTGCCTTTCAGATAAGCCGCCGCGCGTGCGCTTCGTCCTCCGCTGAGGCAATGGACGTACAGAGGTGCATTTTTATCCTTTATAACCGAATCCACTCTGTCGATCTCGTCCAGCGGAAGATTTCGGCTTCCCTCAATATGTCCGCTTGCGTATTCCTCTCTCGTTCTGACGTCGAGAAGAATTGCGTTCTTGCTTTCACGGAAGCTTCGGACTCCCTCATTTATGTCCTTGCGGGAAAAAATATTAAAAATACTCATTTTGTATCCTCCTTGTGTTTTGATTGCGGCTTTATTGTAACACAAAGGAGGTGCTTCTTCCGTGACTTTTGTCACACAAATATTTGTGTTGCCATGCGGCGCAAAATGTGGTATACTATGCTTGAGTGACAAAAGTCACAGCGAAGACCGAAAAAGTATGGTAGAATATACCCACAAAAGAAAAACGGAGGTAAGCTTATGAAGACCTTGATTATCGGAGGCGTGGCAGGCGGCGCGTCCTGCGCGGCCAGACTCAGACGGCTTGACGAGAAAGCCGAGATCATTATTTTGGAGCGTGGAGAGTTCATCTCCTTCGCAAACTGTGGACTTCCTTATTATATCGGTGGTGAAATCACAGAAAAATCAAATCTTACTCTGCAAACACCCGAGAGCTTCAAGGCTCGTTTCAATATCGACGTTCGCATATTCAGTGAGGCGGTCGCCATTGACACGGAAAACAAGACCGTTACGGTCAAAAATCTGAAAACGGGTGAGGAATACACCGAGCGATACGACAGCCTGGTCCTTTCTCCGGGAGCCTCTCCCATTCGTCCGAGGATCGATGGAATCGACAGCGACAAGGTATTTACCCTGCGAAACATTCCCGATACATTGAAGATCAAGCAGTATATCGAGGAAAACCATCCTAAATCGGCGGTGGTTGTCGGCGGCGGATATATCGGCGTGGAGATGGCTGAAAATCTTGCCAACGCAGGACTTGACGTGACTATCGTAGAACTGTCCGACCATCTCATCGCCCCCCTTGATTTCGATATGGCGGCGGACGTGCACAGATACATCAAGTCGAAGGGTATTAAACTCGCCCTTGGTAACGGTGTGGTGACTCTTAAAGATAGTGACAACGGCTTGACCGTGGAGTTGAACAGAGGCATCATTGACACGGATATGGTTCTTCTGTCGGTAGGCGTGCGCCCTGATACTGCTTTTATCAAGTCAGCCGGGATTGAAACAAACGAACGCGGCAGTATCCTCGTGAACGAGAGGATGCAGGCGAGTGCTCCCGATGTGTACGCCGTGGGCGACGCTGTGGCGGTCAAGAATTTTGTCACGGGTGAGCCGTCCTTCATTCCACTTGCGGGCCCTGCCAACAAGCAGGGGCGCATCGCGGCGGACAATATCTGCGGTATCCCCTCGGAATATAAGGGCACGCAGGGCTCGTCGGTGCTGAAGCTCTTTGACATGACGGTTGCCACCACGGGGCTGAACGAAAAGAGCGCGGCTGCGGCAGGGCTCGACTATGACAAGACCTACACCTATTCCGCATCCCACGCATCCTACTATCCCGGGGCGTCCATGATGTCGGTCAAGGTGCTGTGGGATAAGGCAACGCACAAGATCCTCGGCGCACAGATTGTGGGCTTTGACGGCGTGGATAAGCGTATGGACGTGATCGCTACCGCCATGCGCCTCGGTGCGAAGGTGACCGACCTTGCGGAACTGGAGCTTTGCTACGCGCCGCCCTTCGGCTCTGCCAAGGATCCCGTGAATATGGTAGGATTTGTTGCCGAAAACGTCATCACGGGCAAGATCGGGCAGTTCTTCTGGCACGACGTGGAAAAGCTCCCACGTGACGGAAGCGTGACCCTGCTGGATACCCGCACCAACACCGAGGTGGCTCGCGGTAAAATCGACGGTTTTATGCACATTCCGCTGGACTCGTTGCGTGAGCGTATCGACGAGATTCCCAAGGAAAAGCCTGTGTACGTGCATTGCCACAGCGGTCTTCGCTCCTATATCGCTTGCCGCATTCTTGCAGGGTTTGGCTTTGAATGCTACAATCTCGCAGGCGGATGGCGGCTCTACGAGTCAGTCATCAATGAAAGAACGGTGCCCGAATATGTCTGCACCGAATGTACCTAATACCAAATAACGATAAAGACCTAAAATGTCTATAAACCCGTAGGGGCGTTCTTTGAACGCCCGCGGGCGAACACAGTTCGCCCCTACATGTCTTGAGTTCAATATTTTTTTATGTAAATTCGTATAAGAACATGGAGGTATATCTTATGTCAGTACAAAAACTCAACCAAAATAATTTTCATAACGCAATCGCAAACGGCACGGCTCTCGTGGATTTCTACGCCGATTGGTGCGGTCCTTGCCGTATGGTTTCTCCCATTGTGGACGAGATCGCAGAGGAGCGTCCTGACGTCACCGTCGGCAAGGTGAACGTGGATGATGAAAATGCCCTTGCCATGGAATATGGCGTGATGAGTATTCCCACGCTGATCATTTTCAGGGAAGGGAAGGAAACGGCAAGGATCGTCGGGGCAAGACCCAAGGCATCCATTCTTGCAGAGCTGCGGTAAGAACCGTACAAAGGCAGATCGCCACGACTCGTTTTGAGTCGTGGCGATCTGCTTCTTATATAATTCTGTAGGAAAATTGCCATTTGACAGTTTAGCTTAATTTCCCTAATTTTGAAGTATTTGCAATAACGATCAGCGAACTTTCCGCATCAAGTAGTTGCTCGGGATTGATATTCACGTTGACATTTTCGCCTTTTTTGATGGCAACGATATTGAAGCCGTATTTTTTGCGGAGATTTAATTCAATCAAGTTTTTACCGCACCACTCGTCCTTCACGTCAATCTCAACCATCGACACATCCTTTGACAAAGATATCATATCAATAAAGCCGGAGCTGAGCAGATTCTTGGCAAGGCGGATACCGGATTCGTTTTCGGGAAAGACCACTTGATCCGCGCCTACGCGAAGCAATATTTTTTGTTGCATCTCGTTGGCGCATTTTGCGATAACGGTCTTAACGCCGGCCTCCTTGCAAAGTGTGATTGCCATTACGCTTGCCTCAAGGTTGCTCGCCATACAAACGATAACGGTGTCAATATTGCCGATACCAAGGCGAGAGATGACCTCCGCATCAGTCACATCAGCACACTTACACACGGGTAGATAAGCCGCTGCATCGTTGACGATTTTTTCTTCGTTATCGACGGCGATAACCTCTCTACCATTTTCTACAAGCTCTCTTGCCACGGCTATGCCATATCTTCCAAGTCCAAAGACTGCGTATGTTTTATTTGTTTTCATAATCTTCTCCTTTATCCTATGCTGATATCTTCCGTCGGCTCGGAAATCACGTTCTGACTTTCGTTTTTACTGCCAAGAGCCACCGCAAGCGAGATGGGACCGACTCTGCCGAAATACATCGTTACTATAATAATTATTTTTCCAAATGTGTTAAGCGTCGCCGTCAGATTCCTTGAAAGTCCGACGGTCGCAGTCGCGCTAACCGTTTCATACACCACATCAATGGCAGACGCATTGTTTGTTGCCATCAAGAGTATTGTTGATGCGGAGCATATTGTAAAGAATGCCACTGCCACGGCCACCGCCTTCTTCACCGATCCCTCGGAAATGCGGCGACCGAACAGAGCTGCGCTATTCTTGTTACGGATGGTAGCAAATGCCGAACAAATAAGGACGGCGATGGTTACTGTTTTCATACCGCCTGCCGTTCCCACGGGGGAACCGCCGATCAGCATCAAGATAATCGATACGGCGGCAGAGGCGTTTGTCAGATTCTCTTGAGGAACAGAGGCAAAGCCTGCGGTTCTCGTGGTGACCGATTGGAAGAAGGACACCTGAATTTTATCGAATAGGGACATCTCTCCGATGGTCAATGGGTTTGCGTATTCAAAAATAAATATAAGAATTGCGCCTACAAGAACGAGTCCTGCGGTAACGGTAATAGCGATCTTTGAGTGCAAGGTCAAGTGCCTGAATATTTTTCTGTTTTTCGGTGAACGGCTTTTAACCACACGGAGAACATCCCACCACACGATATATCCGAGACCGCCAAGGATGATGAGCGCCGAGGTGATGATGTTGATCAAGGGATTGGTGGCATAGTTGCAAAGGCTGTTTTCCGCAATAATATCAATACCGGCGTTGCAAAAGGCAGAAACCGAATTAAATATTGATATCCAAATGCCCCTTGCGCCAAATTCGGGGATGAACACGAGCATATACAGAATAGCCCCTACTCCTTCGATGATCAGCGTGCCAAACAGTACGTTCCTAACAAATTTGGCAAGTCCCGACATCGTGTTCAGATTAAATGCGTCCTGAATGAGCAATCGGTCGCCGATACCCATTTTTCTATTGAGAAGAAGCATCAGCCCCGACATAATCGTAATGATACCAAGACCGCCGATCTGTATCAGAAGCAATATAACAATCTGCCCGAATACGCTCCACGTAGATACCGTGGGAAGCGTGACAAGTCCTGTCACGCAGGTGGATGTCGTTGCCGTGAAGAGCGCGTCAAGATACGGCACAGCCTCACCACTTGCGGAGCTGATTGGTAACGCTAAAAGTCCGCTTCCTATGAGAATGGTCACGAGGAAGCTGAGCAATATAATCTGCGTGGTCGAGAGTGTAAATTTCTTTTTCCTAACCATAAAATTTTCCTCTGGAAAGCATAGTGGAACCAACGTTCTCTGCAGTCAGCTGGTTCCACTTATAATTATTCGTCATCATGATTATATCATATTTTGCCGTTTGTGTCAATCTATTTTTGGGTATATTATCGTATAAATTTTAGAGATGGCCTCTTATTTATTAATGGGCATCTCTAAAAACTCATCGCACGCCGATATGACGGTGCTTTTTCCGTCATACGTCACAAAATTCTTTCGCATAGGGGCGACTATGCGCGCAGATTTTTGTTTAGTCTGACGAAAAAATCCCTCGCATCTCGCCGCACACTGAGTATTTAGAGATGCCCTAATTTCAATATTTTCCAACATATCAATAAGCAATATTCCGCATCTTCTTTTTATCTGTGATGACGATGCCTTTCCTCGTGACCTCAATCACGCCGTCGTCGGCGAGGTGCTTGAGCATTCTCGTCACGACCTCCCGTGCAGTTCCGAGATGGCGCGCAATGGTCTCGTGGGTCATATTCACGCTGTCCGTGCCGTTTGTCTGGGTTTCCTCCAACAGAAAGATAGCGAGGCGTTTGTCCATGCTCATAAAGACGATCTGTTGCAGGATCCACATGACATCGGAAAAACGGCTGACGGCGGTTTCCAGAGCGTAATTTTTCACCTCAAGATAGCGGTTGCTGACGTCGCCGAAGGCGGCGGCACTAATATGGTAGCAGTCGCTCTCCTCCTCCGCATCCACATACACGTCGAAGGTCACGCTTTGCAGAACGCAGGACGCCGAGAGCATACAGATGTCACCGGGCGAGAGACGGTAGAGGGTGATCTCCTTGCCCTCCTCGGAAAGCATATAGAGGCGAAGCCTGCCCGAGCGCACGATGAAAAGACCCGTGCAGCCCATATTGTCGTGGACGGGTTGGGAGCGGTCAAAGTGCTTTTCTGACGTGTTTTCGCATAATAGCTGCTTGTCTGCCTCGTCAAGCACACGCCAAAACGGGAAATAGGTTTCGTAGAATTTTTCAAGTAGCATAGCTTCGACTCCTATCAAAAGGATTTTTTTAGGTGACCAATACAGTAGCACATTTTTGTAAATTTTTCAATCGATTACAAGCCATCTGTTATATGGCAGCCGGCACCTGTCAATTCAAATATTTCACCTTAATGTGGAAAAATATGTGTTGGCTCGATCAAGCGTCCTTGGGCAAATATCTTTTTGATTTGAATATCTTCATCAAAAACCGCAAGGTCTGCGTCCATGTGTTGAGCGATCCTGCCTTTATTCTGAAGCCCCATGATCCTTGCGGGGGTTTGCGTAATCATTTTGATAGCGTCAAGCAGGGAAATACCCGCCTCCTTCACAGCCACCCGCACCAAAAGGTCCGCGGTGGCAATGCTTCCCGCGAAGGCACTTCGGTCCATGAGCTTGCAGACCCCGTCCTCAATGATGAATTCAGTGTCCTGCATGAAGCCGTGGGTCTGCTCGGTGCCTGCCAGGGCGAGACTGTCGGTGACCAGGGCGATTCGGTCGGCCCCCTTGATCCTGTAGATGAGTCGGATCAGCTCGGGGGGCAGGTGCTTGCCGTCGCAGATGATCTCCACGAATAGATCATCCATCAGGTAGGCCGTCTCAATGACCCCCAGCCGACGGAAGCCGTGGTCGCGGGTGACGGTGGAGGTGCAGGAGTAGAGATGGGTCACGAGAGAGCATCCGTTCTCGTAAGCCCTCTGCATGTCGTCATAGATGGCGTCAGTATGCCCTGCGGAGGCGATGATGCCGTACTCACGGAGAGTTTTGGCGAACTTTTCCTCGGTATCGTTTTCGGGGGCATAGGTCCAGCGGGCGATCACGTCGGCGTTCTCTTTGATAAAGGGCAGGTAGTCTTCTTCCACGGGCGGGGTGATGTGGGTGGGACATTGTGCCCCCGCCTGTTTTGCCGAGAGGTAAGGTCCCTCCATGTGAACACCCAGGATGGTGCCCTTCACCCGTGGGTCAGCCATGGCGGCCTTCACATTTTGGGCTGAGGCGGCCATGGAGGCAAAGGGCGCTGCCGATACGGTGGGGCAGATGGAGGTGGTGCCGTGCTTCAGGTGGAAGTTACACCCGTTGATAATCTCATCGGTACTGCCCTCAAAACGGTACCCGCCGCCGCCGTGGGTATGAATGTCGATGAAGCCGGGACTGACGTAGTAGCCCGTCATATCAAAAACCTCGTCGGCAGGACGCTCCTCGGTAGTCACGTCGGTGATGATACCGTTTTCAACATATACGTACCCGTCAAACAGACGGTCTTCCAGTATGATCTGATCGGATTTTATTCTTTTCATAGGGCATATCACAGAAAACGTTTTGAATTTTTCGTTTCTAATTCAATCGTTTCGCCGTCCGATAAGGGAAATTCCAAAGCAAGCTCGTCAAGCGCATATTGTAAGTTTTTATCTGCATTTTTAAGAACTATTTTCATAACAACCTCAAAGTTTTACTTTATGGAACGTAATCGCGTTCGTATTGTGGAAATCGTCCGCCTTATTAAATCCTGTACGAGATAAAATGTAAGCGTAGCCGTTTTCAATAAAGAAGCTTGGATATTGAAATCCTACTTCTTTGGGTGGCATATCGGCATAGTTTAATACGTCTTTATATACTTCCCAATGCTCACCATCAACCGACTTTGCCAGCGCAAGTACGTTTCTTGCAGGAGCAAGATTTCCGCAAGCATAATATACGCCGTCGTACTTTTGTATATGAAATTTGGTATGCGCGAACGGAAACTCAATCATCTTTTCAAACACGGGCGCAGAATCAAAATCATCGATACACAAGACCATTGCTTGATTTTCGCCGTAACGCAAAATATTCTTAACTGTTCCATCAGGCATTTGAACGAGATTCCCTTCGATTGCACAAGCCCCTTCTCTTGGAAGTTGTTCCGCCTCGTGCGTACGGGGTACGCAACCTGTCGTATGCCAATTTTCAACGTTCAAAAAATCCGCCGTTTTGTCTACCGAATACACAACTTGACAAAAGGTTTTTGTCCAACAGCCGTATTCCACGGCAATCGCGAATTTATCCCCCGTATCAAGAACGGGAACGGGTGCTTTGTGGAATCCGCAAATATCCCCAAAACTACTACCGCGTCCCAAAACAATCGGCTCGCTCCAAGTAACGCCTTCGTCTTCGGAACACCCTAAAAGCAAATCGCCGTATTCTTTGGAACACGCAATACTATACACCTTATTTTGGTGAACAAACAACGTACCCCAAAAACAAGGGTATAAATCGGTTACGTATTGCCAAGTTTTCCCATCGTCAACGCTTTTGAATACCTTGGAAAGATTTTGCGGATATTTCAAAGAGAACACGTCCATACTTACAAGCAACGCACCCGAAGGTAAACGGACAATGGACGGGCTTGCAAGAAATCTACCCGAAAAATAATACGCATTATCGTTGGGGTGTAAATAGTTGATAACAATCCCCGGAAAATCGCCCGAACATGCCAAACGGGTAATACTTACTTTACCGCCAACACGAATATAGAACTCATATTCTTTATCATTTTCCACAGCAAAAAACGCCGTGTCTTTGCCACAAATTTTGCAAGTTTTATCCTTACCCGTTTCCCCATAAAAAACTTCACATTCCGTAAATGCGGCATAAGCCCATTCAAAAGAGATTTTCTCTTTTGATGGGCGTATGGCTAAAATTTCAGGTCTATCCTGTTCTATGTGGAAAGGGTTATAAGGTTTATAATCCCAATTCGCTTTTACTTTCATAACTAACCTTTTACCGTTTTATGCTACGGTACAAACAATTTCCTTATATACAGCACTATTTGCAAAAGAACGAACAACAATCGTAAACGTTGTTCCGCTTTGGACGGAAGCATCCCCAACGATATTTGCATTTTCCGTAATGGTTACACGCACGGAAGCAATGCACGGGGATCTCGGTATGATTGAACCGAAAGATATAGCAATTTTAATTTCCAACAAGGGAGCTGCTGTCGCCGTCCAGATACAGTACGGCACTCTTGTGGCGGCGCAGGATGGTAGCGGGGCAGGCCTCCCCGATCTCACCGCAGAGGGTGGCGCGGACGGCGCCGGCCTTGGTCCCCGCGGGGACGATGCAGAAAAGGTGATCCCCCGCAAAGAGGGTGGGAACCGTCAGGGTGATGGCGGTCTTGGGGACATCTTCAAGCCTTTTGAAGCACCCATCGTTGACCTGCTGGTTGCGGCAGATGGGATCCAGCGCCACGGGCTTGACCGCCTTGGGGTCGCAAAAATCCGCCACAGGAGGATCGTTGAAGGCGATGTGACCGTTCTCCCCGATGCCCATGACCACGATGTCGGTGGGATACTGCGAAAGCAGGGAGGCGTAACGCTCGCACTCGGCCTCGGCATCCTTGGCGGTGACGTCAATGTAGAACACCTCTTTGAAATCAGCCAGTCCAAAGATATGCTCCTTCAAAAAGTTGCCAAATCCCTGAGGCGCGTCGGCGGAAAGCCCGATGTACTCGTCCATGTGGAAGGCATTGACGCGGTTCCAGGGGATCTCTTTATCGGTGGCCAGCCCCCATAGCACCTCGTTTTGGGAGGGGGCGGCGGCGAAGATCATGTTGATGGTGTCCTTGGTCTCCAAAAGGGATAAAATACACGCCTTGATATCTCTCGCGGCGGCGGCGCCCATCTCGGCTCTGGTCTCAAATATCTGAACCGCTAACAGGTCTTTTGTATATGCTTTCATTCAGATCAACTCCTTGAATTTTTCTACCGCGTCGCCAAACGCGGCCTTTTGATCCGCATATTGATACGGATTGGTAAATGATCGCCCCACAAGGGCGTTCAAACCCGCAAAGGTCTGCAAATGAGGCTCCAGCGACACGAAAAAGTCCTCTTGGGCATAATCTCTGTGGGCGGAAAGGATCTCCTTGATCTTAGCCTCTCCCTTGCCGGCGGGAACGATCGCGCCTTGGAAGAGGGCGTCCTTGATGTGGAAATAGGCGATATCCTTTTTGAGCAGATCATAGGCCTCGGGATAAGGGTCAATACCCTCCAAAACGAAATTTCCCATGTCGAATACGCATTTCAGTTCGCCGCTAAAATGATCCAGCAGCTCTTTTTCACGGCTTGGGATATCTCCGTATATCTTCGCCTCGTTTTCATGGCAAAGGGTGATGCCGTGTGCTCGCGCAAGCATCACAAGCCGTTCCAAAGCATCAAGGACCTCACCCTTCATGTCCGCTATGCTTTTTCCCTCGGGGGCGTAAAAGCTGAAGACACGGACAAAGGGGGCGCCCAATATATTGGCGGATTCAAAAATTCGCCGCGCAGTTTCTATATGGGCTTTGATATCACCGTCCAGCCGTATCTTCCCCAAGGGGGAACCAATGGCAGAGACGCGGATGCCAGAGGCATCCAGCATTCTTTTGGCATCCTTGACCTCATCGAGGGGCAAAACAGATATATTTTTCCCATTCAGATGTCTGACCTCAAGATTTTTGATGCCAAATCTTTCAAGAGCCATCAGCTGCTCCTCAAAGGAATCGGCGTATTCATCGGCAAAAGCAGAAAGCTTTAGGTTAACCATAGTGTGCTCCTTACAGCTCGATCCTACGGACAGGCTCTTCCGTGCCGTTTACCAAAGACCGCTGAATAGCGTTCATAATGAACACAGGAGAGATGAATTCCTCGTAGGTGGTCATCTGCGCCTCCCCCGACAGAATGCCGTAGAACTCCTTGAATTCCTCGTAGAACCAATCCTCGGTGGAGGGGATGATCAAGCTCTGAACGTCGGACTCGGCCATGCGAGAGGCGTAATAATAGTAGTTGTTGTCGCAGAACATACCCACGCAATCATAGTCCTCATAGTGGAACAGGACGTGGAGCTGACCGCCGTTCTCCTTGGCCGTCACCGTAAGAGGGAAGCGGCCGAAGATCTCACAGACCATCTCCACAAGATGCTGGGCATAGAAGTAGAAGCCGCCATAGGGGTTTACACTTTGGTAAGGCGCGCGGACAAAGCCGCCGAGGGTATGTCCACCAACACCATCCTGTGCGGCTTGCTTCAACTGCTTGATATACACGTCCTGCTTCAGAGAGGATCCGCCCGAAATGGGAGTGTTCTTCTTCTTGAGCTGTCTCATGAATTCGACAGCCTCCTCCTCGCTCACCGTAATGGGCTTGTCAATGAACATGGGGATGCCGCTGTCGAGGTAGGGCCCCGCGTATTTGTAATGATTATCTCCGTGGCGGGCAGTGATGATGAGACCGTCGAGCTTGCCTACGGCATCAGCGTAGTCCTCCATAACGGGCACACCAAACTGCTCCCGCAGCTTCTCCGCCGCCTCTCGTTGATCGCTGTACACGCCCACGACCTGTATGTCAGAGAACTCTTCTTTTTCATTGATGAACTTCAGAAACGCGTTGGCGTGGGAATTCTCACAGCCCAGTATGGCAATTTGCTTCATAGACTTCACCTCAATACTTCAGGGGCAGGGGATTCTGAGCGTGAACCGTCTCAATGACCGAGATCACTGCCGCCGCCATCTCGGGGGTGACGGTCATGGGTCTGCCCTCGGTGATCTTGTAGTAGATCTGGTCGTACATCTTGGCGGTGCCGATATCGAAGGCGGTGCCGTTGAAGGGCTCTCCCTCCACGTGCTTGACCAGGGGCTCCCAGCAGTAGATGGGGTTGCCGTTCTCATCCTTCAAAGACGCCTCGATAACGGGACGGTCGGTGTTCTCTCCCTCCACGATGTAGGTCATCTCATAGGCGGCGGGGGTAGCCTTGAGGGTTCCCTTGGTGCCCTGGACCTTGATGTTGTAGCCCGAGTAGGCGTCGATGGAGGAGATCTCGATGTCGATCAGAGGCTTGTTCGGTGCGGCTATGAGGATCTTGGCGAAGTCGTCGGCGTCTCCGCTGGTGAGGGCGGTGTCCAGCTTACTGTATACTACCTGCGCGTTGGGGTCAAAGTCCAGAAAGCCCAGACCCATGCCAATGGGGTGAGGCCCCGTGTTGTAGGTGCTTCCCGCGCATTTCTTCTGGAGGGTCTGCCAGTCCCAGCGGCGGGCAAAGCCGTTGTAGCGGATGCCGATCTGCTTGATCTCCCCCAGCTTGCCTGACTTGACCGTGTCGTAGACGAACTCATAGAAGGGAGCGAGGAAGGTCTGCTGGAACACCGCCAGGGTTACGCCTTTATCCTTCGCAATCTTCAAAAGCTCGTCGCATTCGTAGCGAGATCGGCCGAAGGGCTTCTCCACCAGGACGTTTTTACCGTGGAGCAGAAGGTCTTTGGTAATGGGATAGTGCATCTCGGAGTAGGAGGCGTTGACCACCAGGTCGATATCCTCCAAGGCAAACAGCTCCTCATAGCGGGGGAAGGTCTTGCATCCGGGATAGATCTCCTCGGAGACCCCTCTGCGGAACTCGTCTGCGTCTACTACGTATTTGACCTCATAATGGGTATTGTCATCGCTGCGAAAATACTTTCCGTGGATGTCCTTTCCGCTTCTTCCTTGACCGATGATGGCGACGTTCAGCTTTTTCATGGTTCCGACTCCTTTTCAAATGAATGGTGGTAGCCCGAAGGCGTTGGACCGCTGGCAAAACGGCCGGCTTCAGGACTTTATACCATAATTATAAAATAAAGTTTTTGAAAAGTAAATGGCTAAAAATGCATTAAAGTATTGCAAAAAATGAACATATGTGCTACAATGGTGTCAAGATAAAAAGGGAGGATTGGAAAAATGTTTAACGACTATATCCAGACCACCGACCGCGTGTTTTTCAAGCACGAAATTTCGGAGGATCTGCCCTGCGACGCTTACTCCATGCACACCCACAATGCCTATGAGCTGATCTACTTTCTGGATGGGGACGCCAGCCACGTGATCGAAGACAGAAAATACAAACTGAAAAAGGGGGATCTTATCTTGATCCGCCCTATGAGCTACCATTTCATCCGGATTGAGGGGCGGGCCCGTTACGAACGGTACGACATTCTCTTTGACCCCCAGGCCCACGGGGTGGAGGGGGTGGATTTGATCCCGGAGCATCTGGAGGTGGTAAGCCTTGCGGGCAACTCTTTGGCCGAGGATGTGTTTCGTCGGTGCGATCTCTACCGCCAAAACTGTACCGCGGAGGATTTTTCAAGGCTCCTGCCCCATTTGCTTTCGGAGCTTTTTTTTAGCCTGCGGGCTTTTTCGGGGGACGGCACTACCGCCGAGGGCGCGCGGCTCTCCCCCCTGATATCCGAGTTCTTGCGGTATGTGAATCGCAATCTCTGCGCTCCCATCGACATAGGACAAGTGGCCGCCGCGCTTTTTGTGAGCGAGAGCTATCTGTTCCGACTCTTCAAGCGGGAGCTTCACCAGACGCCCCAGAAGTACATTCGGGAAAAGCGCCTCATGATGGCGAAGAAAATGCTTTCGGAGGGGGAGCGTCCCACGGCGGTCTTCACTCATTGCGGTTTTTCGGATTATACCACGTTTTATCGTAACTACGTGACGCTTTTTGGGTGCTCACCCTCCCAAAGCGAGAAAAAGTAAGAAAAGTATTCTCAGTTATATTACAGGACATCTCTAAATACTCAGCGTGCGGCGAGATGCGAGGAATTTTTTCGTCAGACTAAAAAAATTCTTTCGCATAGTTCTAAAAAAATTCTTTCGCATAGTTCTAAAAAAATTCTTTCGCATAGTTGACCCTATGCGAAAGAATTTTGTGACGTATGACGGAAAAAGCACCGTCATATCGGCGTGCGATGAGTTTTTAGAGATGCCTTACAAACCCTCCCCCGCGTTTTCACACGGGGGAGGGAAGAATTATTCGGTTTCTTTTTTGCGCTTGAGTGCCATGAAAAGTGCAGGGAACGCAAGCATTAAGAGGGAAATACTACTGAAAATATTGCCCGAGCATCCGCCACCGGCGGGTGCTTTTTCTGTAATGGCTCCGTTTTGAGACTCACCGACGGTCTCCGTCTCGACCGGTTGCTTTGACTCGCCTTCGGTTTCAGGGAAGATATCGGGTTGAGTTTCATACTCAGTTCCGGAGGAGATCTCACCGTCTGTTTCATGATTGGGCTTGGTCTCAGGCTCAATGTCGGGATCGGTCAGGCCGTTCGTTTCAAGGTCGATCTCAAGATCGGTCTCAGACTCAGTCTCCAAGGGTAATGCCTCGATGATTGCAGATTCCAATATTTCGCCGCAAACGGTACACTCAAGATGCTTTTGGCCTTCAATCCCGGGTGCAGGCTCCAGATCCACGATCCAGCAGCTGGAGGAATGTCCGAGAGGCGCAGGCTCGCCGTCAAGGTAAGAGTCACCGCAACGGGTACAGGTGCAAATGACGCTACCGGCCTCGGTACAGGTGGGCGGAGTGGTGGAGGACTCGTAATCATGACCGAATCTTTCCGTCAAAACAATACCGCAGGTGGTACAGATCTGATCGTTTTCACAATCGGGCTCCGCTCCCTTGGCATGGCCCAGAGGCTTGATAAAATCATCTTGATATTGATCGCCGCACCTGTTGCATCGGTATTCGGTATAGCCTTCTTCTGTACAGGAGGGCTCAAAGACGGTCAGACTGTAGTCATGTCCCAGTCGTTCTGCCAGAATGACACCGCAAGCCGTACACGTCTGATCGTTCAGGCAATCTGCGCGATTGCCTTCGGTGTGTCCCAAGGGCTCCACGTAGGTGTCAGTGCAGACGAAGCCGCAACGGTTACAGGTATGGGTTGTGTAACCCTCCTCGGTGCAGGTGGGATCTGTCACTACGGATGTGTTATCGTGTCCCAGCTTATCTGCCAAAGTAGAATTACAGACGGTACAAACCTGATCCTCTGTGCAGGTGGGCGCCGCACCCGCCACATGGTCACCCACAGGAGTGTAATTACTGACGTAGGAATGTCCGCAACGTCGGCAGTTATAGATGGTATGTCCTTGGCCCAGACAGCTGGCGGGGATGACCGTCGTGTCATAGTCGTGCCATAATTTTTGAGTCAAAATCTTGCCGCAGGTGATGCAATATTGGTGCTCTGTGCAGGTTGGTTCCTCCCCGGGGACGTGTCCCGAAGGCGAGGTAATATCATCCCTGATGATGAATCCGCAAACCGTACAAGTGTGGGTGGTATAGCCTTCTTCCGTGCATGAGGGAGGAGTGACCACCGAATGGTAGCTATGTTCCGTTATCGGCGTGTGCTCGGCCACGAAGCTATCCTGACAGCTTGCGCAGGTATAAGTCGTGAAGCCTTCCTCGGTACAGGTGGGCGGCGTGACAACGGAATCGTAGCTGTGTCCCATGGCTGGGGTCACCACCGTTCCGCAGACGGTACACAACTGATCCTCCGTGCAGGTGGCGTCAGCTCCGGGCGTATGAGGCACGGGATCCGTCCATACATCTCGATAGCTCTCATGACATTGGCTGCAGCTGAAGGTCGTATAGCCCTGAGCGGTGCAGGTAGGCTCGGTTACAGTGGGCAGATAATCGTGACCGTAGGCTTTGACCAACAAGATGCCGCATACGGTGCAAATCTGATTGTCGGTGCAGTTGGCTTCGGGTCCCTTTGAATGTCCTGTGGCCTGGGTCCACAAGGTCTTGTAGCTGTTATCGCAACGGGTACAGACGTAGGTGGTATAGCCTTGCTCCGTACAGGTGGGCGGCGTCACAACAGGATCGTAGCTGTGTCCCAGGGCTGGGGTCGTCACCGTTCCGCAGACGGAACACAACTGATCCTCCGTACAGGTGGCGTCAGCCCCGGGCGTATGAGGCACGGGATCCGTCCATACGTCGCGGTAGCTCTCATCGCATCGGTTGCAGCTGAAGGTCGTATAGCCCTGAGCGGTGCAAGTGGGGGGCGTTACTGTAGGGATGTAATCATGTCCATAGGCCATCACCAGCGTGATACCGCACGCGGTGCAAATCTGATCCTCGGTACAGTTGGCTTCCTGTCCTTTTTGGTGTCCCGTAGCCTGTGTCCAGGAGGTCTTGTAGCTGTTATCGCAACGGGTACAGACGTAGGTGGTATAGCCCTGCTCCGTACAGGTGGGCGGCGTGACAACAGGAGCGTAGCTATGTCCCAAGGCTGGGGTCGTCACCGTTCCGCAGACGGTACACAATTGATCCTCCGTGCAGGTGGCGTCAGCTCCGGGCGTATGAGGCACGGGATCCGTCCATACATCTCGATAGTTCTCGTCACATCTGCTGCAGTTGAAGGTTGTATAACCCTGAGCGGTGCAAGTGGGGGGCGTTACTGTAGGAATGTAATCATGTCCATAGGCCTTCACCAGCGTGATGCCGCACACGAGACAGATCTGATCGCTGACACAATCGGCTTCGGGCCCCTCCGAATGTCCCGTGGGAGCTCTCCATGTATCGGTGTAGCTTTCCTCGCAACGATAACAGGTATAGGTGGTGTACCCAAGCTCTGTGCAGGTGGGCGGTGTTACAACAGAAGAGAAGCTATGGCCTAAAGCAGGGGTCACTACCGTCCCGCAGACAGTACATAGCTGAGCTTCCGTACAGGTGGCTGGACTGTCTGTTTTGTGCCCCAGCGGAAGCGTCCATGCATCGCAGTAAACATCGCCGCAACGCAAACAGGTGTTTTTAGTATAGCCCTGTTCGGTACAAGTGGGATGGATGACGGCTTGGTCGTACTCGTGCCCCAGGGCGGCGGTCAGAATTGTGCCACAGACCGTGCAAGTTTGGGCATCAGTACAGGTGGCCGCGCTTCCTGCCTTGTGTCCCAGAGGAGCTGTTACCGTATCCCGATAGGTTTCTTGGCATCGAGTACAACTGTGGGTAGTATAGCCCTGTTCGGTACAGGTGGGCAGGGTTACCTGGCTTTCATAAACGTGTCCCAAAGCATCTATGGCCGTATTCTTGCGGTGACCGCAATAGACACAATCTTGGCAAGCCAAACCATCCGTTGTACAGGTGGGGGCGTTTATCACGATCTGATCTCCGTACAGGTGACCTTCCTTGACACAACGGTACTCCCGGGCGTATACAGCATAGGCGTGCAAGTCGGCCGTAGAGGTAGCGGGGATGGTGTCGGGGCTTCCGTCACCATTCATATCGTAGCCCATGAAAATATAACGGTAGATGTCATCGGTACGATCTCCCATATAAGGTTGACGGATAATAGCGGAGGTTTTGAAAATCTGACTGCTGAGGATCACTCCGTTTTCATCGTGGAAAACAACGTTGATCCATTTGTCACCATAGACCACGGCGTTGCCTTGATGCCAGCCGGGGAAGTTTTCATCCCATTGAGTATCTTTTTCTGAATCTGCCACGTAGATTGTAGCATTGGTCAGGTTCAAAAGGGAGCGGGCGCTTATTTTGACATCCTTTTCCAGTACTACGTTGCGAAGCGTGGAGGGGAATCTTCCGAAATAAGAATAAACATAGCCGGTAGGCATTTCTGTGATCACCAAGGTTTCCACGTTGGTCAGATCGGCGAGGAGCTTGGGGTGATTTCCGCCAATGGAGACGGTCTTGATGAGGTGGCAGTTCTCAAAAGCATCCTCAGCAATTACTTTTACACCTTCAGGAAGGATATATGCGGTCAGTTGTTCATCCACGTCGAAGAGATAGTTGCCGATATACAGGCAGCCGTTTTCCCAATTTTCGGGATTTTGGGCGTAAGCCGTTTCTGTGAAAACATCGGCCCCGATAGACGTGATGTTATCTCCAAGAACGATAGTTTCCAACGCGGAGCAGTTGGCGAAAGCGGAGCTTCCCAGGTTGGTTACGTTGTCGGGAATGGTGATACTGCGCAAACTACTGCAATTGGCGAAAGCAGAACTGCCGATATTGGTAACTCCATCGGGGATGTCTATTTGAGCCAGGGAAGAGCAGTTGGAAAACACAGCGTCACCGATTGCGGTCAGGCTTTCACTCAAGGTTACGGAGGACAATTTGGTACAGTAAGCAAAGGCACTCGTATCTACCAGATGAACCCGGTCAGGTATTGTAACCGTTCTGAGATTTTCACAGCCGTAGAAGGCCCCATGCCCGATGGATAGCAAGCTCTCGGGAAGATTGATCTCAACTAACGAGTAGCAATCCCCAAAGGCGGAAGAGGGGATCTCTGTAACACCTTCGGGCAGAGTAAGACGAGTCACACCGCGTAACTTCTGAATGGTGTAGGCATGCCCGTTAACATCCGTCGGCAGGGTGACCGATGCCTCGTTCCCCAGATAGGCCAGCATGGTATATGTGTCGTTTCGGCAGATATACAGGAAATTGTCAACCACTATGTAAGCGCCGCCGGAAGAATCGGTGGCATAGGAAACGTTGCCTTGCTTGTCTGTCAAAATCTTGGTATAGTACGTTATGTCATCGCTGTTCGTGCTACCCAAGGTCAGGGTAATGTCACTTCGGTTGATGATTTGATACAGGCTTTCACAAGAACCGAAAGCGTAGGTGCCGAGGGACGTTAGGCTTTGGGGAAGAACCACCGTGGTCAGATTTCGGCACGCGGAGAAGGCGCTGTACCC
This sequence comes from Oscillospiraceae bacterium, assembly GCA_015063685.1. Taxonomy (GTDB): domain Bacteria; phylum Bacillota; class Clostridia; order Oscillospirales; family CAG-272; genus CAMEON01. The sequence continues at coordinate 21,976 of SVTR01000028.1, read as the reverse complement.
GATAGATGTCAGGCCTTCCGGGAGATCAAGACGGGGAAGAGCGAAACAACGGCTGAAGGCCGAATCACCGATGCTTTTCAGATCCTTTGGCAAGTTCATGAAGACAAGGCCGGTACATTCGTAGAAGGCGTAGCTGGATATGCTCGTGACGCTGTCGGGGAAAATAACGGTCTCCAGATTGGAGGAATAAGCGAATGCGTATGCGTCAATGAGGGTGACACCTTCGGGAATTTCAATGTACCGAAGAGACTTACATTCATAAAAGGCGCTGTTTCCTATGGTTTTCACGCCCGCAGGCAGGATGATCTCAGATAGCTCAGAGCAACCGTAAAATGCGCCGGAGGGGATCTGGGTGATGGCAGATCCGGCTTCAAAGCTGATCTTTTTCAGTTGGGTATGATAGCTGAAGGCTGATTGAATATCTTTGACACCGGCAGGGATGATGGCTTCGGTCACATGATCGGAAACGTACAGGATTTGGGTCATATCTTTATTGTAGATGATTCCGTCCTTGGCAACGAAGTATGGATTGTCGGGGTGTATGGTCACGGTCGCCCCACAGTTGGAAAAAGCTTCCTTGTCAATGCTTTGCAGGCCTTGAGGAAGAGATAGGGAGGAAAGCTCATAACAGTAGATAAAGGCAGCTCTGCCGATATGGGTCAGCGAAGAGGGAATGACAAGCTCCTTCAATTCATGACAATGCTGGAAAGCAAAGCTTTCAAGGGTTGTGACGCCTTCGGGGAGGGTCAGGCTTTCAAGGCCCAAGCAATAATAAAACGCATCCTGACCGATGGAGGTGACGCTTGAGGGGATGGTCACGCTCTGCAAGCTTTTACACGAGTTGAACAGACTGTCGGGAATATGGGTAATACCATGAGGAAGCTCTATGCTGACCAAGCCGGTGGACGCTAAAGCATACCTTCCGATTTCTGTCAGGCTCTCCGGCAGATGGATGGTGCGAAGGGAGGTGCAGCTTTTCAAAAAGCTCTCAGGCAGAACCGTCATGGTGTCGGGAAGGTTGACTTCTGTCAGACCGAAACACAAGTTGAAAACGTATATTCCGATATTCACGGTGCTTTCGGGAATTGTGATAGACGTGAGAGAAGAACAACCCTCAAAAGCCACGTCCCCAATCGTGGTGAGAGAAGGGGGGAAGGGAACGGACTTCAAACTACTACAGAAATTAAAGGCATATTCGTCAATGCGTTCCAGTGTGTCGGGTAATTGAATATCATTGAGAGCGGAGCAAGATGCGAAAGCATAGGCGGGAATTCTGCGAAGCTCTTTGGGGAGCTTGACCTCTTGCAGATTCGTGCAGCCGTAGAAAGCATACGAGCCGAGCTCTGTCATGCTGTCAGGAAGCTCAATGTATTCCAAGGAAACGCAATCCCGGAAAGCCTGGGAGGCAAGGGAGGTGATGCCTTCGGGAATGATGACTCTCTTGACTCCTCTCATGTTGAAGACTTCGTAAGGCTGATCGTTGATGCTCATGGGCAACGTTACGGTCTCGGCTTCTCCAAAATAGGAAATCAGCTTGTATTTGCCGCCTTCGTAAATGAATCTGAAGCCATCGGGGGTGTCAACGAAGGTGAAGCCTTCCGAGCCCTTGCGATAAGTCTTGTTGCCGTCTTTGTCAATGATAACCTTGACATATTGGGCAATTTTGCCGTTGGAATAGTTTTCGCCGATGGAAAGCTGAATATTGCTCCTGTTGTTGATCCTATACAAGATCGTGCAATTGTCAAATGCCCCGGTGTAAATATTCTGCAAGCCGCTGCCCAACGTGATTTCGCCGAGATTGATACAATTAGAAAATGCATAATCAAAGATAGAGGTTACACTGTCGGGGATGACAACAGAGGTAAGATTTATACAACCTCTGAAGGTATGTCTTTCAATAGAGGACATTCCTTCGGGAAGAACGATCTCCTTAAGGCTTTCACATCCGAAGAAGGCGCTTTGAGGCAAGGAAGTGACGGTGGAGGGGAGATGGATCTCTTTCAATTTAGTGCATGCTCTAAAATTCACCGAAGTAATGCCTTCAGGCAAGTCGACGGTTTCCAAAGAGGAACAGTTAGACAGATTTATAGCCGTAACCGATGGGGGGACACGTAACTCTTTGAGACTTGAGCAGTTCGTCAGGGCGTTGGATCCAAACTCTGAAATGGTATCAGGGATATCGATGTGTTCAAGGCTTTCGCAACCCCTGAATGCAGAATCTCCAATTTTTGTTATGCCGTCGGGGATAAAAATTTCCTTCAAGCTTTTGCAATCCCCAAAAGATCCAAAATCAATAGAGGTTACGGTATCGGGAATGCCGACGTATACAAGAGATTCACATCCAAAAAAAGCACGATGAGGGATGGAGGTTATACTTGCCGGAAGTTCAATACCCTCCAGATATTTACAGTTCTCAAAAGCGGAAACGGCGAGGTTTTGAACCTTGTTGGAGAGCTTGAAGCTGCCCGATACACCGGTGCCTGTCAGCGCCTTGGAAGCCAGAGTGACGGGTTTCCCATTGAGATCCAAAAATTCAATGGTGCCGCTGAGCTCATAGCGGAAGGTGGTCTTCTCGAAGACCTTGTGACCGATGGTACGGATACTTGTAGGGAGGGAGACCTCCTCCAAGGCGCTCAAGCCGTAGAAGGTGTAGGCGTGGAGAACGGTGATATCTCGGGTGATGCTGACCTTCTTCAGGTTTTCGGGTACGTAAGTGGCATTGGATTCATGACTGCCTGCGCCAAATATGTATCCAAACCATGCGAATTGGTCATCTTCAAAGGAGGCGCCGATAAAGGGCATAGTGATCTCGGTAATTTCGTTACATTGCTCAAAGGCGCCGAGGCCGATGACCAGATCCCAGTAGTTGGTGCCGGGAATGGTCACTGAGGTGAACTTGTTGCCCATGAAGGCATGGGCACCGATGTCAATCAGGGTTTCGGGTGTGGTGTAATCACCGCCAAAGCCCGCATAGGCAAAAGCGTAATCGTAAATGCCCTTGATCTCACAGGTCTCCGATACAGGAATATCGGTGAGCCTGCGGCAACCGTAGAAGGCGAAGTCGGAGATCTCCACGATGCTGTCGGGGAGCATGATGTCGGAGAGATTCTTACAGCCGTAGAACGCGCCCTCGTAGACGCCCTTCAAATTGTTGCTCTCGGCGAAGGTTACCTTTTGCAGATTGTCACACATGGCAAAGGCGTAATAGTCGATGGCGATCACGCTGGCGGGAATGTGCATCTCGGTAATACCGTCGGCATTATAGAACGCGCGGTATCCGAAGGACAGAATATTCGCATTTTCAAGGAACTTGATTTCAGAGAGCTTGCTGTCCTCAAAGGCACCAAAGCCGATGACCTCAATGCCCTCGGGTACGGTGAGGCTTCCCGTCCGCCCGGCGGGCACGGAGATCAGCTTATGGCCATTCTTGGAAACCAAGAGACCGTCCACAGCCTTGTAGTAGGGATTGTTCTCGGAAACCGTAAACGCGGACAGGTTGGGCAGGGCTACAAATGCGTATTCGCCCACATAGCTCACGTTCTCAGGGATATCGACAGTCTCCAATCCCGACTGATAGAATGCGTTGGACATGATCATCAGCTCCTCACCCCTTCCGAAGGTTACGGACTTCAGCTCCTTGATCTCGCGGAAAGCGTTGTGATTGATCAGGGTCACGCTGTCAGGGATGATGACGGAGGAGATGTGCGTATAGGCGAAGGCTTCCTCGGGGATCTCCGTCATGGCAAAGCCGTCGGCGAAGGTCAGGGATGTGATGCCGCTGTTTTTGAACAGGGCACGGCCCAGGGTGGTTACCGAGGAGGGAATGACAACGCCACCGAGCTTTTCGGTATGCTCAAAGGCGGATTGCTCAATGGTCTTCACCTGAGCGTCGGCCACAAAGGTCAGGCTTTCAATGGGGGTGTCAGCGAAAGCGGAACGGCCGATGAAAGTCACGTTTGCGGGGATAGACACGGCCTTCAGGGCAGAGTGATAGAACGCCTCGGCCTGAATGGTGACCAGGGTATCGGGGAGTGTGATGTGCTCAACGGTACTGTAGGCAAAGGCCTCGCCGCCGATGTTGACGATATCTCCACCCAAATTCAAGGTGGCGAGATCAATGTCCGCAGCCGTGCCGTTATACTTGATGATGGCGATCCCGCCGTCGGTCAGTAAGGCGTACGTCCAATCACCCTCGGTGACCACGTCGGTCACACCCAAATAGTAGCCGGCCGTACCGTGATCCCAATCCTCGGCCAGATTTTCAGGCAGAGTTTCAGCGGCAAAGTAGACGTTCAGATCTTTGGTGCCCAGGAAGGCGAATCGACCGATGAAGTCCACGGTGGCGGGGATGGTGACTTCCGCAAGCTTCGTACAGTAGTAGAAGGCATAACGACCAAGGAAGGTGACCCCCTCGGGAACATCAAAGCGGGTCAGGCTCTCACAGAAGCGGAAGGCGAAGTTATCGATGTTTTGAAGCTTGGCGTCCCCCAGATCCAGCGTGGTCAGCTTGGTAAGTCCCTCAAGACCGTGGGCTTGGATGGAAGTCAATGCGCTGCCTTCTTCAAAGGTGATGCTTTGCAGGTTGGAGCACCCATCGAACATATACGCCGAGATGCTCGTAAGTTGGCTGTCTTTCGCGAAGGTGACGGATTGGAGATTGGTGCATTCCATAAAGGCCCCCTGTGCCATGGTGGACACGCTGGCAGGCACGCGGAAGGAGGTGAGACCGCAATAGGCGAATGCACCGTAAGAGATGCGGGGGATTTTGGCATTCTCCGTAAAGGTCACGGAGCGGAGATTCCAGTCCTCAGCAAAGGTGTAGTTGCTGATCTGCATTACGCTGTCGGGAATCTCAATGCTTGTCAGTCGCAGATTCTGGGACAGAGCGTACATCTTGATCTCACGAAGATTGTCGGACAGGTCATAGGCCTTGGCACCGCACCCGGCAAAGCTGTATTCGTCAAGGACCTCGACGCTATCGGGCAAAACCATCCGCTCCATGGATTTCGTATTTGCAAAGGCGTATTCCCGGACGTGGAGAAGTCCTTCTGGCAAATGGGCGTAGTGAAGATTTTCCGCTCCTTGGAAGGCCGCGGCCAGAATTTCGGTTACGCCGTTCTCCACGGTGTATTCGGTACGATTGTTGCCTGCGGGATAGGCAACCAGCGCCGAACCGTCCTTGAGATACACCACACCGCCAACATCCGCATAGACGCTATTTTGACTATCCACAAAAATGCTTGTCAGACTGTGACAGGAGGCGAAGGCTCCTGCCTTCATTTCTTGCAGAGAGGCGGGAATGGTCACGGTCAGAAGCCCCGAATTCATGAAGGCGTTTTCGCCCAGAGTGATCAGACCTTCCGGCAAACTGACAGAGGTCAGGGAGATCGTGTCCTTGAAGGCGTTGTTGCTGATGATGTTCAAGCCACTGCCCTCCTCAAAGGTCAGAGAGGTCAGCGCTATGATGGAGGCAAAGGCGGAATCATCAATGAATTCTACCGAGGCGGGAATGGACAGGGAAGTCACCGAGTCCTCGAAGAAGGCGGCTGCGCCAATGGAGGTCAGATGTCCGTCGGAAGCGAAATTCACCTTGGTGAGTGTGTAGATCTTATAGAACGCCTGCGATTCGATGCGCGCAATACTGGGGGGAATATCCACAGAGGTCAGTGAGGTGAGAGAGAAAGCCTTGGCGGGGATCTCGGTCAGGCTTTGGCTGAGCACCGCACTTGTCATATACGAGCATCCCTCAAAGGCAGAAGTGCCGAGACGAATGACCGTATGGGGGAGAACTACGGACTTGAGCTGTCCGTAAGCAAAGGCAAAGCTTCCGATGACCTCTGCCTTGGAAAGCTCAACACCCGAAAGATGGGTATAGGCAAAAGCATAATCGTCGATCTCACGCACGCTTTGGGGAAGGGTGTAGCTACCGTTCAGACCTGCGGGATGACAGATCAGCTTTTCCCGGTTCTTGGTGAAAAGCACGCCGTTTTCGGCGCAGAAAGACTCGTTGCGTTCGTCCACCTCAATGGACATCAGCGAGGTGCTACCGTTGAACACAGAGCCGCTCAGGACAGTAACCTTGGCGGGGACGGTAAAGTCACGCATTTTGGCGCACCCCGCAAAAGCGAAATTTCCAATAGAGACCAGTTGACTTTCTTTCCCAAGGATCACGCCGGACAGCCGCACGTCGCCACTAAAGGCATATGCCTCGATCTCCGTCACGGTATCCGGAATTCCAATGCTGACAAGATTGGCACACTCCGAAAAGGCCGATGTGCGGATGCGCTTCAGATACTTTGGCAGAGTAACCTCACGGATGCGGGTATTGCCCGCAAAGGCATACTCGCCGATGGAGGAGACGAGCTTGCCGTCAATATAGTCTGGGATGGTGATATAACGGCGGTGACCCGTATAAGAGCGGATCTCGATGGTGCCGTCATCCAGCTCTACGTATGTATACGGAATGCCGTCCTCCTCATTGACCCAGTTGGCATACAGGGTCAGATCGGTATGGAATTTATCTTCGTACCACACGTATTCCTCGGTACATTGAGGATCGTAGTACCATCCGTCGAAAATGGCATACAAACGCTCGGGTTGGGGAATGTTCTGCAGTGTGTGGTTCCTAATAAAGACCTGAGCGGTGTTCTCCAGCTCGTCGGTCATCATGTTGAAGGTGACCGTACCGCGTTTCTCCAGCAGGAGAGCGCTCACATCCAGGGCACCGTAGCCGTAGTAGCGATCGGGACCAAGATCCCCCAGGTCATAACAGGAGGCATACAAAAGCTCCGCCGTGGTTTTGAAGTCCGCGTATCTGTTTTGAGACGCGTATAAAGCCATAACACCTGCCGATACGGGACAAGCAAAGGAGGTGCCGTTCATATAGCCATACCCACCGCCCATGAGGGTGGTGTAGACCGTACCCGGGGCAACGAAATCCACGTTCTCGCCGTAGTTGGAGTAATCGGCTAATGCCCAACTGTTATCGGCAAGAGAACCGATGCCGAACACATTCTCATCCGCCGCGGGATAGGTGGGTGCAGCAGAACTCTCGTTACCTGCGGCAGCAAGGCAGAGAATATCGCTGTCCACGGCCAACCGGGCAGGCTCGGCAAAGGGATTGTTGCCTATAGTACCAAAGGACATGTTGACCACAGACACATCCCGCTCAATAGCGTAATACAGGGCGAAAACGAGATCGGATGTGCGCTTGAATGTACCGTTCTCGTTACATTCGGCCTTAATGACGATGAGATTTACCTTCGGGGCAATACCCACCACGCCGTCACCGTCAACAGACGCGGCGATGACACCCGCTACAGCGGTACCGTGACCCTGCTCGTCCTCAATGAGAGACCAGTCGTAGGAACCGTCCTCCTGAAGCCAGTCCTTGACGATCTTATCCTCGGTGGCATTGTAAGAGAACTCGCTGATGCGCCCCGCAAATTCCGAGTGGTCTGTATCAATACCCGTGTCGATGACAGCCACCGTGACCCCCGCGCCTTGGGTTCTGCCCCAGACGTTTTGCATATTCAGGTAGTCCAGATAGGTCTGCTGGGCATATCCGGTATCGGCAGGTGCAGACTGAGGGCGCATGGGCAGGCGAAGACCACCCATCTCCTCGCTGATCCCCAGATCCTGCACCGAGGCGTGATAGTCCAGAGACAGGTGCTCAATATGCTTGCGGTTGGCCTCGTCCTCGTATATGTCAAAGACGCTGACACCCTCGGGCAAGGTCAGCGTGGCAAAGCTGCCGTCTTCGGTAATACGCAGGGTGGCACCGAAGGCCTCAGCCAATGCCTCTGCTCTCGATTTCGTGGTATTTGTAAGAACAATGCTTTGCTCATCATATTTTCCTCGGTTGTCGTATAGCTCCTGTAGGGCCGCATCCTGCTGTTGTTCCAGAACTTGCTCGCGCCTGTGCAATATCAGCAATGTGACAGCGCCCGCAATCAGGGAAAGCACCAGCACGCTGATGAGAACGATCAGGATCTTTCTTTTTCGTAATTGTTTCATGAGACCACTCCTTAAAATCCAAAATGGAAACAAATATACAGTTTAATTATAACACCATAAAGCGCCAAAGTCAATTGAAAAAGAGAAGATGTCCGAGGAGGCACATGTAAAAAAAGATTCTCGCATTTTGTGTAAATTAACAAGTGCGTTTCCAATCGGATCGTGGATTGGTGCGAAAGATCAAAGATTTGATTAACAAGTAACAAGCACTGAAGCAACAGTATAAAATTTCAAATGCGCCTCAAAGGTAAATGCTTACCCTCCCGGGCTATCACGCATATGGAGGGCTTTGTTTTGGATGGATGGAGAAATGTGTTTTGTCATGTTACTAAACTGCTAAAAAATGTGCAAAATCAATAAAATAAGCAAAAAAATTCCCCAAAGGTTATTGAAAAATTTCAAAATGTGTGATATAATTTTTAAAATAATATTTTTATTGTACATAGGAGATCAACTATGAAAATAACAAATAGGATTTTTTCAGCGGGACTGGCCGCGGTCATATTGCTTTCCTCCGTTCCGATGAATATTTTTGCGGTAACGGAAGTCGAGGATATGTCCGGGCAGACGGCGGTGGAGAATACGACGCAGAGCAGCTCGCAATCCGCGTCGGGGTACAAGTATACCTTGCTTGAAGACGGCACGGTGTGTATTGACGGCTATGAGGCTGCTGACGGCGCCGCTGTGGCCCACTTGACCATTCCTGCCACCCTGGACGGAATGACGGTAACACAGCTTTCGGAGGAGGCCTTCGCCTTTCAGACGGAGCTGGAAACAGTCGTGTTGCCTTCAACCATCACCGCGGTAGGGAACTCCGCCTTTTACCATTGCGAGTCCCTGAAGGCGATTGCTTTTGAGGGTAAGGCTCCGAAATTTGGATTTACGATAGCCGAAGGGTGCGCTGCGCTGGAAAAGGTATTTTGCCTGACCGACTGCGACCTTTCCGCTTTTTGCGCGCTCTTGGTTTCGGATCTGGGCGAGCGTGTGGCCACGGGTGTGGAGATCTCGGCCTTTGCGGATTTGACCTCCCTGCAGGCTGCCTATAAGGCATACCTGACCGATGCCCCGGGCCAGATTGACGGGTCTATCCAAAGCGCTGTCACAGTAATCGGTGATATTGTTGCGGAGGGCACCTGCGGAGACACTATCGTGTGGCAGTTGGATAGCAACGGCGTATTGGCCATTACCGGCTCCGGCGCCATGCCCGACTATCAATCCAAAAAGAGCCCTTGGTATGCAAACAGAGGAAATATCAGATCCCTCGTGCTGGGGAAAGATATTACACGCATAGGAAGTTATGCATTCCAGGATTGTGCGGGTATCAAGACGCTGACTCTCCACTCCGGTCTTGCGTCTATCGGAAATTACGCTTTTTATAACTGTGACGGCATCATGGGCGGCTTGACTATCCCCGCGTCGGTGTCCTCCATCGGCACGTATGCCTTCTATGACTGTGACGGCTTCGACGGCAAGCTGATCATCGAAGCCAACGACGGCATGACCATTGGTGAAAGAGCCTTCTACAGCTGCGGCGGCTTCACCGGCCTTGAACTCGGTGACGGCGTGACGAGCATCGGCTATTACGCATTTTATGAGTGTGCAGGCATGACCGGCGATCTTGTGATTCCCGACAGCGTAACGAGCATCGGTTCTTCTGCCTTCCAGAATTGCAAGGGCTTTGACGGATCTTTGACCCTGTCCGAGAATCTGGCGACCATTGAGTCTTCTGTGTTCAGCAACTGTAGCAAGATCACGGGCGAGCTGGTGATCCCCGATAGCGTTACAAGGCTTAATTCCGGCGCCTTTGGCTCTATGGATGGCATTACGTCGGTGATTATCGGGGCGAACGTAACGTACACCAATTATCCCTTTAGTAATTGTGACAGCCTCAAAGAAATGACCTTCACGGGAACCACGGTTCCTGACAATAACCCCTTCTCCGGTATCGGCAAAGCTCTTGAAAAGGTATACGTGCCTACCGAGAGCTACGAAGCCTACGCTTCCGATTACAAAACTTATCTTCCCGCGGGAGCCCGTCTCGGTGTTATTGATGCCGAGGATGACTTCCTCGTCAGCGACGACGTGCTGACGGCCTATCTGGGAGAGGGTGGGGAAGTGGTGATCCCCGACGGTGTCAAAACCATTGGCGTGGGCGCCTTCCGCAACTGCACAACCTTGACCAAGGTCATCCTGCCCGATAGCGTAGAAACCATTGATGAATATGCTTTCTCCGGATGTGCAAATCTTGTGTCCGTGGAGTTTTCCGATAGCCTTACGACCATTGGCAATTATGCCTTCCAAAACTGCAACAGCCTTGAAGCAGTTGTCCTGCCCGACAGTCTTGAGATTATCGGAGATTACGCCTTCTATAACTGTGACGGCATCACGGGCGGCTTGACCATCCCCGCGTCGGTGTTCTCCATCGGCACGTATGCCTTCTACGATTGCGACGGCTTCGACGGCAAGCTGATCATCGAAGCCAACTACGGCATGACCATTGGTGAAAGAGCCTTCTACAGCTGCGGCGGCTTCACAGGTCTTGAACTCGGTGACGGCGTGACGAGCATTGATTACTACGCATTTTATGAGTGCGCAGGCATGACCGGCGATCTTGTGATCCCCGACAGCGTAGAGAGCATCGGTTCTTCTGCCTTCCAGAATTGCAAGGGCTTTGACGGATCTTTGACCCTGTCCGAGAATCTGGCGACCATTGAGTCTTATGTGTTCAGCAACTGTAGCAAGATCACGGGCGAGCTGGTGATCCCCGATAGCGTTACAAGGCTTAATTCCGGCGCCTTTGGCTCTATGGATGGCATTACGTCGGTGATCATTGGCGAGAACGTAACGTACACCAATTATCCCTTTAGTAATTGTGACAGCCTCAAAGAAATGACCTTCACGGGAACCACGGTGCCCTCGAACAATCCCTTTAGTGGCGTAGGCAAGGCCCTTGAAAAGGTATACGTGCCCGCCGAGAGCTACGAAGTCTACGTTGAGGCCTACAAAACCTACGTTCCCGCAAACGCTCAATTCCGCGCCATCGGTGCGGAGGGCGAGTTCCTCATTGACGGTGACGTGCTGACGGCATATTTCGGTCAGGGCGGTGAGGTGGAAATACCCGACGGTGTCAAGACCATCGGCATGAGTGCCTTCCGCAACTGTACCACCCTGACCAAGGTCATCCTGCCCGATAGCGTAGAAACCATTGATGAATATGCTTTCTCCGGATGTGCAAATCTTGTGTCCGTGGAGTTTTCCGATAGCCTTACGACCATTGGCAATTATGCCTTCCAAAACTGCAACAGCCTTGAAGCAGTTGTCCTGCCCGACAGTCTTGAGATTATCGGAGATTACGCCTTCTATAACTGTGACGGCATCACGGGCGGCTTGACCATCCCCGCATCGGTGTCCTCCATCGGCACGGATGCCTTCTATGATTGCGATGGCTTCGACGGAAAGCTGATCATCGAAGCCAACGACGGCATGACCATTGGTGAAAGAGCCTTCTACAGCTGCGGCGGCTTCACCGGCCTTGAACTCGGTGACGGCGTGACGAGCATTGATTACTACGCATTTTATGAGTGTGCGGGCATGACCGGCGATCTTGTGATCCCCAACAGCGTAGCGAGCATCGGTGCGTATGCCTTCCACAATTGCAAGGGCTTTGACGGAACCCTGACTCTGTCTGAGAATCTGACGGTTATAGAATCTCATGTATTCTACGGCTGTAGCAAGATCACGGGAGAGCTCGTGATTCCCGATAGCGTTACAAGTCTTGAATACTACGCTTTTGGAAATATGGATGGCATTACGGCCGTGATCATTGGCGCGAACGTAACGTACGTGTATTATACCTTCAATAGCTGCGACGGTATCAAGGAAATGACCTTCACGGGAACCACGGTTCCTGACAATAACCCCTTCTCCGGTATCGGCAAAGCCCTTGAAAAGGTATACGTGCCTGCCGAAAGCTACGAAGCCTACGTTGAGGCCTACAAAACCTACGTTCCCGCAAATGCTCAACTCAGCGTTATTGGCGCTGAGGGCGAGTTCCTCATTGACGGTGACGTGCTGACGGCATATTTCGGTCAGGGCGGTGAGGTGGAAATTCCCGACGGTGTCAAGACCATCGGCATGGGCGCCTTCCGCAACTGCACCACCCTGACCAAGGTCACCCTGCCCGATAGCGTAGAAACCATTGATGAATATGCTTTCTCCGGATGTGCAAATCTTGTGTCCGTGGAGTTTTCCGATAGCCTTACGACTATTGGCAATTACGCATTTTCGAGCTGCGTGAGCCTCCTTTCTATGGATCTGCCCGGTAGCCTTGTGACTATTGGCGAAAGAGCATTCGAGACCTGCGCGGCTCTGACATCCCTCCACTTGCCGAGCAACCTTGAAACCATTGGAAATTACGCCTTCTATAACTGCGACGGCATCACAGGCGGCTTGACCATCCCCGCGTCGGTGTCCTCCATAGGTCAGGAAGCCTTTTACGATTGTGACGGATTTGACGGCAAGCTGGTGATCCAAGCCAATGACGGTATGATCATCGGCGAGGGAGCTTTCCAGTATTGCGGCGGCTTTACCGGTCTTGAACTCGGTGACGGCGTGACGAGCATCGATTACTACGCATTTTATGAGTGCGCAGGCATGACTGGCGATCTTGTGATCCCCGACAGCGTAACGAGCATCGGTTCTTCTGCCTTCCAGAATTGCAAGGGCTTTGACGGAACCCTGACTCTGTCTGAGAATCTGACGGATATAGAATCTTATGTATTCTACGGCTGTAGCAAGATCACGGGAGAGCTCGTGATTCCCGATAGCGTTACAAGTCTTGAATACTACGCTTTTGGAAATATGGATGGCATTACGGCCGTGATCATTGGCGCGAACGTAACGTACGTGTATTATACCTTCAATGGCTGCGACGGTATCAAGGAAATGACCTTTACAGGAATCACGGTTCCTTACGACAACCCCTTCTTCGGAGTAGGCAAGACCCTTGAAGCTGTGTACGTACCCGCCGAAAGCTACGAAGCCTACGCTTCCGATTACAAAACTTATCTTCCCGCGGGAGCCCGTCTCGGTGTTATTGATGCCGAGGATGACTTCCTCGTCAGCGACGACGTGCTGACGGCCTATCTGGGAGAGGGTGGGGAAGTGGTGATCCCCGACGGTGTCAAAACCATCGGCACGGGCGCCTTCCGTAACTGCACCACCCTGACTAAGGTTATCCTGCCCGACAGCGTGGAGATCATTGACGAATACGCCTTCTCGGGATGTACGGGTCTTGTGTCTGTGGAATTTTCCCATAGCCTTACGACTATTGGCAGTTATGCCTTCCAAAACTGTAGCAGCCTTGAAGCACTTGACCTGCCTGATTGTCTCACCGATATCGAAGCCTATGGGTTCTACGAGTGCAAGGCTCTCAAGTCCCTGACCCTTCCTTCGTCCTTGAAAAAGATCGGCGAATATGCCTTCGCCAATTGCGATGGCATCACGGGCGGCCTGACCATTCCCGGATCGGTGTCCTCCATTGGCAATTACGCCTTCCTGCGTTGCAACGGCTTTGACGGTAAGCTGGTCATCGAACGAAACGACGGCATGACCATCGGCGAGGGAGTATTCCAGTATTGCAGCGGCTTTACAGGCCTGGAGATTGGTGAGGGTGTGACGAGCATCGGCACTTTCGCCTTCTACGATTGTCACAGTATGACCGGCGATCTTGTGATCCCCGACAGCGTGACGAGCATGGGTTCGTCTGTTTTCAGCAATTGCAATAGCTTTGACGGAACCCTGACCATCTCCCAAAATTTGAGGACTATAGGCTCTTATACCTTTAGTGATTGTAGCCATATTTCGGGTGAGCTTGTTATTCCCAAGAAAATTACCGAGATCGGATATTTGGCTTTCGGAAATATGGACGGCATTACATCCGTGATCATCGGAGAGCAGGTAGCTTCCGTATCCACTCCCTTCAGAAATTGTGACAATATCAAGGAAATGACGTTTATGGGAACCTCGGTGCCTGAAAATAACCCCTTCTCCGGCATCGGCAAAGCCCTGGAAAGTGTGTACGTTCCCAAGGAAAGCTATGACAAATATGTATCTGCTTACTCGGACTACGTTGGAGAAAACGTGCAGTTCGCCACGGATCTGCTGAAGGCTCAGGTGAAGAACCTTGCCATTTCTCAGTTGTACAGCCGGACGGTGGTTCTGACTTGGATGGCCCACATCAGCGAAGAGGTCGTGGGATATGTCATCAAGCGTGACGGCGTCGTGGTTGCCGATACCACCGGGCTGACCTATGTTGACAGAACCCTGAGCGTCGATACGGCATACGTCTATACCATCTACGGCTACACGGAGGATGGCAGAACTACAAGCGAAAGCACCATAACAGTCACGCCCGTGGCTCCGACGATCATGAATATCAAAACAGACAACGGTCTGAATAAGATTGGTGTGAATGGCGGTCGGATCTACGCCTACGTTTACAATGATAAAAACCTCGAGCCCTTCGGCGATGAGAAAACCGTGGGTAACCTGTATTATGTCAAAGACGGCACCCGGGTTCTGATCGGTCAGGCCACTTTGAGTACAGCCCTTGGCTCCTCCTCCACCGCCGTATATACGGTGGATTGGGATATTACCAATGTGGAGGACGGCGACTATCCCGTCGTGTTCGTCTTGAAAGACGTGGATGGTGCGACCACCGAATACAGCGAGACGCTTTCGGTTGACCGCAGTGTTCCCGAAAAGATTTCCCAGGTGATGGCTGTTGGCAACGTCGATGTGATTTATGTGAACTGGGTGATCGCAACCGAGATCGATACGATCTATCGCATTTATCGCAGAAGCAACGACAGCGAGAGCTTTACCATGATCGCGCAGATTTCGGACCGGAATACCTTGTCTTATACAGATAAGGCGGTAGATCCCAACAAGGTCTACTACTATTACGTTGTCGGTGTCAATGATTTCGGCCAGGAAAGTGAGCCCTCCGATATTGCGGCCGCATCCCTGAGGGCAGATACCGAGGCGCCTGTTGTGACAAAGCTTACGCCCGACAACGGCAGTTATCTTTCCGGCTCCGTGATCATCGGCGTCACCTCCCAGGATAACCTGGCAGTGACCCAGACACAGCTGTACTATTCCTTGGATGACGGGGAAACGTGGATTTTGCTGGATCAATCTGTCAAGGGATCCTTTACCTCGGTGTTTGACACGACAACCCTCCCTGACGGACCTATCAAGGTCAAGGGCATGGCTTATGATGCCGCAGGTAACGAAAGCACTCCGATGATATATGTGTTCTGTGTTGACAACACCGGACCCGAGCAGGTGAAGGGCTTGGCGTATGAAAGCACGTCCGTCACGGTTACGCTGCGTTGGAACGACGTTGCCGATCAGGATATGGGCTACTATTGCGTGGAAATCAAGAATGCGGACGACTCTTATGACGAGGTTGTGCAGGCTGACAGTACGCTGGGCGTCAACATTTATCATCTCACGCCCGATACGGAGTATACCTATCGCGTTGTGGGATACGACGTTCATGGCAACCGCGGTATTCCTTCGGAGGATATAACCGTCAGAACCAAGTCGGATACAACGCCTCCCGTCATCTCCAAGATCAGACCGACCTCGGGTTACTATGCCGACACCATCAGCCTGTCCATCACGGCAACCGATGAATACAGCATCAAAAGCATTCTGATACAGACATCTGTTAACGGTTCGAAATGGGTAGATGTCTATACGGAGACGTATGACCAGATCGGCTCTGTACGCACGTTGTACTACGACCTGTCCGTGGCAAGTTATCCGGAGGGCCATATCTACATTCGAGCCATTGCCACCGACCACCTGGGTAATCAAAGCGTGTCGGACAAGACCGCGCCCTTCGTGCAGCACATCATCGACAGAACGCCTCCCAAGCAGCCGGAGAACCTTATCGCAATAGGCTATAGCGGCTACATTGAAATCTCCTGGACTCAGGGCAGCGAAACAGACCTGAACAGATATGCTGTCTACCGCGCAACCGAGGAAAACGGAAAATTTGTACTTCTGGCCGGCGGAATTGCCGCGTTGAATTATTATGACCGCAACGTCACCCCCGGCACCACCTACTTCTACAAGATCACCGTGGACGATCTGGCAGGGAATCAGAGCGAATATTCCGAGGTCGTCAGCGCTTCCGTATTGTCCGATACGGAAAAGCCCGAAATACACAGTATTTACCCTGCGGCAAGTCATAAGATCGGCTTGAAGCATAAGACCATCAGCGTTCTGGCCGGCGATAATCATGCCTTGGCTTCCATTTTGATCGAATACAGTAAGGACGGTGTTGTCTACCACACCCTGAAGGTGTTTGAGAATATAGACGCATACAGCAAAACTGTATCGGCCGATCTTGATACCGCTGAATTCAGTCACGGCGATTCCGTGTTTATCCGCGTCACAGTCACCGATGCTTTCGGTAATACCGCGATCAGTGACGTTGTCGAGTACGGCGTTGATTTCGACCCGCCTACAGCTTCTTCTGCGGAGGCAACCTTCGAGAAAGGCGCGGTGACCCTTGAGTGGATCGGTCATGGCGAGGAGGATCTGGCAGGATACTACGTCTACCGCAAGGTCAAGGGTGCCGGTTCCTATAGCCTGATTGCCCAGCGACAGGCGATTGCCGACCAAACTGTATATTCCATAGCCGATACCACTTTGGCGAAGAAGGGAATTACGTACGTTTATAAGATCGAGGCCACAGATCAATGGGGCAACACCTCTTATCTGGAAACCGAGATCACCTTGCCCGACAGAAGCGCGCCTGTGGCGAAGCTTTCCTGCGAGGCTGTCATGGTGGTTGGGGTGGAGTATTATGTGGATGCATCTCTGTCCACAGACGATTCCGCTATCGTATCCTATCACATTGACTTTGGCGACGGAACCACCGGCACCGAAAGCAAGGCTATCCATAAGTACGCGGCCACAGGTACTTATACCGTGACGCTTACGGTGACGGACGACAGCGGCAACGTGTCAAGCTGTACAAAGGAAATCTCCGTAAAAGAACGCGCGTTGCTGGGCTCTGTTGAGATTCAGGTTAAGGACGAAAACGGAAAGGCTGTTCCCAACGCGGCGGTATACTTCGATCTTGGCGAGTCCTCCCAGGTTATCAAGTATACGGATAACCGAGGCTATGCTTCCTTCACCTCTGAGGTGGGCAAGCATACAGTGGGCTGCATTATTCCTAACAACGAATGGTTGCCCGCCAAGAAGGAGATCGTGGTCACCGCGGGTGAAGAAACCGTTGTTACCATGACCATGATCCATCAACCGTTGGTGGAGGGCAGCTTTGAGATCCATCGCATGACCTTTGAAGAGATCGTTGCGGCGGGTATCGACGTCACCGTGCCCGAAAACCAGTATTACGTCAGGGTAACGGTTTACCTGCAATATGTAGAAACCACGATTGAAAGCCCCATCCTTTGGAATCCCCACACCAATGAGCAGAAATCTGAGCCCATCGTTGTAGGAGACAAGGTATACATCGCCAAGGCCGTTGGCGGTCAGATGAGGGAACCCACAGGCGGAGGTGCCGGAGGCGGCGTCGGAGGAGGCGTCGGAGACGATTATACGCCCGAAGAGGTCTCCGTCATTCTGTTTGAGATTCCCATAGACGTTTGGAGTCTGAAGGAATTCTTTGAGGTCAAGCTCCACATTATCAACAATGCTTCCGCCGAGTTCAGCATGCTGGATAACGTCGTTACGCTGAACGTTCCCGAAGGCTTGACCATCATGGATACCTTGATCTCTGAGAAAGAAGCCGTGGTAAAGATCGCCGAGATCAAGGGACAAACTACGGAAACCATTACCTGGATCCTGCGCGGTGACGAGGTGGGAGAGTACTACCTATCCGCGGACTACTCGGGTATTCTTTCGCAGTTTAATGCCCCCATCTACACAGAATTTGTTGCGGCAGATCCCATTGAAGTATACGGGCTTTCCAATCTGAAGCTGTATGTAGAAATTCCCGACATTCTGGATAACGCGACACTCTACTATAACGTCTCCCTCATCAATGAAGGCTCCATTGACGTTTACCTGCCGAGAATCAACACCGAGGATATCCTGCTTGAAGTTGAACTACTGGATGACCGCGGCCGCGAAATGCTGGAAAGACTGGGGCTGACCGCCCGGGATTTCTCAACCGTGGACAGCGAAGGCGAAACCATTGAGGATTGGGTGACGAGGCTCACAGGAGACGTGGGCGTCCTGAAGGGCGGATACGCCATCAGAAAGCACTATATGTGTCTCAATCAGTCCTCCTATTCCGAAAAGGATTACAAATTGGAGCGGTACTGGTATGAAATGCAGAACAGCTACGGTCTGGAAGTAGAGATCGTCGTAAAGCCCTTGTCTTACTTCAAGAGCTATCTCAATTCGGATGTCAGCTCTGCTGAGAAGGCGGAGCAGGTGTTGGGTGTTCACAAAAACGTATACGATTATTTGATGAACAACCAAAACTTCGCTTATTGGGCATTGTATTCGTCAAACGGCGCTTTGATCCACGAATTGCCCGGCACCGCCGAGATCATGCTTTGGGAAATGATGAACTTTGATTTTGTGAAAATGATCACCGCCAAGGAATCCGAAGCACTGGTTAAGACGTTGCTTCTGGACGCCATGGAGATGAGCATTTCCTCCGTGAGTGATTACACTACTTATCTGAACGCCGTGGGCTTCCTGAGCAAGGTGACTGATTTCGCTCAGACCGCTTCTTTGGAGCAGATCTTTGGCGAGGCAACGGATGAGCTTGGCCGCTATATTCCCGGATATTTCAAGTATCTGTATGAAAATGGCAAATGGGAATTCTATCGGGCGGTTACCGGCCGATACGGTGATTCGGAGCAATATTTCTACGGCTATTGGGAGCAATATGCAAAGACTGCATCCCTCGATACCACCGTTACCGAAGCTGAATTTTCCGCGCTGCTGCACAAGCTGTTCTCGGCCGAGGGATTCGAGTCCGTCTGGAGTGAACTGAGTGATATGGACAGTATCATCAAGGATGTGCTCACCGTTTCCGCAGAGGTTGAGATGGATATTTCCGTCTTCATCCTGGCAGAGAGCAATCTTGCCAATTACAATTTGTTCCTGGATGCCCTGATTTCCTGTGCGCCTGCCGCAAACGGCGTAAGGGATATGGCAGGGAACGGCACAGGTAAGGCCTTCCTTGCCGCCTATGCGCCTTGGGCTACCGTCTCCTCTCAGTTGATCAGCAAAACCCAGGGTCAACCGATTTACGGAGATGCCGACCAAGTGGTTCGGTGCGCTCAGGAGATTAAAACGCAAATGAACAACGGAAGCGCTTTGCGCGGTTTCCTGGATAAGGTGCTGCTGTATGGCGCGGAGAGATTTTCCGATGACGCGGCAGGTCTTTATACTGAGGACGCCGCAGAATATGCGGGCATCGCGGGCGCAGGCTGGTTTGCCTCCTTGAAGATCTCCCTGGATCTTGAAGACTACGTAGGAAGCAACGTTTTCTACGCCGGCCAAAGACACCGCGTTGCCAATAATATCCGCTACATCTCCGTTGTCACCATGGCCATGCAGGAAGCGCTTGTCCGTGCCGAAAGAGCTTATCGTGGCGACGCATCCGCTGAAAATGCCCAAAGCTTCATGCAACTGCTGTATTATCTGATCAATATCAGAGCCATCGGAGAATCACAGGTAGCTGAGCTGGGTATGAGCTATGCAAAGGATCCCGTAACCTTCCCCGAGGGTTACGCCAATCCTTGGGACAGTGATGACTTGTTTAAGCAGGTCTGCGCTATCACCGACGTAGCCGACGTGAAATCCTGGGATGAATGGCGCGACGTTGTGGAGGATGAGCTTGCGGTGATGCGAGTTCAGCTGTTCAAGAATCCCGTAGCCACCGAAATCACCGGTGTGTATGCGCCTGTCGTCACCTTCGATTACACCAAGGGCGAGACCGCGCAGAAATTCAGTGATGAATACCGTTATTCCATCGACGGTGGTCTGACTTGGCAGCAATGTGACGGCGGTACGATCAAGATCGGTGTGAGTGCCGAAACGATTGAGCTGATGGTAGAACGGATTGACCGAACAAATACCGATCAGACAGGAACCGGCTATTGCACGATCTACGGCATTCCTTCTCTTATGAACAGCGGTATCATCGTTGTGGAAAATGCCTTTGGTTACCTGATCGATCATCTCGACAAGGATAAGCTGTACGAGATTACGTTCTCTGATACGGTAATGGATTATGCCTACGGTGATAGCCTGTCCATTCAGGTGCCTGCGGGCAGCTATTCCTTCCTGTGTCAGACGGACAAGACCTACAAATACGTGTATATCCGCTCGTTGTCCGATGCCTCCGCCTATGCCTCCTATACCTTGGAATCCGCCATCGTTGACTATCAAAGCGATTGGGACGTTGACCTTGAGAACGGTAAAATAACCGATCTCTCCTCCACGTCCGCTCAGCCTTTGATGGACTATTGCGAAAAGCTCAGGGGCGACGTGAAGGTGACCGCGCCCTCCGGAGATGAGGCCGACAAGGTTGGCACGGGATATATCCTGACTCTGGATGATCAGGCATATGAGATTGTTGTGTCCGCCGATGTCAACGGCGATGCTGAGATCAATGAGGACGATCTTTATGAAATGCTTGATCACATGAATGGCGAGGATGAATTGTCGGGCATTTATCTTGAAGCCGGATGTATGTTAGGAAATGAAGATATCGACATTTTCGATATTTTTGCCGCTCTTGAAAGTGTTCGCGCAGGCGAAGTGACAGAATAAGCGAGGAAAGAATATGAGACAAAACAAATTGCGAAAGCTCTTATGTGCTTTAATATCTATTGTCCTGTACCTGGTATGCGGAACATTTGCCATAACGGCGGAAGAAGCACAGCCTCGGGAGGCTTTGGTGGTTTCCGAGGTCACCGCGGCGGAAGATCGGATAGAAGTGACCATAGGCATCGCCTATGACAAGCTTTCCGAGATTAGAGGCATACAGATCGACATAGACGGGATTGATCATCAGATCCTTCAAGTCGTTTCCTGCGAGTCTTTGATATCCGATACGCAGGCAGCATCCAACACAGCCTCCTATTTTGAGGAAAAGCATAAGATCAGACTGGTTTATGTTAAGCTTTCCGGCACCTTAGAGGTGCCGGAGGGCGGAGAATCCGGCATGGCATTTCTGAAGATTCTGTTCCGTGTGAATGATAGCATTCAGACGGATGGATCCCTGGAGCTGCCAATTACCGTAAAGATCCAGGCTGCCGAACAGATTACAGAAAATGATACGTTAAGCATTCCCTATAGCAAACCCCACACACATACCCCCGGTCCGGAGGCTGATTGCGTGAATGACCAGGTGTGTACGGAATGCGGAGAGGTTTTGAAGGAAAAGCTGGGCCACGACTACAAGGCCGAGGTCACCGCCCCCACTTGTACAGAGCAGGGCTACACCACCCACACTTGCTCCCGTTGTGATGATTCTTACATTGACACCGAGGTAGCGCCCCTGGGTCATAAGCCCGGCGCCGCCGCCGATTGCGTCAAGGATCAAACCTGTACTGTATGTGGCGTTGTCCTGACCGAAAAGCTGGGCCACGACTACAAGACCGAGGTCACCGCCCCCACCTGCACCGAGCAGGGCTACACTACCCACACCTGTACCCGTTGTGACGATACCTACACCGACACCGAGGTAGCGCCCCTGGGTCATAAGCCCGGCGCCGCCGCCGCTTGCGTCAAGGATCAAACCTGTACCGTATGTGGCGTTGTCCTGACTGAAAAGCTGGGTCACGACTACAAGGCCGAGGTCACCGCTCCCACTTGCACCGAGCAGGGCTACACCACCCACACCTGTACCCGTTGTGACGATACCTACACCGACACCGAGGTAGCACCCCTG
>SVTR01000027.1 GCA_015063685.1 Oscillospiraceae bacterium | reverse complement strand
AGGCGGTCGGCCTCGGCGCGGAGCTTATGGGCGTAGGCCACCTGCTCCTCGTAGGAGGGCGCGGGGAGGTCGATGAACTCAATGGCCTCAAAGCCCATATCGTGGGCCTTTTGGATGACGTCGAAGTGGGCGAGCTTGCCCGCGTTGATATACTGCTGGAAGGAGTAGGAGCTGACGGAGATCTTCATGACGTATACATTCCTTTCGTTGTGTGTGGAAAGATACAAGATACACGCCGAGTAAACTCGGCCGATACAAGATACAAGATATACGCGACCGATGTCCTATCTTGTATCTTGTATCTTTGTATCTCGTATCTCTTACTTTGCCATTACAGCGTTCAAGTGCTCCACCGCCAGACGGATATCCGCCTCGGGGGTGTCACCGCACTCCCGCTCGATGGTGAGGAAGCCCTTGTAGCCGATGTCGTCCAGAGCGGCCAGGTAGGTATCGAAGTGGACGTTGCCCTGACCCAGAGGCACCTCGGCGAAGTACTGGATGCCCTGGAACTCCTCGGGAACGGGATGGACCACGCCGTAGATGTACTCGGGGTTGCCGCGGTGGAGCATGACGCCGTCCTTGGCGTGGGTGTGGACGATGTAATCCTTCAGGTTATGGACAGCCGCCACGGGATCGTCCCCCGTGACCATGACCAGGTTGGCGGGGTCCAGGTTGACACCCACGCCCTTGGTGCCGCCCAGGGAATCCAGGAACCTCTTGAGGTCTGCCGAGGTCTCAGGGCCGGTCTCCACGGCAAAGCGTGCGCCCACCGAGTCAGCGTACTCGGCCAGCTGATAGCAGGCGTCCTGCATGATCTTGTAGCGGTCGTGGTTGGGATCGGTGGGCACCACGCCGATGTGGGTAGTAACGATGCCTGTTTCCAGGGTCAGAGACAGATCCACAATGCGCTTGGACTTCTCGATGAGCTGGGGATTCAGCTCGGCATTGCCGAAGCCATGGCCAAGATCGCCGCAGAGGGCGGAGAAAACCAGGCCGTGAGACTTGAGCATATCAAGGAGCTCAGCGCACTTGGCAGGGGTCATATTTTCGGGAGCGTGCTCACCGTTGGTGGAATACATCTGAATCCCCTTGACACCGATCTTTTCGGCAGTCGCGAGGGCTTCAGCGGTGGGCAGACGGAAGGATTCAAGCATTGCGCCAATGGGAAATTGATACATGATAATTCTCCTTTCGGGATTCAAATTACAAGCAAGCATAAGTAGCAACTCTACTGGTTATATTTTACACGAAAGCGGGGGAATTGTCAAGAAGATTTTGATAGGAATGCTAAATTGTTGTTGCCCCTGCGGGGCGGCTCTGGCTCGGGGTTATTCAACCCATGCGAACTACATCCCGCGATGGGCAGTTGATTAGATAAATTGTTGTTTATGGGCGTTTACTGACCAACGCGGTCATCCTGAGCAAGGCCGCTGGCTGCGCCGAAGGATCTCTTTATACCTGTAAAAAACCATTGTCATAAAAAGGTTTTGCTTCCTGTGGGATCCTTCGACTCGGGCATCGCCCTCGCTCAGGATGACTGTCTCAAGGCGGGGCACAACAACGCTAAACAACAATTTATCTGCCTAATCGCCCATCGCGAGATGCGGTACACACAGGATGCACTACCCCGAGCGATGGCCGCCGCACTGCGGCAAACAACGATTTGCCATTCAAAACGCTCCCCCATAGGAGGAGCGTTTAACGTTAGGGCATCTCTAAATACTCAGCGTGCGGCGAGAGGCGAGAGATTTTTTCGTCAGACTAAACAAAAATCTGCACGCATAGTTGACCCTATGCGAAAGAATTTTGTGACGTATGACGGAAAAAGCACCGTCATATCGACGTGCGATGAGTTTTTAGAGATGCCCGTTAAAATATCAATATTCGCCGAGGATCTCCTGAAGCCTTGCCTCTGCCTCGTCCGCGCGGAGTCTGTCGGCGGCGTAGGCGGCACGGAGCAGCTCCCCGGGGATATGCTCGTCGTACTTTTCAAAGAGGGGCAGCTCCCCGCTTTCCACCAGGGCGCGGCAATCAATGCCGTCGGTGGAGGCGATGCCATGAAGATGGGAGATAAGATCGTAATCGTTGCCCCGCTCCATACGGAAGGTCATGTAATAACAGCCTTCAAACTCAATATGGCTGATCTTGAACATCCCCGCGTTACGGGCAAGGAACTTTCTCAACGTGCGGAAGGAGCGGGTTCCCAGCCAGGGAAACAGACACCAGGAGTAGCCTCCGAGGGAAACCAACGAATGCTCCAACATCCCCGTGTTGCGAGCCACGTGGCGAGCCACCTCAATGCGCTTCTGCGCGTTGGGCTTGAGGTAAGGGTAGACCGTATCTTCTTCCAAAATACGGCGCATCCGCTGAACAATCCTCGTGTGGATCTCTCCGAAGTCGCCCGGCCAGGAGACCTCCATTTTGCCGTCCACCTGCTTGACATAGATCAGCTTGCGCTGGATGTCCAATTCCTCCACCTCCCACACGCGGCCCGCCAGGGCAAAGCGGTCGCCCACAGGGGGCGGGGTGGTGATGGTGCCAATCTCGTCCGATCCGGCGCGGACGGTGAAATCCTCGCTGTCCTTGAACACGGCGTAGAACTTGAAGCTCTTGAGAAGTCTTTCTCCCGCCATGCCAACGATCAGCCCCTTTTCCTCGGTCATCTCCAGGAAATCATGCTCTAACATGGACACCATAAGGGTGCGGTAATCCTCCTTGGTGATCTGCGCAAAGGGCGGCAGAGATAAGACACGCTCGGCCAATCGTTTGGGGGTCAGCTCGCCCGAGGCGGCCAGGATGGACAAGGTCTGGTGGAACAAAAGACTCATGGGCATTTTTTTGCGCCACGGCGGCTCGATGAAGCGTTCCTCAATGTAAAGTTGGATGATAGCGATGCCCCGTAGCAACTCCCACGGGATCAGTTGGGGCAGAGGGGTATTGGGCAGGGGATCCTCCTCGCGGAAGACCATCATCATCTCGGGGGGCTCGCCCCGTCTGCCTGAGCGGCCCAGCCGTTGCAGAAAGCTGGTGACGGCGTTTGGGGCTTGGCTTTGCAGGACACGCTCCAACCGTCCGATGTCGATGCCCAGCTCCATGGTGACGGTGGCGCAGGTGACGGCGAACATCTCCTCGTCCTTCATCTTGGCCTCGGCCTCCTCGCGCAGAGATGCGGACAGATTGCCGTGGTGGATGAGGAACACATCGGGCTCGCCACGGTTCTTGGCGATCTGACGGAAGGTGGCGCAGAGGTATTCGGTCTCCTCGCGGGAGTTGGCAAAGACCAGAGATTTTTTGCTCTTGACGCAATCGTACATATATTCGTAGCCTGCGTCCAGGGCGTTAGATTGCACATGAGGGAGCGCACCGTCGGCCATGGCCTGTGCCACGTCGCTGAGGGCAGCATCACGGGCGGCAAGCTCCTCGGGGGTCATGTCGGCATCGTCCTCGCTTCCCTGCTCTTCGAGATCGTGGGGCTGGGAGGCCTGATCGGTCTTGGTGTTTTGGATATAGAAATGCTCCAGGCCCAGCCGCCAGCGGATCTTGCCCTCGTCGAAGGTGGGGACGTCTACGGGGATATCGGTGCCGCCTGCCAGCCATTCGGCGGCAGAGGTGGGGTCACCGATGGTAGCCGACAGACCCACGCGGCGGGGGTTACGGCCGATGAGGTGGCCGAGTCTCGCCAGTTGGCAGATGATCTGGTTGCCTCGGTCGGTGCCCGTGAGGGTATGGATCTCGTCGATGACGATATAGCGCAGGTCGCCAAAGAGGCGGAGCATATCGTTGGAGCGATTGATCAGCATGGCCTCCAGGGATTCGGGGGTGATCTGGAGGATGCCGCGGGGGGTGGTCAGCAGTTTTTTCTTATGGGATTGCGCCACGTCTCCGTGCCATCTCGTCACGGGAATGCCCGTGAGATCAAGCAGCTCCTCCATGCGGCCAAACTGGTCGTTGATGAGGGATTTCAAGGGGGCGATATACAAGGCACCCACGCTCTCGGGCGGACTTTGGTACAGCTCCGACAGGATGGGGAAAAAGGCCGCCTCGGTCTTGCCGCTGGCGGTAGACGAGGTGAGCAGGAGGTGGTGGTCGGTGAGGAACAGAGTCCTCGCCGCCGCTACCTGCACCGCCCGCAAAGACTCCCAGCGGTGGGTGAAGATATATTCACGGATAAATTCGGGGAAGCGGGAAAAGATGCGATCGGCTTCGGTCATGTGGGGCTCCTTTCCTGAGGATGAAGTAATCATAAAAATTGTTGTTTACCACCTGCGGTGGGGCTCTGGCTCGGGGGGAGTGCATCCTGTGCCTACCATATCACACGATGGGGCGTTGGACAGGTAAATTGTTGTTTGCGGATTTAATATTTTACACCGTAGGGGCGACCCTGTGTGGTCGCCCGTCGTCTAAACTCGTCAAAACCCTTGTTGGTCAACAATCTTTTGGGCGGGAGGCCACATAGGGCCTCCCCTACGGCCATGTTGGTCATACGCCCGTAAACAACAATTTATCTCTCCTCAAAAATCCAGATCCTCAAGGTCAAACTTTTTCTTCTCCCCCTCTGTATCCATCCCTCTTGCGGCCTTTTCGTCCTTGGACGGTGCCCAAGGATCGTCGTCATCGTCGCCGTCGGCGGGCTTCAGGGTGACCTTCCCCATGACGTGGGCAAAGGTGACCTCGGGATTCTGCATGAGGGTGGAGAGGACGGTCATATAGTCGCGGAGCATCTCGCGGGGTGTGATCATGCTGTCAGCACCCGCGCGGGCGAGACAATGGTTGAGGAAATCCACCTGCTGTTCGTCGGTGATGCGGGGCGCCCAGCTGTAGTATTTGCCGTAGAGCTGGGTCATACGGCGGACGAGAGCCAACAGCTCGTCGTCAGACAGACGGCGGAGGCGGATGACGGGGCCGATGAGGTTTTTGACGCCTTCGATGGCAAAGCGGCTGTCGCAGAGACGGGAGCGGAGAGCCTCGTAGCTGAAGAGTCCGCGTCGAGGATCCTCCAAAAACTGGGGGGTGCCGCCAAAGACGATGCCCAATCCCGGAGCGCGGCCTTGAAGGGTATCGTTGAACATGGCGAGGATCTTCTCGTAGTTGTTCTCTCGGCTGACGCGGTGGGTGATCTTATAGAGGTTCACACATTCGTCGATGAACACCACCAGGCCTCGGTACCCGAGATGCTTGACGAGCGCCGCCCAAAGCTTGAGGAAATCGTACCAGTTGTTATCGTCAATGATGACCGACACGGGGATACCGAGATCTCGCCGCGCCTCGCCTTTGGTGGCGTACTCACCGCGGAGCCAGCGGAGGCAGGCACTCATGCGGAGCTGGGCGTTCTCGTCTCCCGACAGGTAGGCGGTGTAGTAGGCTGTGATGACACGGGCGAAGTCGAAGCCGCCCACTAAAAATTCAAGCTCTCGCATGGTGGCGTTGATCTTACGTCCCAGGGCGGTGGTAAATTCGGGGGCATCGGGGGACAGACCCTCCTCCATCAGCTCGTCCTGCAGGGTATTGATCCAGCGGGCGATGAGCTTGGGGAGCGCGCCGCCGTCGGGAGAGGATTTAGAGGCCAGGTTTTTCATCAGCTCGCGGTAGGTGGCCACGCCGGATCCGTTACTGCCGTAGAGACGGCGTTCGGGGGACAGGTCGGCATCGGCGGTGATGAAATCCCGCTCCAGGGCGTAGCCTCGGATGAGCTGGATCAGAAAGCTCTTACCGCTGCCGTAGCGGCCGATGAGGAAGCGCATGGCACCGCCGCCCTCGTTGATCTGCTCCAGATCCGAGAGAAACGCGGCGATCTCGTCCTTTCTGCCGATGGCGATATAGGGTGCTCCCGCCCGGGGGACGACACCCGCCATGGTAGAGGAGATCAGAGATCCCAGCACGCGGCGGGGGATAGCAACCTCACGGGAAGATTGGTTATTCATATCACTCATGGTTTATTCCGGCTTCGCAACGCGAAGATCCTTTCTTTGGTTTACGGTAAATGTTTTTTACCACCTGCGGTGGGGGCGGCCGTGCCGCCTGCCAACGCCGGGGATGTTTAACCCATGCGAACTGCATCCCGCGATGGGTAGTTAGGCAGGTAAATTGTTGTTTACCACCTGCGGTGGGGCTCTGGCTCGGGGTTATTCAACCCATGCGAACTACATCCCGCGATGGGTAGTTAGGCAGGTAAATTGTTGTTTACGGTTTTCTGAGCAACATGGTCGTAGGGGCGAACTGTGTTCGCCCGTAATAAAAAGTATATTGATAAGCAAAGGCTTTTGGGGAACGGCGGGCGAACGCAGTTCGCCCCTACGGGTTCATAGTAAGCCCACGCAAACAACAATTTACACGTTCAATATTTCTTTGATCATGTCCCGATAATCTTCAATAATCTGATAGCCGCCGCAACCATTCTCTTCGATAATCATATCGAAAATCTCATGCTCCACAGTCAGGTCATTGATCTCATCCACCACGGCGTCGGGTAGCTTTTTATGGACCGCGCAATAGGCCTTCTGCCCTGCCCTGTCACGGCGAAGGACAGCGAGGACAAATTCGGCACGATCACCGAGAGCTTGGAGAAGGGGGGAATCCACATCCTCGGGCGACTCACAGGACGGTGCGGTTTCGGCAGCCGGAGCAGATTCCTCCAACGGGGGAGAAGATATGGGTACAGAAGTGATATCATCCATCCCTTCTTCGGGCACGGGACTCAGCTCCTCGTCGACAAAGGCCTCCACCAAAATTTTGGTAGTCTCCCAAGAGGATTGCTCGATGGCATCGGCGGATTCAATGGAGACTGCGGTATGGGGGAGATCATACAGAGCCTCGTACTCGGGGCGGGGCTTGTTCATCTCTGCCCGTCTCTTGGCTACCTCGGGAGATGGAAGATGATCATCCAGCCAGGTATCCAATGCCTGACGCAGGGGGACAGTGAGAAAATGGGTGGTCAGCTTGGAACGCACCAGGATAGCGGCGCGGATGCGATTTTCCACATGCTTGACCATATCTCCCACCAAAAAGCGAAGGTCATGGGAGCGTGAAAAGGAAGCATAGGATAACTCGATCCGACGCTTACAGCTATACGCGCACAAGGCGCCAACGAAAGCGTCGCGGCTCACCACAGAATCCTGCATATAGCTTTGTCCCCCATGTAATCCGGCAACGGGCTGTCCTCTGGCGATCAGCATGGGAAAGACTTCCGCCAAGGCGCGGGGGATCACGTCGTCAAACAACGCCTTATGCTCGCCGCTGTAGAATTTGCTCTTTCGATAATCATACTGGCAGGAGTAGGATAGCAGCACCTTAGCGGACGCTACGTTGACCTTGTCATTTCCTACCGAAATCATGGCTGAAAGATAAAACTCCTTCAGTCGCGCCATGGATATGATCTGACCCAAGGCGGGCAAAAGATGAAGAATGGGGGCACTCAGGCGATGGATCAGACAATAATCGCAAAGCCACTCGCAGGCGTAGTGATCCAGTTGAGGGTAGGTTTTGCGATAGGCCATCCAAACCTTTGCCATAAGATCCCTGTGCTCCTCGGCCATGTCTTCCTCGACAGGAAGATTGATCAGCTCGAAAAGATACAGAAGAATGTAGGCATAGTCTGTTTGGGGGTAAATCTCCGCACGCACCTGATCGCGCCAGTACAAATACCAGGCACGTTGGCGGCGGTTCAGTTGGGCATATTGAGGGAAGTAGGAGAAGAAGGGCTCTGCCTTGGTCTCCTTGCCGCCGACCCGGGCATAGGCCACGGCATCCTTGATGAACTGGTCAAAATAATGGTAATTGGAATGCCATTCATACACCTTTACATTGTGCAAAAGAAGATTGTCCGGCGCATACTCACACAGCAGTACGGGTATCGGGCCCGCCTTCTCTCCAACGACAGATTCCCTTCTATCCGGGGGGATATCATCGGCCACAGGCTTTTCCTCATGGGAAAATGACAAGGGAGACGAGCCTGTTGGCGGGACAGTCACGGTTCTGATCACGGGCTTCTTCGGTTCCTTCGGGGAAGGCACCTCGATCTCTATGGCCTCCGGCGTTTTCCGTGTCGTGACAGGCGTATACTTCGGAGCGCTTTTCTGCTGGGGTAAAAGGCGGTCAATATCCCAGAATTCGTCCAGATCCCGGTCTCTGCGGTTGATCTCCTCCCGTGTGTTTTGCTTTTCATCCCGGCTCATGGTATCCTCCTTTCCTCTGTAGGTTGGTAATATATTATTTTACCATACATCCGGTCGATTGTCAAGGATTTTGGGGATTCCCTGAAAATAAATTGTTTTCACACAAAAAAAGCACAAAGAAGGGACTGAGTCATTTGCTTCCGTAAAAGCTTTTGACTCAGTCCCTCGATCATTCGGTATATCAAGCATCCCGACGCGCCATGAGCACCATGGTTTCGCAAAGGGTATCGTAATCCACACCTGCGGCCTTGGCGGACAAGGGCAAAAGGCTCAGAGGCGTCATCCCCGGAAGGGTATTGGCCTCCAGGCACCAGGGAGTGCCGTCGGCGTCCAGTATGTAGTCAAAACGAGCATATCCACCCAAACGAAGCACCTCAAAGGCACGGAGGGCGAGCTGATTCAATCGGCAAACCGTTTCTTCCGAAAGCGCCGCGGGACACACCTCTTCGGTACAGCCCGCCTGGTACTTATTATGATAATCGTAAAAGCCGGTCTTGGGAATGATCTCCACGGGGGGCAGAACCCGTCCGTCGAGGATACCCACGGTCAATTCCCTGCCCTTGATCATGCGCTCAGCCAGGATGGTATCCTCATAGGCTGCCGCTGCTTCAAGAGCTCCGGCCAGGCTTGCGCGATCCGACACCAGGGACACACCCACGCTGGAACCGCAGGAGCAGGGCTTGATAACGCAGGGATAACCAATCTCGGTCTCAATCTGTTCCATAACAGGATCAATGCCCCGAGACAGCTTACAGGTAACCCATGGGGGGGTGGGAATATCTGCGCGGGACAAAAGCTGCTTGGACAGGTCTTTATCCATAGCCAAAAGACTTCCCGCATATCCCGTACCCGTGTAAGGAATGCATTCCATATCCAGCGCTGCCTGGAGCTGACCGTTCTCTCCCACGTCTCCGTGAAGGGCAATGAATACCACGTCAGCCTCTCGCCACAAAGCGGGAACATTGGGGGCGATACGGCGGTATCCGTAACCCGTTTCGGCCATTAAAGCGGCCAAATCCGGTACCTGCTTGCCTACGGTATAGGGTGGGATGGGGGTCTCGCTATATGCGGGGATATCGCCATGGATGGATCTGCCGGTGTAGAGATCAGCCGTGCAAACCGCATGTCCTTTTCTGGCAAGAGCGCCCGCAATCAAGCTGCCCGACGTCAGAGACACGTCCCGTTCCGGAGAAAGTCCCCCGGCTAAAACCAATATTTTCATATCTGTAGCTCCTCGTAGACTTGAATTGGACCGCCGACGGTGGCGGTCAATGTCATCATATGTGCTTTTTTCAAATTTCGTGCCGAAAAGCAGCCACACGGGGATTACCGCCCAAATCCGTGAGGATCTCCGCTGACCTGTGGGGACAATAGGTACGTCCCAAGGACAGCAGCGCATCTGCCTGATCGTAGCCGATCTCAAGAAGAAGGGGGGCTTGACTATCCAAAAGATCCGGGTAATCCGCCAAAATCTTGCGATAAAACACCAAACCGTCCTCACCGCCGTCCAGGGCAGCGCGAGGCTCGAAAAACAGCTCCGGAGCCAGCTCGTCCACCACCGCGCGGGGGATGTAGGGGGGATTGGAAAGAATGCCGCATAAGGGTGCGTGGGAAAGGAGGGCATCTTTTCCGTCAGTCAACAGATCGGCGCAGACAGGAATAAATCTTTGAGCGACTCCGTTGACCTCGGCATTTTCTACGGCCAATGCCAAGGTATCGGGGTAAAGCTCCAACGACACGGCGCAAAGATCCGGACGATGCTTCAAGACAGACACGGCGATACAACCGCTCCCCGTACAGAGGTCAGCGAAAACACCGCCCTGAGGCAGGATTTTGATGGCCGTTTCTACCAGAAGCTCGGTGTCCGGTCTTGGGATGAGGCAATGCTCGTTCACCTTAAAGGTACACCCGAAAAAGTCCCACTGTCCCAAAATATACTGGAGGGGATAGCGGGCAAGGCGCTTTTCCACGGCGGCATCGAGGGTCGGGACATGGTATACTCTGTGTCGGTCACAGAGGAGCGACACACGGCTCACGTCCGCAAAGGCTTCCATAAGGAGAAGTGCCTCCTCCTTGGCCGATTCGGGAGAGAGACCTGCCGCTTCAAGACAAGCGCTGAGACTATGATAAGAATATGGCATACCTACCTCCCAAATAAGATAACAGTTTATTATAACACGGTTTTCAAAAAAATGATAGGGGATTTTGTAACATTTTCAGGAAAATCAAAAAGCGAGCCGTTTCCGACTCGCTTTTTGAAGGTAATAGCTATCTATTACTTGTACTTTCTCTTGCGTGCAGCTTCAGACTTTTTCTTACGCTTAACGCTGGGCTTCTCATAGCACTCTCTCTTACGGAGCTCTGCCAAGGTCCCAGAGCGGGCGACCTGACGCTTAAAGCGGCGAAGAGCACTGTCCAAGGACTCGCCCTCTTTGACTTTAACCTCTGCCATTTCTGTTTTCCCTCCCCTCGCTTAACGCCGGAGATAGCCGCCGACACGACCCTCCGCTTCTTTCGGTGCAGACCACCGAAAAGCGGCATAAGGCCACTATCGGCAAACTCTTTGCCTATTATACTCCAAAATATTGGATTTGTCAATAGGTAAATGAAAATTTCACGAGAAATTTCAGTATTTTTTACCTATATCGGACAACAGGGCATCTCTAAAAACTCATCGCACGCCGATATGGCGGTGCTTTTTCCGTCATACGTCACAAAATTCTTTCGCATAGGGACGACTATGCGCGCAGATTTTTGTTTAGGGAACCTCTAAAAACTCTATTGGCGAGCGAGCCGCAAGGGAGTTTTGCGTCAGATGATACAATTTTTCGCACGCGTAGTAGAGCTACGCGAAGAAAAATCTGTGAAATATGACGGAAAAATCACTACGGCTTCGCCGTCAAGAGAGTTTTTAGAGGTGACCTTTAGTCTGACGAAAAAATCCCTCGCATCTCGCCGCACACTGAGTATTTAGAGATGCCCAACAATCAAAAAAGCACTGCGGATGCAGTGCTTTTTGGAGCTGGTAATCAGATTCGAACTGATGACCTCGTCATTACCAATGACGTGCTCTACCGACTGAGCTATACCAGCATATCCTGAGCGTCTTTGGAGCTGGTAATCAGATTCGAACTGATGACCTCGTCATTACCAATGACGTGCTCTACCGACTGAGCTATACCAGCAAGCATAAGGCGCTCAAGACTTGACTATTATATCACACCCTTTGACGTTTGTCAAGAGGTTTTTACAATTTTTTTGTGGTTTTTTACAGATATTTTTCTTTGCTGAAACGAGTCTTTCATGACTCAAAATCTCCCACCATGGCATTGTGGAAAGCACGGCGCAGATCCAGGAATGCGGTTTTGTCTCGGCCAAAATGCACGGCATTGGTCAGCAATACCCCCCACAAGCCGGTTTGGGCGTCCACATACAGGGACGTCCCCGTAAATCCCGTGTGGCCGTAGCTTCCCTCGCTCATGAGGTCTCCCATGGCCGACAACGCCGGCACGGGTGGCTTGAGCTGGAAGCCCAGGCCGCGACACTCAGCAAGGCCGGGGGTAAAATTACGAACAGCCAGATCAAAGGTAGAAGCTGCAAGGAATCTTCCGCTCGGAATACGCCCGCGCTCAGAGAGCATCATGGCAAAGGTGCTCATATCGTCCAAGGTGGAAAAGACCCCTGCGTTTCCCGAGACACCGCCCAAGAAATGGGCATTTTCGTCATGGACTTCCCCGCTGATATAGCAACCGCGCAGGGTGGAAAATTCGGTGGCCGCCACATTGCGTGAAGTGGGACAATAGGTGGTATGGGTCATTCCCAGAGGCTCGAAAACTCGCCGGCGTGCCAGAGCGTCCAAGGAGCTTCCCGTGATACGCTCCAGTATCTTGGCAAGCAGGATATAACCCATACAGGAATAGTAAACCTGAGTGCCGGGCGGGCATACAGGGGGAGAGGC
Source organism: Oscillospiraceae bacterium (assembly GCA_015063685.1). Taxonomy (GTDB): domain Bacteria; phylum Bacillota; class Clostridia; order Oscillospirales; family CAG-272; genus CAMEON01. The sequence goes on along the minus strand of SVTR01000027.1, from coordinate 38,839 downwards.
CAGAATGGTCTTCACCGCATCCTCGGGGTCTGTAAGCCGCAGATGCAGAGGGATATGGGGAGTGATGCCCGAGGTATGGGTCATCAGCTGAAACACCGTGACGTTTCTTCGCCCCTCGGGGGCATCCTTTAACTCATCTTCCGTAAAATAACGTCCAAGGGTATGGGTCAAAAGAAGCCTGCCCTCTTCCAAAAGCTTCAAGGTGACCATGGTGGTCGCCACCAGCTTGGTCAGGGATGCCAGGTCGTACAGGGTATCGAAATCGGCAGGCACGAGGTCGGGAGAAGTTGTTCGATGGCCCATGACCTCTCTCAAATATACCTCTCTGCCCCGCCCCACGGCAACCGCCGCAGAAGGGAAGGCGTTTTCAGCCAAGCCACGGCTCAGCACGTTTATGCAATGACAGATTTTCATATTGCCTCCTGATACAAAGGGGCAGACGCGTGATCCACCGGGAGCCACGGTCTGCCGCTTATTTTTGTACAGATTGAAAGATCAGGCCTCGTCCTGTGCCAGCGCATGCTCCAGCCAAATCATGCCATATCCAAAGGCCTCGTAAAGTCCCTTGTGGAAGCCCTGACGGACGATCTTGCTCTGATCGCGGCTTTCCAGCACCTGTACCAGGATCTGATCAGGCAGGCGCTCGCCCTCCTCTTCCTTATAGCTCATGATCTCCATGACGAGAATATATTTTTCGGTCATATCACCGTAGCAAATGGTATCACCCTCACGAACTAAGGGGCGATCCTTGTACATCAGATATTTTCCGCCCACCAAGGGGCTACCGCTTGCATTCAACTCACTCATTCGAAACTCCTTTCCGGCGCAAAAGCACCGCATTCATTCATAATTAAAGTATATTATAGCACAGGGTTTGATAAAAGTCAATGGTTTTATCATTTTTTTCGAAATTTGCCGACCTTGCTTATTCAGAAATGCCCTATAGCTTCGGTCCGCCTCTGTCTCAGCCAATCAAGAGACCAGTTAGCACCGTCCATCGTTGCTCGTAAAAAAGAAAATATTGCGAATATTTTGGTTATTTTGGATATTTACAAAACGATCGGTTTGTAGTATAATATACTTGCGCTTGAGAACCTGCCCCAAACAGGTTCTCGTTTTTCCCACACAGCACAGCTGTCTTCTTCATCTTGCGGAGTATCAACCTTATGATATCAGCGCGCAACTGGAGTCACAGGTGTGCTTTTTTATTTGCTTTTGCAAGCTTCAGGAAAAATACACCGTCTTCCCTGTTCTGGCCGAGCGGTACACCGCATTCACAATGGCCACGCTTTTGATGGCCTCGGCAGGCATGACCTCAGGGTCTCGGTCATCACGCACGGCGGCGATCATATCCGCCACCACATGGGCGTGACCGAAAAGTCGATCAGGCTCTCGCATCATGCAAGCCAGATTGCCCTCTCCGTACAGCTCCAGCATTTTCTGCTCTTCTGCCTCCTCATCGGGGGCATTTTTTATTTTCCAGATCTTCAAGGTATCGGCGTCAGCCTCTACAGAACCCCCGGTTCCGTAGAGCATGATCTCGGTAGAGATCCCGGGATAGGCGCAGGTCGTACTGACAAAGGTAGCCGCCGCGCCGTTTTTGAATTGGATGAGAGAGGCAGTCATATCCTCGGTTTTGATATCGTGGTTATAGATCCCCATGGTAGAGGTGACGGAAGCCACGTCTCCCATGAGCCATTGCATCAGATCAACGGTATGCACGGCCTGGTTCATCAGAGATCCGCCGCCGTCCATCTCCCAGGTGCCTCGCCAGCCGCCGTTATCATAGTAAGACTGCTCGCGGTACCATTTGACACCAAAGGTACCCAGGATAAGCTTTCCCAGCTTGCCGCTGTCGATGGCATCGCGGATGGGGTACATATTGGCATTGAAGCGGTTCTGATGCACCACGCCCGCCTTGCGTCCCGTGCGGATCCGAACCTCTTCAATAAGGATGGCTCTCTCGGGGGTAATGTCGATGGGCTTTTCGATGAGCACATGCTTCCCTGCCTCCATGGCGCGAACAGCAAAGTCTGCGTGCATGGCGCTGGGGAGACAAATGCTGATGATATCCACACGAGGATCGGCAATCAGCTGATCAAACTGATCATACAGGGTGACCCCGGGATATTTGGCAGCGGCTTTTTGCAGGCGTACGGGGTTAATATCGCAAACAGCCACAAGATCGGCGTCGGGGGATGCCCAGGCGGCATCGGCATGAGCCATACCGATACCCAGACCCAGCACGGCGTATCCAATATTTTTATGATTCATAACGATATCCTCACTGTCGGTAAGTATGTATGATGGTAAGCTTGTGCTTCAGCGAAGCACGGGGGTGTCCCTAAAAATGACCTCAGGGGTTTCATAACCGTCGCCCTCAAACACCACGATCTCATTCTCGCCCTCTTTGAGCAAAGGAGCGGGGATATACAGGGTCTTCTGAGGTCCCGCAGGATTGAAGTAACGGCCGACGTTGAAGCCGTTGACGGTCACAAAGCCCTTGGTAAAGCCATCCAGCTTGATGTAGGTGTCGCAAGGCGCACCCTCTACTGTCAGAGTCCCTCGCAGGAAGGCGGGAACCGTACCGCTCTGCGAAACCGCGCCGTAGGTCAGCCCGCCCAGGTCATCCATGGTCATGGGGTACATCTCCCAGCCGTAGTGGAACCGCTGACCCAGGCGCACACCGCCCAGGATGCCCTTACGATCCAGGAGCTTGACGCCGTAATTCACGCGCCCCATGTTTTCCACCAGGATGTCCAAGGTAGCTGTCTCTCCGAAGCCCAGACTCATGCGGATGGGTTCGTTACGGCGGCTCCGCTCCTTGATGCCCACCGGCTTGTCATTGATATAGAAGATGGCGCGGTCATGGATGTCCCCACAGAACAGCTCCAGCTCCTCAAAGGGACCCTTCAGCTCGGTGCGGTAGAGGATGTAGCCGAAGTCCTGCCCCACCTCCTCCATGGTCTTGGGGAAGGCGGCGCTGATGGGGGCAGACAGGGCTGTTAAATTGTCAAACAAGGGCGCGGACTCGGTGAGCTTGACCTTGCCGTAAGACTTCTTTGGGGAGTTCTTTACAGAAATATCGGGTGCCTTGACCCCCGTCCGCTCCTCAATGACCCGTTTGGCGGTCTCGTACAGCGGGGTGATGTCCCCCGCCTCGGTGAGAAAGGCGGCGTAGTCGTAGCTGGTAACGGTGGGCTGATACTGCTCACCCGTGTGGTTAGCACCGTTCCAGAAGGCGAAGTTGGTGCCGCCGTGGAACATATAGATATTGAAGGAGGCGTTCAGATCAAAGAAACGGTTCAGCTCTCCCGCAATATCCTCCGATGTCCGCTGACTGCGGCCCTCCTCGTACCAATGGTCGAACCACCCGCACCAGAATTCGCCGCACATGAGGGGGCGATCCTTCTGGAATTCATTGAGAGTAAGGATCTGATCCACATAGGAACCGAAGTTGGCCACCGCCAGGATATCGGGGAGCGTACCGCCGCTGAGCATCCAACGGGCAGTACCGTCGGAGGTGAACAGAGTGCAGTCAATGCCGTTCTCGCGGTAGATGTCCACCACCTTTTGGAGGTATATCTTGTCGTCGCCATAGCTGCCGTACTCGTTTTCCACCTGCACCATGATGACGTTTCCTCCGTTGATGCAAAGGTGAGGACGGAGGCGGGACAGAAGCTCACGGTAGTAGGGCCTCACCTTCTCGAGGTAGAGGGGATCGTCACAGCGGAGGGCAATATTGGGGTATTTCAAAAGCCAGGAGGGCAGACCGCCAAAATCCCACTCGGCGCAGATGTAGGGGCCGGGACGGACGATGACATTGAGGTCCAGTTTTTCTGCCGTCTCGATAAAGCGCTCGATATCCAGAAGGCCCGAAAAGTCGAACTGCCCCTCACGTCTCTCGTGGAGATTCCAGCAGGTGTAGGTCTCCACGGTGTTAAATCCGCAGGCCTTGAGCTTGGTCAGGCGATCCTCCCAGCAATCGGGGAGGGTGCGGAAGTAGTGAATGGCGCCCGAGATGACCGTGTAGGGTTGGTCATTCATATAGAAGCTCCCGTCGCGGTAGGTGAAGGATTTGTTCATGGTGTTTGCTCCTTGGAGAAATAATAGAGGGACGTATTCCCTCGCGCCCAAAGGGCGCATATCGAGTCGCGCAAGCGACATATCGAACCGAAGGTATATCGAGCCCCCTCCAGGGGGCATATCGACGGAAAGGGTACGGTCGATATGTCCCTATGGGACTCGATATGTGCCTTGCGGCACTCGATATGTCCCTGTGGGACTCGATATGCGCTTCGCGCGAGATGTGAGCGGAGTAGAATTTACAGTTTCTTCTTCAAGAACTGCCCCGTATAAGATCCGGCTACCTCTGCCACCTCCTCGGGCGTACCCGTGGCCACCACCGTACCGCCACCGCTGCCCCCTTCGGGACCCAGGTCGATGATATGGTCGGCACACTTAATCACGTCCAGGTTGTGCTCGATGACGAGGACGGTATTGCCCGCGTCCACCAAGCGTTGCAGCACCTCCAGCAGGCGGGCAACGTCGTCGGTGTGCAGACCCGTGGTGGGCTCGTCCAGGATATAGATGGTCTTGCCCGTGTCCCGCTTAGCCAGCTCTGCCGCCAGCTTGACACGTTGTGCCTCACCGCCCGATAAGGTAGTGGATGACTGACCGATCTTGACGTATCCGAGACCCACGTCGTAGAGGGTCTGGAGCTTTCTGCGGATCTTAGGCAGGCCTTCGAAGAAGGTCAGACCTTCCTCCACGGTCATGTCCAGTACGTCAAAAATATTCTTGCCGTTGTACTTGACATCCAGGGTGTCACGGTTGTATCGCTTGCCCTTGCACACGTCGCAGGTGACGTACACGTCGGGCAAAAAGTGCATTTCGATCTTCTTGACGCCGTCGCCCTCGCAGGCCTCACAGCGGCCGCCTTTGACGTTGAAGGAGAACCGCCCTGGGCCAAAGCCCTTGGCGTTGGCATCGCGGGTCTTGGCGAACAGATCGCGGATGTCGTTGAAAAGCGACGTATAGGTGGCCGGGTTAGAGCGGGGGGTGCGTCCGATGGGAGACTGATCAATGGCAATGACCTTATCCAGGTGCTCCACGCCCTCCATGCGGTCGTGATGACCGGGATAGGTGGAGGCACGGTTCAACTGCTTGGCCAATACGGGGTAGATGATACCGTTGACCAAAGAGGACTTGCCCGAGCCCGACACGCCCGTCACGCAGACAAACTTACCCAAGGGGATATCCACCCGGATGTGACGCAGATTATGCTCGGCGGCACCATAGACCGTCAGGGTGTGTCCGTTCCCTGCCCGTCTCGTTTCGGGCACGTCGATGGACTTGCGCCCCGACAGGTACGCGCCCGTGATTGAGTTGGGATCCTTCCCCACCTCGGCGGGCGTCCCCGCGGCAACCACGCGGCCGCCGTGGATACCAGCCCCCGGGCCGATGTCAATGATATAGTCAGACTCCTCCATGGTCTCCTCGTCATGCTCCACCACGATGACGGTGTTGCCAAGATCACGGAGCTTTTTGAGGGTGGAGATAAGCTTGGTGTTGTCCCTCTGATGCAGACCGATGGAGGGCTCGTCCAGAATATAGAGCACGCCCACCAAAGCCGAGCCGATCTGGGTGGCCAGACGGATGCGCTGTGCCTCGCCGCCCGACAGAGTACCTGCCTTGCGGGAGAGGGTCAGGTAATCAAGACCTACGCTGACAAGGAAGCCCAGCCGCGCCTTGATCTCCTTGACGATCTCTTTGGCGATGACCGCTTCACTGCCTTCCAGTCGGAGACTCACGATGAAGTCAAAGGCTTCTTTCACCGAAAGACCGCAAAAATCGTCGATGTTTTTGCCACCCACGGTAACGGCCAGCACCATGGGGTTGAGGCGTTTGCCGTGGCACTCGGGACAGGGCGCGTCCTCCACGAATTCCTCGTAGCTGTCTGTGCCCCAACCGCCCTGGCGCATGCGGTTTTCCATGATACCCACCACGCCCTCAAATTTGACTGTCTGGTGGGTGGCGCGGTCACCGAAATGGCGGGTGATGGTGTAGGTGTCCTCTCCCGAGCCATAATACAGGACGTTCAAGGCTTCTTTGGTGAAGGTGCTGATGGGCTGATCCATGCGGAAGCCGTGCTTTTTGCCCACAGCCTCAAAGAGGGGGCCGTTCCAGCTTTGGGGGTCAAGGGTCTTGAAGCCGTTGACCTGGATGGCACCCTCCCACAGAGTCATTTCGGGGTGGGGGATGAGCTTATGGACGGCGACCCGTTGCATATCACCGATGCCCGCGCAATGAGGGCAGGCACCCACGGGGTTGTTGAAAGAGAACATCCGAGGCTCCAGCTCGCCGAAGGAGATACCGTGCTCCTCGCAGGCGTAGTGCTGAGAGAAGACCATCTCCTGCTCGATTTCTCCATCACGGGGGACGGTCAGCACCATGAGATATCCGTCGGCGGCGGCCAGGGCGTTCTCCACCGAGTCGGACAGACGGGCGCGGATGCCCTCCCGCATGACCAGACGGTCCACCACAATCTCGATGGTATGCTTTTTGTTTTTATCCAGCTTGATCTCCTCTGAGAGATCGTAGATGCTGCCGTCCACGCGGACACGGACGTAGCCCTTCTTCTTGGCGTCGGCCAGCACCTTTTCGTGCATACCCTTCTGGGCACGCACCACGGGGGACAGCACCATGAAGCGGGTGCCCTCGGGGAGGGTCTGGATCTTGTCGATGATCTGGTCCACGGTCTGTTGCTTGATCTCCTTGCCGCATACGGGACAATGGGGCGTACCCACACGGGCGTAGAGCAGACGGAGGTAATCGTAAATTTCGGTGACCGTACCCACGGTGGAGCGGGGGTTCTTGGAGGTGGTCTTCTGATCAATGGAGATGGCGGGGGACAGACCCTCGATCATGTCCACGTCGGGCTTGTCCATCTGTCCCAGGAACATACGGGCGTAGGAGGACAGGGACTCCACGAATCTTCGGTGTCCCTCGGCGTAGACGGTGTCAAAGGCCAGGGAGGACTTGCCCGAGCCGGACAGTCCCGTCATGACCACCAGCTTGTCACGGGGGATCTCCACGTCGATATTTTTGAGGTTGTGGACGCGCGCGCCCTTGATTACAATGGATTTTTGCATAGGTATATGGGTTCCTTTTAGGTTGATTTCTTAGCCTCTGCCGCCACCGCTTCGCGGATACGGGCAAGCTGTTTTTCGGTCAGGCGGTTAAGCTTGCGCTCGTGGACACGTCCGCTCTCCATGACAAAGGTGAGCTTGACGCGCTTGTATACCTTACGATCCTCAGGCAGGATGTGGCAGGCCAGATCACGCACCTCGATGCGCTCCACCTTATCGGCGTGGAAGACCATGAGATTTCCCTGCTCGTCCTTTCCCATATTGACAGCGCCTTCACCTACGGTGACGCAAGCCGACAGAAGGAAGCCCAGATCCACAAACAGCATGCAGAAAAAGAGCGCCATGATGATGGTCACCACGTTTCCGATGATATGACCGTCCCAGCCGAGATAATATATGGCCACCATGGCACCCATCAGGATGACCACAAGGCCCAGGGTCAGCCAAAAGGATAGCCAGTCAATGACGGGAATGCGGGTGAGGTTCTTTTGCTTTTTACTCATAATCTTACTCCAATTCATCCAGGAAATAGCCGCGGGTCAGGGCGCGGTTGCCGACCGCATCGGTCAGCACCACGCGGAAATAGGCGCGGTCCAGGGGGTAGCCGATATTCTTGATCTCGGCCATGAAGGGGTTCATGTCAAACTCGGCGTGGGTCATGTCGGTGCCCCTCCGCACGTCACAGCAACGAACGGCGGTGTGGATCTCGGCGGAGACCACGCGGGAGTCGGCGGGAAAATCCATCTTAAGGACACCGTCCTCAAGATATAAGGATTCAAATTCGGGTCCCCAGGAGGCGTAGAAATCCCCCTTCTCATAGGCTGTCATGATGGCATCGTAGGACAGCTCGGGGGCCTTGAAGCGTACCCAGCCGCCGCACATATCGTGGGCACCGTGGTTGTCGTCGGTGGCCACGGGATAGACCCGCTTGCCCGCCTTGAGGAAGTGGTCAAGGACGTGGTCGCCCTCGTCCAACACCCAGCCTGCCACCACACAGCCCGTGTTGTAAACCTCCACAGCGGTAACACCCTCCAAACCTATGTAGTCGGGATAGGATTGGAGCGACCAGTCGGGGTGGTTGTAGCTGACGAGATAGCCCTTGGCTTTGGCCTCGGCGATCATTTCGTTCTGCCCTTCCACCGAGTAGCGGCGGACATAGTCCCCCTTGTAGTAGTCCTGCTCGGCGGCGTACTTGGGCGCGTTGGCGAAGCAGTAGTTGGGGTTGGGGCAGACGTAGCTGGTCTCGTGGGGGTTCTTAGCGTAGAAATTCAGATGATAGCAGGGGGTAGCCGTGAAGGAGTTCCCCACGGAGGGGCCGTTGGTCTCCACCTCGTGGGAGGTGATGGCAAGGAAATCCTCGTCGTTGAGATCAGAGTGGTCGATCATAACGTCGTGATCGGTATAGGCAACGACGCTGTAGCCGTGAGCCTTGTAATGCTCCTTGATCTGCTCGGGGGTATAGGAGCCATCGGAAATGATGGTGTGGGTGTGGAGGTTGGCCTTGTAGAAGCGGCCGTTTTGAGGAATGAGGTAGTGAGTCATGGTGATGCTCCTTTCTTTGTGGGGACTTTCATGTCGTATCTTCGTATCTCGTATCTTCGTATCTTACAGTATAGGTGAAATTTACTTCCCGCTCCTGATCCTTGCGATCTCGTCGCGGATAAACGCCGCCTTTTCGAATTCCAGCTCTTTGGCGGCCTGCTTCATCTCACGGGTCAGCTTTTCGATCATGGCCTCACGCTCCTTGGCAGAAAGCTTTTTCTTCGGGGACTTGTCCTCCACCATGTCAATGCCGGTACCCTTGCGCTTGTGGCGGGTGTCCTCCTCCTTGGCGCCGATCTCAATGACATCACGGATATCCTTGATGACGGTATGGGGGGTGATGCCATGCTTCTTGTTATAAGCGTCCTGGATGGCGCGACGGCGGGCGGTCTCGCTGATGGCCACCTCCATGGAGCGGGTGATCTTGTCGGCGTACATGATGACGGTGCCGTTCTCGTTTCGCGCGGCGCGGCCGATGGTCTGGATGAGGGAGCGCTCGGCGCGGAGGAAGCCCTCCTTGTCAGCGTCCAGGATAGCGACGAGGGAGACCTCGGGCAGGTCAAGTCCCTCGCGGAGCAGGTTGATACCCACCAGCACGTCGAACACGCCAAGGCGCAGGTCACGGACGATCTGCATTCGCTCCAAGGTATCTACGTCGTGGTGGAGGTAGCGCACCTTGATGCCGTTTTCGTCCAGATAGTCAGTGAGATCCTCGGCCATTTTCTTGGTGAGCGTGGTGACCAGCACCCGCTCTCCCTTATCGGTGCGTATCTTGATCTCCCCCATGAGGTCGTCCACCTGCCCCTCAATGGGACGGACGTGGATGATGGGGTCAAGGAGTCCTGTGGGACGGATGATCTGCTCCACGGTGTTGTTTGAATACTCGTTTTCATAGTCTCCCGGGGTGGCCGAGACAAACACCGTCTGCCCCATGCGCTCCTCAAATTCCTCGAAGTACAGGGGACGGTTGTCGTAGGCCGAGGGAAGACGGAAGCCGTAGTCGATAAGGTTCTTTTTTCGTGCCGTGTCGCCGCCGCTCATGCCTCGCACCTGGGGGACGGTGACGTGGGACTCGTCGATGAACATGAGGTAGTCGTCAGGGAAATAGTTCAGCAGAGTATAGGGAGTTGCCCCGGGCTCACGACCTGTGAGAATACGGGAATAGTTCTCCACGCCCGAGCAGAAGCCTACCTCGCGGAGCATTTCCAGGTCGTAAAGCACCCGCTCACGGATGCGTTGGGCTTCGATCAATTTATTTTGAGATTTGAACCATGCCTCCCGATCCTCCATCTCGTGAACGATCTCGGCAAGAGCCGCTTCCCTTTTTTCGTCGGACACGGCGTAGTGGGTAGCGGGATAGACGGCGGCATAGGAAAGCAGGCGGATCAGCTCCCCCGTGACGATGTTGATCTCGGACAGGCGGTCGATCTCGTCGTCAAAAAACTCCACGCGGATGGCGGTCTCGGACTGGTTAGCGGGAATCACTTCTACAGTGTCCCCGCGCACGCGAAAGCTGTCGCGGACGAGCTGCATATCGTTGCGGGTGTAGCTGTTGAACACCAGTTTGCGGATAAATTCTTCTCGGCTCATGGTCATGCCGGGGCGCAGGGGGATCACCAGATCCTTGTACTCCGAGGGGTCACCGAGAGAGTAGATGCAGGACACCGAGGCCACGATGATCACGTCTCTGCGCTCAAAGAGGGCCGAGGTAGCCGAGTGGCGGAGGCGGTCGATCTCGTCGTTGATGAGGGCGTCCTTTTCGATATACATATCCTTGCCCGGGATGTAAGCCTCGGGCTGGTAATAGTCGTAATAAGAGACAAAATACTCCACCGCCGCATCGGGAAAAAAGGCGCGAAATTCCGTGCAGAGCTGGGCGGCCAGAATCTTGTTGGGCTCCAGGATAAGGACAGGACGGTTACATCGGGCAATGACGTTGGCCATGGTAAAGGTCTTGCCCGAGCCGGTGACACCGAGGAGGGTCTGCATGGGATCTCCGCGGTTGATGCCCTCCACCAATGCGTCAATGGCGGCAGGCTGATCCCCCGTGGGGGTATAGTCGCTGACGAGCTTGAAGATGGGTTCCATGGTGCCTCCTTTCGTTTTGATAGGTACATATAATTATTCAGTATTATTATAACACAAAGGCAGAAAGATAGCAAGGCTTTTAAAAAAATATTGAAAAAATATTGTCTGTTTATAGCGGTTCAAAAGGAAGGGGTGGGCAAATAAATTAAGCAGATAAATTGTTGTTTACCACCTGCGGTGGGGCTCTGGCTCGGGGTAGTGCATCCCGTGCCACGAACATCCCGCGAGGGGCGGTACAACGATAAATTGTTGTTTACGGTTTTCTGAGCAACATGGTCGTAGGGGCGAACTGTGTTCGCCCGTAATAAAAAGTATATTGATAAGCAAAGGCTTTTGGGGAACAGCGGGCGAACGCAGTTCGCCCCTACGGGTTCATAGTAAGCCCACGCAAACAACAATTTACCTGCCCAACTACCCATCGCGGTATGCAGCTCGCATGAGTTGCGCATCCCCGAGCGATGGCCGCCGCACTGCGGCAAACAATAATTTACAGGCCTACCCCCCATCGCGGGACACGGTTCGCATAGGTTGAACATCCCCGAGTCAAAGCCCCACCGCAGGTGGTAAACAACAAAGTGATGAGCTTGCAGAGCAAGCGATATGTTCGCCTGCGGCGAGTGATGAGTGACCTTCGGTCACGTGATGCTTGCCTGCGGCAAGTGAAGGAAGAAACACTTCGTGTTTCAATTTAAAAAGTCGAATGGACAAATCCGCAGGATTTGAACCTTAACTCGTCCGCAGGACGAACATCACTTGCCGCAGGCAATCATCACGCTCGCTTGGCGAGCTCATCACTTGCCGCAGGCATACATCACGTTGTTTAGCTCCGCTAAACAACAGGGCATCTCTAAAAACTCATCGCACGCCGATATGACGGTGCTTTTTCCGTCATACGTCACAAAATTCTTTCGCATAGGGCCAACTATGCGTGCAGATTTTTGTTTAGTCTGACGAAAAAATCCCTCGCATCTCTCCGCACGCTGAGTATTTAGAGATGCCCAACAATTTATCCTCCCAACAAAAATACCCCCGCCTTTCGGCGGGGGCGGAGAGAAAATAGGGGGGGGATGATCACGCTTCTTTGGCGATCTGGGCGATCTTACGGTTCAACTCGTCACACAAGCCGGATACGTCCATATCGTTCTTCACCGGCAGGCGGAGCAGTTCTCCTTCCCTGCCTGTGATGACCAGCTCAAACCACTTGGCCGTTGCCGCCTTTTTGGTGTTGGTCAAAGTGATCTGCGTGCTGTTTTCACAAAGCTGTGCAAGCAAAAGATCATCGTAAGGCAACACCAGCTCGGTATCGACCAAGGCTCCCTCCTCGTCGCGGGAGAGGGTCATGGAAAGCTCCCGTGAGCAAACGACAAGGGCGTTCGCCGTGAAGAAAAAATGAGACTTGACAAAGCGATCGGAGACAAGCGAGCCGTTCTTGCCGTGCTTGAAAAAGGCGGCCCGCTCACCCATGTGGTAAGCCTCGGTCTCCACGTCGGCCGGCTGCTTGAGAACGAAGCGGCTATAGTCGCTTCGCTCGGTCACGGAGGTGTCATAACCCTCCAATCGGTGTCCGCGCTCCTCCTCCATATCGCTGTCGCTGACGTGACGGCTGCTGAAGATCAAAAACAGGATGAGGCCCGCAGGAGTAATCACGCAGGGGACGTAATAAGAGGCCATCGACCAGCCAAAATAAAACCAGACCACGCCGACGATCATCAGTCCCGCGCCCAGCAACCGCCAAAAATCGGTTTGGCGATAGTAACGGCTACTATCCTTTTTCATTGAATTTTTGCTCATATACTGATTCCTTTCTTGTTGCTTATTCAGGATGGATTCAGTATATCACGACGGTGGAACAAAGTCAAGCAACCGTTAGTTGAAGGTGATTCAACCGTGGGTACGGCCGGGTGACGACAGGAAAATCACCGAAGCAAAAAGTAGATAGTTGCCAGGGAGAGGCACTCATTGCAACCTCCAATAGCGATACATCCCCAGCCGGATTCGGTGCCCATATAGAAAACACGGGCAAGAGAATCGCATTGATCAAAGGCATAATCACCGATTCGAGTAACACTGGCAGGGATTTCAATTGACATGAGCTCCATACATCCGCTGAAAGCGAAATCTGCAATTTCGGTAATACCATCAGAGATACAAACGCTCGAGAGGATCGCACAACCGGCGAATGCGCCTTGTCCAATGCAAGTAACGCTATCGGGTATCTCTACGTTCAAAAGGTATTCATTGTTCAAGAAACCATTCTCAGCAATCCCCGTCACCGTGTCTCCCAGGGGAGACACGGTGGGTATAATCAAATCTCCATATTGATACGCGATCATCCCACCGACGACACAGGTACCGTCACCGTTGGAGGTGTAAATAAGACCTTGAACTCCCATGGAATCGGACTTGGCAAAATAAACGGTGGCATCCAGGAGAGGCTCGTTTTCATCGTAGATCTCCATGTCATTCCATTGAGACGGCGTACCGGCATAGTAGACGTCGGAAAGGCTCACACATTCGTTAAAGGCCGCGTCCAGAATGCGCCAAAGACTTTCGGGCAGGGTGATACTTTGGAGATTGGCACAATTTTCGAAAGCCCTGTAGCTGATATAGCCTACGCCCTCGGGGATCACTATACTTTGGAGGGAAATGCACCCTTCAAAAGCTCCCTGCTCAATAGCAGTCACGCTCCCCGGGATCTCAACAGACTCCAAGCTGTCACACCCCCAGAAGGTTTCCATACCGATAACGGTCACGCCGTCGGGAATCCTTATCTCGGTAAGTGCGCTGCAATTTCTGAAGGCGAAATCACCGATATGAGTCACACCGTCAGGCAAATCCAAGCTCGTCAGGCTGATACACTCCTCGAAAGACCACTCGCCAATGCTCGTGATATCATCGGGAAGCTTCACACTCTTCAGATTGTCACAATATTGGAAAAGTCTGTCCGCTACGGCGGTAAGACCACTTGGTAGAGTGACGTGCGAAAGGCTATCACAGTCGGCCAAGGCGGCCTCCCCAATGCTGACTATGCTTTCAGGAAGGTTCATCACTTCAAGGCTTACGCAACCCGAGAAAGCACTCTCTCCGATGCTGAGCACGCCATAGGGGATCTCCACCGTTTCAAGAAGCTCGCATCCGTTGAAGGCCCGATCGCCGATGCTCGTCACGCCCTCGGGGATCACAACGCGCAGGATGCCGGCGTAGCCTTCAAAGGCATACGCGCCGATACCTGTTACGGTTTCACCGTCGGGAGATACCCCGGGGATCACGATACTCACATCCGTACAAGTCCCGAGCCCGCTGACGAAGCAGGTGCCGTCACCGTTGGAGGTGTATTCCAAGCCGACAGACGTATTACCGGCAATCTCGCCATAATGTATGGTTGCGTTCAGGAGAGGCTCGTTTTCAATACAAATATTGATATTCAGCCACTCATGACGATCTCCGCCGTAATACACGTCCGCAAGACTTTCACAGCCTTCGAAGGCAGCCGGATTGATGGTTTTGACACTTCCCGGAATGGTGAGGGCGGTGAGGGCGGTGCAGCCCGTGAACGCGCCCGTCCCTACCAAATTCAAGCCATCGGGAAGCGCAACGGAGACAAGACCCGTACAGTCGGCAAACATATATAGCGAAATATCCGTCATTCCCGGGGCAAAGGTCACTTCACTCAGGGATTCGCATCCGGCAAAAGCCCTTTCCCCAAAGGATGTTTTGGAACCGGAAATCACAAGCTCTGTAAGACCTGAGCAGTTTCTGAAGGCCATATCACCCACAGATACCACATTCTTGGGGATCACGATCCGCAAGAGCGGGGTGCTGCTGAAGGCTCGCTCTCCGATACTCTCTACGTTCTCGGGAATCACGACCTCCAAAAGTCCCGTGCCGCTGAACGAGCGGTCCCCTATGCTTGTCAGGTTATCGGGCAGCACCAATTGGGTCAGCTTACCGCAACCCGAGAAGCACGCCTCGGGGATCTCTGTCAGCGATGCAAGAATGGTGACCTTCTCCAGGCCCTTGCATCCGCTAAATGCGCCGGTGCCTATGCTTATCACATTTTGAGGAATGACAAGCTCAGTCAAGGCGGTGCAGCCATCGAAGGCCGAATCACCAATATACGCAAGGTTTTCGGACAGAATGATGTCCGTCAAGGCATAGCAATCGCAGAAGGCAGACGCGCCGATGCTCGTCAGACTATCGGGAAGCGATACGCTCCTCAAAGCCCTACAACGATAGAATGCTGTTTTCCCAATGCTTGTCACGCCTTCGGAAATGATCAACGTCTTGATACCGATACATTCTCGGAACGTATATTCAGCAATACTTTGCACACCGCCCGGAATCGTCACGCTCTCCAAGGCGGAGCAATAGGAGAATGCCTCAGCACCAATACTCGTCAACCCTGCGGGAAGATCGGCGCGTACCAGATTTTCGCATTCCGAGAAAGCCATCGTACCAATGGTTTGCAAGCTCTGCGGCAGGCTGATCTCTGTCAGAGAGATGCAATAGACAAAGGCCATATCACCAATGGTGAGGACGCCCTCGGGGATTACCAAATCGGCCAGCTCCGTACACATGATAAAGGCACCCATGCCGATATGCGCAACGCTTCCGTCTGCGGGGATAACGCTGTTCGCGAAACCGGAGAGCAGGGTTTTGGTTTCCAGATCAATGAGGCAATTACCTTCGAAGACGAATCTTGGATTAGCAGGATCAATGACGACACTTTCCAAGCTACTGCACATCCCCAGAACGGCATAACCAATGGTCTCCACGCTGGCGGGGATGGTGATCCGCTTCAAGCTGACGCAGTATGAAAAGGCGGCGTCTCCGATGGTGGTAATACCGTCGGGAATTACCAGGTCGGTGATCTGAGCGCACTCCATAAAGGCTCCCGGGGCAATACCTGTCACTTGATCCCCTTCGGGGGAATAGCGCGGGATGACGATTTCCGTATCCGTGCATTCACCGATACCGCTGACGTAGCAGGTGCCGTCACCGTTGGGGGTGTAGGCAAGTCCTTGGGAGCCGGCGGTATCGGGTTCCAAGAAGTGGATGGTGGCGTTCAGGAGATCATCATTGTCGGGTTGAATCGTGATGAAATTCCATTGGCGCTCGGTTCCATCGTAGTAAACGTCGGTGAGGGCGGAACAATTATGGAAAGCATAAGAATCGATCTGCTTCACACTGTCGGGGATGGTGATCACGGCAAGAGTGGTGCAATTCGAGAAAGTATGTTGTTCAATTGTCGTCACGCCATGGGGGATGGAGATTTCGGTCAAGCTATGGCAAGCGTAGAACGCACCTATGCCAATATGGATAACTTGATCGGGAATGACGATGCTTTCCAGACTACCGCAGCCGTCGAAAGCGTGATCTCCAATACTCGTCACACTCGCAGGAATTTCCAAAGCTTTCAATGAGCGACAATTTGAGAACATAAGACCGGAAATGCTCGTCAGATTGGAGGGCAGAACCACTGTTTCTAATTTATCACAACCATCGAACTGGCTATCGCCCATATCAGTCACTATGTGGGGGAAGGTAATACTCTTCAAAGAATAGCACCCCATAAACAGCATATCTCCAATGCTTGTCACACTATCCGGGAAAACGATACTTTCAAGTCCGCTGCAATTCCAAAATACGTAGTTGCCGATGCTCGTCACGCTATCCGGAATCACAATATTCCGTAGAGAATAGCAGTCTTCAAAGGCGTTCTTACCTATGTAAGTAATAAAATCCGGCACCACAAAGCTCGTCAAGCCGGTGCAATTGCTAAACAGATAGTCACCAATCTCGGTGATACCTTTACCAAGCGTAACACTTTCCAAGCTTTCACAACCGTCAAAAATACTATATCCGAGACTCGTAACACTATCGGGAATCACCATGCTTTGCAAGCTTTCGCAATAAGAAAAAGCATAGTGTTGGATTTCCGTCAAGCCATCGGGAAGCTCAATAGACCGCAAATTTTTGGAACTGCTGAAAGCATGTTGACCGATGCTGATCAAAGTATTCGGAAGCTCAACATACTTAAGATTGAAATGGCCAACGAAGGCCCATTGGCCGATATGGGTTACGCCACCGGAGATAATAACAACCTCCAGTTTGCTCTGTCCCATACCGTGGCCGATAGCATAATCCTCGATTCGCTTTACACTATCCGGAATGACAATGCTTCTGAACTCCAATGAACATTGATAAAGCGCATATTCTCCAATGGCAGTCACAATATCTCCGTCCGGAGACATCGAGGGAATCACCAAATCAACGTCTGTACAGGTACCGATACCGCTGACATAGCAGGTGCCGTCGCCGTTAGAAACGAATTCAAGTCCTTGGGATTCGCCGTGTTCGGTTTCCGCAAAGTGAATGGTAGCGTCCAGCAGGCTTCCATTGCTTTCACCTACCGTTACGGTGAGCCAATCAATTCTGCTGCCCTGATAATAAATATCCGTGATAGCATAACAACCGGAAAATGCCGAACTATCAATATTTTTCGTAGTTTTATGAATTGTAATACTGGTGAGGTTCTTACAGGAGCTAAAGGAGGAGGCATCTATGGATATCATTTTCTCAGGGATCTCAATGCTTGTTAGACCTTCGCAATACGCAAAGGCCCAGCCATTGATTCTTCTCAAATTCTCAGAAAAAACGATATTTTTCAAGCTTCTGCAATAAGCAAATGCGAATCCCTCAATATGCTTCACAGAATCGGGAATCGTGACACTCGTCAGGGCATCGCTATAAAATGCCCTGTAACCGACACTTGTTACGGTGTCTCCTTCGGGTGAAACCGCCGGAATAACCAAGTTAAGATCTTTACAGGTACCGCTACCGCTGACGTAGCAGGTGCCGTCGCCGTTGGAAACAAATTCCAAACCTTCGCTGGTTTTTTGTTCTTTACACCTCCGACAATAGCCGTCCTCTCCGTAGTCGTGCCCCAGGGGAGAAATGGTCATTCGGCCGAGCTCTTCCCCGCAGACTTCACACGCCGTCACCTCGTATCCTTCTTCGGTGCATGTGGCGGAAATGGTATACACGTAACCCCTGTGTCCCGTGGGAGGCACAAGCTCTCGCTTCTCGATATCCCCACAACGGAGACACCTATATTCGGTGTAGCCTTCCTCGGTACAGGTGGGGGAGATCACCTTTCCCTTCACCCGGTCGTGCCCCAGGGCGGGAATTGTCTCCTCAAAGATCTCACCGTTGACCGCATCGGTCGGCGGTATGATCCTGAGATAACCGTTCTCGGTACAAGTGGGTGCTCGGAACTCGGTATCAAAGGTATTGTAAAGAACGCTGTCCGTCCGATTGACCTCCCGTTCCTCGTCACAATTCATGCAGGGCTGCATGATATAGTGGATATAATAGGTAGTTTCCTCGGTGGATCTGCTCTCGTCTACCTCGGTTTTGACGTAGCGCTTTTCATCGTCCCAGACGTGAGGCAGCTTTTCAATGGTACGGCCATCCTCGTAGAGGCAGACCGAGCAGGTGCGGATCTCTCTTCCCTCCTCCGCGCAGGTGGGCGGAAGTGTCTGAACGTAGGCGCCGAAGGTATGATTGCGGGTGTCCTCACGATAATCACATCCCGGATTTTCGCAGGCGTGCCAATGCTTGCGTTCATCCGCGGACCACTCGGTGCTCATTTTGTGACCCCAAGCGGCGATATATTCGTATTTACAATCTGTACAAACGGCGGGCTTTTCACAGGTTACCGTGCCGCCGCGGTGAGGCTTACGGGTAGTCTCATCCACATACAGACAATCCTCCGTGGTGCATTGACGGTAGTGCTCGGCTTCGGTGTATGCCCAGCCGTAGGTATGACCCTTGGGATTACCGTTTTCGAAGGTCGCCTTGAGAGGATCCGTCAGTCCGCATTCGCAGGAATAATAGTAGGTCGCCTTTTCGGTACAGGTCGCCTTGGTAGCGCGGTAACGGATATCGGTGTTCTTCTTGGTATACGCGTGAGCCGTCACGTCCAGATGCTCCAAGCATCTGACGCAAGCATGGTAGTGGGTATCCGTGACGGGATCCGCCAACCAGCCCTGCTCCCAGTCAGTCCTATGTCCCAAGGGCTCTTGATATTCGGCACCGCAGGCGTCACATACAGCGGCCTCTGTACAGGTAGCGGGGACGCCACTATGGGGTGCTTCGTCGAAACGAGCGTCACAGCCCTGGTTCAGGCACTTGTGATAGTGAGTCATGCCGTTCTCGGAAATTTCCCAGCTATCCTCAAACAGGGCATGGCCCATGGGCTCACCGTTTTGGTAGTAGGCGGTTCTGGCACAATAACCGCACACGCACACATAGTAATACTCCGCAGGCTTCGTGCAGGTGACCACGGCCTTCAAATATTCGTCCTCTACGATTTTTTGATCCAGGGTATGGATGGCGAAATCCTTACCGTCACAACCGTCGCGGAGGCATTGATAATAGTGCCCTACCGTATTGTAGTGCAGCTCGTCATCCCACAGATGTCCCAGAGGCTCGCCCACATCGAAAAGATCCGTGTCACGGGAACTGCCCTGACCGCAAACACAGGATTTATAGTATCGCGTCGCATGCTCGCAATCAGCTTCTCCGTAGAAGTACTCGGAGGAGATGATGCGTTGGTCATAAAGATGCTTTTCGCCGGTAGACTCGGCACCGCAATCAACGCAGATACGGTAATGGTGTGTCTTGTCATAAAGCCAACCGGTTTCGTCCCAATCATGATCCCGAGGGGGCGTATA
The DNA here is from genome assembly GCA_015063685.1 of Oscillospiraceae bacterium. Taxonomy (GTDB): domain Bacteria; phylum Bacillota; class Clostridia; order Oscillospirales; family CAG-272; genus CAMEON01. The sequence goes on along the minus strand of SVTR01000027.1, from coordinate 19,320 downwards.
CTCATACCCGCAGATCACACAGAGCTTACCCACGGTGCAGGTAGCTATGCCGCCTACGTGGTTGCTTCGGGTATCCTCGAATACGTAGCCGCAATCAAATCGGCAGGTGCGATAATGCTCTCCATCGGTCCGGGTCCAGGTGGTTGCGGGATCATGATCAACCGCTTCAAGATAGAGATATCCGCAAATCTCGCATTCGCTTCCCTGTCGGCAAGTGGGAGCTGCGCCGCCGCTGTGCCGCGACTCCTTGATCCGCTGACCGCAAGTGGAACGTTGACAGATCTGCCAGTGGGACGCCTCGTCCGTATGCCACTCTCCGTCGGGCTGATGGTAGATCACCTCTCCGTAAGCCACGCAACAGACGTCGCATACGGAACGGCTGCCGCAAATCGGTGTCTCTGTGGTATGAGCAGCTTCGTCAGCTCGTTCGTTACAGCCGTTCTCGCAGGCATGGTAGTGGGTGTCCTTGACATAATCCTTCGACCATTCCTCGGACCACACGTGCTCCAAAGGATCACCCTTGGCGTAGGTCTCGCCGTTCTTTTCGTAGTGACCGCAGATACAGGTATAGTGGTAGTATGCGGGCGCGTAGCAGGTGGCAGGGGATTTGAGGGCGGTGTCGGTTGTCCCATCGTAAACATGGCGGGCTTCACCGCTTCGTTCGCCACAGCCGTTCATACAAGCGTGGTAGTGCGTACCCTTGGAAAGATCCTTTGTCCATGCAGATGACCAATCGTGATCCAGCGGTGCGCCCTTAGGGTAAGTCTCGCCGCCCTTTTCATAGTGACCGCAGATACAGGTGTAGTAATAATAGGCGGGTTCTTCACAGGTAGCGGGAGACTTAAGGGCAACGTCGGTCGCCTGATCATAAGTATGGGGAGTTTCATCACGACGTGCATCGCACCCGTTTTTACAAGTGTGGTAATGAGTGCCGCTAACGGGATCCTTTGTCCAAGCGGAAGACCAATCATGCTCCAGAGGACTGCCCTTGGCATAGGTCTCGCCATACTTGGAATGATGGCCGCAAACACACGTATAATAGTAATATGCGGGCGCCTTACAGGTGGCGGGGGATTTGAGGACAGCGTCGGTCATTTGGTCGTAGACGTGAAGCGCCTCGTCACGACGATCACCGCATCCCTTCCGGCAGGCGTGGTAGTGAGTGCCCTTGACGGGATCTCTTGACCAATCCAAAGACCACTCATGCTCCAGGGGACCGCCCTTGGCATAGGTCTCTCCATCCTTTTCATAATATCCGCAGACGCAAGTATAGTAATAGTATGCGGGTTCATGACAGGTAGCGGGAGATTTGAGGACTGTGTCGGTCATTTGATCATAGACATGAACACGCTCGTCCCGACGTTCGTCACAATCGTTCTCGCAGGCGTGGTAGTGAGTGCCCTTGTCGGAGTCCTTTGACCATACGGAAGACCACTCATGCTCCAGGGGGCTGCCCACGGCGTATGCCACGCCGTTTCTCTCGTAATGGCCGCAAATGCAGGTGTAATAGTAGTATGCGGGGGCATAGCAGGTCGCGGTGGACTTGAGAATCGGGCGACTCGTTTGATCGTAAACGTGGAAAGCCTCATCCATGCGCGTGCCGCAATTGTTTTCGCAAGCATGGTAGTGGGTGCCTGCTTTGCCGTCCTTGGACCACGCCTCCTCCCACTGATGTCCCAGAGGGGGATGCGGATAGAAGAAGGCTTCGTCGGCATCTTCTGACAGACCGCCACAGTCAATGCAGGAAAGATAATAGACCGAGGACGCCGTACAGGTAGCCGGGGATTTTCTGGCGCCGGGCTTGTCCATATCCTCCACAACGAAGGTGTGAGGGAGCATGGCCAGGGACTCGGTAACCTCCAGACCGCACCCCTCGTCACGGCAGGTCAGTGTCACATAGCCCTTCTTTGTACAAGTGGGCAAGACGTAGATCATTTCTTCCCAATTCCAGTTGTGGGTAAAGGCGTTATCGCTCTGGTCCACCATGGTTGCGCAATCGAGACAGATCTTTGCCGTGAAGAAAAGTCCCTCGTGATCGGGGATATCAAAGATCAGCTCATCGCCGAGTCTGTGAGGGGTAGTCGCATAAGAAACGTAGGTACACTTGAGATGGGTGTTGAGACATTTTCTGTCATGGCAGGTAAATTCATCCTCAAACCGATGTCCCGGAGCGGGAATCCGCTCAATTTCCAAAAATACCACCTTGCAGCGGTCACAATAACGGCCTTCGGTGTAGCCGTCGGTAGTACAGGTCACGGGAATCGCGTCCACGATTACGGTATCGTGATCCAGCGCCGCGGTGACACGAGTTTGCACCTTAGGTGTCCCGTCCTCGTTTTTGCAATTACAAGTCGCAAAACGGCTTTCAAGTCCCTTTTCGGTACAGGTGCTGGGAATGGTCACCTCCCAATCCGAATAGGCGTGAATACCTGTGGCCGGGATGGCTTGCTCGATTTTCAAAAGCTCTCCCTGCTCGTCAGTACATCCGCAGGAGGCGTAGGAGACCTCCAATCCCTCCTCGTTGCACTTAGGCTCAACGACGGTTACATAGGGAGCGTACCGATGATTAACCACATGGAGGCACATGACATAGTCCTCCATGGTGTAGGCGACGCTTTGGGGTGAATAGGATTTTCTCCAAAGCTCATCGGCGGTCTGTATACCGTCGTCCACGCCGATCACGCGGTAGACCACATACAGATCCACCTCACAAGGTGACTGATCGTCCATGACGATGCGTCCGTTTCTGATGCGGGCATGGGGAGACACGTTGCCGTTTTCATCGCAGACAGTGACCACCACCCGATACTTCCCTTCCTCGCCGTATATGCTGAGGGTATCCTTGCCCGTGGTCATTGACCGCACATCAAAGTAAAGGACATTTAAGGTATCGTAGGGATCCATGCTGAAGCTGCTTCCGTAGACTGTCTTTTCCTCGCAGTTGGTTCCGTAGCCGTAATACACCTTGTTATAGCCCACGGCTAAAAGGGGGCGTTTGCCCTCATCCACATCGTTTCTTCCGCTGATAAAGAACAGCTTATAGAAGAAATCCATATCGTAGTACAGGCCCACCTCCAGATAGATGGCGTCGTACCGCTCATCCTCGCCTCCGAACGCTGTCTTGAAGTCCACGTGGTAAATACCCGTCAGGTTCGAATATATACCTCCCTCGGCGGAAAAGCCTATGTGAACAAAGGAGTGGAAGCCCGTCAAGGTCACGGAAATAGACACCTCCAGGCCCATTTTCACCTCCACCTTACCCAAAAGCTCCAGACTGCTGGTGGACGAGGTGCCGCCCTTTTCAAAGTAGGGCGTCAAGGTTTTCTGCGCGTTCATGCGGAGGCCGTAACGGTTGGTGTTTTGGACGGAATAGTGGTACTCCACAGAGCCCTCCATCTTGAAATGCATGGTCAGATCCAGCTCCAGATCGATCTCGACAATAGCAAGAAGTATAAAGGGCTTTTTCAGCAGGGTACGACCCGTATCCTTTGGCTGGGTCGCGCCCTTTTGTTTCAGTACCTCCTTGACCTTGGAAACAGTCTCGTCCCAATTGGTGACGTCCAGATTTCTGAAATAATAGTTTTTGAAGGTGTTTTCCAAGACCTTCTCGGGGCCGCACACGGCGCAATAAGTATATCCGTCAGCCTGGCGAGGCAGCTCGCAGGTCATCTTTGTATCCTCGGAAAGGCGGGCGGGACAGAAGCTATGGTAGGCATGCACCGACTTGTCGGTATTGTTCACGATGTACACACGCTTCTGCATATAGGTGGTCATGGGACGGCAGATGGGGCATTCGCTGATGAGACAGCCTCCCTCGGTGGCGCGGAACAGCTCATCCAGCTCCGCGGGACTCACCTTGGTCAGGGTGGTCGCGTCGTAGTTCTTGAGCTGATGGCAGCTGCTCAGGTGCAGCTTGCTCGTCTGGGTCATGTACACATCCTTCAGGGTGTCAGGGGTCAGCTCTCCCAAGGAATACTCTGATTCCAGGGTGACGTTGAACTTGAAATCATATCCCGTGGTCTGGGCAACGTCCAGATCAAAGCGCTCCATCTTTTGGCCATACCAGTGTTTGGTAATCTCATATTGGGCTGTCACGTCATAGGAAATGTAGCACTCAGAGACAAAGGAGGCCGACAAAGTGCCGAATTTTTTCCCCGCTTTGGTTTTGAGGTCGATGCTCAGCTTGCCCGTGATAGCTGCCTTGATCTTGTTATCCTTGACAGAAACATCCGGCGTCAGCTTCAGATTATCCATGAAGGAACCGTCCGCGGTGCCCACGGTCATCAATCCGTTATCCGTGGCGTAGCGCTCTGCCGCCAGGCTGAATTCAGCGGCGAACTCGGCCAAATCATCCCCTTCTCTGAAGCTGCGGACCACATACTCCTCATACTCCTCCGGAATATCCTCCTCGGAGATCTGCAGTTTTTCCTGAGTATAGAGATCCAGCTCCTCATAAATTTCTCCCATGGTAGGGCACGTCAGCACCAGGATACAGGAGCCGTCATAGCTCTCACGAATGGCTTCGATCTTGCCGAAATTGCATTCTCTTCCGGGCTCATTCAGGATCTCCTCGGTGGAGGTATAATCACCGATGCAAACAAGGCGACCCACGTGATCGTCATCAAAGCGGCCACGGGTGGGCATCTGGAAATACAGGCGATCCGCGCTCTCGTCGTACCACAGATCGAAATACCCGTACAGAGCGTCTTCCTCGTCGGGCAGAATCACGAAAATAATATCGTCGGCAAAATCTCTCTCATCACTGGCCTCGTCGGTGATGGTAAAGGTAAGGGTATTGCCCGCGTACTTGACAAAGGAGGCATCTCCCGAAAGGATCACCTCGTATGTATAGCCGGCCTCATAAGCGCGTTCAGGGGTCACACGCCAGATACCATCGCCCAAAGAGGTCAGAACGTAGGGGACGCTTGCGTACTCAGCGTAGCCCTCACCGCTTTCCTTGAGGTAAAGATCGGAAAGCGTCAAAAGGCTTCTGACCTCCTCCTCGGTACCGTCGACCATCACGTCAAATGTGAAGGTGGGGGAACAATCCCTCAGATATTCATCCTCCTTGTGGGCCTCTTGTGCGGTTTTAAACTTCTTTTGCTGCTGACATATGACGCAAACGTAGATGATCGTACCCTCCTCGTCCTCCGACAGAGGGTTATACTGGTGACCGTTCGTGGTCTCGACGATCTCCTCGGACACATCGCAGTTATCGCAATCCCGACGATAAAGGCCATCCTGCGTACAGGTCAACTCGGTTACCGTATAATAGTCACTGAAATGATGCCCCTTGGCGGGCTCATGTCCCGTGTAGAAGGTTTCGGTGCAACGGGCGCAGGTAGCGACAGTATATCCATCGGTGGTACAGGTGGCGGAAACGATCTCTAAAACCACACCACTGTGTCCCAGCGAAGACACCGTGCGGGACTGAACCATACGGCAGCTTGCGCAGGTTCGTGTCTCTTCTCCCGCCTCGGTACAATCTGCGGGTTTGGTCACCGACCAACCGCCGAAGGCATGGTCACACGCTTCGCCGCAGACCGCGCACATGCCGTCCTCAAACTGATGCCCCTTCGGCGGGATAGGGCCAGGCACCACGATCATTTCAAAGCAAACAGAGCAACGCTTTCCCTCTGTTTTGCCCTCTATCGTGCAGGTCGGCTTTTTACCGGGGATGGTCTCCGGAGCGTGATTCAGCTTGGAAAGAACATCCTTTTCGGTAGCTCCGCAGTCAGCACACGTACGAATGGCCTCGCCCTCAGCTTGACAGGTAGCTTCTTTGGTAGTTTTCCAATCTCCGAAGTCATGTGTGCAGGGCTGCGTTTCGCCAGGCTTTGTCTCCTCAGGAGCAGTCTCGGTTTCGGCAGGCTCCGTTTCCATGGGTTGAGTCTCCCCGGGGACGGTCTCTGCAGGGATAGTCTCCGTGGGGATTGTCTCCACAGGGATAGTCTCCGTGGGGATTGTCTCCACAGGGATAGTCTCCGTGGGGATTGTCTCCGCAGGGATAGTCTCCGCAGGGATGGTCTCCGCAGGGATGGTCTCCGCAGGGATAGTCTCCGCAGGGATGGTCTCCGCAGGGATGGTCTCCCCGGGGATGGTCTCCGCAGGGATAGTCTCCGCGGGGATTGTCTCCGCAGGGATGGTCTCCGCAGGGATAGTCTCCGCAGGAATGGTCTCCGGCTCCGAGGGTGCCGTTACCTCCGGCAAATACTCACTCCCTCCCGGTTGAGCCGCAACGGTGTCCGTATGAGGCGCACTTTCGGCAGGCTTATCTCCGTCAAGACAGGACGTCAAAAGCACCAGCATGATAAGTGTCAAGGGCAAAAGCAATCGCAGCATTCTCTTCATTTGAGGCCTCCGATTCTGCATCCTATGGTGATGATGTAAGGGTGCAAATATGATTGAAATGTTCAGATCCGGCAAATATACACACAGTATAAATACTATACCAAATGATTATAGCACAAAAATCACAACCTGTCAACCTGACCCATAGGTAAAAGCTCTTGACATCACCCTGAAAGTCTGTTATAATAAGACAATCTTAATACTTGAAGGAGGGCTCCCTTTGTATACCTTAACGTGTCATCATATGACCCTCGCCATTGATCTTCAGGGTGCGCATATCGCGTCTCTCACCGTCAACGGTACGGAACGCATCGTGCAGAATACGCCCCTGTTCCGCATTCGGCTGCGGGATATCTATGGAGAACCCGTCACTATCAACGCATGGGACGCTATCAGCTGCACCGAAACCGCTGACGGTGCCATATACACTGATTTTCAAGACCGTCCGGGGATGGAGGTTCAGGTGTATATCACAGAAAAGAAGGGAGATGCCGCCTGGAGAATCCGGGTCACCCCCCCGAAGGATACCTTTGCGGAATGGGTAGACTTCCCCCTCGTCACCCTTCCCGCCCTTGCCGATAACAATAAAATCGGGAACGGCGGTTCCGTACTGCTTCCCTACAACGAGGGCGCGCTCATCTCGGATGAGCTTCTGCGGAGGCAGACAGATTTTCGCCATTTCGACTATGTATATCCCTCCCTGGGCTGCTATTCCCTGTTTCCCAACATGATCAGCGCCCAAATGATGGCTTATCTTTGGGATGACGCAGGGCTTTATCTCGGTGCCCACGATCCCCGCCGAGCCGTTAAGGGTATCGATTTCTACGGGGACGAGAACGGCATTACCATGCTGATGCGTCTCTTCTGCGGTACAGACTTTGGTGAATCCTTCAGCATGGACTACGACATCCTTTGGTCTGTCACAGATAACCGCTGGGAATCCGCGGCAGAGATCTACCGCGCGTGGTTTGCGTCTTCCCTGCCCCCCAAGGTCACAAAGATCAAGGACAATCCCGCCCTACCCGACTGGTATGAGGACTCTCCCCTGGTGGTGTCCTATCCTGTCCGCGGCGTACACGACATGGACGAAATGTCCCCCAACGCCTTGTTCCCCTACACCAATGCCCTGCCCCTTCTGGACGAGCTGCGGGCAGTCACGGAAAGCCGCCTGATGGTACTGCTCATGCATTGGGAGGGTACAGCCCCCTGGGCACCGCCCTACGTCTGGCCTCCCTTTGGCGGCACCGAGAATTTCAACGCCTTCAAGGAAGCCCTTCACGAGAAGCGGGATCTGCTGGGCGTCTACTGCTCCGGCTTTGGCTACACCATCCAAAGCAATCTGATCGCGGATTACAACTGCCAAGCAGAATATGATGCAAGGCGTCTTGAGGCAGGTATGTGCGCCGGCCCCGACGGCAAGGTAGCCATCAGCAAGATCTGTACGGGTCAGCGTAAGGGTTACGATATCTGCCCCGCCTCCCCTGTTGGTCACGATCTGCTGGCCGAGGCATACGCCCCCCTCTTTGAAAGCGGACTGGATTACGTACAGATCCTGGATCAGAACCACGGTGGCGGACAGTATTTCTGCTATAGCCGTGATCATGGGCATCCCCCCGCGCCCGGTGCCTGGATGACCGAGCACATGCAGACCATGCTTTCCGAGTGGAATGATCAGGCACCCAACATACTCTTTGGCTGTGAATCCGCCGCCGCCGAGCCCTTCATCGGTAATCTTTTGTTCAGCGACAACCGCTTTGAGCTGAACTATATGACCGGTAGGCCCGTTCCCCTATACGCTTATCTCTACCACGAGTACGTCCGCAATTTCATGGGCAATCAGGTCTCTTGTCATTTGATGGCCGAGAAGGACACCCTGCCATACCGCATTGCCTACGCCTTCGCCGCAGGTGATTGTATGACCGTCGTGCTGACACCGGAAGGCAAGCTCCTTCCCTATTGGGGAGCCCGTGACTTCAGCAAGCTTCCCGATAAGGATGTAGTGCTCACCCTTATCGCCAATCTCACCCGTTTCTATCGTGAAAAAGCCAAGCCCTTCCTGCACGCCGGGCGTATGATCCCCGCCTTGCCCGTAGAATGCGAGGCACATCCCTTCTTCTGCAACTATGTGGATCACCGCTTTACCATGCCTGCGGTTCACACCTCCGCATGGGAAACTGAGGATGGCCGCCGCGCACAGATCCTGGTCAATCCCCAGACGAAGGACATAGCCTGTACCGTGGACGGTGCATCCGTTACCGTTCCCGCGTTGGACGCCCTGCTTATAGAAGGTCCCCTCTAAACCGTAGGAATACTGCCCGTCGATTCGGGCTGATCTGAAAGGAGAATTATCATGCGTACCCTTGCTAACATTATCTGGTTCCTGCTGGGCGGTTTATGGCTGGCGTTGCTTTGGAGCATCAGCGGAATCGTTTTATGCATTACTATCATCGGTATTCCCTTAGGCCTTCAATGCTTCAAGGTAGCCAAGCTATTCCTCTTCCCCTTTGGAAAACGAGTGGAGCTGAACTATGCAAAGCACCCCGTGGCTAACGTGATCTGGGCAGTCCTCGGCGGCTGGGAGATTGCGCTTGTCTGCCTGGTTCTCGGTGTACTAAACTGCGTGACCATCATCGGCATCCCCGGAGGACTTCAATGCTTCAAAATGATGAAGCTTTCCTTCTTCCCCTTCGGCGCTGTTGTCAAAAAAGCAGGTGCCTCTCAACGCTGACGCAAGGATCCGACATTTTATTCATGCCTATGGTTTCCTCATAAAAAGCACCCGGAGATGATTTCAGCTCTTGACCGGCAAATTTTACAAATATGAAAAGCCCGCATTTCTCACATAGAAATGCGGGCTTTTGCCGATGTAGGCATGTATGAATAATGGCTATGCTTCATGGATAACACACCCGGGATCTCCTGTTCCCGAGGCGCAAACTCCGGAAAAGGCAGCCTTCCGTTGAGCCACGGTAGTACGCCGAAAGATCATAGGGGCTATTCCCGTTTCACGTCTGAAAAAACGGTAAAAATGTTGTTCCGTGCTAAATCCCAGACGACAAGAGATTTCCGAGAGCTTAAGGCCCGTAAAGGCCAGATATCTTTCGGCACGCTCCAAACGGGCTTTTTTGATAAACTCGTAATAGGACAAACCGCTATACAAACGAAAAATGTGCTGAAGCTTGTTTTTATTGATACCAAAGGCACGGCAGACATCCTCGATACGGCAAGGCGCCGCAAGATCACCGTGGATTCTCAGTACGATATCTCGATAGGTCTTGAAGGTCAGGGAGTCATCTCCCGTTTCTCGGATGCGGCAGGCATATTGAGTCTCCAGACCCACAAGGATATCCATAAGAGAAGCGCGGATCCTGCAGGACCAGCAATGATCGGGATCGGGATCCTCCATAGCCCTGACGGCGGCGTCGCAAAGGGAAAAATAATTCTGCATCTGCTCGTCGCTCATTTCGATCAGCTTGAGCTCTGCATGGGTCTCCATGAAGGGGGCCAGGCGAAAGAGGCGGTAGGTCTCGGCCAGCATCATGTATACATCTTCTTCCATCATGGCAGGACGCATATTAACATTGATAAAGGTGGGAGAGAATACCAGGTTATATACGTCACCATCCGTGATAGAAAAGGTTGCTGTTTCTTGATCCCTGAGGCAAATAGCCACAGGAGCTCTGAGGGCCATGGTGATCGACGCTTCTCTCCCGGTACGCAAGGTCACAGATCCATGACCGCTTTTCAAGAACAAAAGGGAAAAATAAGCGGATGTTGCCGGGGCTGTCACTGGAGCAGTACTTCTTTCGGCGTTAAAGAGGATGGTTTTTCTAAGCTTATCAGAGGTGCGCGCAAGCTGCATAATATACCTCCGTATTTTATAGTTTCATTTTTATTGTACCACATACGAGGACAAAAAACAATATCTTTTAGGCACGACTTAAAAGACGTTGGCTACTCCTGCCGTCGAAGTATGCTTGAAATGAGATGTATTCGCAGTTGAAAATAGGTTGTTCATCTTACACTTTCGAAAAAAAAAGAAACCAGCTTTGAGCTTGGTTTCTTGTTTTGGCGGAGGGTGTGGGATTCGAACCCACGTGCCTGACGGCAAACGGTTTTCAAGACCGCCTCGTTATGACCACTTCGATAACCCTCCGGATACAAAAACATATCTTCGGGCACATTTTCCGAACAGGGTTGATTATATCACAAAGTATTTCTTTTGTCAAGTCGGGGTGAGAAATTTTTTATATTTCCTGCGGAATTCAAAGCTTCTCCCCTTCGGCTGAACATTTCGGGTGATAAATTCATAAATTTTCCATTTTCGTCTTGCATTCAGAGAAAAATTGGTGTATAATGGTAGGCATAATGGATTACGTTCGCTTAAAGTGAGAAAGGATAATGGTCATATGCAAGATTACAAGGTAACAAACGATCGGACAGAGATCCTCGCTGAGGAGACGCATTTGTCTGAGCTGCTGACTCTATTGTCCGCCGCGGTGGACGATCCCGTAGAGGGCTTGGCCGGGTATTTGGTGACAGAGGATCCCACCTATTTGCCGGAGGATACTGAAATCAAGATGATGATCCGCACGCTGGGACGCGACAGGCTGCTTCGTCTGATCCTTGCCCGTGTGCTTGCGGTATCCGGAGCCTGTGATGTATCGGAGGAGGACTGACATATGTCTCTCCACTTGAGGGAGATTTCCCCTGTCTTTTTGGATCTGAGAGGCGGGCACATCAAACCAATGCCCCGACCTGTGCTGCCCATGATCGTATGCCTCGGCAATTTTGACGGTGTCCATCTGGCGCACGCCGCCCTGTTTGAGGCCGGGCGCACTCTCAGAGATCGGGCGTTCCCCGAGGGACTCTGCGGAGTCTTCACCTTTTTTCACCCTTCGTCCGACTATTTTCCTGAGGAACCCTGCGCCGTCGACTCTCCAAAGGGCTCTTCCCTTCCCTCCATTCTTCAAAAAACCACTCAGCAACGGCATCTGACCACCTTAAAGGAAAAGCTTCGTCTCATGGCGCGGCATGGGATAGATTTTGCCTGTCTCTGTGATTTTCCAAGGATCAGTAGCCTCTCCCCCGAGGCGTTTTTGGGTCTCCTGACCGACAAGCTGATGATCCGCGGGGCGGTTTGCGGCTACAATTTTCATTTTGGCGCAGGGGGTCTGGGGTCATCCGAGACCTTGCAAGCACATTTTGACCGTCCGGACGCAGGCCGTGCCTGTGTTGTAGCCCCTCCCTTCTGTCTTGACGGCGACACCGTCAGCTCCACCCGTATACGAAAGCTTCTCACCGAGGGTCATGCCGACGTGGCACTACGCCACCTGGGGCATCCCTACACCTTGGAGGCCAAGGTTGTAAAGGGTAAGCAGTTGGGGCGAAAGCTGGGCTTTCCCACCGCCAACCAGTATTTTCTTCCCGAAAGTCTGGTACCTGCTCACGGGGTCTATGCTGTGCTTTGCTCTACTCCTGCGGGTATCTTTCCGGGCGTGGCCAACGTGGGTTCTCATCCTACAGTGGATACCCACGCTGCCGTCAATTGTGAGACGTATATCATCGGCCCTGCCCAAGATCTGTACGGTTACCGTATGAGAGTTGCTTTTCTCAGCCGTCTGCGGGCAGAGGAAAGGTTTTCTTCCGTAGAAGCGCTGACAAAGGCTATCCGTCGGGACGCGGCGGCTGCCGAGGCTTACGTCAAAGGACTGATAAAGGACACATCACCATGGGGGAGTCTTTGATTCCCCCTTCCCCATATACATACAATCTCATGAAAGGAGATCCCGATGTCCCCACGCGGTTACAACAGAAGATCCGGTTCATTCAAAACCAAGCGCCTGGCCTTATCTGCGGTGCTTTGCGCTTTGAGTGTTGTTATTCTGGGCTTTGGTGCAGTTCTGGAGGTCATGGATATTACCACCACCATGCTGGCCTCCCTGCTCCTTCTTCCCATCATTCTGTGCTACGGCAACGGCTACGCTTTTATGGCTTACGCCGTCACCGGAGTGCTCTCGGTCATTCTCATGCCTCACAGCTTTGCCCCCTGGATGTACCTGGGGCTCGCGGGGTATTATCCTATGGTCAAAAAGCAATTCGACCGTCTTCCCAAGGTTCTCGCCATTCTGCTCAAGGTGCTTTTGGTGCTGGCGGCACTGGTGGTATACTTCATTGCCTTTTATCTCATCATGATGCACGGCGCGGGCTCGTTGAGCGACGCCTTCATCCTGGCCTTTGGCGAGGAGGGCGATCAATCCTGGCTCGGCTGGACGGCGGTAGCTTTGGCGTTTATTGCCTTCTTCGCCTATGATCTGCTCATCGACCGCCTGTTGGTTCTGTATCGCTACAGATGGCAGCAGCGGGTGGAAAAATGGATGAAATGATTTTTAGAGGTGACCTTCCGTATTCTTCATCTTCATTTTTTCGCAATTCAAGGAGGTTATCATGCTTGAAAGACGTGTGATCCGTACACAATTTTGTGTGATCGGCGGTGGCCTTTCGGGACTTTGCGCCGCCATCTCTGCCGCGCGAAACGGTCTTTCGGTAGTGCTCATGCAGGAGCGTCCCGTCCTGGGCGGCAACGCATCCTCAGAGATCCGTATGTGGGTCTGCGGCGCTCACGGAGACAACAATCGGGAGACGGGTATCATCGAGGAGATTTCCCTGGAAAACTACTACCGAAACCCCACCAAGAATTACTTTATTTGGGATACGGTACTGTACGATTTCGCCATTCGTGAGAAGAACCTGACCCTTCTGATGAACTGCGCCTGCATGGATGCGGAAACTGAACAAGGGAACTTCCCTTTTGGGCGAGACAAGCGAATCGTCAAGGTCACAGGATATCAAATGACCACCCAGACCTTCATTGACGTTGAGGCCGACTACTTCGCGGATTGCTCCGGAGACAGCATCCTGGCTCCCCTGACGGGCGCTGAATTCCGTATGGGACGGGAGGGCAAGAATGATCACGGCGAGCCCACCCATGTGGAGGTCAAGGATGACCTGACCATGGGCATGAGCTGTCTGATGCAGGGGCGAGAGACGAATAAGCCTGTCAAATTCACGCCGCCCACTTGGTCCACCAAGCTCACCGCGGAAAATTTCAAGGACAGAAATCTCAACATTTATAAGACTTGGGAAAACTACTGGTATCTGGAATTGGGCGGCAACCGCGACACCATCCGTGATACCGAGGAAATCGCCAAGGAGCTGATCCCCTTGGCCTTGGGCACGTGGGATCACATTAAAAATTCGGGAGAACACAAGGCTGACAACTGGGAGCTTGACTTTTTGGGATTTCTCCCCGGCAAACGGGAGTCCCGCCGTATGGTGGGTGAGTATATCATCACGGCCAACGACGTACTGAACAACACGCAGTTTGATGACGTGGTAGCCTTTGGCGGTTGGCCCATCGACGATCATTTCCCCGACGGCTTTTATCACAAGGGGCGACCCAACACCAACATTTTGCCTGAATATCCCTACCAGATTCCGTATCGTTGCCTTTATTCCAAAAACGTATCCAATCTGTTTTTCGCGGGGCGCAACATCAGCATGACCCACATGGCCATGAGCAGCATCCGCGTCATGGCGACCTGCTCGCTACTGGGACAGGCCGTGGGCACGGCCGCGGCGGTGGCTTCTGCCTATGGACTGACGCCTCACGGTGTATACCTTGAAAGAATCGCCGAGGTACAGGAGAAGCTCATGGAGGCAGATTGCTTCTTACCCGAAAAAACGCGCAAGATCAGCTCCCTTTGCCTGGAAACCGCCATTGAAAACGGCGACGCAAACCTGAAAAACGGACAGGACAGGCCCAACGCTTTGTACGGCACTGACACTTGCGGCATGGACGTTTCCAATGGGACCCCCCTTATCTACCGTTTTGACCGATGCCACAGGGTGGAGGCGGTGCATATGGTCTTTGACAGCGATCTTGACAGAAACACGCTGCCCGGAGACGTATGCGAGCGTACCCACACCATGCGGAGCAACGTCCTCCTGGACAGTCCTCAGGCCTACGTTCCCAAAACCTTGTGTAAAGCCTTTGTTCTGGAGGCTGAGACAGAGGACGGAACGGTAGAGCTATACCGCACGGAAAACAATCTCCGACGGGCGCATCACATACATTTGGGAAGAGACGTCAAGGCTTTGCGGTTGATCCCCCTCGCGAACTGGGGCGGGACGGAGAAAACCCGTGTGTTTTCCTTTGATTTCAAATAAAATCTCTTATTCCACTTGACAAAATTCATCACCTATGGTAAAATGTATGGTGATTTTTTACGACTGAAAGAAAGGTTGGTCATATCATGGATAATTCTGCAAAAACAATGGACAAGATCGTCGCTCTTTGCAAGAACCGCGGCTTCATTTATCCCGGCTCCGAGATCTACGGCGGTCTGGCTAACTCCTGGGACTACGGCCCCCTGGGTGTGGAATTCAAAAATAACGTCAAGCGCGCTTGGTGGAAGAAGTTCGTGCAGGAATGCAAGTACAACGTAGGTCTGGACTCTGCCATCATCATGAACCCCCAGACCTGGGTCGCATCCGGTCACCTGGGCGGCTTCTCCGACCCTCTCATGGACTGCAAGGTCTGCCGTTCCCGTCACAGAGCTGACAAGCTCATCGAGGATTACGCCTTCCAGAACGGTCTTGAGGACAACCCCGCCGGCTGGACTGATGACGAAATGATGGCTTACATCAAGGAAAAGCACATCACCTGTCCCGATTGCGGTAGCGGTGACTTCACCTCCATCCGTAAGTTCAATCTGATGTTCAAGACCTTCATCGGTGTCACCGAGGAGTCCTCCAACACCGTATATCTCCGCCCCGAGACCGCACAGGGTATTTTCGTTCAGTTCAAGAACGTAGCCCGCTCCACCCGCCGCAAGATGCCCTTCGGCGTAGGTCAGATTGGTAAGTCCTTCAGAAACGAGATCACCCCCGGTAACTTCGTGTTCCGTACCCGTGAGTTCGAGCAGATGGAGCTGGAGTTCTTCTGCAAGCCCGGCACCGACCTGGAATGGTTCCAGTATTGGAGAGGCTTCTGCGAGGAGTGGCTCTACAACCTGGGTATGCGCAAGGAAAACCTCCGTCTGCGCGACCACAGCCCCGAGGAGCTTTGCTTCTACTCCAAGGGTACCACCGACATCGAGTTCCTGTTCCCCTTCGGCTGGGGCGAGCTTTGGGGCATCGCTGACCGTACCGACTACGATCTGACCCAGCATCAGACCGTTTCGGGAGAGTCTATGGAATTTTTCGACGCTGAGACCAACGAAAAGTATATCCCCTACGTTATTGAGCCTTCCCTGGGTGCAGACCGTGTTGCTCTGGCCTTCCTCTGTGACGCTTACGACGAGGAGATCGTAGATCCCGAGAAGAACGACGTTCGCGTGGTGCTTCACCTGCATCCCGCGCTGGCCCCCGTTAAGGCAGCCGTTCTGCCTCTGTCCAAGAAGCTGTCCGAGAAGGCAGGCGAGGTTTACGACGAGCTGGCCAAGTACTTCAACATGGAATTTGACGAGACCGGCTCCATCGGTAAGCGCTACCGCCGCCAGGACGAAATCGGTACTCCCCTTTGCATCACCTACGACTTCGAGTCCGAGACCGACGGCTGCGTAACCGTCCGTGACCGCGACACCATGGAGCAGGTGAGACTGCCTATCGACCAGCTGAAGGCTTATATTGAGAAGACCATCGCGTTCTGATCACCGCGAATCGCGCATACAAAATACAGGGGACTGTTGTTTTGACGGCAGTCCCTTTTTTATGGAGATTACATATGGATAATCCGATGACACAAGTACATCAGGCAAGCTCTACGTCGAAAAATCAAGAGAAAGTAAATCAGGCAAGCCCTACATCGAAAAGCCAAAAGAAAAATCCCCATTCGGGGCACAGAGAAAGAATGCGTCAGCGATTTTTCGCCACGGGCATCGAGGGCTTTGCCTCACATGAGGTTTTGGAATTTTTACTGTTTTTTGCTCAGCCGCGGTGCAATACCAACGAAATCGCCCATGCGCTCATAGAAGCCTTTGGATCCTTACCCGGTGTTTTCGAGGCCTCTTATGACGAGTTGAAGAGCGTCTCTAACGTGGGAGAGGCCAGCGCTACCCTGATCAGCCTTTTCCCGCAGCTATTCAAGCGGTACAGCATGGAAAAGGAGACCTGTCGGGAAACCTTTGATTCCATGACCCGGCTGAGCGGCTACTGCCGTTCTCTTTTCGTGGGTGCCACCGAGGAGCAGGCATATCTTTTGCTTTTTGATAACAGTATGCACATCCTGGATTGTACCCTTCTGGCCCACGGAACGGTCAATCAAGTGCCGCTCATGACCCGAAAGATCGCAGAAAGAGCCTTGGAAAAGCACGCCGCCTGTGCGGTGATCACCCACAATCATCCCAACGGCCTGGCGCTTCCCTCTGCCGAGGATCTTGCCATGACCGACACGGTGGAAGCGGCTTTAGCGCTCTTTGAAATTCCCCTTCTGGAGCACGTGCTTGTGGCCAATTCCGTTGCTGTTCCCCTGATCTACCGTCACAAGGGCATTGACCGCCCCACCCTGACAGGTACATCGGTCACGCAGGCGTCACTCAAGGCATTTTATGGAGAAATACAGTAAATAAGCGATTGCACGGTTACACAAAAAGGACGAGAAAGCATCTCGTCCTTTTTGATTCATAGGGTAATTGGATTTTAATCCTTGGAATCTCTCACCGCAAATCGGGATAGGCGCTCAGATCATCCAAATGGGGAATATCGGCGGTCTCGCGGTAGCGGGTGATACCCGAGGCGCGGATGTCGTCCAGCATGGTTTTGTTCAAGCCCTCAAAGTGATCGGTCGGGAGGACGAACTGGGCATAGTAGAGAGCCTGCACGCGGGACTGTCTCACATGGGCGCGGTGGTCGTCGCACTCGGCGGCATCCAGCGCCTTGTTCCAAAGGTCAAGGAGGTATTCGGCAAAGGCGGTCTCGTCGGTGATGGCGGCAACGGTGGTATTCTTCAGCGCGTGGCTCCACGCTTCGATCTTCTCGGGGTCGAGAATGTCCAGATCGGGATCCTCGGTGTCCTTCTTGGCGAAGGGGAATATGCGGTTGGGGGTATCGTAGATGAAGAGGTGGCGTTCGGCGGCCTTCTTTGAGGTGACGTCGATGTACTCACGGATGTACTTCCAGCCCGCGCCGTAGTAGTCCCGCAGGAACTCGTCCATGTGGGCGTAGTACTCGGCCTCGGTCATGTCGGGGTTCCAGAGGAGCTTGGCCAGCAGGTAGCCGCGGAGCTCGCCGAACTCGCCCGAGAGGGACTGGTAGTTGCCCTGCTCGAACATACCGATGACGTGGTGATCCTTGAAGAATTTGACATTCCTTTGCAGGACGGCCAGGTTGGGGAACGGGGAGAGGTAGCAGAGAAAGTCGGTGGTGTAGTCCCAGATGTAGAGGTTGTTACAGATGGCCGCCCATTCCTCGATATCCTTCTTGAATTCCACGTTGTGGGGGCAATTCGGATCGTCCAGGGGGTGGCAGAAGCAGCACTCGATGGAGCAGAGGCGGATGATGACATTGTCCCGGGGCTTGATGGTCTTCGGCGCCTTGCGGGTGTAGCGGTAGGCAAGGGTATCTACGAAAACATTTGGGTAGTCGTCCTTGATATCGTCGGCGATGCGGTTAACGAAAGTCAGAAGCGACCCCATAGGCGTTCCTTCCCTGTCGTCGATGGCCTTGCATTTCTCGCACTGACAGCCCAGCTGGTCGGGGTAGGAATCCACCTGGGAGACCGAGACGATGGTGGCAGAGGGGTTCTCCTGAAGGACTCGGCGGACGTTCTTGCGAACGGTTTCATACACTTTTTCGTCAGTCAAACAGGGCTGGCGGCCGATCTCGTGGGGAATCTCAGCCAGAGCCCAGATGCTGTGGACGAAGGGGCCTGCGTAGGTGACGCCGCCGCCCAGATCGGGCATGGTCCAATGGTTGGACTTGACGGCGTTGCGGATATTCATTTTGGTGGGACGGCGGGGATGGAGGATATGGTACCAGTAGGTATCGCGGGAGAAGAAGTAGGGGGAATCCACGCGGCACAGGTCGGCGGGGACATCCTTCACTTCCCCGTCGTGTACGGTCATGTATGTGTCAGAATAAAAGCGCGCGCCCAGGTAGTCCTCCATGAAGGTGTAGACGCCGTAGACACCGCCGCGGGGGAGGTTGCCCGTGATATAGAGGCGGGTGCCGTCCATCACCATGGCGTAGCCGTCGTTTTGGATCTCGGCGCGGGCGGCGATGACCTTACCGGTGTCGCGGTTAGTCTGGCCGATCACAATCTCCCAGTCGACGGCGGGGGTGGCGTCGGTGTCGATGGAAAGGGTCACTCCCGTGGCGCGGGCGAGGGTATCGCGAAGCACCTCGGCGGCGTCGCGCTCTCCCTCCAGGGCGGCGGCGGGGAGGATGATTCGGTAGGAATCCAGGGGGGTGTTGGCGATGAGCATGGTATAGTCTCCTTTATGGGAATTTGTACAAAATGTGTCGAGATGATTATAACACAGTGTGGATTTTTTGTCAATAAGTACGAAAGAAAAGAACAAAAAACCTCGGCTGGGATCATTCCCTGCCGAGGCTGATTCTATGATGCCGTAGGGGCGGATTCCTGCCGAGCTTGCTCGGCGATCCGCCCGAGATATTTTTCATCGTCAGGGTAACGGGCGCATATGGAATGCGCCCCTACGGCATCCTTTTACAGCCCAACTCCACCCTCTCAACCATTCGTGGGATCTGTCCCAAAAAGCGTTGCTTGCAATCCGCGAGACGGTGTGCTATAATACAGACAACGGAGGCCGCCGAAATATAACGAAAGTGAGATATGATATGATCAATTTGGGAAACAAGATCCGCGAGCTGCGGGTGAACAAGGGGCTGACCCAAGAGCAGTTGGCTACCGCCCTGAGCCTTTCCCCCCAGGCCATCTCCAAATGG
>SVTR01000026.1 GCA_015063685.1 Oscillospiraceae bacterium | reverse complement strand
TTGCTGTTTTTATTTGTGCAGTTGGCAGCCGCACTTCTATTATACAGCAAAGGAGTTTTTATGTCATTATCAACTATCTAATTCTTACCGAACCACGCGTCTAACGCGTGGTTTTACTATACAAAAACACGGGGAGACCTTACTGTCTCCCCGTTCTATAGGATCAATCTTCTTTTTTCTTGAGGCACACAAGCCCTGCAAATGCAATAACCAGCACCGCAGAGGTTATCCCGAGAGATCCGCCACAACCGCCGGAGATGACGATCGTTTGGTTATCCTTTTGGGTGTCTTGGGTGACAGCTTCCGTATCAAAGGGCTCGGGTTCCCAAGGGTCTGTTTCGCCTACATTCGGCACTGCCGTGACAGTTTCCACGGGCTCTGTTTCGAGCTCGGTTTCGGGCTCGGTTTCGGGTTCTGTCTCGGGCTCAGTTTCAGGCTCGGTTTCGGGCTCGGTTTCAGGCTCGGTTTCGGGCTCGGTTTCAGGCTCGGTTTCAGGCTCGGTTTCGGGCTCGGTTTCGGGTTCGGTTTCGGGCTCGGTCTCGGGCTCGGTCTCGGGCTCGGTTTCGGGCTCGGTCTCGGGCTCGGTTTCGGGCTCGGTCTCGGGCTCGGTCTCAGGCTCGGTCTCAGGCTCAGTCTCGGGCTCGGTTTCGGGCTCGGTTTCGGGCTCGGTTTCGGGCTCGGTCTCGGGCTCAATAGGTTCCTGATAGCTATCGCCGCAGCCAACACAAGTATACAACCGATATCCGTCCACGATTTCAACCACATATTCGTGGTTTATCATGGGTATTTCCTCTGTAACACGATCGTAACAATACCTGCAATCCTTGATTCTCAAGCCTTCTTCCGTGCAGGTTGGCTCAAAGAAGATTTCCCAATCGGTGTATTGGTGTTTCTTGACGTTGCTTTCATAAGCACATTGATTGCAACTGTCCCAATGTCCGAGTTCATCCTTCTCGGTAGTCAGCGAATGGCGGATTTCGGGAGTCTTATAGTCGCAGAAATCACATCCCTGCCAATGGTATGTTTCATCATATCGGTCTTGTAATGTGTGTTCGATTACAGTTACAGGATTCCTATAACCACATTCTGTACATTCCTGCCAATGATTCTTCTTGTCTGCGCCCACTCTCCAAGTGTGCGAAGCTTTCTCCACAATGTAACCGCAATCCAAACATTCACGCCAGTGACCGCTATCATCACCTTTCCCATAATATGATATATTGGGACGATGCTTTATCGGAACATCAGCCTGGAACGGACAGTTCAAGCACTCCCGGCGACAGCCTTCTTCTCCGTAATTTTTGTAATAACTGTCATGGAGGGCTTCGGGGGTTTTATAGTCGCACAAAGTACATTCCTTCCAATGGAATGCTTCATCATATCGGTCTTGCAATGTGTGTTCGATCGCAGGATTCCTATAACCACATTCTGTACATACCTGCCAATGATACTTCTCGTTTACAGCCACTCCCCAAGTGTGCGAAGCTTTCTCCCAAACGTAACCGCAATCCAAGCATTTACGCCAATGATCGCTATTATCAGAATACTGCAGACCACTATGCGCTATCGGAACGTCAGCATGGAAAGGACAGTTCAAGCACTCCCGGCGACAGCCTTCTTCTCCGTAATTATTGAAATAATAATCATGGCGAACCGCAACGGTATGATAGTCACAGGTGGTACAAGCACTCCAATGTTCAATATTATTGTATCCCTGTGTCAAAGAATGAGCGGTTATATTCACAATGGTGCCACAATCCACACACTGCTGCCAATGGTATGCTTCATCATATCGGTCTTCCAATATATGTTCGCCTGCAGGATTTGCATAACCACACACCTTACATACTACCCAGTGATAGTTCTCGTATGCATACAATGCCAAATCGTGCTGAGCCTTCTCCACAATGTAACCGCAATCCAGGCATTTGCTCCAATGTTCAAAATCATCGTATCCCTGTGTCAAAGAATGAGGGAATTTGTTCACAATTTCGCCACATCTCACGCACTGCAGCCAATGCGCTTCTTCGTCCTCGTATGACTCATAGCCGTAGTGTGAAGGCTCGCGCTCGCTTTTATCTCCTTCGCAAATGTTGCAGCGGGTGTCGCAAGGGTTGTCGTAGACATGAGGTTCAAATTTGCTTTTATCGCAAATGTAGCAGCCATATGCGTGACCGTTTTCCGTATGAAGAATGGTACCATCGGTGAATAATACGAACTGCCATTCGTGAGTCGCTTCATTGATTCGCTCTCCGCACTTGGTGCATTCCTGCCAGTGCACATAATCATCTTTCTGATATTCGTAAGTGTGCGCGCATTCAACCTCGGTATCCAGCGTCCAGATCTGGTCGGGACCTTTGGTGGTCTTCTCAACAGAGATCACATCTCCGTCTCTTGTCCAAGAAAGGTCAGGACTATCGGCGGGATGAATCAGGTATCCTCCATTGCATTCCTCAAACCAAAATCTTTGCGAAAGATCATTGTTTACATTATGATAAAGGGTAATCTTGTTGCCTGCTTTCGTCTCTCCATTACCATATCCCCAAAAGCAGCAAACAACATATTCGTTCTTCGTCTCCTGAGGATAAATCTTATAATAAGAGCCCTCTTTTTCGACGACAAACTTGTAGGTATCATCAACACTTCCATTGGAGGCACGCAAAGTGTTTTCAACACTTTCGTTGGTATTACCGAAGAAATCATTCTCCATATACATACGGTAGCCGCCGTTGGTGAAGTAGTAAGTGCCGCTGGGGATATTGGCGGGGGTAATCGTGGGCGTATTTCCATCAGTAGCTACGGTAAATGTCCACTGCTTACTTACAGGATATTGATGAGTACTCAATCCACCGGATGATTCATCGTAATAAACATATCCCAACATCGCAGTTATTTTCAGTGTATATTGCTTTCCTTCGGATAGTTCGCCAAATTTCAGAGCTTTGCTAACTGCAGTTCCTTTAAGATCAACATAGAGACCAGCAACATTTATGGAGCCTTCAAACACGGGACTTCCACTATCGTAAGCACCATTATATATGGCTCCTGTAACACTAATAATATTTGAATATATAGGCTCCACACTCCAATCAACTGTTCGGGGTGCTTTAGGAATAGAAGCCGGCATATCGTCTCCAACAATAACCTCATATGTTTCGTGCGTAAATGCTCTCAATTCCGTATTGGGACAGTATATCCATCCACGATATTCTTTATCAGCCGTTATGACCTCATACCACCAGTTTCTTGCGGTGTTTTGAACTATTTGGATGACCCTAACAGGCATATTTTTCTCGATGGTCGTTATCTCGTAAACATCCGAATTAGTATTTTGGCTGCAGGGCAAGCTTAAAATCGACAATGTCTTCTTAACACTTACCGTAAGATAAGTTCTTGTTACAGTTTCAGCAACAAGTTTAATTTTCGACTCATGTAAATAACCCGTTTCTCCATTTCCATAAGATACCCTATACCATACGTTATCAAATGCATTGGTATATTTGGCTATTAACTGAACCGAAGTTCCCGCAGGTAAAGAAACAGTTTTATCTTGCGTTACACTATACGGGGTCGTCGAAGGACTTATTTTTTGCACCGTAGCATAAATGCCTCGGGCATTTGTTTCCGTAGATTTAAAGTCATATGCTTCGCCACAGTTTGCACACGTTCCGTCTTCATTATATGTTTCGCAATCACAAGGCCAACCAAAGTGAACAATGCCCTCAAATTGGGTACAAGCTCTTTTATAGTAATCTGAAAATGTTGAAATACTACAAGTAATGACCGATCCTGCTTTGTACCATTTTCCTCCAACGGTTGCATCGTATGATTCACAAAAATATACTGTTCCGTTTTTAATGCCATTAATGAGCATAACATGGCCATAGGTTTGACCATCATAAGATGTATCGCCTTTTTGGAATCCCACCAAAATATTATACGCATCGACCGTTCCGTTTTTAGTAATCTTATTGAGTATCTGTTTTATATCCCCACTACTCGCCGGATATGTGTTAACTTTATATCCATTGGCGGTTTCTTTCATACCTATATAGTGATCATAATGATCTTTACCATTGCGAGCCCATAACTCTAACTCTGTATTAATCCCAAGAGCTTCCAGTTGATAACCAACCATCGTACCGCAATAGCCGTAAAAGTCGCTTCGTCCCGAAAGCTTTTTTGCTTGATTGTAGGAATAGGTAACCTTCTCCTTCAATTCATCTACGGTCAGTGTTTTGGCCGCCTCCGTCTCGATCATCATCAGCGGCAGCAGTGAAAAGCTCATGATCATCAGCAGCATAACCGCGAGAATCTTCTTTTTCATTTCCTTCTTTCTCCTCAAAATGTATAATTCGACATTCTGTAAATGTCAACGCTTGCATTATAACATAGTAAAATAAAAATGTCAAGCACTACATGTCAAAAGGAGGGGTGCCGTGTTTAAGAACAAAACAAAAAGCGGCAGAAATAACATCTGCGGAATAAAGATCCATGAGCTCAGAAAGGCTTACATTCCCAAAATGTCACAGCGAATATTGGCAGAAAAACTACAGATCCGAGGTATCGACGTAGACAAAAACGCGATACAGCGGATTGAGAGCGGCGAAAGATTTGTAACGGATATTGAACTACAGGTTTTGGCAGAGATTTTTCATACGACCACCGACGATTTATTGAAGCTGTGATGTAGCGTAACCATTTCAGACATCTATGTTTTTCTATATACAAAGCCCCCGCACCGATGGTGCGGGGGCCACGCATAGCGCAAGCTATGCTTTTTTTATTTACTTGGAAGCCTCCTCAAGGGCTCTGAGCAGATACGAGTGGACGTTATAGACCACGTCGTCGTCTCTCGTATAAGTCAAGGTGCTTGTGGTGATATGGCTGACCAGCTCGTCGGTGTAATCTGCGCCCATGGCCTCCTCCAGCATGGTGAGCATCTGGTAGTCCTCGATACCGTCACGCATATAGGTCAGGCGGATGGAGGGGATGGGGTCAAGCTGACCGTAGGCCGAGCCGGGATAGACCAGGATGCCGTCACCGGGGCCCGTCTTGGAGACGGGGTTGCGCATCTGGTAGGTGTTGTTGCCCGCGGCATCGTAGTAGGAAACGTGCCAGTAGAGGAAGCCCGTGACGTCGTTGAGATAATTGGTCCAGAACATGGTGCGTCCTTCGGTGCCGTCGTTGAACAGTAGGATGTTCTGGTAGGGGCTTGTGTACTTGGGCTCGCAGGACACGTAGCTCCAGCGCTCGCCGCCGTTGTCCACGAAGCCTTGCAAACGGTCAGAGAACTCACCGAAGGCGGTGTCGATGGTGGCGGACTGGATATACTGAGCGCCCACGGTCTTTTTCAGATCTCTGGGAGTATAGCTGAACAGGTGAGGCACCCACACGTTGACGCCTCGCTTGGAAAGGTACTCGATGGCGTCACGCTCGCCGTTCACGGCGTACTGATCGTACCATGCGGGGAACGCGGTGGTCTTATCCACGCTGTTGAAATTGAAGGACTTGAAGTCCATGTTGCGCTCAAAGGGGGTCAGCAGACGGTAATCCTCCCAGCCCCAGACGTTCTTGAGCTGGTCTGCTTCCCTGGCGATGGCAAGAACGCTCAAAAGACCCGTATTGTCGTAAACATTCTCGGAGGTGCCGTCGGGCCAGGTGATGGGACGCCAGCCGCGGGGAACACCGGGCTCGTCCTGCCCGTAGTAGAACATCTTTCTGGCAAGGACAGGATCGGTCTTGATGGAATCGTACTGATCCTTGGTCAGCACGCGGACGGAAGTGACGCGGGGGTTCTTGAACCAATCAGCACCCATCATATCGAAGTAGGTAATACTGCCTGTCAGGGTGATGCGGTTCTTGAGGAAGAACTCGGCCACGGCCTTGGTGATCTCCACGTCGGTGTAGCGATGGCGGTCAGGGTTCTCGTTGTACTGCTGATAGTAGACGCTGACGATATCCCACAGACCGAAGGCGGTATCCATGGCGGTCTCGTCGGAGAGGGTCACGTCGTAAACGTAGGTATAGACGTTGGCCATTTTGATGCACTTGCCTGTGTCGGCATCCAGGATCTCGATGGTGGCCTTGTACGCACCGGGGGTGGTGTCCTTGGTAGTTTCAGCCTCTACCACGAAACCGCGGATGGAGTCGCGGAAGGGATACTTCTCATGGTTCCAGTCGGAGCCTGAGAAGGGGCCGATGAGCACGTAGGGGCCGTAGTCGATCTTGCTGTCGGCATCCATACCGTAACGGCCGCTTTCGGTGTTGCTGGAATAAGCAATATAAGAATCGTAGGGGATCACGGCGTCGGGGTAGACGAGGGATGCGGGGAAGCCGTTGTGGGTGACGTAGCCGTCCTCCATATAAAATTCTACGCCCAACTGGGTGGCAAGGGTCTCGCCCTGATCATTGGTAAAGTCGGAAATCTTGATATGGATCTTCTTGTTGGTGGGGGCATAGAGGAAGAACTGGCAGCCCTCTATCTCATTCTTGCCCATCTGGATGGTATAGCTATCCTTACCGGATGCCATACCTGACAGGTCGTAGCGGGTAACCTTTTCGGTGATGTGATCAAACCAAAGCTTGACGGCGGGATCATCGTCGGGGGCGATCACCGTCTCCTTTTCGGGAATGGGGTCGTAGTCGGACATATCCATGTCGGAGCCATAACCCAGACCGTACTTTTCCTTCAAGGCGTCGGTGGAGAGATCACCGGACACGGTGTTGATATGGACGGTCAGCTCGCAGAAGCAGTAGACCGTACCCGTAGTCGTGTCCTTGATGAGGAGGTGCACCTCTTCCCCGCTTTCAAAGGCATTCAGGTTGAGAAGATAGCTGTAGCCGGTAGCATTGGTATAGCCCTCTTTCTTTGCGGCGGCCAGGACGGCAGCCTCACGGTTGACGACAGAAGCATTCTCGGTGGTATACGTCACTTCATTGTGGGTACCGATTCGCCAACCCAGCTCGAAGCTATCAAAGCTGAAGCCGATCCAGCCGTAGAGCTGAAGCATACCGGAGTTCTCGTGAACGGTCACGCTCCAGTTGCCCGTTTTAGTGACGGCCTTGGCATATTCCGTTTGCTTGATCTCGTGCTTAACGGAATCCAGTCGCACCTGACCCACAATTCGGTTGGTATCCTTCCAGTAGACGTTGCCGCAATCACCCACCTTGTTGGGAGGGATGGTCTCCGCCTCGGTCTCGGTTTCGGGCTCTGTCTCAGGCTCGGTTGTGGGCTCGGTTGTGGGCTCGGTTGTGGGCTCGGTAGGGATTTCGGGAGAAGCGTCGGTGGGTGCCTCGGTAAGCGCACCATCGGTGGTTTCGGCAGTCAAATCGGTAGCCGCTTCGGTGGCTTCTTCGTCGGTTCCCTCTTCGGGGGCTTCGGTGGGCACTTCGGCAGAAGGCTCCTCAGGCACTTCTGTGGGTGCCTCGGTGGCGGGGACATCAGCGGCAGTCTCCTCAAGGGTCGCAGGCTCCACCTCTGCAGTCGTATCCTCGGACGGGACAGTTGTGGTATCGGGGTCTGTCACTTGGGTCGAACCCTGGGTATCCGTGGATGCGGGATCACCGCCCGCGCAGGACGCCAGGATCACCGTCATTATGCACAGGACAGTCAAAATCAGGACAAAATACTTTTTCATGAGATTCCTCCAAAAAGTCGTTTCCGAGCGAGGCACAAGACCATCTCGGGTATCGCTTTTATTCTATATATGATAACACAAATGTAACATCCTGTCAAGAATCGTTTTCCCTAAATAACAAACTTGGAATTTGTATAGATTTTCCTGAGGTATCTATGAAAATTTGTTTATCACACATTAGGAATACAGGATAAACTATTGCGTCGTATAACACAAAGGAGAACCTCCGCAGTACCAGGCTTTTTCAGCCGGTCTGCGAGTGGTTCTCCTTTTTCAAGTGGGTATTACTCGTTATCGGTCTTTTCCTCGTTTTGAGATTCATTCATGATCATGGATACAAAGAGCTCTTCGGCTTTTCGTCTGACCACGCGAATGATCTTCTTAAGAGGATACTTCAAAGAACCGGGATCCACAAAGTGGTTAGCCTGTGCGACCTCAGCTTCTCTGACAATTTCCCTCTGACGGTGTACGTCTACGGAAGGAACCAGCACGATATCACCAACATCTACCTTTTCACCGTTAGGATCATAACGGTAGATGCGCTCCTTGGCTCTGTTCTTATGCTCGGGCCAGACAATGCCAATGACTTCCACGCCTTCAGGCTCGGGTTCTGGCTCGGGCTCGGGTTCTGGCTCGGGTTCGGGCTCGGGTTCTGGCTCGGGTTCGGGCTCGGGCTCGGGTTCGGGCTCGGGTTCGGGTTCAGGCTCGGGCTCAGGTTCGGGCTCAGGCTCGGGTTCAGGCTCAGGCTCGGGTTCTGGCTCGGGTTCGGGCTCGGGCTCAGGTTCGGGCTCAGGCTCAGGCTCGGGTTCAGGCTCGGGCTCAGGTTCGGGTTCAGGCTCGGGCTCAGGTTCGGGCTCGGGTTCAGGCTCAGGCTCAGGCTCGGGTTCAGGCTCAGGCTCAGGCTCGGGCTCGGGTTCAGGCTCGGGCTCGGGCTCGGGCTTGGGAATCACAACCACAGGCTCAGGAATAGGCTCAGGCTCCGGTTCAGGCTCGGGCTCGGGCTCGGGAATCACAACCACAGGCTCAGGAATAGGCTCAGGCTCCGGTTCAGGTTCGGGCTCCGCATACAGCTCATCATAGCCCTCTACCTGCAAGCTGTAGAGATACAGCAGCTTGGTGTTGGTGGGGATAAGGAACTCCGTGCGGGTCTGATCGCTGTTCTCGTACATCAGAATGGGCGCCTGGATGGTCTCACGGATCTCCAGAAGCTCTGAGAAGGTATCCACCAGAAGCACCTGATAGCCTTCCTTGTCGAAGGGATTGTTGATCTTCTGTACATAAGACTTATAGCTATTCAGGATTCTCTTGATCTTACCTGCGTAAGTCGTATCATTGGTACGGGTCAGAAGGATGAATGCCACCATAAACAACGTCATCAGAAGCGTGAGAACCAGCAGCACCATCGTAGCCATGAGAACCACAGCCTGACCTGCGCTACCGTTACAAGCGATCTGCTTGGTTTCAGCGACAGGAATGCTGGAGGTCATTTCAATGTCTACGGCCTTTTCTGTCAAAGGAATGTTAAGCTCGATCACATGCAAGTTCGTGGTTTCGCTGTCATAAGCCGCTGCGGTACTGTGCACCTTGACGGTCATACGAACCACGAGGGTACTGATGGTATCGGGAAGCTCATAGACCTCATAGAAATGGTTGGCAATATCATTGTACTGATCATAATCCAAAACGACGGAGTGACTGATGCGCAGAGGTGTTTGGGCATTATGAGACAAGCGTTGTTCCGGTTGAATAACATAAATCGGGTCAAAGATAGGCTCATCCGACCTTTCACTCATGATCATCAGCTGGGCTTCTACACCATAGCTATACTCATAATTAACGTTCTCAGCATCGGTATACAGGTCGTATATAAAATTGGCATAAACATTCTTGATCAGCGCTGCCACATAAGTGTGATCTCGGTCAATATAAGGATCGTCAAAGAATTCATTATCCTTCAGTCCTACCGTAATGCTCACATCACTATGCTCGGTATAGTCCACAAAGTATGTGCGGCTGATATACGCATAGGTAGCCGTGAAAACGATCAGCAAAAGTATCAAAACGCACAGGATAACAGATTGAGCCCAAATGAGTCTCTTTCGGTTTCTCCTATACAAATCGCGTCTTCTCTTTTGGGATTCCGACATGTATGTACCTCCCTTCTAAGAATTATTTTTGAACAAATTTCTAATCCAGATGGACGGATATCCTATGTAGGCTACCTTATAATCCACTAAGCCTACAATGTCGCTTGTCGTGCGATAACCGATATCGGGATCCTCGTTGGCGTCTCCCTTGGTAACGTACCGCAGTTCTCCGCCAACGTTGTTGATATCCACCACACGGTGGATCACTCGGGTAGAACCCGAACGGAAGACGATAACGTCTCCCTCTTGTATGACTTGTCCCCTGTACTGCTCAAATACTGCGGCATCACCCACGTTCAACTCACCGGTCATACTACCGGAGCCAACAACGAGGATACCGTATTTGAACTGACAGGATATCATCATAACAATCGAAATCATAAGAATTACCACCACGCCGCCAAATATATACGACAGCACACCGGTTTTCCTGTGGGTAACCCGCTTTTTCTCGTACAGCATGTTTACAAACAGGTAGACGAGCAGGGGGAACAAAAGTCCGCCCATGGCCTTAAGAGCATCGGGAACCAAAGGTACACTAGGTATAATGACGGTATAAAGAGCAAGCATCAAGCGAAGAAGCATGCCGGGAAGAGCCCCGTAACGCTTTGCCAAATAGTGGTACAATATGTTACCCGTGACAGCCGAAAGCCCGGCCAAACCCACGAGATCCATAAAATCGTTGAATCCTGCAACAGACTGAAACCCGCCGGCCAGCAAAAGATCCGTAGCCAAACAAATGACAAAGGACGTGGCGGCAGCGAAGCGACTTTTCTGCGCAAGAAATACCACTCTTATGATTTCGGACGCTATGATACTTAAAATGATCGGCAAAACACCGTTCAAAAACGACCCCCAACTCATGCTCTGCGATCTCCGGCCCATGCCGAAATGGAGGCCTAAGAGATAGTAGAGCATGATGTAGAGCATTCCGCAGACGCCCACAATCAGCAGAACCTGATACTTGTTTAATGAGGGGATCCGTCTTTTTTTGACGGTGAAGAACACCACGAGAGCCATGGGGACCAACAGGCACGCGCCCAGAATCCCGCTTTGCTCTACGGGGATAAACAACGAGCCAAGCAGGAGAACGCAAATGATCGCAGATAAAATGATGACTCGTTTTACGTCGCGGTTCATATGCGTCCTCCTTTCCGTTCAAAGGTTGAACTTTACTTGTAAAAGACTTGAATCGCTAATGTTGAAAAGCTGTTATCTGAAATTACGGCTCAACAGAGTTAGCAGTCAGCTCGATGAGGAAGGAGCCGCTCAGGGTCTCAGTAGGGGTCTTGATCAGTTCAACGGTAACAGTGTAAGTCAAAGGAGCGGTGTCGAGAGTGCCTGCGGGCAGATTCTGGGTAGCGCCGTTCCAGTCGCTGGTAAGCTTGAAATACTCAGTCTGAGTATTGGTGGTAATCTTGGGGGTAATGGTAGCATCAACGTCACCAACGTTGACGATGGAGAAGGTGAAGGTAGCCTTGTCGCCTGCGCCCTTGAGGGTGTTTGCGGTGAAGGAAGCCTTGTCATTGTTGTCAGGATTGACAGAAGCAGTGTTGTCGGCCTCGTTAGCGACAGCGGCGCTAAAGTAAATGTCCTCGTTGAAGGAGGATTCTGCGGCAGAGCGATCGATGTCAGCGGAACCGGTAATGTCCAGCACGTCGGTCAGAGCGGCGTAACCGATGCCCATCAGCAGAGCGGCTACAAGAAGGAATGCGATCACAACAGATCTTCTTTTTTTCATGGTTGTTCTCCTTTGAAGAAAAATTTTGTGGGCGTTTTATATCGGATAAAGCCCTTGGCTTTATGGATATACATAGAAATTCAGGGGCACTTTGCCACGCTAAAGTAAGGTTATGCCCTTGTATTATAGCATCAATATTTATTTTTTTCAATCCCACTTTTTTACAAAATAACAGGAATTATTTTGTGAAATTACAACAAAAAAATTTCTACTTTTTTGCCAAAATATTACGTCGAAATGAATTGAAGGGCGATACAAGTGTCTCAAAAAGCATATTTTTTATAAAATTTCATTTTCCCATTACCAATTTTGCGGCGTTTGACCCGACACAGAAAAAGGGTCACCCCAAATGCGAAGCAAATCGAATTTGGAGCAACCCTTTGTTAAATTTTTAAGTTTGACATCATCTTCACGAGCCCTGACTCAACGCTTCCATCTTCATCAGAGTCTCATTGACAACGTAGTAGAGATCCGAGATCACCGGCGAAAGCTGGCATCTCGTCAAATCGGCATTGGCAACGGGATTTCCATTCTCATCCAGCGTATAGTAACCGGAAAGGTTTGCATAGACTTCCTCTACGATATCAATTCCCGTACCCGCATAGTCACGGCCATCAATGATCTTTTTGGCGTCATTCAAAAGCGTCTGGAAGATACTGACCGCTCTTTCGTCGTGAGCCATCACGATGCTTTCGATGTTGACACCCGCAGCGATGTCGTAGGAATACGCGTCAAGCCGGTATGCCACGCCGCTGATATCATAGGAGTAGCCTTCAACCATTGAGTAAGACTCTCGGAGCGCTATCCAGTTATCCGTAACGAAGGAGCCCGTTCCGTTGCCGCCTTCATAGGAAACCACGTTGGCTTCGCCGGAGTAGGTGTCGCCGACTCTGTACCAGTCACCGACAATGTTGCCGTTTTCATCACGGTCGCAAGTGAATACTGCCACATATACCGGCACGTATGCTCCCGCATCCTCCAAGGGGTCGATGGTCAGATACAAGGTCATTTCGCATCCGTATCCGTTGAATACACCGCCGTTACTTGAATTCACGGCCGTATAGTCATCACCCGTCATGGTATTTCCGTCAAGATTCTCGTGCTTGATCAGAACCGTTGCGTCCATCTGCTCTTTACCCACGGTGATCTGCAGCTGACCCGCAAACAGGGTATTGACCGCGACGGAGTCTTCACTGGTAGAGCTTTGCACGTTTCCGACATAGTTGGACGTCCATTCCTGACGGCCATCAAACTTATTATCCAATACATCCAGCAATTGCTCATAAGTGGACTGCGTGTTCAAAATATTCAGGAACTTCGACTCAATGACGTCGAGCGCTTCCCTTTCTCCGTCAACGTTGATACCGAACTGGAAATTGATCATGGTCGCCCAATCTGTATTTCTGTCTCGGCTTGTACCAACGGTATAGGTCACGTCAAATTCAAGGGTCTCTCCGGGAGCAACTTTTTTATCCTCCGCAGCCGCGGTTTTCAACTCACACACAACGCCAATATTTCGGTTACTGTTTGAGGTTGAGACGTAAGCGTTGCCGTTATAGCCGGTCAGATTTGCTTGGAAATAGATGTCTCTGTAGGAATAGGTCAGCTTTGTATTATTGAGCACAGTTATATGGTAAGTAACTGCTCCGGAAGAATAACGGCTTGATCTGCTGATCGTGGATTTCAATGTCGTGGTGTACGGGACAAACTCCACCTGATTCTTATCAACATAGGTTTCGTTCTTCGTAGAAACGTCGATGATAAACAAGCCGGACGGTATATCGGTTTCCGCCGTACCGGTGATCAAAAGGTGATCTGAGAGTGCGGCATAGCCGATACAAATGAAGCAGAACATAAAGAAGACACTTATACAAACACTTATTTTTGCCCATGTTTTCATATACGATCTCCTTTCTTTCTGTGTATATCCAGTTTTATTGTAGCACTTTTTTCATGCGTTGTCAATACAGTTTGAACTTTTTATAAAAAAAGAACACCGTCCCAAGCGGAACGGTGTTCAGTGAGTATTACTTAGAAGCCTCTTCGATAGCAACGGCCACAGCCACGGTCATACCGACCATGGGGTTGTTACCAGCGCCGATGAGACACAACAAAATACACAAACTGTATTGATATACCTATTTACAAATATCTGAAAAAGTGCTATAATACGCTTACCACATAATAGGATACAGATTATGCATCGGCATAAGAGCGCAGAGTACCTTTCTTTCATGGCAAAATGTACATTCCGTTTTTATGCTTCGCCTGTGTAGGTGCATTATAACAAATTCAATTTGTGTGGTAACAAGTGGAGCTACTTTTTCAGTGCATGGCTTCCACTGCGCACTTTTTATTTTCGGAGGAAATGAAACATGAAGACCACCAAACAAATTCTCGCTACTTTACTTTCGCTTATGCTATTACTTTCGGTTTTAATTGCGTGTAGCGAAAATAGTGATTCCACCCCCCCTTTGGAATCCACACAAACGAGTGATACCCAACAGACCGAGGCTATGGCAGAAACGGAAAACTTGATCGAAACCTCGGAAGCCGACACTTCTGTGGAAACCGAGGCTGGCGCTTCTGCGGAAACTGAGGATGGTACTTCTGCGGGAACTGAGACTGGCATTTCTGCGGAAACTGAGGATGACTCGCCTGCTGAAACCGAGGCTTTCACGTCCGTGGAAACCGAGGCTAGCACTTCTGCGGAAACTGAGACTGACGCTTCTGAGGGAACCGAGCCTGACACATCCGTGGAAATCGAGACCGATACGCCTGAGGACACCGTTAGAAGAACGGTAACTCGTGAAGAGTGGGTCAAGGCGTTTGAAAATCTTGAAAAAATCACGAATGTGACGGTAACAAATTCTCTCATTCAAGTCATCGAATGGTCAGACGCTGTCGAAGAAGAGACATTGGGTGAAAACGAACACAGATTACCTGACCACATGGAAATTTTGGAAGTTCGGAAATATGATAACGGTGCTTTGTCCATAGCCATTTCGGGCAAAACGCGTGACGACCTGAGCGGAACTCCTGAACACATCGCAGATCCCGAAGCAGCTTACCTCACCATTGACCCTGAAAATTCTTTGGAGGTCTTTAACTTTGACGCGGGCTCTGACGGAATGCTTGACTTTATCAGTGAGCTTGAAGAATTTGATCATTACGGATATGATAAGTTCACTTATTCAGAAACAGAAAAAACATATTCTGCTCCCGTTGATTTTTATTACGGAGACGTATCCCTTGAAATCGGCTTTGAAGACGGAATATTATCTCAAATGATCATGTTGCAGGTTGCTTCATTTGATGAAGGAACTATGACCATTCAAATCGCGACGCATATTACAGATATCGGCACTACCGAAAAAATCGCCATGCCCATAGAAGCCGTTAAGGCCGAAATTGATGTCACTAAAGAGGAAATTCCTTCTGCAAATTGCAAGATTACTTGGAATGGCCCTGAAGTTGATAATGTCAACACATTTGTCTGCGAATTCATAGATCAGTTGAAGCTTGAAAATATAAGCGAATGCAATTTCATCTCGAATAAACTTAAAAATCTGCACTTAGAGTTTACAGACGCTGAATCCATAGAGTTTGGAGAATATACATTTGAATATGACAGCGTCTCTATTAATTTTGGTGTAGGTGGGCATATGACAACATTTTATATCAAAAAGCTTGAAACACAGGAACAGTTTGCTATTATGGTAGATTATGACACCACAAATTCATAGGTAATTTCTAAAAAGCAACGGACGCAGAAAAACACCGACGCTTCTGTACATTTTTAATCAAAAGCCCCCGCACCGTCAGGTGCGGGGGCAAAGCATAGCATATGCTATGCTTTTTTCTTACTTAGAAGCCTCTTCGATGGCCACAGCAACGGCCACGGTCATACCGACCATGGGGTTGTTACCTGCGCCGATCAGACCCATCATCTCTACGTGAGCGGGCACGGAGGAGGAGCCTGCGAACTGGGCGTCGGAGTGCATACGGCCCATGGTGTCGGTCATACCATAAGAGGAAGGACCTGCGGCCATGTTATCGGGATGCAGGGTACGGCCGGTACCGCCGCCGGAAGCCACGGAGAAGTAGCTGACACCGTTCTCCTGGCACCACTTCTTATAGGTACCTGCAACGGGGTGCTGGAAGCGGGTGGGGTTGGTGGAGTTACCGGTGATGGAAACGCCTACGTTCTCCAGCTTCATGATAGCAACGCCCTCGGGAACATTGTCGGAGCCGTAGCAACGAACGTCAGCGCGGGGACCATTGGAGAAGGGCTTCTCCTCGAGAACGGTGACGGTCTCGGTGTAGGGGTCGAAAGCGGTCTTGACGTAGGTGAAGCCGTTGATACGAGCGATGATGTAAGCGGCATCCTTGCCCAGACCGTTCAGAATAACGCGGAGGGGCTGGGTACGAACCTTGTTAGCGTTGAGCGCGATCTTGATAGCACCCTCGGCGGCGGCGAAGGACTCGTGGCCTGCCAGGAAGCAGAAGCACTCGGTCTCCTCGGAGAGGAGCATCTTACCCAGGTTACCGTGGCCAAGACCGACCTTGCGGTTCTCAGCGACGGAGCCGGGGATGCAGAAGGCCTGCAGACCGATACCGATAGCGGCAGCGGCGTCGGAAGCCTTGGTGCAGCCCTTCTTGATGGCGATGGCTGCGCCTACAACGTATGCCCACTTAGCGTTCTCGAAGCAGATGGGCTGGGTTTCTTCGACGATCTTATAGGGATCAATGCCGTAGTTGTCGCAGATCTCCTTGCACTCGTCGATGGAGTTGATACCGTATTCAGCGAGAGCGGCGAGGATCTTCGCTTCGCGTCTCTCGTAACCTTCAAATTTTGCCATTATACAGTCCCTCCTATCTTATTCCTTACGGGGGTCAATGTACTTCACAGCATCATTGAACCGACCGTAGGTACCCTTGGCCTTTTCGTATGCTTCATTAGGCTCCATGCCCTTCTTGATGAAGTCGGTCATCTTGCCCAGAGATACGAACTCATAGCCGATCACTTCGTTGTTCTCATCCAGAGCCATGCGAGTGCAGTAGCCCTCGGTCATCTCCAGGTAACGGACGCCCTTGGCGCGGGTACCGTACATGGTACCGACCATGGAACGCTCACCCTTACCCAGATCCTCCATACCTGCGCCGATGACGAGACCGCCCTCGGAGAAAGCGGACTGGCTGCGGCCGTAGACGATCTGCAGGAACAGCTCACGCATTGCGGTGTTGATAGCGTCGCACACCAGGTCGGTGTTCAGCGCCTCAAGGAGGGTTTTACCGGGCAGGATCTCAGCGGCCATAGCTGCGGAGTGGGTCATACCCGAGCAACCGATGGTCTCAACGAGGGCTTCCTCGATGATACCGTTCTTCACGTTCAGGGACAGCTTGCAAGCGCCCTGCTGGGGAGCACACCAGCCCACACCGTGGGTGTAAGCAGAGATGTCGCTGATCTGTCTTGCCTGAATCCATTGACCCTCTTCAGGCAGAGGGGCGGGACCGTGGTTAGGGCCCTGTTTCACGGTACACATGTTCTGAACCTCATGGCTCATTGCGTACTCGCACTTGTACTCATTGCTCATGATTACATATCTCCTTTGTAAGATTAACAAAATAAAACGGGTAGCGGCGGGCGAACACAGCTCGCCCCTACGTTCAGGGGAGTTCTCTGTAGGGGCGTCCCTATGTGGGCGCCCACAGGGTAGCGGGAGGCCTTGCAGGGCCTTCCCTACAGTGGTCATTTCAAACCAAACCGCGGGTCAACCCTCAATGATAGACTCGATGAGGGGGGTCACAGCGTGAAGATAGTGCTCCGCGATATAGCAGGCGCCGTCACCTGTGGGATGAACGCCGTCGGCGGCGTAGTAGGTGGGCTCTTCATCGGCCTCGGTATGGAAAATCGCGTCCATGGGGAGGTACGCATCGGCATACTCCTCGGCAAGGCGGGCAAGGATGGCCTGCTTCCGCTCCAGCTCGGGGCGCATGTGCGCTTTATCCGGCACGTCCAGAAGGATAGGCTGGATCAGCAAGAGCTTGGCGGTGGTCTTTTCCCGGATCTCAGACAGGATCTTTCTGAGGTTTGCCTCAAAATACTCGTCGGTGGTCTCGATCATCTCAAACGCATGGTGATGCCACACGTCGTTGACGCCGATCATGATGGAAAGGATATCGGGTTGGATCTCGATGAAATCGCTCTCGAGGCGACCCACGAGATGCTCGGTTCTGTTTCCGCTGATGCCTAAGTTGTAGAATTCAAACTCTGTGTCGGGGAAGGAATCCTGGATCATGGCCGACGCGTATTTCGGGTAGCCCTCACCCAAATCCATGGGGTTACTTCGGTCTCTCCCGGCATCGGTCACGCTGTCTCCTTGAAATAAAATTTTCATAGCGATTGTCGGTGCCTTTTCTGATATTTTTTGGGATTACTTAACGATTTCGCCGTAGATCTCGCCGAAAGCAGCGGCCGCGTTGCACTCATCGGTGTCAATGTGCATAGCCAGCGCGTAGCTGGGGCTGACACGGACGACCACGTCATCAAAAATGGTGGTTCTGTCGGACTTGACCAGTACCTTGACCACTTCGCCGTTGGTGACACCCAGACCCTCAGCATCTGCGGGGGTCATATGGATGTGACGCTTGGCGATAATGCAGCCCTCGTCGATATCGATCTCACCTGCGGGGCCCACCAGCTTGATGCCGGGGGTACCTGCCACGTCACCGCTCTCGCGAACGGGAACGGCCTTCAGACCCAGCGCGCGAGCGTCGGTAAAGGAAAGCTCTACCTGATTGGCAGGACGAGTGGGGCCAAGAACGCTGACCATCATCTCACCCTTGGGGCCCACCAGCTTCAGCTTTTCATTGCCGGTAGCGAACTGACCGGGCTGGCTGAGCATCTTCTTGACGGTGAGCTCGGCGCCTTCGCCGTACAGGGCGGCCACGGCTTCCTTGGTAAGATGGACGTGTCTTGCGGAGGTCTCTACGAGAATCTTGTTTTCCATAGCTTGTAATCCTCTCTTATACTTTGTTTTGCGACATAAATGGTTTTAATTCGCATTCCTAATTATTATAGCATATTGTTTTGAAATTGTAAAGTATTTTTTTGAATTATTTCAAGGTGCATACGGATTATCTTTTTGGGCATAATGATAAAAAGTATAGACAAGCAGGTAAATTGTTGTTTACCACCTGCGGTGGGGCTCTGGCTCGGGGGAGTACATCCCGTGTGAAACTCATACCTCGATGGGTAGTTAGGCATGTAAATTGTTGTTTAGCGTGGGCTTACTATGAACCCGTAGGGGCGAACTGCGTTCGCCCGCCGTTCCCCAAAAGCCTTTGCCTATCAATATACTTTTTATTACGGGCGAACACAGTTCGCCCCTACGACCACGTTGGTCAGAAAACCGTAAACAACAATTTATACGCCTAACTGCCCATCGCGGTATACGGCTTACATGGGTTGAATAACCCCGAGCCAAAGCCCCACCGCAGGTGGTAAACAACAATTTACCTGACCAACTGCCCATCGCGGTATACGGCTTACATAGGCTTAATAACCCCGAGCCAAAGCCCCACCGCAGGTGGTAAACAACAATTCAACTGACCAACTACTCATCGCGGTATGTAGCTCACATGGGTTGCACCTCCCCGAGCGTTGGCAGCCGACACGGCCGGCAAGCAACAATTTGCCGTACATAATAAAAGCAAAGGAGCCACCCATGTCCGACAAAGAAAAAAACGCCCCCGTCACCGAGAGCGAAAAGAAAAATAAGACCACCGCACAAGAGCTTGAAAACATTGAAAAGTCCTCCTCGGTAATCGCTTCCAATGACAGAGAATCCATCTATTGCATTTCCATCATCGGGCAGATCGAGGGGCATTACGTCCTCCCCGAAGGACAAAAGGCCACGAAATACGAACAGCTCATTCCCCTCCTGGTCTCCATCGAGGAAAACGACGACATCGACGGTCTCCTGGTGATCCTCAACACCATGGGCGGTGACGTAGAGGCCGGACTGGCCTTAGCCGAGCTCATTTCCTCCATGAGAAAGCCTACGGTGACCCTGGTGCTGGGCGGCGGTCATTCCATCGGCGTCCCCCTGGCGGTGGCGGGGCAAAAATCCTTCATTGTGCCCTCGGCCACCATGATGGTGCATCCTGTCCGTATCAACGGTACCGTCATAGGTGCCCCCCAAACCTATCGCTACTTTGAGGATATGCAAAACCGCATTCTGAATTTCATCAGTGATCACAGCCGCATTTCCACAGAACGCCTCAAGGACTTCATGATGCGTCCCGATCAGCTGGCCACCGACGTGGGCACGGTACTGGACGGACAAGAGGCGGTGGCTTGCGGACTCATTGACGAGGTGGGAGGGCTGGACAACGCGTTACGTGCCCTCCGCGGAATGATCGACAAGCAAAGACAACGCAAAGCCGAAGCCCACCCTTGATCAGGCGCCTTCCCCCGTCAAAAGATAGGAAAGATTTGATCCCAAAAGGTCTGCCAGCTCATCCAAGCGGGACAGATCGGGAAATGATTGTCCCCTCTCCCATTTGGAGATGGCTTGGGAAGTCACTCCCATCTTTTCCGCAAGGGCCATTTGGGTCATGCCCTTTCGCTGTCTCAGGCGGCTGATTCGCTCACCCACAGGCTTCATTTCAATCATATATGCACGCCTCCGTCGTTTTTCACCATCATAACATGATAGTCGGCTATAAAGTCAAGAGCTTTTTCAAGCTTTTCTATTTATATAGTATCTTTTTTTGAAAAAAAGTTGGGTAACAGACGGGAAAGTTACAAAAAATTCAAATACAGTGGAATACAGACAAGGAGGAGAGCCATGGCTCTCCCCCTTTGCTTAGACGCTTACGCGTATTTTATGGCGACACAAAAAGCACGTCCCATATCAACTATGGGATAATGTTCGGATGCGGTCTTATACTTCCCTGCTCTTTTGCTGGTTATATACGCTCATGTAAAAGTCAAGCAAGCCCTTCAAGGTCTGCTCTCTGGCGATGGCCACCTCCTTCATGGAGCGGATCTTTTCCAGAGCCACCTCCTTACAATAGGGCAACGGCTCGCCGTAATGCTCGGAATCGGTTTCTTCAACCTGCACAAAGGATCCTGATTCCTCGACTCCGGTAAAATAGAAAACCAATCTGTCAATGTTTTCCAGCTGCTCTTGGGTGGCTATGATGCGATCCCAGATCTCTCTCAGGGTTAATTCATTCATGATGTTTTCTCCTCTTTTTAATTGGCATTCTCCCACACAGCCGTACAAACGCGCTTCTGCTCGTCCTCGGTGGGCATGGACAGAAGTCCTTCCTTCAACAAAAGATAGGTATAGGCGTTGGGCTGGTAGAAGCGGTGGTGGGCATGGAACACTCGCTCGTTGTCAGACAGATAGTCGGGGATGAGGGCTGTCACAAGCTCCGCATAACCGACGGCAGGATGCTCACCTACGGCGGGGGCAATCTCCTCAAAGACGATATTTCGCAGGAGACCGTAGAGCTTCTCCATCTCTTCGGCGGTGAAGCAGGGCACCATCAGGCGGAGCTTGCCCTCCTTCATCTCGGCGTATCCGCTCCGCACGGCGTGGGCAATGATATCCTTGTCCAGCTCGGTGGGGGTGATGCCCTCCTTTGTCAGCTCACGGAGACGCTCCCAGTAGCCGATATCTCCCAAAGGGATCATGGGGCGGTCACCGCCACACACGGGAGGATCAAACTGTTGGATGGTGATGCGGCCGTTACTGTTGTGCTTGCCGGCCATGCCGCGATAATGGATGAGATAATCTGCCTCCTCGGGGGTAAAGCTTTCATCACGCAGGATGTCCGCGTCGCTGTAAGAGGCATCTACGGCAAAGCAGCTACCGTCACCGCGCATGGTCTGCTCATACTTTTCTTCAAAGGGAGGGTGACAATCGTAAATGTGGGCAGCAAAGGTGACGAGATACCACATAAGGAAGTTTTCGTCCAGATCACAGCCGCCGAAGCCGATCTCACGAAGGGCTGGAAGCTTTGTTTTGATCTTTTCATAAATGATGCGGGCGACGCGAGGGAGATTTTTCATCTGGTAACGGATCTTGGCAAGCTCGTACTCGCTGTTCTGAATGAAAAAGGCGGTACGGTAGCGGCTCTTTCCCACCTCCTCCAGATAGACCATTTCCAGGAGGGTGGGGATCTTATCTTCGATAAAGACGGCTGACATATTCATGGCGGCGGCGATCTCATCCACCGTCATGCCCCGCTCACAGGCGCAGACAAGGCAGATATTCTGGGTCAGAAGATCGTCCCTGAGGCCCCGCAGATTCAAATCGGGACTGTAGCCGCTGATATAAACGTTCAAACGTTTTGGGGTGTAGATGCTTTCTTTCATATCCATACGCTCCTTCAGTTTTTTCTGTGTATCGGAAAGATACCAACGAACCGTGGCGTCCGAGATGCCGAGAATTTTTCCGATCTCCCGACTGTTTTTGCCTTCATAGTAGGTCATGACCATGATCTGACGCCGCATCCGCCCGAGATAAGCCACCTCGCGGCGCAGGCGGGTGTACAGCTCGGTGTTGGCCACCTCTGTGGGAATGTCCTCCCCTGAGGAGATGGCCATGATCTGCTCCGACGTAGCGATGACGGTATGATCTCTGTCACGCTTTCTGGAGCGGACGAAATTGGC
Organism: Oscillospiraceae bacterium; assembly: GCA_015063685.1. Taxonomy (GTDB): domain Bacteria; phylum Bacillota; class Clostridia; order Oscillospirales; family CAG-272; genus CAMEON01. The sequence goes on along the minus strand of SVTR01000026.1, from coordinate 30,188 downwards.
ATAGGTATAGCGACAGACCTGATAGATATAGGCATCCATGTTTTGGATAGATTTGGAGGCAAAATCATGCTGGCCAAGCACGAGCATAATATCCTGGGCCAGATCCTCCGCGTCCTGGGGATGGTGGGTCTTCGACCAGGCAAATCCGCTGATTTTTTTGGCATATTCACGGATCAGTTGTTCATTGAAGTTCATGAGATATCCTTCCGTTTCTTGAGCGCTCACCTTATAAGTACCGCAATTTCAAAAAGTGTTGGTGACAAATTTAAAAGTTTTTTGTAAATCCCCCAAAGCTTGCTTTTTTGGGGAAAAGCGTAGTCTTACAAAAAATTAAGAAGATAAATAACCAACGTAAAACCAAAGGGGAAAGCCTCGGCTCTCCCCTTCACTATTAAATTACTTAACGAACTGGCGAGCAACCTTACCAAGTCTCGCCACACCCTCCATGATCTGAGCATCGGAGGGGGTGGAGTAGTTGAGACGGAAGGACATGGAGCCTTCGGTCACGTCGCAGTTGAAGGTAGCACCGGGCACGATCATGAGCTTTTCAGCCATGCAAGCCTTCAGGAAGGCGGCAGCGTCCACCCCGTCGGGCAGGGTCACCCAGATGAACAGACCGCCCTCGGGTCGGGTGAATTTCACGGCGGCGGGAAGCTCCTTCTCCAGGCACTCCAGCATGAGACGGCACTTGCGGCCGTAGACCTCGCGGATCATGGCGATGTGGGCGTCCAGATCGCACTCGCTCATGAACTTATAGCAGAGCATCTGGAAGAATTGGTTGGTGTGCACGTCCTCGGACTGCTTGGCCACCACCATCTTGGCGGCGACCTCCTCGGGAGCCACCACAAAGCCCACACGCATGCCCGCCGAGAGGATCTTGGAGAAGGAGGAGCAGTAGATGACCAGCCCCTCGGTGTCAAAGGACTTGATGGTGGGGATCTCCTCGCCCGCGAAGCGCAGCTCGCCGTAGGGGTTGTCCTCCAGGATCATGAGGCCGTACTTCTTGCAGACCTCGTAGATGGCCTTGCGCTTGGCCAGGGAGGTGGTGATGCCCGCGGGATTCTGGAAGGTGGGGATGATGTAGAGGAGCTTGGCGTTAGGGGTGGCCTTGATGGTCTCCTCCAGAGCCTCCACGTTCATGCCATCCTCCTCAATGGGCACGCCCACGGTGTTGTAGCCGCAGGAGCGGAAGGCGTTGAGACCGCCAATGAAGGTGGGGTTCTCGCAGATGACGGTGTCACCCTCGTTGCAGAAGACCTTGGCGGCAAGCTCAATGCCCTGGTTACCGCCCGAGACGATGATGGTAGTATCGTTGAAGCTATCGCCGTCGGCCACAGACTTGCCGATGCCCCAGACCGTCTTCTGTCTCTCTGCCACGGCGCGGCGGAGGGGCTCGTAGCCGTCGGTTGCGCCGTACTGGAGGGCGGTGGTGGAATCGTTTGCGAAAATATCAGCGGCAAAGCGTGCCAGATCCGCCACGGGGAAGGTCTCGGGGGCGGGGTTACCCGCGGCCAGGGTGATGGTATCGGCGTCCTTGGGGGCTTTCAGGATCTCACGGATCGCCGAGGGCTTGAGAGACGCGATTTTATTGGAAAAGGTGTAGTTCATGGCAGGTGTCCTTTCGATATATATGTAGATGATTACAACGGAAGATAAGGTTAATTGTAGCACAAAGTGGGGAGAAATGCAAGAGGCTGGGAGAATTTTATTGAAAAAGTCCTATAATGGAATCTGGCTGAAATAAAAAGTCCCTCCCACACCTTATCACCGTCATGTGAAATCGGAAGGATCACGACATTCAGATCTTCACAGAGAGCGTAAATTGTTGTTTAGTATCCTTTCCACTTTTCTCTCCGCGGCGAGAGAAAAGTTCCAAAAGAGCGCCGCTTAGTGCAGAACCTACGGTTCTCCCTAAGAACCCAACTCCCTCGTGACGCTAGCCGTTTGGCAAAGGCCAAACGGACAACAGCGTGTTTTTTGTCAGCCACCGGCGGTGGCCCGCCCCCACGGCGGAACGCCTCGGGGCTCATCAAAAGGCCAATGGACATGTTTTTGTTGACCGAACAGCGGGAGGTTTAGGGGCATATGGCGAAGCTACAGTTCTGATGGCGAATGGACAAATGTTGTTGTTTTTCAATCAAGAAATTACCTCTCGCCGTGAGAACTATAGATTCGATGCTATTCGTGAAAATTGAATTTTTTCAAGCAAACTAACGCTTTCTAAGCAGCACGGTATGAGCCGCAAGGCGCTCCGCCGCGGAGGCGGGGCGTCGGCGTTGGCTGGCACGGAACACGCGATAGCCGCTCCACTCCCCTTCGGGGAGCGGCGTGCGTCACGAGGGAGTTGGGTCCTTAGGGAGAACCGTAGGTTCTGCACTAAGCGGCGTTCTTTACTCCACTTTCTTTCGCCGAGGAAAGAAAGTGGAAAAGAACATAAACAACAATTTATCGTTGTACCGCCCCTCGCGGGATGCAGTTCGCATGGGTTGAACATCCCCGGCGTTGGCAGGCGGGACGGCCGCCCCCACCGCAGGTGGTCAATCAAAATCTCTCCTTCCTCCCCTTCAATCTCCAAATCACCTTTCTCAAAAACTCCGCAGGAAACACCAAGAGGGATAGCACAAAGGTCAACCCTAACTCTCCCGTCGTCAGGGGTGCTGTCCGCAAGACCGCGCCACCGAGGTAAACAAAAAGGATCTGAATACTCAAAACCGCCAACATAATGAGGCAAAAGGCCTTGTTTTTGGTCAGTCCCGAGAAGAGCCGCAAACGGTCGGTTCGGCAGTTGAAGCAATTGAAAACAGATGAGAAAATGAACAATGCGAAAAACGCCGTCAGGAGATATATATCATCCTTTGACCCGCGGAAGGAGCTGCTGATGAACGGTACCTTTAAAAAGAGCAAACAAAGTGCCACGGTAAAGCCCCCCAACCAAAGGATCTGATGCTTCATATAGGCTCCCAGAATAGGCTCGTCGCGGCGCTTGGGAGGCTCCTCCATGTAGGACGCCAGGGGCGCTTCTCCCGCAAAGGCGAGACCGCCCAGAGTGTCCATGATCAGATTGATCCAAAGCATCTGCACCACGGTCACAGGCTCATCCACCCCGATAAAGGGGCAGATCATGGTTACCGCCATGGCACAAAGATTCATGGTAAGCTGGAGGGTAATAAACTTGCGGATACTCTTGAATATGGTGCGCCCGTACAAAACTGCCCTTGTGATGGAGCGGAGGTTGTTGTCCATGATGATGATGTCCCCCGCATCCTTGGCCACCTGTGTCCCCGCGCCCATGGCAAAGCCGATATCCGCTCGCTTGAGGGCAGGGGCGTCGTTGATCCCGTCACCGGTCATGCCCACCACCAGATCCATCTCCTGAGCGATTCGTACCAAGCGGCTTTTGTCCGTAGGCAAAGCCCTGGCGATCACCCCGATGCGAGGAAGGGCCTCCTTGACCTGCCCGTCGGTCATGCGGGACAATTCCTCGCTGTCCAGTACACCCTTGACAGAACCTCCGAGAATACCGCAAGCCTCCGCGATGCTTCGGGCGGTATCCTTGTTGTCACCCGTCATCATCACCACGTGGATCCCCGCCCTTTTCAGCCTTTGCACCGATTCCGATGCCTCGGGACGCAGCTTATCCTTCAGCACCGCCAGGCAGATGAGAGTAAGCGTCCCCCATTCCCCTCGCTCAATCTGAACGGGAGAAGGGAGAAGCGTCTCCCGATTGACCGCGATCATAAGGACGCGCTCACCGACGGAGGTCATGCGCCTGATCCCGGCTTCAATGGCATCTCGATCTGCTTTGACGGGTTGCCCCCGACTATTGAGCACATACTTCAGGTGCGGAAGCAGGCGCTCAGGGGCTCCTTTGACGTATAATACCTCATGCCCTCCCAGATCCACCCGCGCGCAAGATGTCTTTTTCGTGCTGTCAAAAGGGATGCGGTAGATGATTTCTCCCCAAGAGGGCCGGGGTCTTGATAAAACGTAATCCAGCAACGCACGGTCTGTAGCGTTTCCCCCCAAAGCGCAGCGTTCGGCGTTTCCATCGGTATGTCCGCAAACGGCAGATGTGTTGATGTAGCAGGATAAGGTCAGCTCCTCAGCCACGTTGGGCGCTTTGGTTGTCAAGGCGCTAAAATCGCCAAATTTTTCTCCTGTTCCGAGATAGAGCTGCCCAACACTCAGCCTTCCCTCGGTAAGCGTGCCTGTTTTATCCGTAAACAGCAGGTTCATGCTCCCCGCGGCCTCGATGCCCGCAGGCTTACGGACCAGCACCTTGTCCTTCACCATTTTTTTGATGTTGGAGGATAGCACAACCGCGATCATCATGGGCAGTCCCTCGGGCACGGCCACCACCAGAACAGTCAAGCCCAATGTCAGCGCGGAGAAGAGGGTCTGCCAAACGTAGCGCCAATTTGTGATCTTGGCGAACATGATGGCGGTGTCAAAGGCGCTGTCAAACAAAAACGCATTGATGAGATAGATGATACCCACCAGGGCGGCGGCCACGTATCCCAAATAGCTGATCTGCCGCGCCAGCTCAGAGAGTCTCCGTTTGAGAGGGCTTTCTCGGGTATCCTCCTGAACCTCCTCAGAAATCTGCCCTAAGAACGTGGCGTCTCCCACGGCGCTGACCTGCATCAGTCCTTGACCCGAAAGAACGGTGCATCCACGAAAAAGAGCGGAGGGCGCTTGAGGATTCATGGTATGCTTCTCGGAGACGTCCGGCCGTTTTTCAATTTCACGGCTCTCCCCTGTCATGGCGGACTGATCTACCAAAAGACTGCCGGAGATCAGCCGCCCGTCTGCGGGGATCATTTCGCCGGCCTCCAAAAGCACAAGATCCCCAACTACCACCTCTCCGATAGCCATTTGAGAGGGTTCCGCCCGAAGCGCTCCCTCCCGTCGTCTTAAAATGCGGCAGGAGATCCGACCGCACTCCTCGGTCAGCCGTTTGAAAGCGTTTTCCGAACCGTATTCCGATAGGGTGGAGATGAGGGTGGCCAGCAGAACAGCCAAAGCTATGCCACCCGTTTCGAACCAATCCGCGCCACCGCCCAGAGCAAACAGAAGATTTAATCCAAGGGCCGCCAGCAGAATTTTGATGATGGGATCCCCAAGGTTAGACAGGAACTGTCGAAAAAAGCTTTTTCCCTTGCGCACGGTCAATTGGTTTGACCCGTGCAAACGGCGGCTTTCCTCGGCCTCAGCCGCCGTGAGTCCGGAGGGAGATGTCTCGGTATGAGTGGGAGAAGGTGAACGCTCAGCGCTTTTGGCTTTGCCTTTGTATCGGTAGATCTTTGATGGAGAGACCGTATTCATGAAGCGGGATATCCTTTCCTTTGAGAGCTGTGGGCATCTCCAAAATTCAGGGTATGGTAAGCGAAGATGTCCTGTTCTACTATATGCCGCCGGTCCATGAATCATGACCGCCTGTGTGAACAGAAAAGAACCGCACCCCTATGGATGCGGTTCTTTGAAATTCGTACGGTTGGGATTATCTGATCTCGGTCATGCCGCCCATGTAGGGACGCAGAGCCTCGGGGATGGCCACGCTGCCGTCGGCGCGGAGATTGTTCTCCAGGAAGGCAATGAGCATACGGGGAGGAGCCACCACGGTGTTGTTGAGGGTGTGAGCAAAGTAGTTCTTGCCGTCCTCGCCCTTGACACGGATCTTGAGACGTCTTGCCTGAGCATCGCCCAGGTTGGAGCAGCTGCCGACCTCGAAATACTTCTTCTGTCTGGGGGACCATGCCTCCACGTCCAGAGACTTCACCTTCAGATCAGCCAGATCACCGGAGCAGCACTCCAGGGTGCGAACAGGGATGTCCAGGGTGCGGAAGAAATCCACGGAGTTCTTCCACATCTGGTCGTACCAGTAGTTGCTATCCTCGGGCTTGCAGATGACGATCATCTCCTGCTTCTCAAACTGGTGGATACGGTACACGCCGCGCTCCTCAATACCGTGTGCGCCCTTCTCCTTACGGAAGCAGGGAGAGTAGCTGGTGAGGGTGTAGGGCAGTTCCTTCTCGGGAACAATCTGATCCACGAACTTACCGATCATGGAGTGCTCGCTGGTGCCGATGAGGTAGAGATCCTCGCCCTCGATCTTATACATCATGGCGTCCATCTCGGCAAAGGACATGACGCCGTCCACGATGCCGCCGCGGATCATGAAGGGGGGCACGCAGTAGGTAAAGCCGCGGCCGATCATGAAGTCACGAGCATAGGAAATGATGGCGGAGTGGAGACGGGCGATATTGCCCATCAGGTAGTAGAAGCCGTTACCTGCCACGCGGCGGGCAGCCTCCAGGTCCAGACCCGACAGTCTTTCCATGATGTCGGTGTGATAGGGGATCTCAAAATCGGGCACCACGGGTTCACCGAACTTCTCCTTCTCCACGTTGCAGGAGTCGTCGGGACCGATGGGCACGCTGGGATCAATGATGTTGGGGATGGTGAGCATGATCTCACGGATGCGGGCATCCAGCTTCTGAATGTCGGCGTCCAGCGCGGCCATTTCGTCAGCGTTGGCCTTGACCTTGGCGTTGTTCTCGTCGATCTGCGCCTGGATGTCAGCCTTTTCAGCATCGTCGGCAGCCTTCTTCAAACGGCCGAACAGACCGCCGTTGGCCTTGGAGATCTGATTTCTCTGAGCCTTGAGCTGGTCGGTGCTCTGAATATTCTTGCGTCTCTGCTCGTCGAGGGCGATGACCTCGTCAACCAAGGGAAGCTTGCCGTCCTGGAACTTCTTTCGGATGTTCTCTTTGACAGCCTCGGGATTTTCTTTCAAAAATTTGATGTCAAGCATTTCTTTGTACCTGTATCTTTAAATTTTTATTTTGCTTTTGCGGACAGAAAAAATGTCCTATACCTATCCATTATACCACTCATTTTCGGTTTCGTCAAGAGGGCATGGGATATTTTTAGCGGCTGAGTTGGGGGAATTTTATTGAAAAAGCCCCACCCGCAGATGCGGGTGGGATGGGATGTCAGGATTGGTATTTGGAGAGATCGCCGTCAGTGCAGTGGATGGTGTAGGAGCCTGTAGCATAGTTCCAGCTATCCCCTTTTTCAATCGCTTGCCACTGGGCTTTCGTGCCGGTAAAAGTGATGCTTGTCAACTTTGAACAAAAGGAAAATACACACTCGCCAAGACTCGTTACACTCTCGGGAATCTTGATACTCGTTAGCCCGCCGCATCCATAGAACGCCCCCGCACTGATACTCGTCACGCCATCGGGAATTTCGATACTTTTCAGAGAAGAAGAGAGCGCGCCTGTGGCAATACCAATCGTATCGGGACGCAATGTAACGGTTGTAACCGATTTATCACACTCAACGACCCATTTATCAACGTAATGAACTCCGTTTTCTATTTGAATAAGACCCGGGCAATCTTTGAATGCCTCCTGACCAATACTTGTCACGCTATCGGGAATTTCAATGCTCGACAAATTACTGCATTCGTAGAACGCCCAACAACCGATACTCGTTACGCCATCGGGAATTTTAATGCTCTTCAGCCGACTACAACGCTGGAACGCATAATCGCCGATGATCGTAACGCCGTCGGGAATTTCAATACTTATAAGGTTATTGCAATGGGCGAATACATCTACGGCAAGACCAACCGTATCAGGACGCAACGTAACGGTTGAAACCGATTTATCACACTCAACGACCCATTTATCAACGTAATAGACGCCATTCTCTATTTGAATAAGGCCATCGCACCAAGAGAATGCCAGTACGCCGATATTCGTTACGCTATCAGGAATTATGATACTCACAAGGTTGGTGCAATCGGAGAATGCAAAATCACCGATGCTCGTCACGCTGTCGGGGATTACGATGCTCGTCAAGCTACGGCAATTGTCAAACGTACATTCGCCAATCCCGGTTACCCCATCAGGAATCTCGATACTCGCCAAGCTACTGCAACGGCCGAACGCATCATAGCCGATGATCGTCACGCTACTGGGAATCTCAATGCTTGTCAGACCCATACACTCACTGAACGCGCCGTTGCCGATACTCGTTACGCCGTCGGGAATCTTGACACTTGTCAAATCACTGCAACAATAGAACGCAGAATCGCCAATGCTTGTGACGCTGTCTCCATCGGGAGACACCAAAGGAATGATCACGTCCAAATCTTTACATGTGCCTATGCCACTTACATAGCAAGTGCCGTCGCCATTAGAGGTGAATTCCAAGCCCTCGCTGTATGTAGACTCATCGGGCTCTTCCGTGGTGGGTTCCTCGGTGGTAGTAAGTTCGTCGGTAATAAGTTCATCCGTGGCAGGCTCGTCCGTAACGACCTCACTCTCGAGAGGGGCAGTTTCAGGTGCCTCCGTCTCGGGAGCCTCTGTTTCAGGCGCCCCGGTTTCGGGAGCCTCCGTGACAGGAGCAGTCGTTTGCTCTTCGGTAACCGTCGTATCTTCCGGTTCATCTCCGTCATTACACGCCGCAAACGCCAAAGTCAATACCAGCATCAGCAGCATCAAGGGCAAGAAATACTTTGCAGTCTTCATTTTTTCCTCCGTGTACGTTATTTTTACTGAATATTCCTCTGCATTCAGCATAAACGTACAAAAGACAATATATCACAAAATTTGTTATTCTTTTTTACATATTTGTAACGGAACTTTAAATATCACGGCCTGCCTATACTTCCCTCACGTACGCCACCGGCTCATACCCCAGGGCGGCGATCACCTGATCCCACCGCTTTTGCATATCGCTGTCGGGATCGTGATAGATGACGGGACGAAAGCCTGCGTCCAGGTAAGTTTTGATGGCGGGGAGACGAAAATCGTCGGTGGTCAGCACCGCGTGGGTGCATCCCCGTGCTTCCATCATGTCAAGGGCCTGTGAAAGCATAGCGTGACCGATGCCCTTTCCTCGGCTGTCCGGAAGGGCGGCCACCATATGGAGATACCCCTCCCCGCTTTTATGGCAGACCGACGCAGAAGTCGCCACACGGCGGCCGTCGGGGTCTACTACAAAGAACAGATCTTTTTCGGGTACGAGATCGGGATAATCCAGGATGGTGGACACAAAGCATTCCCTCCCCGAGGTCTCCGAAAGCAGACCGTGACGGCAAATGGTCACCCAATCGTCTATCTCGGCGTCGGTACCGCCAAAAAACTCATATCGGTAGCCATCCGGCAAGAGACGCGGAGTAACTTTCCCCTGATATCGAAGCATTTTCAGTTGTTGCATATGACCTCCTTGGGAGCGTAAATTGTTGTTTACCACCTGCGGTGGGGCTTTGGCTCGGGGATGTTCAGCCTATGCAAATCGTATCCCGCGATGGGCTGTTGGTTAGATAAATTGTTGTTTAGCGGAGGTTTAATGAAAACCCGTAGGGGCGGATTCCATATCCGCCCGATATAAAAAAGCATTGATATTCATAGACCTTTAGGGAGGACGGGCGGATATGGAATCCGCCCCTACAGGTTAGTGATCATCCATGAAAATTGTTGTTTAGCGGGCAGTGCCCGCGGCCAACGCCGGGGATGTTCAACCCATGCAAGCCGCATACCGCGATGGGACATTCGTCAGATAAATTGTTGTTTAGCGGAGGTTTAATGAAAACCCGTAGGGGCGAACTGCGTTCGCCCGCCGTCCCCCAAAAGCCTTTGCTTATCAATATACTTTTTATTACGGGCGAACACAGTTCGCCCCTACGGCCATGTTGCTCAGAAAACCGTAAACAACAATTTCCCTCAATCTACCCTGTTTCTCTTCTCTCCTCGCTCAAACGCCCGAATGTTCATGATCACCTCGTCAAGGCATCTGGCGCGAGCCTCGTATGCTCCCCAAGACATATGGGGGGTCAACAATACCGCGGGATGGTTGCGGATTTCAAAGAAGGGGTGATCCTCGGGAAAGGGTTCTATGCTGAACACGTCAGCGCCCAAGCCACCGATGTGCCCTTCTGTCACAGCCTTTGCCAGAGCGGCTTCGTCAGTCACGGCACCTCTCGCCATATTGACGACCACAACGCCCTCCTTCATCTTAGCGATCTCCTTCGCCCCGATCAGTCCGCGGGTCTCGGCTGTCAAGGGGGTATGAATGGTGATGATATCAGACTCCGCAAGCAACGTGTCAAGCTCCACGCTCTGACCGTCGGGGTGACGACGGCAGGTCAACACACGGCACCCCAGGGCACGGGCCACGTCAGCTACGCGGGAGCCGATCTTACCGGCACCCAGAACACCCCAGGTCTTCCCGGCAATTTCATGGTAAGTAGGGGTGAGACGGTTGGCACATCCGCCGTGGGTATAGGAGCCGTCAGCGGTGCAGGCAGTATAATCGGACAGGTTGGTCACCAAAGACAAAACCAGCCCGACAGTAACCTGGGTCACACTTTCGCTGGAGTAGCCCACCACGTTGGCCACGCCGATCCCGCGCTCACGGCAGACGTTCAGATCAATATTATCGTATCCCGTCGCACAGATACAGATGAGGGCAGGGGCGTCCTTCCCTTCCGGCAAGGTTCGTTCATTCAGCTTGACCTTATTGATGATGACCACGTCGTGGCCCACGATGCGTTCTCTCACCAGCTCGGGGGACGTTTGTTGGTATACGGTCACATTTCCCACCTGCGACAGGGAGGAAAGGTCAAGATCCTCGCCCAGGGTGGCGGCGTCAAGTACACAGATTTTCATGATTTTCTCCCTTATAATTTTGAAAAGGCCGTGGATGCCACGGCCTTTTGGATGTTAGGATCAAGCCTCAGGGGCGATCTCGGGAAGCTCCTCAGCGGCGATCTCGTCACAAGCGCACTCGCACTCGCAAGAGATCTCCTCGCAGGTAGCCTCAACAGGGGTCTTCTTGATCTTGGAAATGACCTTACCGGAAACTTCCTTGGTCTTAGCCACGGCCTTGCTGGAAACTTCCTTGGTCTTGGCCACTGCCTTGCCGGAAACTTCCTTCACCTTGCCGCTGGCCTTTTCAGCAGCGTTTCTGCCCTTTTCGGTGCTCAGCGCAACGGTAGCCGCGATGGCCAGGCCGCTGACCACACCCAGAGCGATGATCAAACCTGTATTTTTCATGATTTATCTCCTTTCTTTCATGATGTTATGCTTATGCATCCTCAAGGACACAGGCCTCGCTGATGCAAATACAGTTGCGGGGAACGTCGGTATAATACTGATAACGACCTGTCTTGCAGGAAGCGATCTTATCCACCACGCTCATGCCCTCCACCACGGCACCGAAGCCTGCGTACTGAGCATCCAGGTGGGGTGCATCCTCGTGCATAATGAAGAACTGTGAGGAGGCAGAATCGGGATCCGAGGTGCGTGCCATGGACAAAACACCTCTCTTGTGCTTCAGGTCGTTGGCCATGTAGCCATTGGCGATAAATTCGCCGTGGATGGCCTGGGCAGGCTTCTGGATAAAGCGGGGATCAAAGCCGCCGCCCTGGATCATAAAGCCCTTGATGACACGGTGGAAGATGAGGCCGTTATAAAAGCCGCTCTTCACAAGGCTGAGAAAATTCTCTACAGTAACAGGTGCTTTTTCGGGGTAAAGCTCGACAATGATATCGCCCAGCACCACGGGGGTATCATCACCGTTTTCGGTAATGGTCAGCTTTACGCGAGGATGGTTAGCCATAATCAATGCTTCCTTTTAATTTGAGTTTTCAGAGAGATCGGGGGAAATCTGATCCAAGCCGTAGCCTGAGCGGAACAGCTCGCGGGCTCTTTCCTCCTGTCCCGACAAGGACAGATAGCCAAAGAGCACCTCCATACCCGTGGCACGGCGGTAATCCTTTACCGAGGCGTTTTTGGGTACGTTACCGTGACCCATATTCCGGCCGCGCTTGAAGACGGCAAGCTCCTCAGGGGATAGCATGGGTTCAATGATATCCATGGCTTTGGACTGAGCCGCGGCGCATACGAATTTCAGCGCCTCCCGATTCAGATGTGCCGAGGTGGAAAGCCCCAACTCCGACACGAGATAAGTACGCACGCACACCTCCAGGACACAGTCTCCGAGATACGCCAGCGCAGGGGTGGTCACGTCATGTAAGTCAAGCATACACTTACGATTCCTTTTCGGTTACTTTGACTCTTCCAAGCCGCATCCGTACAAAGTATACGGCGATGGAGAGCATATTGAAGATCTCACAGAGCAGGCCGCCCACGGAGCGGTTGATCACGCTATACACGATCCACGCAGGGGACGTACCGAAAAACTGGGCCAGCCGCAATTTTTTGCTATCTCTCGACCAAAGGCCCAGAAGACCTACGACCTGGCCGGCACAGGTGAGAAATACCAAGGGGCTATCCCATGAGCAGATAACGCAGACCACACTACCGCCGATAAAGAGAGCGATAAGGGATCCCAGGAAAATAGGCCTATGGGTGCGTTCTCCGAAAAGCAGGGTCACGGCGCGGCAAACGCCGATCAGATTCATGAGGAACCCGCCGATGGAGCCCAGCAGGAGAAAATGAAGGCAGAAAAGTCCGCTGCCCAAAAACTGCATGGTGATACAGCCCGCGTTCTTTTTGAACTGAAAGGACAGGCAATAGCTGGCCATAGCCACAATGCCCACCGCTTGGGCAATCAGCTCCATGGGATCTATGGATTTGATAAAATCAATCATGGGCAGTCTCGGTATGTTCTGCCCTCCGCAAAAGCGAAGGGCAGACATTCAGTATCAGTCCTCAGCCTCAACGATCTGGCACTCAACGACCTCGTCGTCCTCCACGCCTTCGATATCAAAGGTCTCGGAGCCGCCCTCGGGGAGGTTGTAGTCCTCGGTCTTGCGATAGATACGAAGCAGGAGTGTGCGGATCTCGAAGTCACCGTTCTTCTCTACCACCAGCTTGTAGGGGAACAGGAGGATGGCAACTACGCCGCCAATCACGCCCAGGGTGATAGCGATAATGCGCTTACGTCTCTTCTTAGCCTCGTATTCCTTGCGGTGGATAACGTGGTCAGCGAAATCCATAGCCTTGGTGCCGAGGCCGACAACGGCAGAGCCGGCGGAAGCAACGGTCTTGATGAGCTTTGCGATTTTCATAATAAATTTTCCTTTCTATGATGAGATTTTTAGTTTTTCAAGCTGTGAATGGGTGCGGGGATACGGCCGCCGCGGTGGATAAACTTAGCGGGAGAATGGGTCTTCAGGGCCATAACGGGGGCGTGACCCAAAAGGCCGCCGAAGTCCAGCTCCTCTCCGATCTCCTTGCCGATGGCAGGGATGACACGGACGGCGGTGGTTTTTGTATTTGCGACGCCGATGGAGATCTCATCCGCGATGATACCGCAGATAACCTCCTCGGTGGTGTCACCGGGAATCACGATCATGTCCAGGCCCACGGAGCAAACGGCGGTCATGGCCTCCAGCTTCTCCATGGTAAGAACGCCCTTCTCTACTGCGGCGATCATGCCTGCGTCCTCAGACACGGGGATAAAGGCGCCCGACAGACCTCCCACATGGGAGGATGCCATCACGCCGCCCTTTTTGACGGCGTCGTTGAGCATGGCGAGGCAGGCGGTGGTGCCGTGAGCACCGCAACATTCCAGACCCATTTCCTCCAGGATATGCGCCACGGAATCTCCAATGGCAGGCGTAGGAGCCAGGGAGAGGTCAATGATACCGAAGGGAACGCCCAGGCGCTCGGCAGCCTCAGAGGCCACCAGCTGACCTACGCGGGTGATCTTGAAGGCGGTCTTTTTGATAATGTCAGCCAGCGCAGAAAGGTCACAGTCCCCTGCTCTCTTGATAGCGGAGCTGACCACACCGGGGCCGCTGACACCCACGTTGATCACGGTGTCGGGCTCGCCAACACCGTGGAAGGCACCCGCCATGAAGGGGTTGTCCTCGGGAACGTTGGCAAAGACCACCAGCTTGGCGCAACCGATGGAGTTGCGGTCAGCCGTCAGCTCGGCGGCGCGGCGGATGGTGGAGCCCATGAGACGGATGGCATCCATGTTGATGCCCGCCTTGGTAGTGGCCACGTTGACAGAAGAACAGACCAGGTCGGTCTCAGCCAGAGCCTCAGGAATGACGGAGATCAGGTTGCGGTCACCCACAGTCATGCCCTTGTGAACCAGGGCGGAATAACCGCCGATGAAGTTGACACCTGTGGTATCTGCGGCTCGTTGCAGGGTGTGGGCCACCTTCAAAAATCCGTCGGGGGAGAGATTGCCGCCCACGAGAGAGACGGGGGTCACCGAAATGCGTTTATTAACAATAGGAATACCGTACTTCTTTTCGATATCACAGCCTGTGTCTACCAAGTGCTCGGCGGTGCGGGTGATCTTGTCATAAATCTTATCACACAGGCGATCCGCATCGTCACTGACGCAATCGAACAGAGAGATGCCCATGGTGATGGTACGGATATCCAGATTCTCCTGACGGATCATCTGTATGGTTTCGAGAATGTCTCTTGTATCAAGCATATGTGGGGCCTCTCAGATGTGGTGCATGGTGTTGAAGATGTCCTCATGCATGGTATGGATCTCCAGGCCTTGGGCTTTACCGAGATCGGCCAGCTTGTCCACGAACAGGGAAAAGTCGATGTTCAGCTTATCGATGTCCGCCAGCATGATCATGGCGAAATAGTCCTGGAGTACGCTTTGGGAAATGTCTACGATGTTAGCGTCGTATTCGGCGCAGGCAGTCGCCACTTTGGCGATGATGCCCACGCTGTCCTTACCCGTGACGGTAATGACTGCTTTCATAGGGTTACCTCCTGTGAGGAATATATTGATTCATTATATTATACTACATTTTCCTCGGAGAATCAAGGGTAGAAGAAAAGATTTTGTGAAAATTTACAATTTACATATTTTTTGGTTGCATTTTCGGTGAAAGTATGGTATAATGTACCCATTGAAACGAAATGAAGCAACAAATGAAAGAGGTAACCGTCCCATGCATGAATCAAGTACATACGAATACGTGGTAAACGAAAAGCCCGCCGGCGCCCGAAAGCTGAAAAAGACCCTGTGCCGCATTGCGGTGCTCAGTGTACCCATCGGCTTTGTCATCCTCTGTCTGGCCGTTCAGCTCTATCCCGTGGCCATTCTTCCCCTGTCCTTCCTTGGCGTTGTGCTCTACTTCTGGAAGCTCTTCAACGTTGAGCTGGAATATTCCATGACCTCGGGCATCATGACCTTCTCCCGCATCAACGGCGGTATGCGCCGCAAGAAGGTACTGGAGCTCACCATCAAGGATATGCATGAAATCGCTCCCTACACCGACGAGGCCAAGGCTCATCTGGAGACCCTGCCTCTGGTGAAGAATCATCTCTTCGTTTCCTCCATGGAAGCCGACGATATTTATTACGCCGTTTTTGAAAACGACGGCGACCTTCAGGTGGTTTATTTTGAGGCCACCGAGAAGGCTCTCCACATCCTGCGCTACTACAACATGGTCACCAAGATGTCCAAGGTGTCCCGATAATCTGACAACCGAACCGGTAGGGGCGGCCCTGCGTGGCCGCCTCTTTTCCTTAGGCGACTGCTCATGGCCGCCCCTATCATCGCCATCCGCAGAGGACGCGCCAATGACGTCCTATTATGATCCAACATACAAATAAAGGAGTCTGTCATGAAACAAAATTACACCGTCACCGTTCGTCTCTCCGAGGATTTGCTCCGCAAGCTGCTTTACGTCAGCGCCGCCGAGGGACGTACCCCCAACAATCAGTTTACCTTCATGCTCAGAAACAATATTCAGTATTTCGAGCGTGCCAAGTCCAAAATCCCAGCATCCGAGCTGGCCAAGATCGACGTGACCCCCTATCTGGAGGTTGAAAAGGAGGAAGAGTGATATGAACACCACCCCTACTCCCATCAATCGCGTTCACGATGTGAACGCCGTTGAAACCACCTCCCTCACCTGCCACCCCGGGGTGTTCCTTGTGGAGCGTGACTACGAGATCATTCTCCTATGCGACAAACCCGCCATGGCCTCGGTCATCGTGGACGGCAAAACCTTCACAGATAGCATCAACGGCGTTATGCGCTCGGACACCGACGTCCATAAAATCAAGATCCCCGTATCTCTTTTGGACAAGGCCAAGGCGTACCGTGTCCATATCACTCCCTTGGCGGATCATTGCAACTACTATCCCAAGCCTGATCCCACCGAGGCCTACGAGTATGATTTTACCCCTATCCCCGAGACGGGGGAGATCAAGGCCTACGTCCTGGCTGACACCCACGGACAGGTGACCGTCCCCGCCGAGACTGCCCTGGCTCACGGTAGGTTCGATTTCCTCATTCTCCTCGGTGATATCGGTGATTCCGCCGCCACCAAGGATCAGGTCACCACCCTCCACCGCCTCACCGCCGCCATTACGGAGGGGCGCTTCCCCACCGTCTATATCCGCGGCAACCACGACACCCGGGGCTACATGGCCGAGCATCTCCATCAGTACATCCCCACCCGTGACGGTAAGACCTATTACACCTTCCGGGCAGGTCCCGTTTGGGGCCTGGTGCTGGATTGCGGTGAGGATAAGCCCGACACAAACATTGAGTACGGTCTCCCCGAAACAGGCGGCGTGGCAAACTTCCTTCCCTTCCGAGAGGCTCAGACAGACTATCTCCGCGATCTTATCGCAACCGCCGATACCACCTACAACGCCGAGGGGGTCACCCACCGTGTCGCCCTCTGTCACATCAATTTCACCTACACCGACCGCCCCTTCAATGATAAGAATCCCACCCTCTATGAAAAGTGGATCGGATGTCTCAACCAAATAGGCATTGATATGCTCATCTGCGGCCACGAGCATCGGGTAGGGCTTCAGCCCGATTCCTACTTCCACGGCGACCCCACCCCCGCCTTCGGCACCCTTTTGACCTCCACCCACAGGGATAATCCCGAACCCCTGCGGGGCGGCCATACTCCCGGTGAGTATACGGGAACCGCCCTGACCTTCCGCGAGGGCGGCTTGACATACGTGTTTACCAACCATAAGGGTGAGGAATTGAATTTTAAATAAGGAGACCTCTGCCATGATGAAAACCTGCATCGAATTCAGTCCCTTCCTCAGCGCATACGGCTTTGAGGAAGCGCTCAAACGCATCAAAGCTCTGGGCTACGACGCCATCGACTACGGCGAGTTCTGCCATACGGAGAACAAGATCTTCCACGTTTCCGAGGAAGAATTTATCGCTACTCTCAAGCGGGAACGAGAGATGATTGAGGCAAACGGTCTCTTCGTCAACCAGACCCACGGCGCGTGGCGTTGGCCTGCCATGGACTTTTCCGAGTATGACCGCGCCGAGCGGTACGCCGCCATGGAAAAGGGCATCCGAGGCACGTCCCTTCTGGGCGCTCCCTATTTTGTCATTCATTGCATCATGCCCTTTGGGGAAAACAACCCCGAGCACAAGGAAGAGCTGTGGCAAATGAACGTGGATCACTTCTCCCGCCTTTGCAAGGTGGCCCAGGAGGTGGGAGTCACCATCTGCTTTGAAAATCTCCCCTTCACGTCCCTCCCCCTGTCCCGTTGGAACGAGACCTTGGAATTCGTCAAGCTCATGAACACCCCCACCATGAAGATGTGTCTGGACACGGGACACGCCTCCGTCTACGGCGACTCTCCCGCCGACGCCGTACGCGCCATCGGTAAGGATCTGTTAGCCACCCTCCACGTCCACGACAATGACGGCCACGGTGATCGCCATTGGCTCCCGGGCGAGGGTGTCATCGACTGGGCAGACTTCACAAAAGCCCTTCATGAAATCGGCTTTGAGGGCTGTGTGTCTCTGGAAACCTCCGTCAAACACGAGGGCGATCCTGAGCTTGTGGAAGCCAAGGAGCGAGAGTTGTTCTCCAAGGTGCGCGCCATGGCGGACGGAAGCTATCTGTAAGATACAAAGATACAGAGATACAAGATACAAGATACGAGATACCCTAATCCCATCCGAAAGGAGCTTTCCATGATCCCTTCTAACCACAACCTTCCCTTGAAGATCGTACATAACTTCCCCTACCGTCCCGATGCCCCCGTGGAGACCAAAAAGCAAGCGGTGACAGACTATCTGACCGCCATGGCCGCCCGAGGATTTGGCGGTATCGTCACCAACGTGTCCTTCCACAACTATACCCTTGACACCGAGGAATGGGACGTCCTGGCCTTTGCCGCCGACGAGTGTCAGCGGATGGGTCTGCGCCTTTGGATCTATGACGAAAAGGGCTATCCAAGCGGCGGCGCGGGAGGACTCACCCTCGCAGAGAACCCAGACTTCGAGGCCACCGCCGTGGTCATGGTCAAAGAAACCCTGACCGAAGGAGAGACCAAGACCATTAAGCTGCCCCGTGGACATCAGCATTTTCTGTACGCCGCCGTCTACGCCTCCGACTTTGAGGGCAACCTCATTCCCGACGGCGAGGGAGACTACCCCGCCCTTACGGTGGCTGATTGCCGCTACAGCATCCAGGCCGTCACCCTGACAAACCCCTGGCCCTGCCCCGCTGTGGCTCTCTGCTTTGTCCGCAAGCGGCTCTACGAGGGCACCCACAGCGTCCATAACGTCTCCGAGGCTCGCCGTTACATCGACGTGACCAACCGCGACGCCGTGGCCGCCTTCCTCCGCAACACCTACGATCAGTACGCAAGACACATCCCCGAGCATATGACCGCAGGTGCGAGCAATCCCAACGTACCCCTCGGACAGGTTGAGGCCATCTTTACAGACGAGCCCTCCTTCATGGGATGCTACATCAACAAGGGGCTGTACCCGCCCACGACCCACGATCCCTACGACGATGATATGCCCCTTTACCCCGTGCTGTCCTACGGCCGTGACGTGGAGAACGCCTACGCCTCCCGCTACGGGCGCGACCTGTTCCCCGACTTCATCCACATCTTCCTGGGCGATACCGAAAAGTCCAACGGCATCCGCGAGGACTACTACACCCTCATGTCCGATCTGTACGAGGAGAGCTTCTTCACCCAGATCTCGGATTGGTGCGCCCGTAACAAGGTCAGCTTCTCGGGACATTTGCTCCTGGAGGACGATATACGCTTCCATACCGTTTTCGAGGGCAATTTTTTCTCCCTTCTGCGGCATATGCATTATCCCGGCATTGATATGCTCCAATCCATTCCCTCTATGCTCTGCCACGGGATATACGCCTTCACCCCCAAGCTGGTGTCCTCGGTGGCCCACCACTACAACCGCCCCCACGTCATGAGCGAGGTCTCTGCCCACGCACAAGGGGGAAAAGTCACGCACGATCAGATGTACGCCTCCCTTTGCGCTCAGTACGCTCTGGGTGTGGACATCTTCACCTACTACTACGGCGAAACCTTCATGGATCCCGAGACCTACACCCGCTACAACCACGCCCTCGGCCGCATCGACGCCATCATGGCAGGCAAGCACAAGGCCGACGTTCTGCTCTACTACCCCATCGAGACCTTCCGCCGCCATCACAAGCCCTCGGATGCCCAGTACGGCACCTACACCTATTGGGAGGAGGATTGCAAGGAGGCATTGGAGATCATTATGGATATGCTTCTGGCCTATCAGATCGACTTTGACTTTGTGGACGGCGAGACTTTATCTCGCATGAAGCCGGACGGCCACGGCCATCTGAGCGGAGCCAACGGCGAGACCTACAGCGCCCTGATCCTGCCTCCCATGGAGCAAACGACCGAGATGAAGCACATCTTGGACGCTGTGAGCGGCAAGATCAAGATCCTCTCCTACCGCGACGTTTCTGAAGCCGACGAGGAAGAGCTGTGGGAGCCTCTCAAGTGGCATTTCGATAGGGACGATCCTGATTTCTGTCCCATCCGCGCCAAGGGCATCACCCACGGTCTGCTCCGTCTCGCCAAAGAAACCGACGGTGGCCTTGCCTGCTTGTTGGTGAACACTAACGAGGAGGCTGTGGAAGCTTCCTTCACGGTCTTTGGTATGACGAATCCCGTGCTTTACAATCCCTTTGAGGATGCCGTTGTGCCTTGCGAGTTTGTGAAAAACGACAAGGGACATGACGTGACAGTGAAGCTTGCGGGATTACAGAGTCTCATCATCAAGGAATCCTGATTCCCTCGCTCCATATCATACAAAAACACCCCCGATAATGCTTCGGGGGTGTTCCTTTATACGTTCCTTTATACGTTCTTTTATCTTTTCCAACGGAATTCCACACGGATGATGGATCGGGGGCGTTTCTTTGCATTCGGCGCGGCAATTTTCCCTTTTCGCTTCGATGGATCCCCGGGATTCGCAAGAGATTTTTGTGCCGCTGTAAGATCCTCGACCGTAGCTGTCAAGCCTTTATCCTTGGACAAGGATGCTTTCGTATCGAACAGTTTCCCCAGCAGATATCCCGCCATATCCTTTCGATCCTTATCAAAGGACTGGAAGGTTTTCAGCATTGAAAACACGTTTTTGATGCTTCCCTCGGCCAGCTCTGTCAGCGTTGAGGCACCTGTGGATTCCAGAAGCTCAAAAAACATCTCCACAAACAACTGTTTTTCCTCCTTGCTCATGCTGTCGATGCGCTCCCGTATCACCGTATCAGCGTGAACACCTCGGCCCGAGAGCTTTTCCACACGGATAAAGGCGGAGCCCATGACCTCCCAGGACAGTCCGTTGTGCTGGAAGATCCCCAGGGTGCGGCTTTTGACGATTTGATAGGTACTGTCATTGACCAGGAGCAAGCCCACCAAAGAGGATTGGGGCAGGAGGAAGGTGAGGCGATCGGACATATCACGATAGGCTTCCGATTTGATCATTTCCTCGGTAAAGCCGGGGCCGTCGTTGCTATAGACCTGCTTGATGGATGAGCGGACACGCTCGCAAGCATGAATAGCCCCCCATACGGCCAGATTTCCGCCCTTGGAGTGGCCGCCGACGTAGAGTATGCTATCCTCCTCCAGGGAGAGGCTGTCCAGATAGGTAGCCGCCTTTCTTTGGGCGGGAACCTCGTCCATGTAGGACAACTTGAAGTCCTCCTTCCAGCCGATGATGGTATCGTCCGTACCACGAATAGCCACGAAGTATCCATGATCGGGCAGGCGGACGGTCATAGCCGAAAACTGCATTTCCCGCTCGGGGCATACCTCATTAACGTAGCCTGTCAGGTACAGATTTTGATAGCGGGGAGTATCGGCCAGACGACGGAAAAGTGTCACGATTTCCGCGGGAACGATCAGTCCCAGGGGGTGAGGATCGTCTTCATTGTGTGTGAAAAAGTATTCCTTGGCGGCTTCCCGCAGCGTCACGCCCTCGGCCGAGGGATCTGCGGGAAGGACACCTTCAAAGTCAACGTAGGAAAGGAGACAGAAAATAAGGTTGTCTACTTCGTTGATGTTATGGGCGGTGGCGGGAATATCGCCGCGCCAATCGAGATAATCGTTGATGCCGGGCATAGGGGGGCTCCTTTCTTTGTTTTATCTTTGTAAATTGTTGTTTAGCGGGCAGTGCCCGCGGCCAACGCTCGGGGTAGTGCATCCTGTGCGTACCACATACCGCGATGAGCAGTTGGTCAGTTAAATTGTTGTTTGGCGGCCACCTGCGGTGGGGCTCTGGCTCGGGGTTATTCAACCCATGTAAGCCGTATACCGCGAGGGGTAATAAACCGGTAAATTGTTGTTTGTCGGCCGTGCCGGCTGCTAATGTCGGGGATGTGCATCCCGTGCGAACTGCATCCCGCGATGGGACGTTAGGCAGATAAATTGTTGTTTGCGTGGGCTTACTATGAACCCGTAGGGGCGAACTGTGTTCGCCCGCCGTTCCCCAAAAGCCTTTGCTTATCAATATACTTTTTATTACGGGCGAACACAGTTCGCCCCTACGACCATGTTGCTCAGAAAACCGTAAACAACAATTTATCTAACCGACTGCCCATCGCGTGATGCAGTAGGCAAGGGATGCACTACCCCGATCCAAAGCCCCACCGCAGGTGGTAAACAACAATTTGTCTGCCTAACTACCCATCGTGGTATGTGGTACGCACAGGATGTACTCCCCCGAGCCGAAGTCCCACCGCAGGTGGTAAACAACAATTTATCTGCCTAACTACCCATCGCGGTATGCGGTTCGCATGGGTTGAATAACCCCGAGCCAAAGCCCCACCGCAGGTGGTAAACAACAATTTATCTGCCTAACTACCCCTCGTGGTATGTGGTACGCACAGGATGTACTCCCCCGAGCCAAAGCCCCACCGCAGGTGGTAAACAACAATTTACATCAGCATTATTTTACTATTCTATGATGAATCCAAGATGAATATTCACCGTGAAAAACAGATCCCCGTTGCTTTCACAAACGGGGATCTTGCACGTTATACGGGGTGAACGCCGCTTTCGGCATCGGCATGATCACTATCCACACCGTACTTGTGGTTCTTTCTGTACTCGAAGAACTTCAGAGCCACCTTATCGAAGAGGGCATAGGACAGAACGTCCTCGTCCTGCTCCAGGTATCCTGCGGGGATCTCGGCACGGAGCTTGTCCAGCTCGGGGGCCAGATCGTCGGCAGGACGGTGGGTGATGGGCTTTTGATCACCAATGATGCTCTTGGCGAACTTGGGATCGATGGCCACAGGGGTCTTACCGTACTTACCCAGCACGATATCCTTGAACTCCTTGGTGCAGGTCTTGTATCTCTCGCCCATGAGGACGTTGAACACGGCCTGGGTACCCACGATCTGGGAAGAGGGGGTCACAAGAGGGGGATAACCCACGTCGGCGCGGACGCGCGGAACCTCCTCCAGCACCTCGGTAAGCTTCTCTTCCTTGCCCGCCTGCTTGAGCTGAGACATGAGGTTGGAGAGCATGCCGCCGGGAACCTGGTACAGAAGGGCGTTGACGTCCACCTTCAGCACCTTGGGATCCATCTGACCCGACTTCAGGTACTTTTCGCGGAGAGGGGTGAAATACTTGGTGATCTTATCCAGCTTCTGGAGATCCAGACCGGTGTCGTAGGGGGTGCCGGCCAAGGTCGCCACGATGGGCTCGGTGGGGGGCTGAGAGGTGCCCAGAGCCATGGGAGAGATGGCGGTGTCGATGACGTCCACACCGGCCTCAACAGCCTTCAGGATAGTCATAGATGCCAATCCCGCGGTGTAGTGGGTATGGAGCTGAATGGGAATCTTGACGTTTTCCTTCAGGGTCTTGACCAGATCGTAGGCATCATAGGGCTTCAAGAGACCCGACATATCCTTGATACAGATGGAGTTCGCACCCATCTCCTCCAGCTGCTTTGCGTACTTGGCATAATAATCCAAGGTATAGACCGCGCCCGTAGTGTAGGAGAAGGCCGCCTGGACGTGACCGCCCTCCTTGATGGTGGCATTGATCGCGGTCTTGAGATTACGAGGGTCGTTCAGCGCGTCGAAGATACGGATGATATCAATACCGTTGGCGATAGACTTCTGAACAAAGTACTCCACCACGTCATCGGCGTAGTGGCGGTAGCCCAAGATATTCTGGCCTCGGAACAGCATCTGAAGCTTGGTATTCTTAACAGCTCCGCGGATCTTGCGGAGTCTTTCCCAGGGATCCTCGTTGAGGAATCTCATACAGGAATCAAAGGTGGCGCCGCCCCAGGCCTCCAAAGAATGGTAGCCGATCTCGTCCATGGCGGACAGGATGGGGAGCATCTCTTCGGTGGTCATACGGGTGGCGATGAGGGACTGGTGAGAGTCACGAAGAACGGTTTCGGTGATTTTTACCTGACTCATGTTGATGTTATCCTTTCTGAAAAGTGGATAGGGACAAGGTATATTTCCCTACGGGAAATGGTTGAATTATTTAATTGCGGGCGAACACAGTTCGCCCCTACGGGGTGTATACCGTGAGGGCGGTTTTCGTTTGGACATATCCTTTTGTTAAAAGTTTTTGGGAGGTCAAGGAACCCTTTTCTCAAAAAGGGTTCCTTGCGTACTCCTCCTACTCCTTACGCAAACCAGGACAGGAATACGCCTGCGGCGACGGCAGAGCCGATGACACCCGCGACGTTGGGGCCCATGGCGTGCATGAGCAAGAAGTTGGTGGGATCGTACTTGGCACCCTCGATTTGAGAGACACGGGCGGCCATGGGAACGGCAGACACGCCTGCGGAGCCGATGAGGGGGTTGATGGCGTTACCGCCGGCCAGCTTGTTCATGATCTTCGCGGTAATCAGACCGCCGCAGGTAGATACGCAGAAGGCGGCAAGACCGCAGCCAATGATCAGCAGAGTGTCAACCTTCAGGAAGTTGGCAGCAGAAGCAGTCGCACCAACCGAGATACCCAGGAAGATGGTAACAATGTTCATCAGCTCATTCTGAGCGGTCTTGGACAAACGGTCGGTGACACCGCAGACGTTCAGCAGATTACCGAACATGAGACAGCCGATCAGCACCAACGCGTCGGGGACGATGAGACCCACGACGGCGGTCACGATCAGGGGGAACAGAATCTTTTCCTTCAAGGTGACCTTGCGGAGAGCGGTCATCTTGATGAGGCGTTCCTTCTTGGTGGTCAGCATACGCATAAAGGGGGGCTGGATCATAGGGATCAGCGCCATGTAGCTGTAGGCCGCGATGGCAATGGCACCCAGCTTTTCGGGGGCCAGAGTCTTGGTGACCTGGATGGCCGTAGGACCGTCAGCGCCGCCGATGATACCGATAGAGGCGGCTACGTTGGGATCAAAGCCCACCAATAGTGCCAGCGCGAAGGCGACGAAAACACCCAATTGAGCACCCGCACCGATGAGCAAGCTCTTGGGGTTGGAGATCAGGGGGGAGAAATCGGTCATGGCACCGATACCGATAAAGATAAGACACGGGTAAATACCCAGCTTAACGCCGAGGTATAAGAGATCCAGGAATCCGCCGTCGTGGAGGATCATACCGTAATCGATCTCTTCGGCGATAAAATATTCCAGATGATAAAGCCCTGCGCCGGGAAGATTGGTGAGAAACATACCGATGGCGATGGGGAGGAGCAAAAGGGGCTCGAACTTCTTGACAATAGCCAAGTACACAAGTACGCCCACGATGGCAAACATGACAAGCTGTTGCCAACAACCGGCGTTAAACGCCCAGCCCGCATCAGCCAGATCAAAAATGCCCTTCCCTTCTCCCGTCTCGGTAAAGAACATCTTCCAGATGCCCGTTCCCGTCAGGAAATTGATGATACTATCAAGCATGATGGATACTTCCTTTCAGAGGCTATCAGTTAAGGGTCAGAAGCACTTCGTCGGTCTTGACGCTGTCGCCGCTCTTGACGTTCACGGAGGCAACCACGCCGTCTTCGGGAGCAACCACGTCGTTCTCCATCTTCAGCGCCTCAATAACGCACACAGGAGTACCCTTCTTGACGCTGTCGCCGGGCTTGACCATAACCTTCATGATAGTGCCCTGGAGAGGCGCCTTGACGGTGACGGAGCCTGCGGCACCCGCAGACGCGGGAGCGGCGGCAGGAGCGGGAGCGGCGGCAGGAGCGGGAGCGGCAGCAGGTGCAGGAGCGGCTACAGGTGCGGGAGCGGCTACGGGAGCAGGTGCAGAGGCAACGGATGCGCCGACCTCCTCGACGATGACATCATAAGCAACACCGTTGACGGTGACATTGAATCTTTTCATGGTTATATTTTCCTTTCTGTTATGAAGTGATTTTCAAGGGGATCAGCGATTCCATGCATTTTTGCCGCTCTTTTTGAAGGAGACGACGCGGAAGCCGCCGGCAAACTGGGAGGACAGGGCGGGATCGGATTCGATGGTCATGGCAATGGCAGCGGTGATAGCGGCCACGATGGCGTCATCGGAGGTGGGGGTGGCTACGGGAGCCGCAGGTGCGACAGGCGTGGCAGGCGCAGGCTTGGATTCCACCTTGGCGGGTTTTTCCTGCTTGGCAGGCTTTTCCACGCCGCCCATGGTCTTGGCAAAAATGGCCAGAATAGCCCACAGAATAGCCAGAACCAGGAACACCATGCTAACGCCAAGAAGGATCATCTGCCCGGAATACGCCAAGCGTGCAGAGGAGAAGAGACCACCCAGGTCTTCCTCGGTACTGACATTGGCATCCGGCACACGGTATCTGTCAGCAAGGGCGGTAAAGCCGAAATCGGTCAAGGACAGATCTATGCTGTGGAAGTAAACATCCATCGCATTCAAAACAAGATTGAAAATGGAGGTTACATCCTTGCGGCGAGAGAATTCTTCATTCAGGGGAATGTTATATAACTGAGAGAACACAAGGAAATCGTCTCCCGTGTATTCCTTGGCGGAGACGTTCATTTCCGCGCTATGGTATACTGATTTTGTGGCGGCTTCGTATACGAAATACTCCAGCTTATACTCGCCCACGCCATCCTTCAGCATGAACATAAGGTAGCCGTCATATCCCGTACCCATGGAAAACGAGGCGGTGACGTGGATCACGTCCCCAAGCTCTTCCGAGACTTCCGGCTGGAGATAAACCACGAGATTTCCCGACGTTTTCAGCTCCATGGCATCCTGCCCCTCGGGAAGCTCGGCTTTCAGTTGATCCCTGAGCCTTGTATAGGGGGTTACCGCCTCGGTCTCACAGGAAGCGAAGGAGACGCAGAGGGTAGCCACCATACAAATCATCAGGAAAATGCTTACTATTCTTTTCATGGAAGCCTCCCTTACAGCGTAGGTACGCCGTGCTTGCGGTCGGGAGTACCGTCTGCCTTCTCAGCCAGCATATAAAGGGCGGAGATGATGCGGGCGCGCAGCTCCTCGGCGGGAACGATATCGTCGATATCACCCGACTCGGCAGCAATGGTGGCGGAAGCATACACTTCCTTCCACTCGGCCTCCACCTCGGCACGGGACTTGTCGGACGTGATCTTATCGTTCCAAACGAAGGCCACGGCTGCTTCGGGATCCATGACAGAGATTACAGCCTCGGGTGTAGCCAGCGCCAGATCGGCACCCAGGGCACGAGAGCCCATGAGGGTGAAGGCGGCACCGTAGGCCTTGCCCACAACGGCGGTCACCTTGGCGGTGGTAGCGGTGATATAGGCCTTAGCCAGCTTGCCGAGAGCAGGTGCGAGATCAGCATCGGAGACGGTGTCCACGCCCTCCGAGTCAACCAGCGTGACCACGGGGAGGGAGAAGCTATCGCAGAAGGACACCAGACGCGCGGCCTTGCGCGCCCCCTTGGCGGTGAGCTTGCCGGAGAGGGAGATCAAGCCCACGGTGATACCACCCATACGGGTCAAGGCGGTGGTGACCTCCTTGCCATAACCGTCGTACAGATTCATCACGGTCATGCCATCGGCCAGATAAGCGGCGCGAAGCTCGCCGGCAGCAGGTGCCACGGGACGGTTCACATCATCGGTGGGATCCACGGCGGCTGCGTCATTATTATTACGGGGCAACAGATCCACCAGCATACGCACGGTGGCCACGGCGTCGGCCTCGGTCTCAGCATAAACGGCGGCCATGCCGTTTTCGTTGAGATCTCCCGCAGGGGCGTTGACGTACAGCTCGGAGACCTTCTCTACCGCAACGGTCACATCAAACATAGCGGCCACGGTAGCTGCCATGCCAAGGCAAGTGCCGCTGACATAGGCGATCTGAGGGATGATACCCGAGGCATCGGACACGCACTTCATAACCTTGCCGTAGGCGGCGAGGGCAGAGGCGCCGTCGTAGACCACGGCACCTGCGCCGTCAAATACGCCGATGACGGGCGCGCCGCATTTCACAGCCTGCTCGTAGAGACGAGCGATCTTCTCGGCACCCACGCTATCAAGGGCGCCTGCGTTTTTGTCGCTGTCCTGTACAAAGGCAAAGGCCAGCTTACCGCCCACAGAGCCATAGCCCGTGAGCACAGCATCATAGGCCTGATTCTCCCGGTCTCCGCGACGACGGATGTAAGCACCCATCTCCACAAAGGTACCGGCGTCGAAGAGGGCTGACATTTTCTCGCGCCCTTTGGTGTTCTGCTTTTCCATAGTTGACTTTTAATTCCTTTCCCGACCGTGTTCCAACATGGGAGCCCGGCCGTTCCAATATGATCTTATATGGGAGGAATCAGGTCATTCGGAGGGCTTTGGGACCAAATAAACCTTCTTCCCCAATTTACCTTTAATGATACCACAAAAGCAAGAGGATGTCAACCAAAGGATGATTTTCCAATATGTAAACAATCCGTGAATCCATCAAAAATCCCCGCCTTCTGTGCAAAGACGGGGAATTCGGGTATCATTTTCAATTTATTTCTGATTGCTTTCACGATCCTTCCTCACCCTGAAAAACAGAGACTTTAATGCTCTGCCATTGAAGGGGATGAGGGGATACAGATAGCTTCTCGTGCCGTTGACCGTTACGTTTGTCAGAAGCAGGATAAAAATCAAGATAAAGCCGCCGGCATATCCCCATACGTTGAAGAGCGCCGTCAAAATGAGCAGCCCAATGCGCATAAATTTGAAGGCGTAGCCCAGCTCATAGCTTCGCTGGGTAAAATTGGCGATGGCCACGAAAGCCATATACAAAATCACCTCGGGGATGAGCCAACCGATGCTGACGGCGAAGTCGCCGAGGATCAATCCTCCTACCACCGACAGAGAGTTTGACAGCATACTCGGCGTGTTGAGAGAGGCCATGCGGAGGCCGTCGATGATGAACTCAGTGAGCAAAAGCTGTGCCAGAATGGGGATTCGTCCCATTTCCGTGGGGATAATAAAGCTCAGCCAATGGGGAATATAGGCCGAATTCATCACAAGGAGATACCAAGTGGGGGTGAGAAACAGCGTCAGCCAAAAAACGATATGGCGCACCACCCGGATATAGGTACCGGTCAGCGGTGGAAAATAAAAGTCGTTGGTCTCCTGCATGAAGTCAAAAATGGAGGTAGGCAGGATCATAATCTGGGGCGAATTATCACATATGACCAAAACACTTCCCTCCATCAGCTGAGCCGCCGCGGCATCGGGACGCTCGGTATAGCGAATCTTCGGGAAGGGATTATACCACCGCTTTTTGATCAGCACCTCGGCCAAAGACTCGTGTCCCATGGATAATGCGTCAGTATCCACCGTTGCCAGCTTTCGTTTGAGCTTGTCCACGTATGCCAGGTCGGCACGGTCGTTCATATAACAGACCACGATATCCGTCCTTGAGCTCTTCCCTACCGTCAGATAACTCATGGTCAAAGCGGGATTGCGGATGCGACGGCGGATGAGGGCAGTGTTAAAGATCAGAGTCTCCACAAAGCCGTCCCTGGCGCCGCGCATGACCTTATCCCCTTCAGGCTCCCCCGTTTCTCTGGCGGGATAGGTACGGGCGTCAATGATCACCGCCTCTGCCCCAAAGGTGGAGCCCAGCATGAGCGCGGCACCCGACAGCACCATCTGTACCATGGTATCAACAGAATCAGTCACGTCGGTCTCAACATACGGTAGCGCACAGTTCAGGAATCTCTGAGCGGAACTGTGGGGATCACCGTCCCGCAGGGGAAAATCCAAGCTCTTTTGAGACAAAAAGTGCATCATGAGCTTTTGCATGACTGTGTCCTTGATGAAGCCGTCGATAAAATAGAGGGTAATTTCGTCCTTGCCTATGCTGAGGGTCTTCTTGAGCAGGTCAAAATTTTCTCCAACACGGAGAAGATCATCCATGTAGGAAACATTTTCTCGATATGAGTTTGTCAGTTGATTCATGAAAGCTCCTAATCGTATAAATTTTTGTCTACCACCTGCGGTGGGGCTTTGGCTCGGGGTAGTGCATCCTGTGCTTACCGCATACCGCGATGAACAGTTGGTCAGCTAAATTGTTGTTTATATTGTTTTCCACTTTCTTTCCTCGGCGAAAGAAAGTGGAGTAAAGAACGCCGCTTAGTGCAGAACCTACGGTTCTCCCTAAGAACCCAACTCCCTCGTGACGCACGCCGCTCCCCAATGGGGGAGTGGAGCGGCTATTGCGTGTTCTGTGTCAGCCAACGCCGATAACCCGCCTCTGCGGCGGAGCGCCTTGAGGCTCATACCGTGCTATTTGGAAAACGTTAGTTGATTTGAAAAAATTCAATATTGAAAAATAGCATTGAATCCATAGTTCTCACGGCAAGAGGTGATTGTTTGATAAAAAAACAACAACATTTGTCCATTCGCCATCAGAACTATAGCTTCGCTATATGATCCTGAACCTCCCGCTGTTCGGCCAACAGAAACATGTCAATTGGCTTTTCGATGAGCCCCGAGGCGCTCCGCCGTGGGGGCGGGCA
>SVTR01000025.1:24155-52503 GCA_015063685.1 Oscillospiraceae bacterium | reverse complement strand
GATCGTTTCCTCCGATATCATCGGTATCACCTACGGTTCTCTGTTCGACTCCACCCAGACCATGGTGGCTAAGATCGACGACGACACCTACCAGGTTCAGGTCGTTTCTTGGTACGACAACGAGAACAGCTACACCAGCCAGATGGTCCGCACCATCAAGTACTTCGCTGAGATCTAATTGATCCCGTGGTGCCGCACCATCAAGTACTTCGCTGAGATCTGATTCAGACTCTCAAAGGTATATGCAAAAAGCTCTGCTCAGGCAGGGCTTTTTGTTTTGGATAAATAGAGCTGTTCTATTTACAACTCAGAATTTTTGTGATATAATAGAAAATGACCAATGGCTTTGATTGGACAGGAGGTGTAACGATGAGTCAGCAGAATATCTTTGATAACGAAGAGTTTTTCAACGGCTACAAGCAACTACGGGAAAATGAGGATAATTACAACGTTCTGCTTGAACAGCCTGCCATGAATCGGCTGCTACCCGATCTTTCCGGTAAACGTGTGCTGGATTTGGGATGCGGCTATGGGCACAACTGCATGGATTTTGTCCACAGAGGTGCAGAGCGTGTAGTCGGCATGGATATTTCTCAAAGAATGTTGGATATAGCGAACACGGAATCATCCCACGAAAGAATTGAGTATGTACGGATGAGCATGACCGACATTTCCCGACTTACAGAGGGCTTTGATCTGATCTACAGTTCTTTGGCGGTTCACTACATAGAAGATTTTGAAGCTCTTTGCAAGGATATGTATGCGCTGTTGAACCAAGGCGGCTACCTGCTGTTTTCACAGGAGCATCCGTTGGTTACCGCGACCTTTGGCGGCCATCAGCATTATAATAAGGACGAGAACGGCAATGCCGTGTCCTTTACTTTTTCCGATTACGGGAAGCCCGGGAAAAGAGATACATTTTGGTATGTGGACGGTGTGGAAAAATACCATCGCAGATTTTCGGATATCATCACCTCTCTTTGCAGAGCCGGGTTTGTCATAGATACGGTTTGTGAGCCGCTCCCCGATGAAAGTGCTGTCAGTGTCAGACCAAATATTCTGATTAAAGAAGAAATTAAGCCCACTTTTTTGATTGTGAAAGCCCAAAAACGATAATACGATCCCCCGCTGTGGTTTCCACGGCGGGGTTTTTCTGTGGCTTGCGGGAGGGCGGGAATCATGCAACCCTCGGTTGAGTTCCTGTTGCCCGAGCGGTTATTGCGTAAATCTCAAAAATGGTGTATAATAAGCGCGTGGCCACAAAACAAACGAAAGAGAGAGTATTCCTATGACCATCGGCGAAAAGATCAAGCACCTCCGCCAGCAGAACGGCATTACCCAGGAAAAGCTGGCGGAATATCTGAATATTACCTACCAATCCATATCCAAATGGGAGAACAACAACGCGTTGCCCGATGTGACCCTCATTGTCCCTCTCGCCAATTTCTTTGGCGTCACCACCGATGAGCTGTTTGACCGCGATACCCACACCAGCGAGGCCGAGATCGAGGCGCTCTGCCATCGAGACTACGATCTCGCCCATGTTCCGAACAAGGAAACCATCCGCGAGCGGATCGCCATGTGGCGAGAGGCGGTTCAGAAGTACCCCAAGGATTTTCGGTGCCTGAAGTATTTAGCCTACGCCCTTTATTCAACCTTGGACACTCGCTTTGAGGAAAGCGAATTTCAAGCCAACGCTCGCGAGCTCATACCTGTTTGCGAGCGTATTCTGCGGGATTGTACCGACCAAGAGATCCGCGACAGCGCGATCCAGCTTTTGGTGTTTACCTATGCCTGGCCCTATTCCGATATGGCCAATGAGGAGAAGGCGGTTCAGTACGCGAACATGGCGGGGAGCATCTACACCTGCCAAGAAAAGCTGTTGGAGCACGCCCATGCCTGGTTTACGGAGGAGGGGAGGGAAAAGAGCGAGGCGCAAAAGCATTGGAACAATCTGGTCTACATGGACTTTCTCTGCGGCAATATCGTTCACCCCGATCCACCCCGATCCCATGAGGACATGATCTTCGTACTGGAAACCGCCGTCAAGCTGTGGGAGACCTTGGTGTACGATGGCAACCTCCTGTTCTACCATTGCCGCGTAGGGCGTTATTGTGTACTGCTAGCCAAACACCACGCCTCCCTCGGACATGATGAGGAGTCTTTGAACTGGCTGGAAAAGGCTTACGATCATGTCAAGTCTTTCGATGAAATGCCAGCCGAAACGGAGATCCCTTACACGAGCATTTTCCTGAACAAGGCTACCGCTTCTCGACATCCGCTGGACGGTTGCATGGAGGATCTGAAGCGGGACATGGGTGATCCTTGCTTTGACGACATCCGACAGACCGCCGCATTTCAAGTGCTTATAGAAAAGATGAATTGACCATTTCCCGCTGTGGATGAGCAAGTCCGAAAAACGGACTTGCTCATGGCTTCACGGCGGGGTTTTTCTATGGCGTGGGGATGGAATGGAAAATTGTTGTTTACGGGCTTCTGACCAACGTGGTCGTAGGGGCGAACTGTGTTCGCCCGTAATAAAAAGTATATTGATAAACAAAGGCTTTGGGGGAACGGCGGGCGAACGCAGTTCGCCCCTACGGGTTTTCATTAAACCTCCGCTAAACAACAATTTGCCGCACCAACAGCCTGTCGCGGTATGTAGCTGGTATGGGTTGCACATCCCCGGTTTTGGCTGCCGCACGGCGGTAAACAACAATTTCGCCCCTTCAAAAATCTTAAAAACCCCGTTGACGAATCCCATATTTCATGGTACAATAAAACCACACGAAACACGCGGCTCTGCCGCCGAAAGGAAGCGTAAAACCATGAAAAAAACACTCCACATCATCCCCCACTCCCACTGGGACAGAGAGTGGTATCTCCCCTTTGAAAAGCACCGCGTTCGCCTTGTGGAGCTCTTTGACCGTCTGATTCAGGTCATGGAGGAAAACGAGGATTATACATACTATCATCTGGACGGCCAATATATCGTCATCGACGACTATCTGGAGATCAAGCCCCATATGCGGGAGCGGCTCATGAAGCTCATCCGCGACGGGCGCATTCAGGTGGGCCCTTGGTACATTTTGCAGGACGAATACCTCACCTCGGGGGAGGCCAACGTCCGCAATATGCTCTACGGCCTAAAGCTCTGCCGTGAGATCGGCGCGGAGCCCGTGGAGACGGGCTATTTCCCCGATGCTTTTGGTAACATCTCCCAAGCGCCCCAGATCATCCGCGGCTTCGGCTTTGACAACGCCGTGTTCGGCCGAGGGCTCAATGATGTGGGCGCCGACAATCAGATCATCAAGCAGAACGGCATCACCAAGAGTGAGCTGATCTGGCGCTCCCCCGACGGCTCGGAGGTCATGGGCATCCTGTTCGCCAACTGGTACCACAACGCCATGGAGCTGCCCACCGAGGAAACAGCCCTGCGCGACCGCCTGGCGGGTATTGTCGCCTCCACCTCCCGCTTTGCCCTAACCGATCACCTTTTGGGTATGAACGGCTGTGACCACCAGCCCATTCAGATGGATCTGCACAAGGTCATCGCGCTGGCAAATGAGGTACAGGACGATGTGGAAGTGAAGCAGTCCAATTTCAAGGATTATATTGAGGCCGTCCGCCCCTATAAGGACAATTTTCCCGTCTTTGAGGGAGAGATCAACGGTCAGCTTTCGGCAGGTGCTTGCCCCCTCATCTGCACCGCCTCGGCACACGTGGACATCAAGCAGATGAACCATGACGTGCAGCATCTCCTGGAGCGGGTCGCCGAGCCTGTCAGCCTGATTTCCAAACTGAACGGAGGTTCATACGAACAGGATCTGTTCCTCTACGCTTGGAAAAAGCTCATGCAGAACCACCCCCACGACTCCATCTGCTCCTGCTCCTGTGACGAGATTTATGAGGAGATGAAGACCCGCTTCGCCAAGGCCGCCGCCTGCGGAGAGGAGCTGCGTGACGAGTCTCTTCGTCATCTGGCCGCCATAGTGGACACCTCAGACGTGGACGGGGACGCCGCTATCCTTGTGCTGTCCTTGGAGCCCAACAAGTCGGTGGTGACGGTAAAGGCCAACGTGGACTTTGATCTGACCGACCCTGTAACCGAGATCTCCGTTTTTGACGAGGAGGGCAGAGAAGTGCCCGCCAAGTTCTCTTATATCCCAAATCAGTTTACCTACACCCTGCCCAAGGATAAGTTCCGTCAGCCCCGCTACGTCAACCGCTTCGAGGTGGAGCTGCAGGTGGAGTCCCATGGCATCGGCTACCGCACGTTTACCGTCAAGAAGCAGGCGCCCACCGTCAAGACCGCCGTCTCCTACACCGAAAGCACCATGGAGAACGAGTTCCTGACCGTAAAGCTCAACGGAAACGGCACCGTGGACGTCACCGACAAGCGGAGCGGCCGCACCTACGCAGGCCAGAATCTCTTTGAGGACACCCGCGACGTGGGCGACCTCTACAACTACTGGCAGGCCAAGGACGACGTGGCCGTGACCACCGCAAACGCCAAGGCCGA
Organism: Oscillospiraceae bacterium; assembly: GCA_015063685.1. Classification (GTDB taxonomy): domain Bacteria; phylum Bacillota; class Clostridia; order Oscillospirales; family CAG-272; genus CAMEON01. Next base: position 47,981 of record SVTR01000025.1, on the reverse strand, counting down.
GATCTCCCTCCACGAGGTCACCCCCTGGTCGGTCACCTTCAAGGCTACCGTTCCCATGGCCATCGACGCCGGCATCACCACCTTCGTCACCCTCTCCGACAAGATCGCCCGAGTGGATTTCAAGACCGTGGTGGTCAACCGCATGGAGAACCACCGCCTTCGCGCTCTGTTCCCGTCGGATATTCAGACCAAATCGGTCTATGCCGAGGGACAGTTCGACGTGGTGCGCCGCAATATTCACCCCTCTGAATTTTGGCAGAACCCCTGCAACGCCCAGCGTGTACAGGCCTTCGTGACCCTGGAATCCGATAAGGCTACCGACGCCCTCATGGTGGCCAACCGAGGTCTTTGCGAGTATGAGGTGCTGAGGGACGGCCGCAACACCCTGGCCGTCACCCTCCTCCGCGCCGTGGGCGAGATCGGCGACTGGGGCGTGTTCCCCACCCCCCTGGGTCAGAAGATCGGCACCTGGACGCTGGAGTATTCCCTGATCCCCTATACCACCGACAACCGCGCGGAAGGCTACCGCGAGGGCTACACCTTCTCCTACCCCGCCGTCCTGGCCGTGGGTACGCCCAAGCACGACGGCAATATTCCTGCCTCTGCCGAGTACGTTCGTTTTGACAACGAGTACGTCCGCATGACGGCCTTCAAGAAGGCCGAGGACCGCGACACCGCCATCCTTCGTCTGTTCAACACCACCGCCGAGACGGTGACCCTGACCATGGAAGTTTCGCCTGTGTTTAAGGGAGCCCGACTGACCAATCTGGACGAAAAGAAGCTTGCCGATCTGGAGATCCGGGACGGAAAGCTGATCTTAGAGATCCCTGCCAAGAAGATCATGACGGTGGAGCTGACATAAGCAAAACAAAAGGGCATCTCTAAAAACTCATCGCACGACGATATGACGGCGCATTTTCCGTCATGTGTCACAAAACTCCTTCGCATAGGGAATCACTATGCGAAAGAGTTTTTTAGTCTGACGAAAAAATCTTTCGCATTTCGCCGCGCGCTGAGTATGTAGAGATGTCCAAAAGATCACTTCCGAAGTGAACCCGCGCTGAGTCCGTGAGGACAGGGCGGGTTCTTTTTTTATGGTAGTCGCATGCCATCGCCTGAAGGAAAGGGGCTTGGAGGTTATTGGGGAGGACGGCATGCTGTGGCTTTATTTTTTTAGATGTGTTCTCCTTGGGAACTGTGCACAAAAAAAGGATGAAACCTATTGACATTTTTAAAATATGTGCTATAATGAATAAAACACTCGGATAAAGGGTGTTACTTATAATTGTAAGGAGAGAAGCAAGATGAAAAAGTATTTTGCCATCATTTTGTGCATTGCCGCGCTTCTGGCCATCGGCACCCTTGCCGCTTCCGCCGCGCCTACACAGGAAGCCGGTTATTGGGTTGAAAACGCCGAGATGATCGAAGAGATCCTGGACGGCAAGGCTGGCGAAGGTGACGTGGCGTGGGAGGTTCCCTTCCTGCACATCAAGCCCACCCTTGACGGTCAGATCGAAAAGGCCGAATACATGGAGTTTGAGCTGTACGAGGATTATCTGTCCTGGATGGCTCCCGTGGGTGATGAGGCTTCCGCTCTGGGCGGCACAACCGAGGAGGAATTTGCAGAGTTCTATGATTCCACACAGCAGGATTTCTTTGACGCATACTGGGGCTGGGACGGCGAGTATATGTATATCGCCTTCGAGATCCAGATGATCAACGGTTATACCTGTAATCCCGACGCCCTGGGCGGCGACGTGTATCTGTATGCCGTAAACTGCCTGCAAGTGGGCTTTGCTGACGTTGAGGCCTCCGGCAAACACGACAGCTACAGAGAGCTGGGCTTTGGCGTTCATAGCGGCGGCGAAGGCTACGAGGATCGCGAAGGCGACCCCATCACCTTCAGCTGGGCCGGCCAATATTGCCCTAAGGCAGGTGAGGACTTCGTCGGCTCTTACGATGAAGATAACCAGGTGCTGGTTTACGAGATCCGTGTTCACCTGCAGACCATGCTGGGTCTGGAGGATACGGTCGTTGAAAACGGCGATCAGCTGAACTATGCCTGGATCCTGGCTGTCAACGGTCAGGCTGCCACCACCAACGAGACCTGGCAGCTCGCTTTCTGCCACGGTATCGGCGGTCAGTATTCCAGCAAGCAGAACCAGTACTTCGCCCGTATCACCTTCACCGGTAAGCCTGACGGCACGGTGATCAAGCCTATTGAGATTCCCGGCATGAGCCAGGAAGACATCGACTACAAGCTGATGGAGTTCATCGATCTGAGCGACGAGGCTGTTGTCAACACCTTTGTGGGTGAAAATGCCGCTGTTGAGTATATCACCGAGGGCGAGGAATCCTTTATGCGCATTACCTCCCTGACCAGCAGCGATTATCCTTATGCGTTCAGCACCAAGTACCCCAAGAATGTTTTGGGCGGTCAGGCTGACTACGTGGTGGTTAAGTACCGCACCTCCGCTCCCCAGGATTGTGAGGATCTGGGTATCATTTACCGCAACATTTACAATGAAGAGTACGATTTGGATAACTGCTATTCCGAGGTCATAGGTACCGATGGCGAGTGGCACACCGTTATTTTCTATATGGATATTGAAGCCGCTTGGCTACAGCACTTTGTCAGCAATATCGGTTTTGCTCCCTTCCTTTACTCTGATAACTCTGCTCAGCAGAGCATTGACGTGGCTTGGATGAAGTTCTACCAGATCGATCCTCTGGATTTCTACCTGGATAGCATGTACGATCCCGATGCCACCGACGATCCCGAAATTCCCGATGAGGGCGAGACCGGTGAGATCGTTGAGGATGGCACCGATGCGCCCGTTGAGGACGCCACCGATGCACCCGTTGAGGACGGCACCGAGGCACCCGCCGAGGCCAAGACCGAGGCTGAGACCAAGACCGAGGCCAAGACCGAGGCTGAAGCTGAAGCAAAGACCGACGCTGCAACCAAGGCTGAGGCAAAGACTGACGCCGAGGCCGCAACCAAGGCCGAGGCTGACGGTAGCGCCGCTGACGGCACCGCCGCTGATACCACCGCTTCCGACGAGAGCGGCTGCGCTTCTTCCGTGATCGCCGGCGTAAGCCTGCTCTCCCTCTGCCTGGGCGGCGCGGCTCTGGTCGTCAGAAAGAAGAAGGAAGATTGATTTTGGTCAAGCCTTCTGATAAAGACTGAATAAAAGAACCCCCATTTGGTAGTACCAAGTGGGGGTTCTGATATTGTGATGAAGTGAGTGGTTGGTCGATTCAACCGTTGAAATCATAAAGGTCTTCGTAACATTCTTGACAGCAATGAATGGTTACGCCGAAGGTGGTAGTGGTTTTTAATTGAAATTCGTAAAACTTTTTTTCCTTGCAAAAGTCGCAGGCTGTGTATTTGCCTTCGCAGGATCCGCAGACGTAGTAGTTCTTTTTTTCGTGTTTGACGCGCTCCATTTTGAATTCGTAGTTTTCGCTTTCGCAAAGCGCGCATTCCTCGTAGTCGCCTTCGCAATCCTCGCAGACGTAGTAGGTGTCGCCGGCAAATCTGACCTTGTCCATCTTCTTTTCGGGATATTCGTCGCCGCAAAGCTCGCATTCCTCCTTCTTGCCGCAGGCGGCGAGGGGCAGGGTGGCGGTCAGTAGAATGATGGCGGTCAGGATGAGTGAGAGTGCTTTTTTCATGGTGTGTTCCTTTCGGTGTTGATCTGATTTGTGCCTATTATATACTATTTTAACACTTTTCTTGAGATTGTCAACAGGTTTTTGCGAAAATGTTTCAAAATCGTGAAGTTTTATTTTTGAACGCAAAAAGTTTACGATAAGGACATAAAAAAGCTGCCCAAAAGCCAAAAAAATTAAAAAAACCCCTTGACAAATATAGGGCTTTTCAGTTATAATGTAAGGGTCAATGCCATGAGTAGGCATAAATGCGTATCGGAGGTTGAGCTTTCCCCGCAACCCGACAGGAAAAGACCGACCCTATGCGATATATACGCCACCCACAACAAATGAAGGAGGTGCACTAAAATGCTCAGAACTTACCAGCCTAAGAAGAGACAGAGAAAGAAGGAGCATGGCTTCAGAAAGAGAATGAGAACTGCTGACGGCAGAAACGTTCTCAAGAGAAGACGCGCTAAGGGCAGAAAGAGACTGACCTATTGATCTGCGGAATGAGTGCGCACGCTTGTGTGCCTACCTTTCCCCAAAGGCAGAGCGCCGGATGTTTTCCGATATTGTTTTGCCATAGAAAAACCGCCGATGACTGATGGAACTGATGTTAGCTGTGTCTGTCTTTCCTCGGGGTTTTTTCTTGCCATGAATTGTGGCGCATGTTTGTCATGTCAAATGCTTTGGAGATCCTCGAAAGCCTTCCGGATACACGCGATCCGGGCTTTCGGGTAGCGATTGAGGCGGTGCCTCAAAGGGAAATACTATGAAGGATATAGCTATCACGGAAAATCATTTATACCAGAAAGCCTTCCGCCGCGGACAGAGATGGTCGGGGCGGTTTGTGACGGTCTGTGTCCTGAAGGATCTCCATGCCAAGCGTTTGATGAAGGAAAATCCGCAAAAGAAGTACCTCAATCGGATCGGTCTGTCGGTTCCCAAGCGGGAAGGTGGCGCCGTGGAAAGAAACCGTGTCAAACGGATCCTGAGAGCGGGACTTGCTGAGGTGCGGAAAAAGAATACCTTGAAGACGGGATATCTCATCGTCATCTCTACCCGACCCGGCGTAGAGAAGCAGAAGAGCACCGCTATCGCGGCCGAGCTTCAGTATATTTTCAAGAAACTGGATATGTTCGTCCCCTCTCCAGGCATATCCAACCGTACCGAGAGGGAAACACCCCAAAACACACCATGAAAAGGGTATTTATGGCCCTCATCCGCTTTTATCGGAAGCGGATCTCCCCCCTCAAGCCCCCCTGCTGTCGTTTTACACCCTCCTGCTCGGCTTATGCCCTGGAGGCCTTTGAAAAGCGAGGATGCATGGCCGGGTTTGTGCTTATGATCTGGAGGATCCTGCGATGCAGTCCTCTCTCCCCCTGCGGATACGATCCCGTACCCGAGGAGGGCTTTGAAACCATGCCCATGCGCTGGAGTAAGTTTCGCCATACGTCGTCCGAGCCCCCCAAGGTTCCCTTTGGTGACGGTGCGGAGACGGCCAGTGATGAGACCTGTGATCATCTCGACGCAGAGGCAGAAGATGAAGCCCAAAACAAAAACGAGTCGGACGAGTCCTGTGACTGAACCGACAAACACAGCGGCCAAAGTATATCGAGGAGCCGCACGCCGTCCGATTTCGGACAAATTATAACGAAGAATGGAACGGTATTAAAAATGAAGCATAGTTTCCCCAAATTCCGCAGCTCCCGCGTTTCCGCGCTGGCTTTGAGATTGACGGTAGCGCTGCTGGCGCTGCTCATGATCGGTAGCTTGCTCACCGCCTGCGGCGGCGGCAACACCACTAAGCTGAGCCTGAATCCCACGACCATCAGTGTCACCCAGGGAGAAAACGCGCTGAGTGACGTGGAGCTCAACACCTTGGCAAAGACCATTGCCAAGCACAACGTGACCATCAACAAGGAAAAGGTGACCGGCGAGACTGTCAGAGACGGTCTGGTAGCCGCTCTGCGCGGTTACGACGTCACCGCCGAAGGCTTTGACGACAACAATCTCCCCGAGCCTACCCCCGACAAGGCGGCAGAATTCGCTTATCACGTTCTGCTCAAGTACGAGGTCGAAAACGCCGAGGGCTATCAGAAGATGAATGCCTACGACCTGGAGGACCTGGTCAACAGCTATAAGACCACCGTCACCATTGAGGCTGACATGGGCTTCTTTACCCTGATCCAGCACTGGGTGGCCCTGGGCTTTGAATGGCTCATCAACGTCCCCGGCTTCGGAAGCTTTATTCTGGGTACGGTGTATTTCGCCATCGTCATCGAGATCCTGATGCTCCCCCTGGGCATCCATCAGCAAAAGAACTCCCGCAAGCAGGCCCTGCTCCGTCCCAAGGAGATGGCCATCCGTAAGAAGTACGCAGGCAGAAACGACCAGAAGACCCAGCAGATGGTCAGCCAGGAGGTACAGGAAATGTACCAGAAGGAGGGCTTCAGCCCCATGTCTGGCTGTCTCCCCCTGCTGCTCACCCTCCCCGTCATCATTGCTCTGTATAACATTGTTATCAACCCCCTCATGTATATGATGGGTGCCTCCGATAGTCTTATCGGCGCGCTCACCAGCTTCGCTACGGCTTCCAAGGCCGCGGGCGGTCTGGGCCTTGAGCTGTCCAGCGGATCCGGCACCATCGAGCTGCTTTCCATCATCCGTAACCAGGATCTTGTGGAGACGGTGCTGGAGAAGATGCCCGAGTTCGCCTTTATCCAGACAACGGATGGCTTTGTTGAGGGCCTGCGTCCCATGCTGGAGCGCATCCCCGACTTCACCCTCTTCGGTGTCAACTTTGGTCTGACCCCCGGCTGGGAGAACCCCTGGCTGCTGTTTATCCCCGTTGTCACCTTCTTCCTGTATTTCTTCAGCACCAAGCTGAACCGCAAGCTGTCCTTCCAGGCCACCGCCAACGATCCTCAGAACGGTTGCTCCAACACCACCATGAACATCATGATGCCTGCCATGAGTGCCTTCTTTACCTTCATCGTGCCCGGCGCCGTAGGTCTGTACTGGGGCTTTAAGAGCATCATCGGTATGGTGAAGCAGGTGATCATCTCCAAGGTCATGCCCCTGCCTCAGTTCACCGAGGCTGACTTCAAGGCCGCCGAGAAGGAGCTGGCCGCCAAGGAGAAGAACCGTCCTGTGAAGAAGAGCGGCACCAGAAACCCCAACATCCGTTCGCTCCATCACATTGATGATGACGATGATCTGGAGCCTCTGCCCCAGGTTAAGAGCAAGGGTGATTACGTGGAGGAAGAGCCCACCGCGCCCAAGGAGGCCGGCGGTGCTTATCTGGGCGAGGCAACTCTGAAGGAGGACGCCCCCGTCCGTGCACCCAAGGAAAAGAAAAAGAAGCAGAAAAAGTCCGATGAAAGCGAGCCCGTGGATACGGCCGCTCAGTACGTGGCAGATGCGTCTGAAGAGACCGCGTCCGACACCGAGAAAAACGACTGATCAACCGATGGACATCTCTAAAAACTCATCGCACGCCGATATGACGGTGCTTTTTCCGCCATACGTCACAAAATTCTTTCGCATAGGGCCAACTATGCGTGCAGATTTTTGTTTAGTCTGACGAAAAAATCCCTCGCATCTCGCCGCACGCTGAGTATCTAGAGATGCCCCGACATTAAAACAAAGGAAAATTGATTGTATGAAAAGAGAAATAGAAGTCAGCGCCAAGACGAAGGAAGAGGCCATCGCCAAGGCTGTTGAAGAGCTGGGCGCGCCCGGTGAGTCTGCGCTGTTTATCACCGTTATCAACGAGGGACGCAAGGGCTTTTTGGGATTTGGCTCGGTAGATGCCACCATCAAGGCCGTTTATCAGATCCCCGACGCTCCCGCAGAAAAGAAAGAACGCCGCGATCGCCGTGACCGCAACAACCGCCGTGATCGTCGTGACCGCGCCCCCCGCGCCGCTGAGTCCGCAGAGAATCGGACCTCGGAGACCGGCGCCGAGACCCCTGCCGAGCACCTGCCCGGTGAGCTTCCCGTCCGCCAGCCCAAAACCCGTCAGAATACCCCCAAGCCTCGCAAGGTCTACGAGAACGTGGATCCCGCAACCGTCAAGGACAGCGAGCGCATGGCTTACGAGTTTATCACCAACCTGGTGGCCAACATGGGCCTGCAGGACGTAGCCATTGCCATGCATCCCGGTGACAACGACGACATGGTCATCACCGTGGACGGCGAGGCCGCAGGCGTGCTCATCGGTCATCACGGCGACACCCTGGATGCCCTCCAGTATCTTGCCAATCTGGCCGCCAATAAGAAGGAAGAAGGGGAGAAGCGGGAATACGCCCGCATCACCGTGGACGTGGAGTCCTACCGCGCCAAGCGTGAGGACGCCCTCCGTGCTTTGGCTCGCAAGAAGGCCAACCAGGTGCTCAAGTATAAGAAGAGCATCATGCTGGAGCCTATGAATCCCTACGAGCGCCGCATCATCCACTCCGAGATCCAGCACATGGACGGCGTGACCACCAATTCCATCGGTACCGATAACAACCGCCGCATCGTCATCTTCCTGGAGGACGAGGGTATGCCCGAAACCGATGCCGTAAAGGCTGTCAGCGCTACCGGCGCAAGCGGTGAGAAGTCCGGTCGTTCCCGTAACCGCCGCCGTCGCAAGAGCAGCGGTGGCATGGTGGATCCCCTGGCAGGCTCCGGTCGCGTGATGCCCACCACCTCCACCTTTGACGAGGACGACGTAAAGGATCCCTTCGATATCGACCTCTCTGCCGCTACCTATTCCGAGGACGAGGAGGAGACCGTAGCTGAGGCGCCCGCAAAGGACGATCTTTTCTCGGTACCTGACCTTTCCGAGGGCGACGAGGCATAATCGGACAAAAAATGCTTCCGCACGGCTGTCATAAGCGGCTCGTCGAAGCGGATTTCCGTCCGGGCATATAAGGGACAGAGAAGGCTGACCGCAAGTCCCACGGGGCGTGCAGACAGCCTGCCTACCCATATCTTTCGGCGGAAGTCGAGCCGTTGTTCCAATCACGAGGTCGGCTTCCGCTATGAAAGAAAAAGTTGTTGACAAGACAACTTTCCTGTGGTATAATAGAGAAAGAAGGCAAAACATGACCTACTTTGATACCATTGCTGCCATCAGCACCCCTTTCGGCAAGGGGGGCGTGGCGGTGATCCGTCTGTCGGGTACTGACGCATTGGCGGTAACCGACAGGATATTCCACCCCAAGGCAAAGAAATACGGCCGCTTGTCGGACGCCGCACCGCGGATGATGGTCTACGGCGAGATTTCGTCTGTGGAGGACCCTGACCGCGTGTTGGATGACGTGCTCTGCGTCTACTTTCCCGCGCCCGGCTCCTTTACGGGGGAGGACGTGGTGGAGATCTCCTGTCATGGCGGTGTGCTGGTGACCCAGCGGGTGCTGGCCGCTTGCCTGACTGCCGGCGCGAGAGCCGCCGAGGCGGGTGAATATACCCGACGGGCATATTTGAACGGCAAAATGAATCTTCCCGAGGCCGAGGCCCTGGGCAATCTCCTGGAGGCGGGCAACGACGAGCAATTGCGCCTGGCTCGCGCAGGGATGCAGGGGCGTCTGGCGCGGGACATGGAGGCGGTATACAGCCGACTTGTAACCATACTGGCCAACCTGGAGGTGGGGATGGACTTCCCTGAGGAGGATCTTACCGAGATCCCCAGGGAGGAAATGCATGACCTGCTATCAGGCATTCTGACTGAGTTAAAGGGGCTGATGGCCACCTATCGCACGGGACACGCCATTGCGGAGGGCATCCCCACCGTCATTGTGGGACGTCCCAACGTAGGCAAATCCGCTTTGTATAACGCCCTGGTGGGGCGGGATGCCGCCATTGTCACCGATATTGCGGGCACCACCCGGGACGTGCTTTCTGAGACGGTGTCTTTGGGGCGCGTGACCCTGCGGCTATCGGATACGGCGGGCTTGCGGGATACCGATGATCCCGTGGAGCAGATCGGCGTAAAGCGCGCCAAGGGCGCTTTGGAGGCGGCCGAGCTGGTGCTGGCGTTGTTTGACGGATCTGTACCGCCCACCGACGAGGATAGGCTCCTGCTGCGAGATCTGGAAGCACAGCGGGGAAAAAAGATCTTATATGTGCTCACAAAGAAGGATCTCTGCCCGAATGGACGGTCTCCCTTTGAGGAAGCTGTCGGTCGAGATCTGCCCTTTTTGTGGGTATCAGCCCCCATGGGGTTGGGTATGGGAGCTTTGACCGCCGCGGTGGAGGATGCTTTCATTGACGAGAATCTGGATACCGGCGCATCGGCCATCGTGTTCAGCGCCCGCCAGTTTGCCGCCCTTTCGGGATGCACCCAAGCTCTGGAAGGTACCCTGCAGGCCTTGTCGATGAGCTTGCCCTACGACCTGTGCGCCGAGGATCTCCGAGAGGCCTTGACTTCCCTGGGGGAGCTTTCGGGACATCACGTCAGAGAAGAAGTGATCTCGGAGATCTTTCATAAGTTTTGTGTAGGCAAATAGACCCGGAATGGCATTTTTGTGAAGGCCCAAGTGCCCAAACGGAGGACGGCTTTTCGGGATCTGTCCGGAAGGGGGGGCATAATGCCGCCGCCCCGGTTAACAGTAAATGTATTTATTTGTGCCGCCACAACGCGGCAGAATGGAGATGAATATGGAAAATACGAAGCGTAAGCATATCAATCGCCGCCGCCTGGTACGCAACCTACCCCATATCTGGGATGCTGTTGACCTGGTGGACGTGATCAATAAGCACGGAGACAGAACCTGCTTCCGCTATTTTGAGGGTAAGGAGCTTCGCTCCATGACCTATGCCGAATTCGGCACCATGATCCACGAGACTGCCGCCGCCTTCAATGCCATGAATCTGGTGGGCGAGAAGGTGGTGGTCATTGGTGACAACTCTCCCCAGTGGCTTTGCACCTATCTGGCCGCGCTGGCTTCGGGGTGCGTTGTGGTCCCTATGGACAAGGAGCTGGATATCGAGGAGGTTCGTAAGTTCTTCGGCATCGTGGACGCCAAGGCCGTGGTGTACAGCAAGAGCTTTAACGAGAAGTTCATCAAGTCCATCGAGGCGGACGATACCACCATTCAGTACTTCATCCCCGTGACCCCTGCCTACAACAGCGATTTTGACCACAAGGTGATCACCTTTGACGAGGTGCTGGCCTGCGGCCGTGAACGTGTGGAGCGTGAGGGCTACGATTATCCCATTTTGCACAACCGTGAGAACCTGGCCGAGATGCTCTTTACCTCGGGCACCACAGGTACCTCCAAGTGCGTTATGCTCTGCCAGAAGAATATCTTCTCGGTGGTCAACGCCGCGCTGGAATCGGTGTGCTTCTATCCCGATGACGTGATCGTTTCGGTGCTTCCCGTGCATCACACCTATGAGCTCATGTGCCTCATGGCCGAAATGGTGCTGGGTATGGAGATCTGCATCAACGACTCTCTCCGCCACGTCATGAGAAACTTCAAGCTCTTCAAGCCCACGGGCCTTGTGCTGGTGCCCCTGTTCCTCAACACTATGTATAAGGCCATTTGGACCGAGGCCGAAAAGACCGGACGGGACAAGGCGCTCAAGACGGGTCTGGCTCTGTCCAAGTCTCTCATGTCCATGGGTATTGATAAGCGCCGCAGTATTTTCAAGGCAGTTCACGCGGCCTTTGGCGGCAGACTTGACCACATCATCTGCGGCGGTGCCAAGCTGAATCCCGACCTGATCGCCGCCTTTGAGGATTTCGGCATCTGCGTTTGCGAGGGCTTTGGTATCACCGAGTGCTCGCCTCTGGCCAGCGTTGACAGATACTACAACCGCAAGTGGGGTTCTGTGGGTCCCGCCGTGTCTGCCTGCCGCATCCGCGTATCCGATGACTTCTCCGATGGTACTTTGAATGAGAAGGGCTATCGCGAGGGTGAGCTTCAGGTGAAGGGTGACAACGTCATGCTGGGCTACTATAACAATCCCGAGGCAAACGAAGCCGCCTTCACCAAGGACGGCTGGTACCGCACCGGTGACGTGGGGTATATGGACGAGGAGGGCTACGTGTTCATCACCGGCCGTTGCAAGTCCGTCATCGTTCTGGAGAACGGCAAGAACGTCTTCCCCGAGGAGATCGAGGAGTATCTGGAGCAGATCGATACCATCGCCGAGGTGGTTGTGGTGGGTCGTAAGGCCAAGGATAGCGATGAGATCATCCTCACCGCCGTGGTCTATCCCAACGCCGACAAGTTCCCCACGGGAGCCACCAAGGAGCTGATCCAGGAGTCTATCCGCAATTCTATCAACCAGACCAACCGCCGCCTGCCCTCCTTCAAGCAGGTCAAGGCTGTGGAGCTCCGCGATACCGAGTTTGAAAAGACTCCCACCAAGAAGATCAAGCGCTTCCTGGTGAAATAAAGCATCTGCGATTCCAAAGATCCATGGCTGCAAGGGATCTTCGGAGACCGCGCACAAAAAAACGACTTGACGAAAAAATCGTCAAGTCGTTTTTTCATAAGGGAACCCGCACTACCAGTAGCGCTTCAAAGGTGCCCATAAGTCCCGCAAAGCCGTGTACACAAATGGTGGAACCCTGTTTGTTCAGGGCGGTGACCTATCCGCAGCTTTACTGCTCCCAGCGTCCGTTCCGTGTCGGGACAAGTCAACCGTGGCACGGGACGGGAGGTCTGCAAACCACTGCGTGAGTCGGTCTCCTTTCATCAGATGTGGGTCACAAACTTGTATATCACGCACTCCGCAGGATTAAAACATGCATATGCGGCGCGAGCCGAAAATATGATTACTTTTCCTCAGCGTCGATGTCGTAATCGGTTTCGCTGGACAGCATGTCGTCAAAGTAGTCGGCAACGTCGTCAAACTCGTCGTCGTCGTCCACAGAGACCAGGAAATCCTCGCCGTTCTCGTCCTGCTCGGCCTTGAGGATCACGTACTCACATACGCCCTCCTCGTTGGGCTGATCGTCTACAGGGATCATGGCATAGTAGATCTGGCCGTTCAGCTCGGCAGAGCCAATGACCTCGAACTGGAGCTCGTTGCCCTCCTCGTCGGTCAGGGTATAGTATTCACCCTCCAGCGCGGTTTCATCCATTGCGTCGCGGTTTTCAAGATTCTTCTCGTCCATGGAATGATCTTCCTTTCTATCTGATTCTGGGCGGCGGCCTCTCCCCTGCTTGCTTGGGTCGGGGATCGCCGCGACAGTTTGGTTTGTTTTGTACTCTTATTATACACGATTTACTCCGAAAAGTCAAGTGGGTGACGTGATTTTCCCAAGAGATGGAACAGGCGGTATCAGCCGCAGGCATCCAGCAGAGCGCCAATGACGTGATTGCTCACGAGAAAACCCTTGTCTGTCAAGGCGATTCGCTGTCCCCTGCGCCGCAGAAGGCCTTGCTTTTCAAATTGATCGCAAAGGGGCAGAAATGCTTGGGATAGGACAAGGGGATAGCGGCTTGTCAGATCGTCAAGATCCACGCCGTCCGACAGACGAAGCCCCAGCATGATGGCCTCCAGAGCGGCGTCCTCGGGGGTGACGGTCACCCGCTCCTCGGTGATGTCCCGCCCCGCGAGGAAGGCCGTCAGGTCGCGGCTGTTGCCGTAGCGCACACCGTTGACGTATCCGTGGGCGGCCACGCCAATCCCCACGTAGGAACGGCCCTGCCAGGTGTGGAGGTTGTGTTGCGAACGGTAGCCGGGACGGGCAAAATTGCTGATCTCATAATGCTCGTATCCCTTGCCTGTGAGAAAGTGCGCGGCGGCTTCGTAAAGGTCGGCCACGGTATCGTCATCAGGCAGTCCCAGGGCTTTCGCGCCCCGAAGGGCAAAGGGTGTGCCCTCCTCCAGCATGAGACAGTAGGCCGAGAGATGGCGGGGGGAGAGATCTACCGCCATTTCCAGGGTTTTCAGCAGGCTTTCACGGGTCTGGTGGGGTATGCCCATCATGAAATCCAGATTGATGTTTTCGATCCCCACGGCGCGGGCGTCCTCCACCGTGCGGCAGACGTCTGCCCAGGTGTGGAGCCTCCCCAGGGCCTTCAGCTCGCCGGCATGCGCACTTTGCGCGCCCATGCTGAGGCGGTTGACCCCACCCTTTTGCCACAGGGACAAACAGGCGCGATCTGCGGTGGCGGGGTTGCATTCCAGGGTGACCTCGGCGTCGGAGAGCACCGAGAAGCTGTCAAAAACCGCCCCAAGCAGGAGGTCTGCTTCGGAGGGAGGGAGCAGGGTAGGGGTACCGCCGCCGAAGTAGACCGTATCCACGGGACGACCCTTACAAGCCTGTCCCCAGGCTTTCACCGAAGCCACGAGACGGGTCACGTAGGCGGTCACGGTCTCGGGGGCGGGATGGGGAAAGGAGCAAAAGTCGCAATAGGGACATTTGCTTTTGCAGAAGGGAATATGAAGGTAAACCCCCAAAGGCTCGGGGGAGCTTTTGGGGGCAGAGCTTGTGTGAAGCATAGTGGCTCCTTTCAAGAGACGGATGGGAGACTCAGTCCTCGTTCATGCTGATGGCACAGTCGATGTAGAGCTTACCGTCCAGATGATCCAGCTCGTGGCAGAAGGCCTTGGCCAGAAGATCGTGGCCGGTGACTTGGATGGTGTTGCCGTGGCGATCCAGCGCCTCCACAGTCACGTGCTGAGGACGGCGGGTGATGCCCCAGCGGCCGGGGACGGACAGGCAACCCTCCTGACCCTCCTGCTCGCCGGAAAAGGCCACGATTCTGGGATTGATGAGCTCATAAACCACGCCGGGCTCCACCTCAATGACCACGATGCGGCGGAGAATGCCCACCTGAGGGGCGGCGAGACCGCAGCCGTCGGCGGCGCGCATGGTTTCTGTCATGTCGTCAAGAAGGGTATGGATGCGGGGGGTGATGGCGTCAACGGGACGGCAGGTCTTGCGAAGCACCTCGTCCCCCAGTTTTCTGATCTGAAGCTTTGCCATGATGATATCCTTTCTGTAATGGGGTGCGCAAGGGGATAAAATATGTCCCCTTGCGGATAAAAATCAGTTTTTGGAATCTACGGTGATCTCCACGCCCTCGATGAAGCGCTGGGCGTCGGCAATGAGCTTATCGCAGAAGGTGCGGGAGACGTAGAAGAGACCTTGACCCTTGGCGGGATCGCCGGCATCGTCGGGAGAATCCAGAAGCTCAATGGTCATATAGGATTTGCGCTCGGTGTACTGATAGAAGCGATATACGGCGTAGCGGGTCTTTTCACCGTCGCTCAGGTGAACGGTGAGCTTGAGCTGACAATCCTCGTCGGGGGTAGCGCGCAGAGCGGCCATTTCCTCCTCGGTGAGGTCGGCGTTGCCCTCCACGGAGGCGGTGAGCAGCGCTTGGTAGAAGCGGCGGAAATTGTAGGACGCGGGCTCGGTGCTCTGAGATCCCGAGGGCTTGGTGACCACCAGGGAATAATCCATGAGCTGATCCTTATAGTAGATCTCCAGGTTCTCGGAATTGATGGTTTCGCCCCCCTGTACCGACTTGGAATTGTCCAGCTCGAAGAGAATGGCCTCGTCCAGGGTGTTGCTCTCCAGCTTGATGCTTTGACAATGGGCGATGTTGGCCAGGAAGTATTCCCGCTCATACCAGTCGATGGGACCCCATTCAAGGAAGGCAAAGCTGCTTTCCTCTACAGAGACGATCATGTCAAAATCAGGAGCGTAGGCGTAATACAGGCCGTCCTCGGTTTTTTCGGAGATGGTCACGTAGTTGTCAAAATGACCGCCGCCCTCCTCGGGTACAACGTAGGTGAAGGAGAGAATGTGAGCGGGATCCTCCAGCCCGTAGGCGGCCAGATCCTCATCGGTGGGGCCCAATTTCACCACGCCGCCAAAGGTGGTGGCATACAAATTGTAGAGCACATCGCTGATGTTGTCCGAGTTGGGGAAGTAGCCCTCCATGTACTCGGTGGCCATGTGGTAGGGAATGGTGGAATCCAGGGTATTCACACGGTCGCCCATATCAACATAGGTAAAGGCGGACATGAGGGTGGAGTGTTTTTCTCTGATGCTCTCGTAAAGCTCAACGGCCTCCTTGTCGTCCATTTTTTCAAACAGATCGTCAGCCTCCTTGATCTTGTCGAGGGCCTCCTGCGGGAGCTTGCCGGTCTCGGGATCGGGGGTCACGGCGGAAAGATCATAGTCCGTCAGCTTGTAGACGAGATCATACACGATCTGATCGTAGTCTATGTCGGTGCGGAGGGAAAAATTCATAACGCTGAAGTAAGTGTTCATAGACATGGGGTAGACGATCAGGGGGGTTACCAGGGTCTCCACGGGCTGGAGCACGGCGGCGTCCAGGTTGGTGGAGGCGAGGATATAGATGGTCTGTCTGTCCTCGTACATGGCGTAGTAGCCTGCGGAGGAGACGGTGGGGTCACCCAGGGTGACGTTGTAGGTCTCGCCCGTCATGGTGGTGAGGGTGTAATGAGAGGGGGTGTAGTCGTAGACCTCCTCCTTGCCCTCCTCGTCCGTGCGGGTGCGCTCCTCGGCTACGAGACCGTACTCCGAAAGGTCAATGGAGCCGTCGGGGAGACGGACGGGATTTTCCAGCCGTTGCAGGGAGATGGTATAACCGCAGCCTACCGAAAGCTGAGCGAAGAGCTCCTCGCTGAAGGGGATGCCCTCGTGACCCTCGATCAAAAAGCGGTTGTTCTCGCCACGGACAAAGACCATGCGTCCGTGCTGGTTGGTTACGTCGATGCGCTTGATGACGCGGGAGGCGTCCTTGGTGGAGGAGGCGTCGTAGGTGAGCTGCTTGAACATGAGCACACGCTGATTGACACCCACGACCTCGGTGCCCTCCACGTCAACCACGGCGTAAATTTGATATTCGCCTGTTTCGGGATCCACGGTGAGCTGGTTGCCGAAGCGGGTGAGGTAATAGCCGTCGTCGTTGACGTCACAGAGCTTGCCGTTGTCGTAAAGGCCGTACACACCGTTCTTTTTCTTGATGGTGTACTCGGTACCGTCGGTGTCGGTGTAGCTGTAAATGGAAACGATATAATTGACCACCACAAGGCCGATGATGAGCACGACCGCCAGAATACCCATAGCCCACAGGGCTTTTTTCTGGGTGGCCAGGGAGGTTTTTTTCTTTTCCTTCGAACCCTTTGCAGCCTTGGGTGCCTTCTGAACGGCACTCCAATGGGCGTAGATCACGGTTTCGTCGCTGAAGGTATCGTCTACCACTGTGTCAGGCCCCACGCGGACGCCGCTCTCGGCATCCTGGCCCTGGGGTGCTCTGTACCACCCGGCAAACACGAAGCCCCGACGGGTAGGCGTAGGCAGGGCGCCCACCCGGTCGCCGCGGAAGGCTGTGACCGAGGGGAGATCCACCGTGCCTGCGCCGGGATCAAATATCAGTTTTATTTCTTTATCCTGCATGTGGGAGCTCCTTTATTTGTACTTTCTGCGGACGGTGACGTAAATGCCCAGTCCGAAGCAAATGAGGGCGGGAATAGCGGCCAGGAAGACACAGGTGGTAATGAGACCGCTGTTGGTCACCATAAGGCCGCCTGCCAGGGAAGCCTCAAGATCCATGGTATAATTCTTGAAGGCAATGATGTCCAGCTCTGCGGGGGCAACCTCTCGTCCCAGGGCACGCAGGGTGGCCATGAGAACGTCCGCGTTGCCGTAAGCGTCCGACGTGAGCACCTGATCCGAGGCGAATTCGGTGGATCCGATCACCGCCAGGAAGGAGCGATCCTGCTGAGAGAAGTAGTTGGTCTCCTGAACGACGCGTTCCTCGGTGGTGACCGTCATGAGATGGAAGCTGTTGTTCTCGGTGGTAATTTCGTACTGCTGACCGCAGACCTCGGCCGCGGCGTTGGCGCCGCCCAGGAATACGTCGTTGAAGTAGCGGGTGATGCCGTTGCGGTAATAGGTGCCGAAGCGGTAAGCGGATGTGCCGGCGGTCTCATCGGCGGCTACGTAGGTGTACTTGTAGGCGTGTGCCATGGAAATGGCGGTGGCCTGGGGGAAGATCACCTTGGCGGGGTAGGCGTTTTCTCTCATATCAGAGGTGATAGAGGCGCCAAGACCCGCGGTGGCGTAGGTAGCGATGGGGGTGTAGCCGTCCTTGTCCAGCTTTTCCACGGTGTCGCGGATGGTGTAATTTTCCTCTTTACCATCAACCGTGCCGCGGGCAATGGTCACGCCCCACTCCTCCAGATACTCCTCCAGATTGGGAAGCTCGGGGGTCTTGTTGTCCACGAACAGCAGGAAGGAGAAGCAACCGTCCAGGTATTTGTCCAGCTTGTCGATCTCGGACACCTCCGCCTCGCCCATGTTGCCAAAGGCGCGGAAGTCGGTCTGAGGATCGTAGGAAATGAGCAGGCGGCAGTTTTCGGGGATGTTGTCGGTTTCGAGATTGAGATCCTGCACGATGTAGCCGGATTTCTCCACCAGCTCGCGGAAAGCGGAAATGCCCTCCACGTTTTCACCGTGATTGGACAGGAAGCAGGCCACGGGAGATTCCGCGCGGGTCACGGCCAGGATGGCGTTGGCGAAATGCTTCTCTCCGTTGTAGGCCCAGGGGGTAGCGGAATTCTCGTTTTTGACGAAGAAATTATTCAGGGAATACACGCGGTACTCGGTGCCGAACTCAAAGATGACGTTGGAGGAATAGATGCGGGTGGCCGAGGTGGCCTTGTACTTCTGCACGGCGGAGGGATTCTTGTTGATATTGATAAAGGAAACGGAGATGTGCTGCTTGTATTCCTTTTCCAGCTGCAGAGCCGTGTAGAGGACGTAGCGCATCTGATCGTGGTTCCAAACCACGTCTCTGTCGGCGCAGAAGATGATGTTGATGGTGATGGGATCCTCTCCGTTGGCGGCTCGATCCTCGTTGATCTGATCCACCATGGGGATGGCGCTGTCACCGATGAGCTTGACGAAGGGCTCGGTGGGGGTGTAGAGGGTCAGATGCTTCATGGAAGGGTTGGTATAGCGGTTGACGGTCTCGTCTATCTGCCAGAGATTCTCCTGACCCAGCACGGAGACCAAAAGATTCAAAAGGATGACGCACACCAACACAAGCGCCGTAATCAGGGAAAACAGGGCACGGCGACCCAGACGGCCGGAGCGATTTTCAATATGTTTCATGCGAATTTCCTCCGGATCAGTACGATGAGTCCCGCGACCAGCACAACCGCGGCGGGAATGGCGGTGAGAGCCACCGTGATGTTCCGTGCGTCGGTTCTGGTCAGGGTGTAGATGGTGGTTTCAGCAAAGGGCTGGCTGTTCATGTCCACGGGCGTGTCGTCCTTGCCCATGGCACCGATGGCGGTGAGCAGGAAGGGGGCGTTATCATAGGCCGCGGATTGCATGGTCACCTCGGACGCAAAGTCGGTGGAGGTGCAGGCCAACAGGTGGCCGTTGCTTTCGTTGTTGGTGGTCAGGGTGATGAGGGGGAAGCCTTCATCGGTGCGGGCGACGGCGCGTCCGCCTGCCCAGGCCTCAGCACCGGTGTGAGAGGTCAGGAGAGGGGTCATCAGGTAGTCTCCGCTGATGTAGCTGCCCTCGCCGTCGGCGGTAAAGCCCTTGGCAGGGGTGATGGCGGTGGCGTTGGCCAGACGGACGGTGCCGTCAATGTCGGCCATGATCTCAGCGGCTCGTCCGGTCTCGGGGATCTTACCCACCAGGGTATAGCCGTCGGTGGACAAGGCGTGGTTCAGGTCGCGGATGGCGTTGCATTCCTCCACGCCGGTGCTGCCCTCTCTGTGATCGAAGGTGACGCCCCATTCGGAGAGGAAGCCCTCCAGATTGGCAAAGCCGCCGGCGTTGAAGGTGTCGGCAGAGACAAAGACCATATATTTGCCGCCTTCGTCCATGTAGTCCTTCAGCTTGTCGATCTCAGAGGTGCCGGAAACACCGTCCATCACCGTAAAGTCCTGGGCGGGGTTGTAGGTGACCAAAAGACCGCAATTTTCGGGGATGTCAAAGGACAGGGTGTCCAGATAATTGACCATATAGCCCGCGTCGGTAGCGGCAAAGAGCAGGGAATAGTCGGGGAAGGACTCTCCGTGGTTCAGGGTGAAGTAGGCCACGGGAGCATCGGGAGAGACAACCGCCTTCATGGCAACGGCAAAGCGCTTTTCGCCGTTGTAGGCCGTGGGCGTGGCGGCATCGTCCACCGAGAAGCTGAAGAAATCCTTCAGGGTACAAACGCGGAAGGCCTCGTCGCACTTGACCACCACGTCG
This sequence comes from Oscillospiraceae bacterium, assembly GCA_015063685.1. Classification (GTDB taxonomy): domain Bacteria; phylum Bacillota; class Clostridia; order Oscillospirales; family CAG-272; genus CAMEON01. Next base: position 28,120 of record SVTR01000025.1, on the reverse strand, counting down.
GTGGAGGCGGAGACGCCGTAGGAACGGGCCAGCTTAGGATTTTCCCACACGTTCAGGAAGGAGACCTTCACCCGATCGGGATAATGCTCCTCCAGCTCCAGGGCGGTACCCAGAACCATGGTCTGGGTACTGTCGGCGCGGATCTCCTCCTCGTCGTCGCAGAAGATGAGCTCAATTTTGTGATCCCCCGTATCCTCTTCCATGACGTAGGTGTCAAGGAAGGTATAGCAGGTGTCGGTCACGGGGTAGATATAGTCGGGGTTCATATTGATGAACCATCCGTAGCGCATGGCCAGAGCTGTGATGATGGCGTTGGACAGGATCGCCGCGGCCACCACCGCCACCGTCAGAAGGACGGAGACGCTGCCATAGCGCAGTTTCTTTTTTGACGTAACTTTTGGCATGTTTTTCTTCCTCTCGTGATATGATTTGTCATCAACCCCATCTGCGCTTTTCGTACACGCGGATGGTCAGGAAGATAAACACAAAGCAAATGGAAGCATAGTAGAAGATGGCGGCAAAGTCAAAGAGACCGTTTGTGAAGTTGCCGAAGCGGGAGTACACCGAGACCCAGGAGATGATGGTGCGGAGCCAGTAAGCGTCAATGAGGTTGTTGAGCATACTGAGACCAATCATGCCGAAGATCACCGCGATGGTGATGACGGCGGCGGCCAGCTGGTTTTCGGTCAGGGCGGAGATGAAGGTGCCGATGGCGATGAAGGCGGCGCCCAGGAGCAGCAGGCTCACAAGGCAACCCACCAGCTCACCGGCCACGATGCCCGTGTGGTAATACTCGTAGGTAGCGCCCGAGCGCTCGGCGTCAGCAATGACGGCCAGGGGAAGAAAGTTGATACAGGACACCAGCAGGGTGGAGGCGAAGAGGGTCAGCGCCGCCAGGAATTTGCCCATGACCATGCCCGTGATGGTTACGGGAGCGGTGAGCAACAGCTGCTCGGTGCGGAGCTTTCGCTCTTCCGCGAAGAGGCGCATGGTGAGCAGGGGGATGAGGATGACGAAGGCGTACATCATGTAGACGAAATACACCGAGACGTCATAGCTGGAGCTGAGGTATGTGGTGAAGCAGCAGATCAGCGCGGCAACAGCCAGGAAAATGCCGGTATAGATGTAGCCGATGGGATTGATGAAATAAGATCTGAGCTCTTTTTTGTAAATGGCAAGCATAAGAGGCTCCTTTCGGGAGATTCAAAATATTTTCTTTGGGTGCGCTTGTGGCGGAATTCGTTTTTGGAGACGCTTTAGGGTCAGGATTCGTCGTCCAGTCCGAGAGAAGAGGATTCGGCGCGCTTCTTGCCCGCCTGGGTATACAGATCGGAGGCGACCTGCGACTCGATGTTGCTGCGGGCGCGGGTCTTCTGACGGCGGCTGTAGCGGGTGGGGGCGTCGTCCTCGTCGGACTTGTTGACAACGGTGATGAAGATGTCCTCCAGGGAAAGGCCCAGAGCCTCCAGGCCGATGAGCGCCCATCCCTCCTCAGCCAAAGAGAAGAACAGCTTTTTGCGGATATCCACACCGGGATTGCTTTCGATCATGTAGGTGATGGCGTCACCGTCTCGCTCAGCTAAAGCCTCGCAGTAGGCAATGCCGGGGAAGGACCTCAGCATGGACAACACCTGTGCCTGGGGGCCGCAGATCTTGGCGTTGAAGCGGCGGCTGCTTTCGATGACACGGGTGATGTTTTCGGTCTTTTCGTCGGCCACGATGCGCCCCTTGTTGATGATGACGATGCGGTCGCAGACGGCCTGTACTTCTTGCAGGATGTGGGTGGACAGGATGACCGTGTGATCCTTGCCGAGAGAACGGATCAGGTTGCGGATTTCAATGATCTGCTTGGGGTCGAGACCTACCGTAGGCTCGTCGAAGATGATGACGCGGGGGTTGCCGATGAGAGCGCCCGCAATACCCACACGCTGGCGGTAGCCCTTGGACAGATTCTTGATGACGCGTCCGCGAACGTCGCCGATGCGCACCACCTCGCAGACCTCCCGGAGATGCTTCGCGCGGCTGAGCTTGCAGTTTTTGAGCTCATAGTTAAAATTCAGGTACTCGTCCACAGTCATGTCCAGATACAGGGGGGGCTGTTCGGGCAGATAGCCGATCTGCTTTTTTGCGCCCAGGGGATCGTTCAAAACGTCTACCCCTGCCACGCTGACCCGTCCCGACGTGGAGGACAAATAACCTGTCAGAATATTCATGGTGGTGGACTTCCCCGCGCCGTTGGGACCCAGGAAGCCAACGATCTCGCCCTCGTTGATGGTCAGGCTGATGTCGTCCACCGCGCAGTTGGTGCCGTAATTTTTAATGAGATGCTCGATCTTTATCATAGAAGATGATCCTTTCTCTTCGGGTGGCGTTCCCGAACGTTACTTGCGTCCGCTTTTTCTCGGGCGGACAATAATTCATCCTATATTATAACACAATTTTGTAACTATTCTATGAACAGGTAATACATATGGGTAAATTCGTCATGATTTTTCGGTGAAATTTTTGTGCAATAAAAGAGAAAGGTAGAAAAAAACGGGTTTTCCTCGCTCGAAGGGGCTGAAAAGCGAGAAAATTTTTTGGGGACAAACACAAAAAATTTCTTATCACCATTGACAAAGCCTAAAAAATGTTGTAAAATATAATTATCTATCGCTAACGTGTGAGCTGTTATTATCTTTGAGTCAAAGGAGCCTGCCCATGAGAAGCATGACTGCCTTCGGCCGCGCCGTGGTCACAGCGGAGAGTAAAGAGATCTCTGTGGAGCTGCGCTCGGTCAACAACCGATATCTGGACTGGAGCATCCGCCTGCCCCGCTCCTATGTGAGCCTGGAGGAGAGAATCAAGACCACCCTGGCTGCCGTGGGCATCACCCGCGGTAAGGTGGACGTGACGGTTACCCTGACAGACGCGGGAATCGGTGATAAGTCCGCGGCCATTCTGGAGCCTGATCTTGATGCCGCACGCAGATATGTGGAGGCCGCCCGAAAGCTGGAGCAAGAGGTGGGGGTTGTCAACGACCTGACCGCTGCCCGTCTGCTGACCCTGCCCGGGGTGATGGTACCCGTCAAGGAAGAGGCCGCAGATGACGATACCGTTTGGGCTTGGATCCTGCCCGTGCTCACCGAGGCCGCAACGCAGTTTATGGCCGCCCGTGAGCGGGAGGGTGCTCGCCTGTCCGAGGATCTTCTCGGCAAGCTGGCCGGTGTGAGAGATATGACGGCAACCCTGGCCGCCGCCACCAAGACCAACATCGCAAGCTATCGTTCCCGCTTTGAGGAGCGACTCAAAAACGTCATGGACGATCACGGCCTGATCCTGGATGAGAGCCGTGTCATTACCGAATGCGCCATTTACGCCGACCGCGTGGCCATTGACGAGGAGCTGGTGCGCCTGGCCTCCCATTTTGATGCCCTGGAGGAGCTGTTCCGCTCGGTAGAGCCCGTGGGACGCCGCATTGACTTTATGCTACAGGAAACCAACCGCGAGGTGAATACCATCGGCTCCAAATGCTCGGATGCCGATATGGCGCACACCGTGGCTGAAATCAAAAGTGAACTGGAAAAGATCCGCGAGCAGATCCAGAACATTGAGTGATCTGCGAGAATGGAGATGCGCGTGAAAGTACAGGAATCCCGAACCAAAGTTCACTGTTTCACGCATAATTCTCCCTAAAAATGGGGCCCAGCCCATTTTTGTCGCGAGCGACACGGTCGAATATAAAATTTATTTGCGACGCCGCAAAGCGGCGGAACAATAGAGATGCGCGTGAAAGTACAGAAATCCCGAACCAAAGTTCACTGTTTCACGCATAATTCTCCCTAAAAATGGGACCCAACCCATTTTTGTCGCGAGCGACACGGTCGAATATAAAATTTATTTGCGACGCCGCAAAGCGGCGGAACAATAGAGATGCGCGTGAAAGTACAGAAATCCCGAACCAAAGTTCACTGTTTCACGCATAA